>CAYGDW010000056.1:0-19332 GCA_964348755.1 uncultured Bacteroidales bacterium | reverse complement strand
TATTAAGGGGGGTAGGTGGCGGCCAAGCCGCCACCTACCCCCCAAATTGCCAAAACCATTGAAAACCCTGTCATTTCGAGCGGAGCGAGAAATTAAGTAATTTTCATCGGACAATGGTGAATTTTTATTTTTTCGGTTTATGTAAAACAGGTATGGCTAATGCTTGTTCATAAAATTCAATAAAATTTGGCGTAAAATTTTGAAGCCATTTCGGTATTTTAAGTCAATTGTTTAAATTTACCGCACCATTGACATTAAATTTTGGGGTTTCAGGCTTCCTGGGCATTTCAATAAAATGTTACGGGGTAAAACTATAAAAAGCAAGCAAGATGAACGAAGCGAAACAGGCCCAAACGCGGCGCGATTTTTTGCGCAGGCTGGCTATAGGAGGAGGCGGACTGGCCATATTGGGTAATTTTGGGGTGGTTTTTAGGCTCCATGGCAGCAGCAGCAAAGTGGTAAGGGGCATCGTGGTAGATTTTACCAAATGCACAGGCTGCAGAACCTGCGAAACTGTTTGCTCCGGGTTTAATAACCCGGTAGAGGTAAATGGCGAACAGCTCAAGGGTTTGGGCAATCCATGGCTATCAAATATTAAGGTACATTGGTACAACCCCGATGTGGACATTCCGGTGGTTTGCTCGCTTTGCGAGGATGCACCATGTATTGAAGTTTGCCCTGTTGAGCCCGACGAGGTTAGCGGTCAAAAAGCCATGTATCGCGACGCGGTAACCCAAACCATACGCAACAACCCCGAAACCTGCATTGGGTGCCGGCGTTGTGCCCGTGCCTGCAGCAGGCAGCGCACCGGCGTAATACAAATGAATGCCAGCCGCAAGCCCATTGGCATGTGTACCCTTTGCGGGGGCGACCCAAATTGTGTAAAATACTGCTCGTTTTACGCCCTGAAATATATTGAGCTTAACCAGGATACAGAGTTCCGGAAAATGTCGCCCAATGCCATTGCTCAAATCCTGATTGATAGGTTTTATGGCAGCAGCAACTGATTTTTTATGAAAGAGGAATTCAAAGAATTAACCCAAATAAACTAAGTAACCAACAATGAGCCCCAACGGATATTACGGAGTGTTGCTTGATGTAAACCTTAGCACCCGCGAAATTACCCGGTTTCGGGTTGCTGAAGACGACCTGAAAATGTTTGTGGGAGGCCGCGGGTTGGCCATGAAAATTTTGTGGGATCGATTGCAGAAACCCGGCATTGACCCGTTGGCACCCGAAAATCCGCTAATGATTATGCCCGGGCCATTTTTAGGATTGCCCATACCTTCTGCCTCACGAACCACTGTTATTTGCAAGTCGCCGCGTACATCGCCAATAAGCTCACCATATACCAAGGCTTCCTCCATAAGCTATTCGAGCATGGGCGGATTTATTGGTCCCGAAATACGCTTTGCCGGCTACGATGGCATTATTATTCAGGGAAAAGCCGACACGCCCGTGTATCTTTACATAAACAACAACCAGGTAGAAATACGCGATGCCACCCAGTTTTGGGGCATGGATACCGACGAGTTCGACAGAAAGTTTATCGAACACCTTGGCGATCGACGATTTCGCAGTTGCTACATTGGCACGGCCGGCGAAAGGCTTAACCCTATGGCGTGCATTATAAATACGGCAGCCCGTGCAGCGGGTCGCGGCGGCACAGGCAGTGTTATGGGCTCAAAAAACCTTAAAGCCATTGCGGTGCGAGGTACCGGGCAGCCCAACGTGGCCAACCACAAGCGCTTTTTAGAACTGTTGGAAATGTCAAGGGCCGCTTTCGCGGAAGATACAGAAAGCCGCCGCAACTGGCGCTATGGCGGTACGGCAAACTCAATTACGGCAGCCAGCGATCGCGGGGTGCAAGCCGTAAATAACTTTCAGGAAGGCTCATTTGAATACGCCCATAAAATTGGAGCAAAGGCCGCACGCGAACAAATTTGGAAACGCGACTTCTCGTGCTTCTGCTGCAAGCTGGCATGCAAAAAAAGCGGAGTAGCAAAAGGCGCCTATGGCGGACTGGTGCACGATGGCCCCGAATACGAAACCGGAACAATGTTCGGATCCAACCTATTGATTGACGACCTGAACGGCCTGAACCGCGCAATATTTATTGCCGACGAATACGGTATTGACATTATTTCGGTTGGCAATGCCATAGGGTTTCTTATGGAAGCTTACGATAAAAAACTCATAAACAAAGACTTTCTTAACGGAATTGACCTGAAATGGGGCAGCGTAAATGGCACCATTGAGATGATTCACCTGATGGGCAAAATGGAAGGCATTGGCAAAGAAGCCTCGCAGGGTGTTAAGCACCTGGCTGAAATTATTGGCCAGGACTCGCACAGGTTTGCCATACATGTAAAAGGGCACGAACTTGCGGCCTGGAACGTACATGCATCGCCGGGCTGGTTTGGCATTTCGTATGCCACATGCAACCGCGGAGCCTGCCATATGCACGGGGGTAATCCAGCGGCACAGAACCAACTGGCACTGCGCGATTCAATAGGAGCATGCAGCTTTGCCAGCAGCTGGTTTCGAAACGAACTGGCATTTCATAACTTCATGTCGGCAATAACCGGTGTTGAATGGACAGCCGAATCGTTTGACAAGGCCGGCGAGCGAATAGTAAACATGGAACGTATATTTAACCAACGCGAAGGATTTGGCCGGGCCGACGACTGGATTCCGGAACGTTTCTTTATTGACGCCCCAACCCATGGACCCGCAAAAGGAATGCTGGTAGAAAAGGAAACATTCAGCAAAATGCTCGACGACTATTACACCCAGCGCGGATGGAACCACGAAACGGCTTCACCCGAAAGGGAAAAAATTGAAGAGCTGGGACTGGGTTTTGTACTTGGCTGATTACAAACCAGTTTTGAACCCACCACAAACACGGCTGCCAGAATTTAACGCAATGCGGCAGGGCGCTCCTACCGGTGGGGTTTTGACTCATAAATAAATTTCACTTGCTGACTTACCCTGACGCCGAAGCGACCTATAAGTCCAGGGAGCCAAAGGGTTATCATCGGCCCAAAGGCCTCTTTCAAATTTTCGGGCCTCCCTTTCGAGAATTGAAAGGCTTCTATCTGAATTGTACCTTTTGAAATGCCAGGCTAAACCAACCCTGATCAATTCATGGCTAAGCTCCCGGCCATCCTCCAAATAGGCAAACGCAAGAACCCTTTCGTGGTTGTCAACCCCGGTAATTTTTAATTCAACAACCTCATTATAGCATAATTGCGAAAGGTAGTTTTTAGAAACCCTGTAAAACGGCATACCCCGCTCAGGAGCATCAATCCCTTCCATCCTTACCCTCAAGGTTTGGTTTCCTTCAACCATAACATCGTAAGTGTCGCCATCGATTATCGAAATCACTTTCCCGCTCATAACGCTCCCTTTGGAAAGCTGAATGTTATTTCTATCCGAAAAATTACAGGCGCTTCCAAAAAAAGAAACTACAGTAAGCCAAATTGCAAACCTATAAGTATTCATTGAATATAATTTAATTCATTGCATAACCCCAAAAATGGAGTATAAAAATTAGATTTGTCGAAATAGAATTTTTCAAAGATAAGGTTTTTGTGCCCGGCAGAAAAAATCTGGTAAAGCAAAATCCGCCTTGAAACACCCAAAAGATCCAATCAACATAATAAAGAACGTTTTCCAATTATTCTCAAAAGAGCCCGTAAACGAATCGAAACTATGTTTGCTCAATTGTGCGATCAATTAATGCTTAAACGCAATTACGCAAAAACAAGAGCTGGATAGACTATCCGTTTACTTTGTAAAATCACTGCAGTAACATTGTTGCAGTATGTCAAATTCTTAAATAACAAACCGCTAAATCACCTTAAATATGTTTTGGCGGTTTAAACGCACAACACCTTAATTCATATTAAATTCAGCCCTCATAAAACCAGAATGATTATGGATGTAAAAGAAGCTTACAATGAGTGGGCAGGGCAATACGACTCCAACCAGAACAAGACCAGAGACCTTGAGGCGATGGCCCTTAGAGCCTTGCTGGAAACCATCGCCTTTAAAACTTGTCTTGAAATTGGTTGCGGAACCGGAAAAAACACCGGATACCTTGCCAGCCGGGCAACTGAAGTATTAGCGATTGACTTTTCGGATGAAATGCTTGCCCGGGCGAGGAATAAAATTGTGAATCAAAACCTAAGGTTTCGTAAGGCCGATATAACCAGGCCCTGGGATTTCGCCGGAAGGCAATTTGATCTGATCTCCTTCAGCCTGGTACTCGAACACATTGAAGACCTGGATCACATTTTCAGGGAAGCTGCCAGAAAAACAACACCTGGCGGGTACGTGTATCTGGGCGAACTTCACCCATTTAAACAATACCTGGGCACAAAGGCCCGTTTTGAAACGGATATAGGAACCCACGTTGTAACATGCTTTGACCACCATTTAAGCGACTTTACCCAGGCCGCCATTATGAATGGCTTCAGTATAGTGAGGGTATCAGAATTCTTTGATAATGACAACCGCAGTGGGATTCCCCGAATTCTTGCTTTGCTTTTTACAAAGGATACCAACTGAAACAAAAAAGCCACGGAAAAAATCCATGGCTTTTAATTTGTGTCGGGGTGGCAGGATTTGAACCTACGACCTCCTGCTCCCAAAGCAGGCGCGATACCGGGCTACGCTACACCCCGAAAATAAAACTAAGAACTGAGCGGAGAGAGGGGGATTCGAACCCCCGGTACCCTAATCGAGTACGACAGTTTAGCAAACTGCTGGTTTCAGCCACTCACCCACCTCTCCATGAATAATTGCTTGAAAAAATAATTTTTCGAAATCAAAGAACTACAGTTTAGTCCCGCACCTGCGGGATTGGTTTCAGCCCTGCATGCCGGCAGGTACTCACCCATTTCCGGGTGGGTAATGCTGATTCCTTAATTGCTTGGCAGGGCAAAAATCGAAAGATCGTTTTTTGAGAGTGCAAAGATAGTTAAAACATTATATGCGCCAAATTAAAACAAAATTTTATAGCCAATAAAAAATCAAGGGTTTTTGTGCAGAATTTCTGAAAAAATTATATGCAGGGATTAATCATTTTCTTAGATGCTGGCAATCGTTTAATTATCACCAGCGGCCTCCCCAGCAAAAAGCCTTTACAGGAACCACCCTTTCGAGGTAAAACCTTATGGCAGGCAATCCATCAAAATAAGTGAAACTTCATTGGCAAAAACAATTGCTACAACCAACCACACCTGGTGCTACAACGAATTATAACCAGGAAAGAAAACATCTGCCAGAACTAGGATTTCAGGAATATCCAGCGGAATTTCAAGCTCAATAGCAGGAGCAAAAGCCCCCGGCTTGTAAATTTTACTTTAACAGGTTATGCAATAATGCTTAATAATACCGCTTCCGATGGCTTATTTCTTATTCTGCTCTCGGTATTATGGCCAGGCCACCAGGCTCTTTGATGCTATTTAACCGGATGATCCTCCCTGAACCTTTTCAGGCGGTATTCCAGATCAGGAAACTGTTCGGGGCTAACCAGCGACACGCAGGCTCTCAAGCCTTCGAGGCGTTCGCTGCCGGTAATGGCAAGAGAAATGGCACTTATGCCGTAATAGACCAGTTTTTCAATCAGTTCGGCCCCCGAAAAGCCCGGATATGCAATTGTAAAATAAAAGCCATCGGCAAGGGGTTTGTCTTCGTCTTTGTCATAAACAATATTAAAACCGTTGCCGGTAAACAGCTGTTTCATTATCTGAGCCTTTTGGCCATAAACTTTAACCACATCAACAAAGTTAAACTCGCCATCGTTGGCTGCTTTAAGCATGGCAGCCAGTGCATATTGAGCCGAGTGCGAGGTGCCCGAGCTAAGGGCGTACACAGTGCCAAAAATCATAGCGTTGCCAAATTTGGTCGAATTGTAATAGCGGCTAAGGTCATCGGCCTGTGTTGCAAAAAGTTTATCGCTCACCACCATCATGCCAATGCGTTGGCCGGCATAGCTGAATGCCTTTGAGCTTGAAATGAAGAGTATATAATTTTCGGTATATTTAGCTACTGTTGGCTGGTATGGAGGAATACCGGGTGTTGAATAATCATGGCGAAAATCCATGGCAAAATATGCCAGGTCTTCCATAACCACCACATTGTATTTGTTGGCCAGTTCGCCAATTATTTGCAATTCAGTATCTGTAAAACAAATCCACGATGGGTTGTTGGGGTTTGAGTAGAGCAAGCCGGCAATGTTACCGTTCTGTAGTTTTTCTTCGAGCCTGACACGAAGCCTTTCGCCGCGGTATTCATAAACATCAAAACTGTCATACGGAATACCCTGCACCCTGCACTGCTGTTTGTGCACCGGGAAACCAGGGTCGAGAAACAGAATGGTATTCCTTTCCTTATACATGCGGGCAATAGTTGTAAAAGCTGCAAAGCTGCCCTGCATTGATCCTACCGTGGGTATGCAGCCCTGCGGGTTTACATTCACATCCATAAAAAGTTTTACGAAACGCGAAATTTCCTGCTTCAGTGGCTTTATGCCATCAATATCGGGGTAAATGGCTGCCACACCCTTTTTTAGGGCTTCGATCTCGGCATCCACGCCAATTTGGGTTGGCGGCAAGCCTGGCACGCCCATTTCCATGCGTATGTATTTCAGACCGGTGGCTTGCTCAATGTTGTCAACAAGGCGCTTTATTTCGCGTATTGAGGCTTTGCCAACGCTCGAAAGGCCTAAAATCATAATTTGTTCCTGAACTTTTTTAAAGGGAATAGGTGTATCTTTCATGTTGCCCAAAATGGTTTTGATATTATGATTTATTATTGTCCGACAAATTCCAATAACGGAAGAATTAGGTGTTCAGGATTCTTCACTACGTTCGGAATGACAGATAGTTAGTTTTTGATAGGGGTTGGGTGGCGGTTTCGCCGCCGCCCAACCCCTATTTCCCCCAAAACCCCTGAAAGCCTTATCGTTTCGGGCGGATCGAAAAATCCTGTCATTTTCATCGGACAATAGTGATTATGATTACTTTTATTTGTATGCGTTATGAAATGAATGGATAATCTGCAAATTTTTGTAAACTCTCAATCCAGGCGTAGCCTTCAAAATGGCCTGCAAAGTAATAAAATCCCTGCGATTAAAAAAACATTGCAGGAATTTTAGTTGCCATAAAGTCAATCAAAAAGCCCTGAGGTTAAAAAAAAATAAACGGGCTATACTGCCTTTACAAAAAGTTAAACCCATAAATACAATAAAAAAAATAATGCAGCGGTCATAAAAAAAAATCATGATACATTTACCCCCGCAAACTAAGTTCGATGGATTCCCTATTCATTCAGCAGTTTTTATTGTCAATAGTTATTGCCGGGTTATGGATTGGCTCGGTTACAATACTTTCTGAGCGACTGGGTTCGCGTTTGGGAGGGATGGTAAGCAACCTGCCAAGCACCATTCTGGTGTCGTTGCTTTTTATTGGCTTAACCCAAGGGGTAGATTTTGCGGCCGCTGCTACAGTAACTGTTCCCTTGGGCATGACCCTCAGCACCCTGTTTCTTTTTACTTTTATTTTCCTTATTCCCAAAGGGTTGACATGGGCAATTGCCGGAAGCCTTATGGTCTGGCTTGGGCTTGCAATATTTTCGTCGCTTTTTCAGGATGTGAGCCGCTATGTCTGGACCATTGTTTACTTCGTAACGGCCATTGGCACATGGGTGCTCGCCGAAAGGGTGCTTAAGATACCCTCGGCACCTAAAACCGGAAATCGCTATAAGTGGTGGCAGGTGCTGATAAGAGCAGCCTTTGCTGGCACTGTGGTGGGTGGCGCAGTATTGGTTGGTTACAGCGGGTCGGCATTTTGGACCGGCATATTTGCCTCATTTCCGGCAGTAATGCTTTCGTCGATGGTTATACTTACCCTGGCGGCTGGCGCAGGCTTTGCACGTGCCCTCGGAAAAATAATGCTCCTGGCCTCAACAAACATTGTTATTTACGGATTTGCAGCCGGATATTTTTTTCCGGTAAAAGGACTTGCATGGGGTAGCGTAGCTTCCTTTTTTATTGCAGCTGCTTGGGTCTGGCTTTTAAAGCCCCTGTTGGACCGAAGCAAATAATCTGGCTTTTAAACCTTTTTTAAAAAGTATTATCAAAATATTTAGAACATAAACAAACCAACCTTTACAACTATGAAGTATTTAGCAATTTTATTGGTGTTTTGGCTTACGGTTATTCTATTTGCCGGCAAGGCTTTTGCCCAGATCAGTTACCAGCTTCCGCCTCAGGAAATTATCGAACTTGTAGATGCCCCGGCTACCCCAACTATGCTTATTAGCCCTAATAACGAGGTTGTGGCGCTGATAACCAACCCCGACCTGCCTGGTATAGATGATATTGCGGCTCATGAGCTGCGCCTTGCTGGCATTCGTTTCGATCCGGCCACCAACGGAGCGAGCCGCGAAAGATTTGGCACGGGTTTAACATTTACAAATATCGATGGCAGCAATGTAAGGCCTGTTTATGGGCTTCCAATACATCCGAAAATAAGTAACCTTTCATGGAGCCGCGATGGCAGCATGCTTGCCTTTACGCATACAACGGCCACAGGCATTGAACTTTGGGTAGCAAACCCCGCCAATGCAGTTGCCCGAAGGCTTACCGGCGGAGTGGTAAATGGGGTGCTTGGCACCACATTTACCTGGCTGCCCGACAATAGAACCATAATATATTCGGCCATTCCTGAGGGTAGAGGCCCTGCTCCAACCCGGCCGGCAGTGGCTTCGGGGCCGGTAGTGCAGGAGAGCATTGGCCGTCGGGCTGCAGTGCGCACGTTTCAGGACCTGATACGCGATGTGTATGATGAGGCTATTTTTGATTATTATGCCACATCGCAATTGGTCAAGACCAATCTTGATGGGAATAGCCGCCTGCTTGGCGAACCTGGTGTGATTTGGTTTTTCAACCCCTCGCCCGATGGAAATTACCTTTTGCTTACGCGAATAAAAAAGCCTTACTCTTACATTGTACCCATGCAGCGTTTCCCGCAAACGGTTGAATTGCTCGACATGGAAGGCCGCCTAGTACGTTTGCTTGCCGAGGTACCGCTTACCGATAACCTTCCCCAGGGTTTTGGAGCAGTGCGCACAGGCCCTCGCAGCCACACCTGGCGATCCGACAAGCCGGCCGCAATATTCTGGGCAGAAGCTTTGGATGGTGGCGATCCGGCCAATCAGGTTACACACCGCGACCAATTGTTTTTTCTTGAAGCGCCTTTTTCCGGCGAACCCTTGCCTTCCGTAAAAACTGAATTGCGAATGGCAAACATTACCTGGGGGCGACACGATTTTGCCCTTTTATCCGAAAACTGGCCACGCGACCGCCGTGGTAAACTCAGCTCCTTTAATCCTTCTGATCCTGCATGGCCAATGAGGTTGCTCTGGGAACGCAGCATTGAAGACCGCTACAACGACCCGGGTAGTTTCCAGACCATATTAAATCAATACGGGAGGCAGGTATTACAATTTGACCGGCGTGGCCGCCTGCTTTACCTTTTTGGCCAAGGCGCCTCACCCGAAGGCAACCGGCCCTTTATTGATGAATACGACATTCGCACCGGAAAAACCAGGCGGTTATGGCAAAGCCAGGCACCATGGTTCGAAAGCCCTGTAAGGCTGATTGATGCCGACCGTGGACTTGTTATTACCCGCCGCGAATCGGTTGAGGTGCAGCCCAACTTCTTTTTGCGCGACCTGGGCCGCAACCGCATTACACAAATAACCCAATTTCCCGACCCCATGCCCACTCTTAAGGCTTTGCAGAGGGAAATGATACATTATGAACGCGCCGATGGCATTCCGCTTTCAGGAACCCTTTACTTGCCGGCCGGCTTTCGTAGGGGCGTTGATGCCCCCCTGCCCACCCTGCTCTGGGCGTACCCGCGAGAGTTTAAAAGCGCCGATGCCGCTGGCCAGGTTACTGGCTCGCCATTCACTTATACCCGCGTAGGTGCCTCATCGCCTGTAATGCTCGCCACACAAGGATATGCCATACTCGACAATGCCAGCTTTCCAATTGTTGGAGAAGGCGAAAAGGAACCCAACGACACTTTCGTAGAACAACTCATTGCCAATGCCGAAGCCGCCATAAATAAACTGGTTGACATGGGAGTAACCGCCCGAAACCGGGTAGCGGTATCGGGCCACTCATACGGGGCATTTATGACGGCCAACCTGCTTACCCACAGCAATATTTTTGCCGCTGGGGTGGCCCGAAGTGGAGCTTACAACCGAACCCTAACCCCATTTGGCTTCCAGGGCGAAGAACGCAACTTCTGGCAAGCCCCCGAAGTTTATAACATTATGTCGCCATTTATACACGCCGACAAAATGAAAACCCCTATGTTGCTCATTCACGGAGCCGACGACAACAATGCCGGAACCTTTCCATTGCAAAGCGAAAGGTATTATGATGCACTTCGGGGCCTCGGAGCAACTGTTAGATTAGTAATGCTTCCGCACGAAAGTCATGGTTATGCAGCCCGCGAATCGGTGCTGCACATGCACTGGGAATGGCTGCAATGGCTCGACAGGTTTGTAAAAAACCGGAGGTAAAAATAAAAAAGGGTTATTAGGGTTGTAGGGGTTGGTTGTAGGGGTTGTAAATGCACACAGTTTACAAATCCCGAAACCTCGGGATCACCGACTACTCAAAGGCTGTTGCCCAAAATTAAAGTTGCGGATGTTATAGGTAAACGTAAACATGAAAAAGCGATTAAGTACATTAGACCTGACATCTTCAACGTAATTGCTTGTTACATTGCGGTTTACGCTTTGATTTTGATTTAGTAGGTCATAAACCCCTAAGGTCAGTTCGCCCTGCTTATTTGCCATAAACTTCCGGCCTATATTAACATTCCACATCCAGTAGTTTTCGTTGAAAGTTTGGCCCAGGCCCGTGTAAAACATATTACTTACATCATTTCTTATCACCCAGCTTTTGAGGAATATCCAATTTAGTCGCAATCCGGTAAGGTGAAAGAAGTAATTGTTATTTAGCTGAGGCCTCAGCGTATTTTCAACAATATTGTAATTGGCATTGTAGCTTAGGGTAAAGTCGATATTTTGACTGATATTACTGGCCAGCACTATACCTCCTGAAAGGTTTAAGGTATTGGCAAGGTTTTTTTGTCCGTTTATTAAACCGGGCAATCGGGTGTAGCCAACTCCGCTGCTTAAGTTAATGTTTGTTTTAATGGGGTTGAATACAAAACCATAAGTAAGCATTGACCTTAAGTTTCCGTATCCACTAAGGTTAACGGGCTGGCTGAACTGCCCGCCTCGTGGCAGGGGCACTCCGGTGGGAAGCACCGTGTCGCGCTGTGCAATAAGGGTAGCAGTTGCCACAAAATCGTTGGTCAGGTTGCCAAACAGGAAAAGCATAAAGGTTCGCGATTTGGCCGGATTGGCAAAACTATATCTAATGTTGCCAAAGTGGCTGTAGCTCTGTTTCAGATTGGGGTTTCCGGTGCTTAGCAACAGGGGGTTGGTATTGTTTATCACATCCTGCAATTGGTTTACCGAAGGAGCATTGGTTGAGGTGCGATAAAAAATGCGAAGATTTGTGGTGCGCGAAAAGTTGTATGTAAACCTAAGGTTTGGCAATATGCTTTGGTAGTTTCGGCTCAGGTCAACGAAATAAGGCGTGGTTTGTTTTGCCGAAAGGCTTGCATTCTGAAAGGATACTTCGGCCTGAAGGTTGTATTTTTCGCCCCGCAGCATATAGCTCAGTCCGGCCCGGTTGGTAAGGTAGCCGTTTGTTAGTTGGCTCGAAAGGTCGTTTTCGAAAATGGTATATGCCTGGCTTTCAATATCCCAGCTATTGGTGAGGCGATTAGATTCGTTGTCAGAAAACGAAAAGTTGTATAATATCTGAAGCATACCGCCTTCAGATATGGGCTCGGTATAGTTAAGATTGGTTGAGACACCCATGCTACGGGTTTTTGAATTGCTTTGCTGATCAATAAGGTCTTCAATCAATACCGGCCCCCGATAAAATTCGCTCAGGGCATCGAGCAAAAACAAAGAGGTATTGTTGTTTGCATTAAGGTTCAGGCTGGTTGATATCGACCTACCCTTTTCATTCAGCCTAAGCCTATAGGTTATGTTGTTGCCAAATGAATATCCATCCCAGTTTCGGTTAAAATCAGTAACAGTCTGGTTAAGAAACTGAAAACCTGGCAGGTAGCTGTTTGCCTGGTTCAGGCTGGTGGCGCGGGTATCCTGCATACTGAATCTTGGAGAAACAATGAGGGTGTTATTTTGGTTTATCCGGTATTCGATGCGGCCATTGAAACGGTGATTCACATTGCGGCTGTCAGAGAAGTTGTTTTCGAGATAAAACTGAGAGGCTGCTTCGTCGAGGAAATAAAGCCGGTCGCTGAAACGTTCTGTGTCATTTTTCATTAAGTTGAAAAAATAACTGGCATTCAGGTTTAGTTTGTCGTTAATTCGATCGGTATAGTTAAGGCCAATGGAGTTTGTATTGTTCAGGCCCGCCTGTTGGCCAATCAAAAATTCGCCACGGTTTGCAGCTGGTCCGCCTTGGCCCATTTGCCCTCTTCCGCCTCCTCCGCCTTGCATACCGCGGTCACCTCCGCTTCCACCGCCCCTGTTCGATCCGAAAAAGCCCGAAAGGTCTTCTGAAGAAAAGTTTTGTTGGTTAATATTATTGCTCATTCCCAGTATAGATACGCGGCGTTGTCCCATAAAAATGTTTGTAACCAGGCCAGCCTGGAAGCGGTCCTGGTCGCCGTAGCCTGAGTAAACCCTGCCAAACTGTCCGTTGCGCCGGTCTATGCGAGTAACTATGTTTATGGTTCTTACAGCTTGCCCGTCGTCAAAGCCGGTAAGCTGTGCCTGATCGCTCAAGCGGTCGAGCACTTCTATTTGCGAAATCATTTCGGCCGGAAGGTTGCGCAAGGCAATGCCTGGGTCGTCGCCAAAAAATTCCTGTCCATCAACCAAAATCCTTCTTACCTGTTCGCCCTGGGCTGTAACCTGCCCTCCCTCAACGGTAATGCCTGGCATTTTTCGCACAAGGTCTTCGGCAGTGGCATCGGGGTTGGTTTTGAATGCGGCAGCGCTGTAAACCAGCGTGTCGCCCCGTTGATGTGCCGTTGGGGCCTGCCCGCTTACCACCACTTCGCCTAAAAGAGCATCGGTCAAAATCATGCTTATGTGGCCGACCTGGGTATTGGCTTCTACTGCCCTAAAGCTTTGCACAACAGGCCGATAACCCAAGAAAGTAACCTTAAGCTGGTATCCTCCCCTGGGAACATTCAAAGAAAAAACGCCTTGCTGGTCGGTAATACCGCGAAAAACACGCAAAGTGTCGCGGGTATCTGTTAGGGATATATGAGCTCCGGGGAGCGGGGCATTATCTGCGCGATCAACAACGGTACCCATTACAACAACTTCCTGAGGGGGAAATTGCTGGGTGGCGGATGGCTGCCGCTGTGCCGTTACCGAAAAACACAGAAAAACAAGTATAAGGAAAATGTTATGCTTCATCAAAAAAATAATTTAATCGTACA
Source organism: uncultured Bacteroidales bacterium (assembly GCA_964348755.1). Lineage (GTDB taxonomy): Bacteria > Bacteroidota > Bacteroidia > Bacteroidales > UBA7960 > UBA7960. The sequence goes on along the minus strand of CAYGDW010000056.1, from coordinate 5,746 downwards.
ATAGATACCATAATAACCCGAAGGTTTAAAAAACCGAAGCAATTTTTTGCAAGATTTATATTTGGGGCATGCTCCTTATTGTATTGCTAAGGCAAAAACCTATTCCACAATAAACTATATTTGCACAGCCCCAAAAAAAACAATAGCAATTAGGCAACAAACTATTAATCATGACTATAAAAACAATTTTCGTAGCCATTTATGTATTAATGATCATAGTGGTGGGTCTGATTGGCCTTCGCAAAACCAAATCATTTAACGATTTTTTTCTGGGTGGAGGAAATGTAGGACCTTGGATGACAGCCTTTTCGTACGGTACTGCCTATTTTTCGGCAGTGCTTTTCATTGGCTTTGCCGGCCAGATAGGCTGGAACTTTGGTTTTTCGGGGATGTGGATTGCCATTTTCAATGCCTTTGTTGGGGTTTTGGGCGTTTGGGCCTTCTTTGGATGGCGAATAAAAAAGATGTCGGTTGAAATGAGGGTAAGCACCATGAGCGAGTTTCTCGAAAAGCGATACAACAGCCCTGCCTTCAAACTCCTTTCGGCCATGGTTATTTTCGTTTTTATGATTCCTTACTCGGCTGCCGTGTTTATGGGTCTTTCTTACCTGTTTACCACCAACTTTAATATCGATTACCATTACGCCTTGTTTTTCATGGGTTTGCTCACGGCGGTTTATCTGGTTTTGGGCGGTTACAAGTCAATGGCCATGATCGACATGATCTTCGGAATGATAATGGTAGTAGGAGTCATTGTTTTGTTTATCAGCACTTTAAATGAAGGTGGAGGCCTGGCCAGTATCAATACTTCTTTGAACTATGTTAATCCTGGGCTTACTGACCTGATAGGACCACCCGGATTCTGGCCCCTGTTTTCGCTGGTGTTTCTAACAAGCGTAGCCCCTTTTGCCATGCCTCAGTTAGTGCAGAAGTTTTATGCCGTTCGCGACCGCAAGGCCATTAAAACAGGGATGGTAGCCTCTACATTTTTTGCAATTCTAATTGGTGGGGTTGCATATTTTGTTGGTTCAACCACGCGTATTTTCCTTACACCCGAAACCACACCTGCAGCATTTGCCAACGGAGCTCCAATTGCCGATCGTCTTATGCCCGAACTGCTTACCAATATTATTCCCGAACCATTGGCGGTAGTAATACTGCTTTTAATCCTTTCGGCTTCTATGTCAACCCTGGCGGCCCTGGTGCTTATTTCAAGCTCATCGTTTGCTAAAGATTTCGTTGCAGGCTTTGTAAAAAAAGATATTTCTGACCAATTGCTTACCAGGCTTATGAGATACATGAGCGCATTCTTTGTTTTTTTATCGGTATTGCTGGCCTACCTCAATATCGATTCAATAGTTGCTATTCTGGGAATTTCGTGGGGGGCTATCGGCTCTTTCTTTCTCGGTCCGTTTGTTTGGGGGTTATTCAATAAAAAGGTGAACCGTTTCGGGGCATTGTCGGCAGGTATCCTCGGCCTGGCCACATGCCTGGGGTTGTATTTTTTTGGTATGCCGTCGCCCCAGGCCGGCACCCTGGGCATGCTTGTATCGCTGGCTATAAATCCCCTGTTCAGTATGCTGGCACCAACTTCCAGCAGCGTTTAATTTTTCAGGCACATTTTTCCCGAATGGGTTAAAAAAATATAAAAATGAGGTTAAAAAAAATCATTTTAATTTCATGCCTGTTGTCTATGGCTCTAATGGGCAATGGGCAGGAGGCCGGCAAAACGGAGGGTCTGCCGGTTTGGGGAATTCGTTTTGGGGGTTTTGTAAAGAGCGATTACTGGTACGACAGTCGCCGTGTGGTTGCTGCACGCGAAGATCTCTTTTTGCTATTTCCTGCATCACAGTATACCGACCGCCAAGGCAACGACATTAACGCCCAACCTGGGTTCAACTACAGTGCCATTACCTCGAGGATTACAGGCATCATTTACGGAGCCGATGCTTTTGGAGCCAGGACTTCGGGGCTTATCGAAGCCGATTTTTCGGGCGTTACCAATGCCGACATCAATGGTTTCAGGCTAAGGCATGCATTCGGAAAACTGCGTTGGGAAAAATCGGAGCTGCTTTTCGGGCAATTCTGGCACCCAATGTTTGTTACCGAGGTTTTTCCAAATGTCATTTCGCTCAACACCGGGGCGCCATTCCAACCATTTATACGCAATCCGCAAATTGCATTCACCCGTTTTATGGGCAAACACAGCCTGCAACTAACGCTGCTCTCGCAGCGCGACAACGCCAGCGACGGCCCCCAAGGGCCAAAACCCGATTACCTTAAAAATGCATTGTGGCCAAATGTACACCTTCAATGGCAATTAAATGCAGGGCATTATACCTTGGGCGCAGCTGCCGATTTTAAAAACCTTAAACCAAAACTAATTACCGACAGCCTTTTTATAACCAATGAAACGCTAAACAGCTGGGCATTTATGGCTTACGCTAAATACTCGGTGGATAATTGGGCCCTTAGGGTAAAAACCATTTACGGACAAAACCTTACAGAACATCTTATGCTTGGGGGTTACGCAGTAAGGCAAACCGAACCGGAAAGAGGATTTGAAAAATATACCCCTACTAACCATCTTTTCGTTTGGAGCAATATTACCTGGGGGAAAAAAGTGCAACCTGGCATTTTTATAGGCTATGCCAAAAATTTTGGAACCTCTCACCAAAACAATGGCACCTATTATTCGAGAGGCCATAACATAGCTTACCTCTACCGGGTAGCACCCTCGGTATCCTTCATCTCGAACAAAATCCAGATTTCGACTGAGCTTGAATACACCTCGGCCGCTTACGGGCAGCCCGATAATTTTGGCAAGGTTATAAACAACTCAGAAACAGCGAACCTTAGAGCATTGTTAACTTTCTTTTATTTCTTTTAGAAAGAATGATCATTCGGTTTTAAAGGAAGGCAACCCAAATAACATTTTTGCCATCCTACTTTGGCATCGATCCCTGCAAATAAGCAACCAAACAAACCACCGGTTAATGCCAATTTGCCAAAATTTTGTGACTGACTGATGCTTACAAAACACCCATTGCCTTTACAACTTGTTATTGCCTGCTAATATTAATACGGGCATCAACGGCAACCACCTGTTCGCCTTTGCCCAGCAGCGGGTTAAGGTCCATTTCATAAATCTCGGGTGCGGCTTGTAGCAAGGCCGAAAGCCCTTGCAACACCATTGCAAATTTTTGCTCGTTTACACCCTCTTTCCCTCTTACTCCCTGAATGATTTTATAACTTTTAAGGCTGCGAATCATTGCGAGGGCTTCTTCGGCCGAAACAGGCGAAAGAGCCGACTGCACATCTTTTAATACTTCAATAAAAATACCACCCATACCACAAAGCACCATGTGTCCAAACTTTTCTTCGCGTTTGGCGCCGGCAAATAACTCTGTGCCGCTAATCATTGGCTGCAATAGTATTGCTGTGGTGTCTTTTATGCGAATCATCCGGTTAAATTCCCTTGTTACGCCTGCAGAATCGTTTATGTTTAGCACCACCCCACCCACATCGCTTTTATGCACCGGGCCTACCACCTTCATTACCAATGGGTAACCAAGATCTTCGGCAGCTAATAGGGCGCCTTCCAGAGTGCTTGCCACAGCTTCGCCAACGCGGGGTATGCCTGCCGCATCGAGCAACTCCTGCATTTGACCGGGTGCCAGGTAGCCTTCCGGTGCCTGGTCAATAATTTGCCTTATGCGGCTCACGTCAATCTTGGGAAGTTCAACAGTAACCTGCGCAGGAGGCGGAGTGTTAAACACCCTGCAAATGGCATTGCCCAGAGTAACCTCGTCAGGGAAGTTGATGCGACCTTTAGAAAGAAAGGCATCTACTTCTTCTTTTGCTGTTAGGGTGCTTGGCAGTACCGGAAAAATAGGTTTACGGCAGGTTTTCATTTTTTGGTAAAGCACCTCATACACATCGAATACCGGTAACAGGCCAGGGGTGCCAAAAATAACTACCATTGCGTCAATTTCGTCAAAATGCTGATCAACATAATCGATTATAACTCCAAGTTGCTCAGCAGTTCCTGTGGCCAGAAAATCGATTGGGTTTGCTACGGATGATCCGGGGTATAATTTGGCAAGTAACTCCTTGCTGGCTGGGCTGTCAATATGCGGCACTTCCATGCCGCCATTAGAGAGGGCATCGGTAAGCATAACGGCTGGACCGCCGGCATGGGTAATTACGGCAATATTTTTTCCATTGATTTTGGGATGCATAAACACCGAGGCCACGCTGATAATTTCTTCGCGGCTGTGGCATCGCACTATTCCAGCTTTTCGAAAGAGGGCATCCACAGCCACATCGGGGCTGGCCAGGGCGCCTGTATGCGAAGAGGCGGCGCGGCTACCTGCCGCTGAGCTGCCTGCCTTTATAGCAGCAATGCGGCAACCCTTGCCTATAAGCGAGGCAGCATGTTTTAGCAGCTTTTGGGGTTGGCTTACATTTTCAATATATAGCAACTTTACACGCGAACCCAATGCCGGGTCAAAGGTTTCATCAAGGTACTGAAGTATTTCTTCAACCCCCATTTGGGCGCTGTTACCCACCGAAAACACATTGGCAAAGGTTAGCCCTTTGGGTATGCCTGCCTCCATAATAAAGCAGGCGGTGGCTCCTGAACCCGAAATGAAGTCGCAACCCCTGGGGTCGAGCTTTGGAATTGGATAAGTAAAAATGCTGTGATGATAAGGGGTAAGCAAGCCCACGCAGTTTGGACCTATCAAGGCGCCATTTACACTGTTTACAATTGCAACCAGGCGGTTCTCAAGCACTGCGCCCTGGTCGCTCTCCTCGCTAAAGCCAGCCGAAAGTACAATAAATGCACGGGTATTTTTGTGCCGGGCCAACAACTCAACCGTGTCAGGTACAAAACGGGCAGCAATGGCTATCACCGCAAGGTCAACATCTGGCAGCTCCGAAGGGTTCTTAAAACTACGGATACCCTGAACCTCGCTCTCTTTGAGGTTGGTTACAAACAACTTACCTCCAAAACCGCCGTCAATAATGTTTTTCAGAATCTTCCCCCCGGGCTTGGTCACATCGTTCGAGCCGCCCACCACTACTATAGACCTGGGTTTAATTAGCTGTTGGTTGATCATAATAAGTGTATTTATTTTAGAGTTATAGAACTGAAAATTTTGTGCTAAAGTAAGAATTATTGAGGAATACCCTGCCGGATAGTGTTACCGGGGTTATGTACAATAAAAACGGAGGCATAAATCCAGGTTAGCCTCCGTTAATTGATACTTGCAATAATAAACAGCATTTTACCCTTTACGGGCAATTGGATAAAACCAGAAGAAAAATTGCTAAAATAAAAAACTACCTGCTGCGTGCCTTTCGGGCTTCCCGGCGATTTTGACTTCTGGCTCCTTCCCGTTCTGGCTGATTTATTTCTCCTGAAGGAGTAATTGAAGCATCTTCCTGATTTTTTTTACCTTGCTTGTGTAGCTTGTGCTTATGCTCTTTATGCTGCTTCAAATGCTCCTGATGAATTTTTTCATGCTTGCCCCTTATCTCTTCATGGGCCTGCTGGTTGGCCTCTAACACCTGCTGATGGGTTTGTTGGTGTATTTGCTCCTGTTGCTTTTGAACCTCAGGAACATCGGGAGGAGGGTTTCCGAATGAAACTTTGCCGGGTAAAAGAAAAAAACACAAAAACATTGAAATAAATAAAGCAGATTATAATTTCATGGTTTTAAGATTTAGATAAATTGAATAG
>CAYGDW010000055.1:0-19822 GCA_964348755.1 uncultured Bacteroidales bacterium | reverse complement strand
GCACCCTCCGTATTACCGCGGCTGCTGGCACGGAGTTAGCCGGTGCTTATTCGTACAGTACCGTCAACCTATTACACGTAATAGAATTCTTCCTGTATAAAAGCAGTTTACAACCCATAGGGCCTTCTTCCTGCACGCGGCATGGCTGGTTCAGAGTTGCCTCCATTGACCAATATTCCTCACTGCTGCCTCCCGTAGGAGTCTGGTCCGTGTCTCAGTACCAGTGTGGGGGGTAACCCTCTCAGGACCCCTACCCATCATAGTCTTGGTGAGCCGTTACCTCACCAACTAACTAATGGGACGCATGCCCATCCTTAACCAATAAATCTTTAATTAATCTAAGATGCCTTAAATTAATACCATGGAATATTAGCTCCGCTTTCGCGGGGTTATGTCCCGGTTAAGGGTAGGTTGCATACGTGTTACGCACCCGTGCGCCACTCGTCAGCACCCGTTGCCGGGCCTGTTACCGTTCGACTTGCATGTATTAAGCCTGCCGCTAGCGTTCATCCTGAGCCAGGATCAAACTCTCCATTGTTTCTAATGTTATTAGACAATATGTAAGTACTGTCCCGACTCTTATTTCTCTTTGGTTCGTATAATCAACCCTAAAGTCAATTAACGGGTATTGTTTTTTGCGCTACTTTTTGGCTTTCCCAATTCTTTCAAAGATCATTTTCCCGCATTTGGGAGGTGCAAAGGTAATCAGTTTTTTATTCTCACCAACATTTTGTGATTTTTTTTTAAAGATCAACCTGCGACTTCCTTCGTAAAGGGGATGCAAAGGTAACAACTAAATCTGTTTTATCAAGCCCTGATTGAAAAAAAATCAAAATAGCCGCAAGATGCTTATAATCAATATGCAAACTACTCAGAAAGCCTGTCAATGATTGTATCGACGGAAATTCCTTTGGCTTCGGCTTTGTAATTTATTACAATTCGATGCCTGAGGATTGAATAGGCTATGGCATTTACATCTTCAATATCGGGTGCAAATTTTCCGCGAATGGATGCATGGGCCTTAGCACCAATAATTAAGGTATTGCGATGCTATGGGGCCAGCACCCCAGCTAATGTTTTCCGTGGCAAGCGGATGGCCTTTGCCGGTGTTTGGTCGGGTTTTGCATGCCTGGTTCACGGCATATTCCATTAATTATCAGTTACCGGTACTTTTCTAACTGGTTCCTGAAAATAAATCAATTCATTGGCGCTCAAAACTAATTTCAGATCGACCTTGTGGTCGGCTGGTGTTGTTTTTACAAACAGAAGTTTCTGTTCAAAAGTAGGGTATTGGAGCATTACATTGAACATAAACCGATCTAACTGGGCTTCGGGCAAGGGATAGGTTCCTTCTTCTTCAATGGGGTTTTGGGTAGCCAGCACATAGAGTGGGTCTTCAAGCCGATAAGTATGCCCGGCAGCAGTAACCGACCGTTCCTGCATGGTTTCGAGCAGGGCCGACTGTGTTTTGGGTGGGGTGCGGTTTATTTCGTCGGCAAGTATAATATTTGAAAACAATTGACCTTTTATAAACCTGAAGTTGCGGGTTTCGTCAAGGATTTAGGTTCCGATTATATCGGAAGGCATTAGGTCCGGAGTGAGCTGAATGCGGCTGTATTTTAACCCAACACTTTTGCCACGGTGTTTACCAGCAATGTTTTGGCTAGCCCGGGCACCCCAACCAACAGGCAATGGCCGCGGCTGAATATACTTATCAGCACGTTTTTTACGACCTCGCCCTGGCCAACAATTACTTTAGAGATTTCATAGCGCAGTTAATGGTACTTTAAAGCAAAGGCATAAAGTGCTTCTACATCCGATTTGTACTGCATACCCTCTGTTTTTTCCGAATCAAGGTTTTTTCAGCCAGTTAAGTTCAAAAGTGCACCCATGATATTTTTCATTAACAAAAACATAGGTATTGGGCAATCGCCTGGCAATCCATTCAAGGGTTGCATTTCTTCTTTTTTCTCTAAGGGCAAGTTCCTGAATGAAGTCGTAATCTTGTTGCAGGTTGGCCAGGTGAGGTTCGGAGCGGCTTATTAGTTGCACTATGCGAAATGCCTGGTGGCCTTCTTCGGTGGTCATACTGACTGGGGCTGATATGCCACCCACGGTCATGCGGTCAATTACAAAAAATAGGTTCGGGTCAATTTCTTCTGTTCTGAAGCGGTTTGTATTGCTAAAGGAATTAATCATTAAACCCTGATTGATTTTATTTGGGGCGTCAGAAAACTTTAGCGCTGCTTCGGCAAAAGTCATTTCACCGTTATTAATTATGGTTCTGATGCTGTCGAGTTGTTGTCGTGCTGCCAACAAATCAAGGGGCGAGACTTTTGGTTTAAGCAAAATATGCCGTACATTAAACTGCTCTCCTCTTCTTTCAATCATTTGTATAATATGAAAACCGGCCTGGGTTTCAACAATTTCTGACACTTCGCCAGGTCTTAGGCTAAAGGCTGCTGTTTCAAACTCCGGATAAAGTTCTCCCCGGCCGAAAAAGCCCAATTCACCGCCTCTGCGGGCCGAACCGGGGTCTTCCGAATACAGAATGGCCAGGGTGGAAAAGTTGTCGCCTCTTATAACCCTCTGTCGGTAATTCTCTAAACTGCTTCGCACAGCTGCAATTTCCTCAGCCTGCACAGGTGGCTTTTTAACAATTTCGGCCATTACTATTTCACTTTCAATCATTGGGATACTATCCTTTGGAATCCGGTTAAAGAATGCCCGTACCTCTGATGGAGTAACAGCAACATTGCGGGTAATTTTGGCTTCCATTTGCTGGCTCAGTTCCTGCTCGCGCACTATATCCCTGAAATCATCTTTGAGTTCATCGAGTGACTTTCCGTAGTATGCCTCAAGCCTTTCGCGGCTTCCAATTTGTTGTATAAAAAACCTTAGGCGGCGTTCAAGCACCTGTTCAACCTGATCGTCGCTAACCACTATGCTATCGATAAGGGCCTGATTAAACAAAAGTTTTTGATAGAGCAAATCGTCAAGAATTGAACACTCTGGGTTTGCTCCCAAATCAACCCCCTGGCCCTGAAGCTGGCGGCGCTGGTTAAAGATGTCGGACTCTAAAATGGCGCTATTCCCTACGATAGCAATAACCTGGTCAATAACCACTTTTTCTTGCGAAACTGCCGGGCTGAGTCCGACAAACGGAGACAAAAAGACAATTAGTGTAAGCCAAAAATTCTTCATGGGGACTATTAGGTTTTAGATTTTTGTCAATTGGAAAAAATTTCCACCTGATTATTATTAAGGGCTTGTTGGTAAAATTGATTTCGATTCTGATTAATCAGTTCATGCCTGCGGCGGTTCAGGATAATATTTCTTATGTTTTCGTGCTCAAATGCCAAAGGCGAAATGCTGCCTATAAGCTGAAAATCACTAATTTTTAAGAAATAGTGATAATTCTCATCTGAAAATTCAGAGGTTTTGTTGTTTCGTAAAAAGGTTTCTGCATTTGGAGCCTGCAAAGGAATATCGCGCAGGATATCGTTGAAAATTAACCAGGTTCCGGTATCAATAAAATAGGTGGCTGCATTCTGAGTGCAATAATCTTCGAGCAAACCGGCTGTTTCGGGGTCATCTGAGCGAAAAAGCCGTCGAAACAGGTTCAGGTCGGGCGCATCGAGCGGTAATTTTACATAATTGGCCATTACAATATTTTCACGAAGCTTGAAATCGCCCTTGTGCTTTTCATAATAATCGGCCAGTTGCCGGTCGGTAACCACGGTGTCAAGCTGTTCTTTAACCAGTTGGGTTTCGAAAGCGAATATTGTCAGAGAATTTTTGTATTCCTGAATTTGCCTTTCAAAGTCTTGGTTTTCACCCGAGAGGTTTTGTAATGCTTCGTGCAAAAAAACCTGTTGTTTTATCCAGGTGTCAATAATACGCCCGGCCAGCACAGCGCTGTCTTTTGCATTGGAATGCGGGGGGAGCATACGGGCCAGGTCTGACTTGTAAAGAAATGTGTTGTAAACCCTGGCCAATGGTGTTTCGCCTGCCTGAGGGCTGGGCCTTTTGCAAGAAAAAGCCACTATTGAAATAGCAGCTATAATCAGCAATGCGTTGATTCTGAAACTGCAGTACTTCGGGTTTATATTTTTCACAATTGGCATGGGGTGCGTTTATAAAGCTAAAACCTTATTTTCTGAATCAATGACCTGTCAACCTCCACTTGGTACTTTTGCCTGAGCCCTGCTACCCATAGTCTTTCAAGATATGCCTGATAATCGGCTATAAGCAAGCCTCTGACTTCTGGTAGATTTTTTCGCCGTGAAGGCAAAACCTCTTGAACTTGGACTATCAGAACCTTGTCTTTCCACTGAAATGGTTTTCCGACTCCCTTTTTCCATTTTGCAAGTTTCAGGGCTTCTTGTTCCTTCACAGAAAATACGCCCTTTTGAGCCGACACGCTTAATGGTGAGTTCGAATTGAACTTTGAAAGGATATGTGTATAGTCGAGGCCTTGGCGCCGTGCTCGTACAATGTCACGCCTGGCCATATTTGCCGTGGGCCTGTCGTTGAAAGTATATATAGTAGCATCGAGGCGATTGGGCCAGATATAGTTTTGTTGGTGTTCATTCAGAAACTGATGTTGGCCTAATGTATCCTCAACTGCTTTTGTCCACACAAGTTTGTCTGTTAGTTCAAAAAGGAGAATGCCGTCATGATACTCCTGCATAATTGCTCGAAATTCGGGGTATTTAAGCTCGAGTCGGCTGTTTTCGTAATCGAGGATTTTCTGACTTGCGAAATTCTCATACATATCTCCAACGTAAGTTTCGATGGCTTCGGGGGTTCGCATTACCTGCACCTGATTAAGATATTTTGCAAATTCGCTTTGCATTATTTTTTGGTCGGCAAACCAAAACAGAGGCTCATTGAGGGCTGCTGCAGCAGAGGTTTCCCATTTGCCCTCAAAAATTGAGGCATCTACTACTTTAAAAAAATCGGCAAGGGCATTTGGGTTTTCCTTAAAGTTGTATTCGCTTTTGAGCCGTTCAATAACCACTTTTTGGCTGAGTTGCGAGCGGGAGTCGCGTGCAATACGGCTTTTAAGATCTATGGCAGCCTCTTCAAAATTGGCAGGTTTGGTTTTTTCAATTAGCCTAATAATATGCCATCCATATTGGGTTTTTACTGGCGGAGAAATTTGTCCGGGTTCATTTAGCTGGCTAATGGCTTTGATAAACTCGGGCACCATCCTGTTTGAGGTAAAAGGAGGCAATTCACCGTTTCGCCGGCCAGATGAGCGGTCGTCTGAATAGGTTGAAGCAAGTTCACCAAAGTCTTCGCCAGCGATTAATCTCATGTAAATTTCCTGGCTATGAATTCTGAGGTTTTCCTGCATGGCCTGGTCTGTGCCCTGGTTAAAAATGGTCATAATATGCGCCACGTGAGCCCTTCCCATGGCAGGCAGGCGATCGGTTACTTTTATAATGTGAAAACCGAATGCTGAGCGTACAGGTTGGGAAATTTCCCCGACAGGGGTATTGTAGGCTGCTGTTTCGAATGGGTAAACCATGTCTAATACGGTAAAGTAGCCCAAGTCGCCCCCATTTCCGCGCATGGCAGGTCTATTGGCAGTGGCGGGTTGATCAGCGGCCGAGGGGTCATCTGATTCGCTGCGGGCCACCTCTTCGAATGGCTCGCCATTGATGATACGCTGCCTAATTTTGTTAATACGCTGCCAAGCAGCAAGTGTGTCGGAGGGGCTGGCATGTTCTGCAACGTTAACCAATATGTGTGAAGCCCTAATGTCATATTGCATACGATCAAAAGCTTCGTTGAGCAGTTGTTCGCTAACCTTTTGGTCGTTGAGGTAGGGTTTGGCCAATTGTTCGCGATATCCGGCCAGCTCACTTATAAACACTGGGTTAGTGTCCATACCCAGGCTAATGGCCTCAAGCACTTTCAGATTAAAGTCGATAAACAGTTCGAGGTATTCTTCAACAGATTTTTGGTCGGCCAGCTGCAGGGCAGAATTGTTTTTGCGGAATGCTGATTCAAATTCTGAGAGAGTGATGGTTCGCCCGTTAATTTTAATCATGACCTGATCCGGGTTGTTTTGGCCAGAGGAAGCCGGATAAAAACCCAGGAGAAAAACAAAAAGGAGAAAAATAGCCGGGACTTTGTTCATGTATTTTTTTCTGGTTTTTTTTGATAATCCGATTAATTATCTGCTATAGTTTGGCGCTTCGCTGGTAATTTGCACATCGTGCACGTGGCTTTCGCGAATGCCTGCGCTGGTAATTCTGATAAATCTGGCATTTTTAAGGGCATCAATATTGGGTGCGCCGCAATATCCCATTCCGGCCCTAAGGCCACCAACCATTTGGTGCACAACCTCTGAGAGGGTTCCTTTGTAGGGCACGCGGCCAACAATACCTTCGGGCACGAGTTTTTTCAAATCGTCTTCCACATCCTGAAAATAGCGGTCTTTCGACCCTTGCGCCATGGCTTCCAATGAGCCCATTCCGCGATATGTTTTGTATTTTCTTCCTTCGAAAATGACGGTTTCGCCTGGCGATTCTTCAACACCGGCAAATAGTGAACCAGCCATTATGGAGGAAGCGCCAGCAGCAATGGCTTTAACAATGTCGCCGGTATATCTGATGCCCCCATCGGCTATAACCGGAATGCCCGAACCCCGAAGGGCTTTTGCCACTTCGTAAACGGCCGAAAGCTGCGGTACTCCAACACCGGCAATTATTCGGGTAGTGCAAATACTGCCAGGACCAATGCCTACTTTTATGGCATCAACACCAACCTTCATCATGTCGCGGGCAGCTTCGGCCGTAGCCACATTGCCTACCACCAGGTCAATATCCTGAAAGCGTTCCCTTACCTTTTTGGCCATTTCAATTACTCCTTTTGAATGGCCATGTGCTGTATCGATTACTACGCAATCGGCACCTGCATTAACCAACGATTCTACCCTGAAAAAGGTATCGGGGGTAACCCCAACGGCAGCAGCTACTCTGAGCCGCCCACGCTTATCTTTGCAGGCGTTGGGCCGTTCTTTTATTTTTATAATGTCGCGATAAGTAATAAGCCCAACCAGCCGGTTTTCTGCATCGACCACAGGTAGTTTTTCGATTTTATGCTCCTGCAAAATTTCTTCGGCATTTTCAAAACCAATAAATTCGTTGGTTGTAATGAGGTTTTGGCTGGTCATAACCAGTGTAATGGGCTTTGAAAGTTCTTTTTCGAAGCGCAGGTCGCGGCTAGTGAGAATACCCACCAGGCGCTTATTGTCGTTTACAACGGGGATTCCTCCTATATTAAACTCCTTCATTATTTTGAGGGCGTCGCCAATCAGTGCACTCTCATGAAGGGTAACAGGGTCGGTAATCATTCCGTTTTCCGACCTTTTTACCCGCTTTACTTTGGCGGCCTGGTCTTCTATGGTCATGTTTTTATGCAACACCCCTATGCCCCCTTCCTGCGCTATGGCAATGGCCATACGCGATTCGGTTACGGTATCCATGGCTGCTGAAACAACCGGAATATTGAGCCTAATGTTCCGGGTAAAATAAGAGCTGATATCAGCCTGCCGGGGCAATACTTCTGAGTATGCAGGGACCAGCAAAACATCGTCGTAGGTAAGCCCTTCGCCGGCAAATTTCTGGTTGTCGTTGAGCATGGGGGGTCGATTTAGAAAATTAAGTGCAAAAGTATGAAAATTTACAGAGAAAGAGTTTTAAAAATTCCTAAAATCAAGGGTTTCAATGCAAACGGGAGGGCATATAACCCCATTAGCGCACAAGGGTTACCACACCCCGGCGTTCGAATTTCTTGCCCCCGGGGGCTGTGTAGTTAAGCATGAAAGAGTACACACCCGGCTCAGCCAAGCTGGTATCGAGGTTACCATTCCACCCATGAGCAGGGTCAGATGACTCAAATACTGTTTGACCCCAACGATTGAAAATCCAGAATTGAAAGTGTTCTGGAATAAAACCCCGGAAATCGGGTTTTAAAACAGTATTGCGCTGATCGTTGCTTGCAGGCCTGAAAGCGTTTGGAATGTTTACCACCGGCTCAATATATGCTACTACATAATTTGAAGAAATGACAGGGTTTGGAAAAGAAAGGTCGCGGGCTTCAATTTTATATAATACGTGGCCAACCAGCTCACCCGGGGTGGTTTTATGTATAAAAGTTCCTGGCTGGGTTGCACTGAAACCAGAAATGCTTTGCCATTGTCCATTGAAAGGTAAAACCAGAAGGTTATATACAAAATTGCGTGCCGGAGGCAGAAAATGCTCCCAGGCAAGCTTTACTTCCGAAAGGTTTTCAGGTTTTCCGGCACTTAAAAAAATGCTTGAAAAAGGTTTTGGGCTTTCAAAACCGGGTAGGTCGCATTTCCAATCTTTGAGCCATGCTTTAATTTTATAATACCAGGGCCCCTGGCCAATTTCAGGGCGGTCAGAAAAAACTGAAACCACAGGAGTTTGCCCAACAAGCTGGTAGCCCTGGTCGGGTTTTAGAGAGCGGAAAAGCTCAAAATAAAAGGCATTTGTTGAGCCTGAAGCGCTAAAGGAGATGCGGGCCTCTGAATTTTCAAAAACATCAACGTAGTCAATGGCCAGATCACTAATTGCTGGTGGATTATAGCCAAACGACCTGATATTTGAGGTTGATGTGTGGCCGGTTATCGAACTGAAAGCCCTAATGCGGAAAAAATATAGCCCCGGGCTAAGGCCAGACACATTATACTCCTGAATACCTGGACTTATCGGAGGCAATGAGAGTGTGGCAATGGTATGAAAGCTGCTTCCGTCTGTAGAAATTTGTACACGAAGACCATCGAGAGGAACTGGGCGCTGCTGAATGAGGGTGGTGGTGGTTACCTGATAATTTGACCAACTCAGCACAACTTGGCCTTTGCAGAAATCGGTCTGGGGTTGCCTTAGAAAAATAGTTTGGTGAGCAAGGCTTGGAGCAAGGGTTCCTCCGCCGCCATCAAAGGCCGCCACAAAATACGAAAATGGTTGATTACCAGCGTTCACGCTATTGTCGATATAAAAACTGGTATTTAAATTATTGATTGTGGGCAGGTTTCCGTAGGTTAGGTCGGGCAGTTGCCTTTTTACCTCAATAAATCCCTGGGTTTGGGTAGTTTGCAGTGTCCAGCCTATAATAACATTGCCAGTTGAACCAATTACACTTACCGAATCGATTCGTATCGAATTTTCGGTTTGAGAAAAACCCTGACTGGCAAAAGCAAAAACCCACGCAAAATAAACAAAAAAGTTAGCCCTTGCGCCAATTGAAAAAATTATGCTCATAACCCAAAACCTTTACGAAACTGCCAAAATGGTATCAACGAAATTAAGGGTAAAAAATTGAATTGTCTAATATTTTCCGGCAACCACTTCTGTCAAAGAGTCTTCATGGAGGTACTCATGAGCGGTTTGCATAATAGTTTCGGGGCTGCATTGGTTCAATTCAAGTAAAAACTGGTTGTAATAGCTTGGTTCGAGCTTAAACACCACCATTTCTTTGAACCGTTCGGCCTGTGCAAAAGGGCCATCGAACAATCGAACAAAATTGCCGGCCAGGTAATTTTTCAGGGTATGCAACTCTTGGGGGCTTGCAGGGATTGTTCTAAGGGCCTTCATTTCGTGGTAAATCTGGTCTATGGCAGCCTTGCAAACATCTACCCCAACTTCAGTGCCAACAAAGAAATATCCATCGCGCACCAGCGAAACCAGCCCCGAATTGATACCGTAGGTAAAACCCTTGTCCTGCCTGATATTTCGCATTAACCTGGAACCAAAAAAACCGCCAAGCAATGCATTGGTAATAACAAGCTTGTGATGGGCAGCCTGGTTGCGGTTTATTGTGCGTTTGCCTATTCGAATGGCCGATTGCAGAGCGTCTTCTTTAGGAATTAAAAGCTTCTTTCTTTTGTTTTCTGAAAACTGAAAAAATGGTTCGGGTTGTAGGTTTTCCTTCATTAACCATTGGTTTGCACCAAAATGCCTCTCAATAAGTTCCGAAATATTAGAAGGCAATTTGCCCGACACAATTATGCTAATAGTTTGTGGTTGAAGCCATTGCTGGTGAAAAGTGAGCAAATCCTCGCGCGAAACTTTATCGAAGTCGGTAGTGTTTGCAATTTGGCCGTAGGGGTGATTGTTTCCGAAAAGTTGGTTGACAAAATGCCTGCGTGCCAGGTGTGCTACCTTGCTATTACTTGTAATATGCTGATTCTTTTGATTTTGCAGAAATAACTCGAGTTCTTTGTTGGCAAAAACTGGTTCTATAATGATTTCCTTAAACAGCTCAAGGATGGGCTCAAGGTGTTTTTTTAGAACAAAAACGCTGGCTGAAATAATATCCTTTTGTGCATCAATCTGCAAAAATGCACCAAAAAAGTCGAGTGTTTCGCTAATGGTGGCCTGATTTTTTGTTTTTGTTCCCGATTTTAAAAGGGTGGCTGTTGAAAGTGCAACCAAAGGTTTGGGTTCATTGTAGCCTCCGGCCTCAAAAAGGATTTCAACTTTAATAATATCTTCGGTTCCTCCATCAACAATATAAACAGGCACTCCATTGCTAAGCACCGATTTTTCAGGGGTTAAAAAAGGCAAGGGGGCAATCAGGCTGGTGGCTGGAGGATTTTTCCGGTTTATCATTTATAAAACCAATATATTAGTTGGATTTTGATGCGTGATAATGCAAAATGCTGGCCCTTTCTGGCAAAAATATCTGTTGGGCGGTTTGCTTCAGCATTTGGGCTGTCTGGTTGAAATACATTGAGGTTTGGCAGTTTATAAGGTCAGCATCGCCAAGCATTTCATAATAAGCCAGATTCATAGCCTTGTCCATAACATCTGCATCAGAAAAAATGTGCGAAGCTTCGGCCTTGTTTTTAACTTTCTGCAGTTCGCGTTTGCTAATGGTTTCTTTCCTCAACTTATAAAGCTCTTCGAAAAGAGCCACTTCTGCTAGCTCCATTGAGGTTTCTTCGAGCAAAGTGCCTGTTACCACAAAAAGGCCATTGTCAATGCTTCCGGTAATGTATGCATTTACCTGGCTAAACAATCTTTTATCTTTTACCAGTCGTTGAATAAGCCTTGAAGAGGTTCCGTTTGCAAGCACATCGCTCAGCAGGTCGGTTGCGTAAAACTCTTTGTTGGCCCTTCCACAGGTATGGAAGGCAATATAAATTTGCCCAAAGGGTACTGGTCGTACAACGCTGAGCCTTCGTTGTGCGTATTGCACGGGCTCTGGTTCAATATTTCGCACAAATGGCTGTCCCATAGGTATATCGCCAAACCATTTTTGGGCCAGAGCAAAAACATGGGCCGGGTCAATATGGCCTGTTACGGCAAGTATTGCATTTGCGGGATGATAAAACTTTTTGAAAAAATGGTTCACGTCGTCAAGGGTAGCATCTTTTATTTGCTGAATGTCCTTACCAATAGTTGGCCACATGTAAGGGTGGGTGGTATAAACCAGTGGGCGCAGCAGCAGCCACACATCGCCGTAAGGCTGGTTTAGGTATGACTGCCTGAACTCCTCCACCACCACATTTTTTTGTACAGCGAGTTTATCATTCGATAATGCAAGGCCAAGCATTCGGTCAGATTCGAGCCAAAAAGCGGTTTCGATATTTTGAGCCGGAACGGTAATGTAGTAATTGGTTAAGTCGTTGGTGGTAAAGGCATTGTTTTCGCCCCCGGCATTTTGTATTTGGGTGTCGAAATCGGGGATATTGACAGATCCTTCAAACATCAGGTGTTCTAACAGGTGAGCGAATCCTGTTTTATCAGGGCCATCGTCTCGCGAGCCCACATTGTAAAGCAAATTAAAAGTGGCCATGGGTGTGCTATTGTCGCGGTGAACCACCACACGCAGACCATTGGCAAGAACTTGTTTTTCAAACTTTAGCATAATAAAACCTTTCAATCTCTGACAAAAATATCGGCTTTAGATTTTGGGCGCAAATTGTCGAGCCACTGAAAATTTCTAAGGCGTTGGGCCTCTTCGGGCAATTGTTCAAAAGGAAAAAGATTTGCCTCAGGGTTTCCAAAAAAACGAATACCAATCACCTGGCGATCTTCAACAAATATGACTATTTGCTCCGCCATGGCCTTGTTAATACCAACAAGTGTACCGTCGTCTTCTTTTACAAAATAAATGGTTTCGCCATTGCCATGTACATCAATGCGCCGGAGATCATTTTCGACAAAATGACCTGTAAGATTTCGCCCTTTTACCTGGTTGAATCCCAGGTCTGCTTCCTGCGAAATAATAAAGGCCGAATCAAAAAGATTTGCCTTTCGGATTTCGTTTTCAGAGGTTTGAATTTCTATACGGCGGGCGGTTAGCTGGTGCACATCGGCCCATACTACTGGGTTGTGGAAAAGGGTTATTGTGGAGTCGTTGAAATGATAAACTATTGAGTCGGAAATTCCTTGCAGGTCGTTTCTAAAAAATTTTGCTTTATGGTAGGCAAAAACAAACTGGTCATCGGTATCTTCAATAAAAACCGAGCGCAGTGTGTCGGCATGCAAAAACAGCGAATCGCCTTCGGAAATGACCGTAAGCAGGGCCTGTATTGTTACAACTGAAATGCCTTCTTTTTCAAAATGCTCGGCAAGGTGGCCCGAAATGATTGAATTTTGCACCGTGTCACGAATTATTATGTTACGGTCGGCCCGTCCATAACCTCGTCTGCGGTCGTAAAACAAGCTATCGCCCGTTAATGACTGCTCACGGCTTTGTAAAAAGGCATTGTGGCTAAATCGGGCAATGTCGTTTCGGGTATCGTACCAGCCGTTGCGGCAAAATATGGTATTTTGTTCGCTTCTAATTGTTGTTGGGCCAAAAAAATAGGCTACCCCCGTAAGGGTGTTGTAGCGCAGGGTGTCAGAATTCATTGTGTATTCTGGGTTTACCAAAACTACCTCATCTTTGTAAAGGAACTGTTTTTGGTCAACAAAGTAAAAGCCCCACCTGCTGGTAAGGGTGTTTTGGCGGTCAACAATTTTCCCGCCACCGGAATAATTGGCGGTATTGCGTGCCAGATCATATACCAGGTGGTTGGTGGTTAGGGTCAGTTGTGGGTCGGTCATTCGCACATTGCCGGTTAGCTCGGCAATGCGGGTGTTTCCGTCGTATTTCAGATGGTCGCCGATAATGTTTACTGTGTCATTTACCACTATTCTAATGTTGCTGAAAGCTTCCAGTCGGTTTTGGCGGGTAAAAAGGTAAGCGCTGTCGCAATACAGATTGGTACCTTCGTGGCTGAAGTGCACGTTGCCAATAAGCCGGCGGGCGTCCTCCCCAATCTGACGGTGAAACTGCATACTGCTGGCCGAAAAATCGATAGGGGTTCGCTGCTGAGCATAAATATTGAATACCACAAGTATGGCCGACAGTTTAATAAAAGCCCTGATCAACGAAAATGTACGAAAAGCCATAGAAAAAATTAGGTTGGGAGTCTGGTGCAGCTATTTCAATAACTGCAAAAGACGGCAAATGTTATACCAAAAATCCTTCGGGATTTACGCACAGCACTAAAGCGATTTGTAATCTCTTGAATAATAGTCATCAATTTCTTTTTTTATTACCGGGGAAAGCAGCAAAATGGCAATAAGGTTTGGTATGGTCATAAAGGTTATAACCATATCTACAAAATTCCAAACCAGGTCAATTCCCCAAATTGCCCCGAAGAAAACAAATAGTGCATAAATATAATAATACGGTTTAATGGCTTTGTCGCCAAAAAGGTATTGCGCGGCCCGTGTGCCATAATAAGACCAGGCAATAATTGTTGAAAAAGCGAACAGAAGAAGGCTGACTGAAACAATGTGAGGGGCAAGAAAACCAAGGTTTACACCTGCAAGGCCTGTTTGAAATGCCAGCACTGTCATGCCTACACCTTTTATGCCCGACTCCCATGCACCGGTCATAATAATTACCAGTGCTGTAAGTGTGCAAATAAACAGCGTATCGATAAAAGGTTCGAGGCTTGCCACCATTCCTTCGCGAATTGGGTATTGTGTTTTTGCGGCCGAATGAGCCATAGCCGCAGAACCTTGGCCTGCTTCGTTGCTGAAAAGCCCCCTTCGCACCCCCATTGTCATTGTAAGTATAAATGCCGAACCCACAAAACCGCCAGTGGCTGCTGTTCCGGTAAAGGCATCTTGAAAAATAAGCGTAAATGCAGGTATCAGGTTTTCAAAATGCAAAATAAAAATAGCCATTGCAGCGATAAAATAAAATGCTGCCATAAATGGCACCAGGCGCGAGGTAACCTCCGCTATTCGCTTCAAACCACCAATTACTATGAGCAAAACCAGACTGGCAACAATTAAGCCGGTTATCCAATGTGGAATCTGGTAGCTTGTGAAAAGCACATCGGTCATAGAATTGCTTTGAGCCATATTTCCGGTGCCAAGCGAACAAAGCATAGCAGCCGAAGCAAAAATAATGGCAAGGGTTTTGGCATGTTTGCCAAGAATATTTTTCAGGCCGTACTCCATATAATACATGGGGCCACCAGAAACTGTTCCGTCGGTGTTAAACTTCCGGTATTTCAACCCCAGGGTGCATTCTACCATTTTTAGCATCATCCCAAAAAAACCGGTAAACCACATCCAAAAAATGGCCCCTGGCCCCCCAAGGTATATGGCCAGGGCAACTCCAACAATGTTTCCTGTGCCAACAGTGGCCGAAAGTGCCGTTGTAAGCGCCTTGAAGTGGTTTACATCGCCATGGTCGTCTTTTTTGGCATAGCGCCCGGCAAGTATCGAAAACGAATGCCAGAATTTTCGAACATGCAAAAAACGAAACTTAATGGCAAAATAAATTCCGGTTGGCAATAGCAAGGCCAGCAACAGATAACCGCCCACGTATTCGTTGTACATTACAATGATTCGGTTAAAACCTTCGAGAAATGCAGACATAAGGATCAGATTTTAATGATACCAACACTTTTAAGAAAGATAAAAACTATTGCAACCGGGGCTATAAACTTTATGATAAAACGAAAAACCGAAAACAATTTTACCTTGAGAAGGCCAGAATTTGAGAGCTCGTCTTTTACCTCGGCTGCTTTCATAACCCACCCCACAAAAAGCACAATAAGCAGCCCACCAAGTGGAAGTAAAATGTTTGAAGCCGTAAAATCAAATAATCCGAAAATAGTTTGGCCGGAAAAGACAACATTGCTCAACATTCCAAAAGAAAGAGTGCAGAATACTCCGAAAAACATTGCAGAAACTGCCGCCATAAAAGTAGCCTTTTTGCGTGTAAGCTTCAACTCTTCAACCAGAAAGGCAACCACTACTTCGAGTAGAGAAATTGATGAAGTGAGGGCGGCAATGCCCAACAACACAAAAAAGATTATTGCAAAGAAATAGCCACCCGGCAACTGTTGGAAAATAGAAGGCAACACCTGAAAAATTAATCCGGGGCCTTCGGCGGGGTCAATATTAAAGGCAAAAACCGCCGGAAAAATAGCAATCCCGGCCAAAACGGCAACCAGGGTGTCGGCTATTGAAACCTGAGCGGCAATGCTTGTGAGGTTGTTTTTGCGATTTATGTAAGACCCGTAGGTAATTACAGCGCCCATACCAATGCTCAGCGAAAAAAAGGCCTGGCCTAATGCTGCCAGTAAAACACCGGCATTAATCTCAGAGAAATCAGGTTTAAATAAAAACTTTAACCCCCCCATGGCACCCGGGAGCGTAAGAGAACGGATTGACATAATTACCAAAATGCCAACCAGAAAAGGCATAAGTATTTTTGAGTATTTCTCAATTCCCCGTTTTACGCCGGCCAATACAATCCAAACGGTAAGAGCCATAAAAACCAATTGCCATAGAAGCGGCCTGAATGTACCGGTGTGAAATATTTTGAACATTTGGGCAAGGTCTTCGCTCGACTTCCCCTGGAAAGCGTTTCCTAAAGACTTTACAATGTATTCAAGTGTCCAGCCGGCAATGGTGCTGTAAAAAGCCAGAATCATAAAAGCGGCGGCAATTCCCATAACCCCAATTATCCACCAGTGCTTGCCAGGAGCAAGCTTGCGAAATGCACCAAAGGTGTTGAGTTGCCCGCGCCGGCCTATCACCAATTCCGAAAGCATAATCGGCATCCCCATTATCAAAATACATCCCAGGTAAACCAATATAAATGCGCCACCTCCGTTTTCGCCCACAAGGTACGGAAAGCGCCAAATGTTTCCCAATCCTATGGCCGAACCTGCCGTTGCGCATATAATGCCAAATTTACTGGTGAAACCATCGCGACCATCGATTCCTGGATCTGACATATTTCGAAGGATTTAGATTGTATTGTTTTTGGTGGCAGTGGCAAAGGCCAAAAATAAAAAAAAGTACTGAACTATGCCTAAGTTTGCACAAATCATTTATCCCGTTCGTGCAATCTTTTCTGACGAACAATCAGGGCCTCCTTACCAACCATTCAAATTCTTTGTAAAGTTGGAGCGCCCCCCTGTCTAAAAAGGGCAGCAAATTGGACATAGCCACCACAGCTATACCCGAATTATTGTCAATACTGTAATACGTATTAAAATACCCACTCCAGTATGCCGAGCCGGCCAAGCGGCCAAACTCGTTGTCGGTCAGTTGAATAGCCCAGATTAGGCTGTGGGCCATTCTTTCATGATTTTGGGTTTCTTCTTTGGATAGGCCAAGAATGGAAGGCAGCTGGTCGGTAAACATAAGCTCAACCGTTTGCTGGCACAAAATCCGGGCTCCATTCAGTTCGCCCCCGCGCAAAATGCATTCGAGAAAGGTAAGATAATCGTTGAGCGAAGAAAACAAGCCTCCACCTCTGCTGTAATTTTGGGTGGGTTTTGCCGGAACCCTTTCGGGCAACTCCCTTATTGCCCCATTGGGCAGGTTATCGCGCCTTCCAATCGAAACAATTAAATGCTGAAGGGAGTCGGGCACATTAAACCAGGTATGGCCCATATTTAAAGGCCCGAGGATGTGTTTTCTGAAATAATCTTCAAGAGAAAGCCCGCTCACCGCTTCTACAATCTTTCCGGCCCAGTCGGTACCGGTTCCGTAAATCCACTCTGAGCCGGCCTCGGCCAGGCGTGGAAAATCGGCATAAAGCCAGCCTTGGGGCTGCTCAAAGCCAGCCAATCGCTGATCGAACAGGGCATACCCAAAACCTGAAGTATGAGTAAGCAGATGCCTTATTGTAATGGGCACCCTGCCTTGCCTCAACTCACCATCAGGCATAAGTACCGGTATAAGGTCGATACCCGGAAGGTATTTTTCGGCCCTTTCGTCAAGGCTTATCAACCCTTTCTCATAAAGCTGAAGCACTGCCACGCTCGTAATGGCCTTGGTCATTGAAGCAATTCTAAAAATATGATTTGCTCCAAGGGGCAAATCCTCCGTCCAAACCGCCGCGCCAAAAGATTCGGTATAACGCTGCCCGCTGCGCGTAACAAACCCAAGGTTCATGCCTTTAACTCCCGATTGCTCCCATTTTAATTGCAATAATGGCCGGAAACCCGTGGTGTCAACCTGCTGAGCATAAAGTGAAAATTGGCTGACAAAAATAAAAGCAACAAAAAACATCGGAATCAACATCGCTCTTTTCATAAAGGACATTTTTAATACCTGCCTGCAAAATAGCAAATGTAAAAAAATATGGCTGGAAAGCGATTAAACAAAAAATCAAAAATGATCATGCAATTTTTCTTTTTTAAAATAGTTTTTTATCTTTAAGGGTTGAACTGAACAGCTCCGCCAGTATGTTTTTGAATAAATAATGGCTTTGCGAAGCATTTTTTCTGCATTTCAAAACGGGTATTATGGGTTGGAAGGATTTTTTTTACTTCACTAAGGGCGAACGAAACGGAATAATCGCTTTACTATTTCTGGTCGTTTTGGTTCTCTTTGCCCCAGTTTTATACCAGGCATTTTACAAACCTCAGGTTTATGATTTTTCTGAATTTGACACAAAAGTAGCCGCTTTCGAAGCTCGCCTTAAAGCCCTGCGGGCCGAGGCCGAAGCACACCGATTAGAAAGGAGGAGTATCCCTCGCCAGGCTTCAACGGCTGCTCCAATAAGGCTCACCCCATTCCCTTTCGACCCCAACCAGCTTCCGGCCAAAGACTGGGAGCGTATGGGATTGCCCCCGCAGGTAGCCCGAACAATCAAAAATTTTGAAAACGCAGGCGGCAGTTTCCGTTACAAAGAAGATGTAAAACGTATTTTTCTGATAACCGATGAAATGTACGCCCAACTTGAGCCATACATCGAACTGCCTTCGAGGGAAACAGCCTCCGAACTGCCTGCAAGCCTCAGCCGCTTTGCCGAAAGGCCCGACCCCATTTTAGAAAGGGCTGCATTAAGGGTAAACCTGAACACTGCCGACACAACTGAGCTAATTCAACTTAATGGTATTGGCCCGTCATTCAGCAGGAGAATAGCTACATACCGCGAACGACTTGGCGGATTTATTCACCACGACCAATTGTTAGAGGTATTTGGAATGGACACCACCCGCCTCAATAACATAAGGAAAAACCTAATTATAGACCCATCCCAGTTGAGAAAAATTAACATCAACCAGGCCGAGTGGGCCGACCTTGTACGACACCCCTATATTGACCGCAATTTAGCAAACTCGCTTATTGCCATACGCAACCAGCATGGCCCGTATAAATCGGTAAACGATATACGGCGGTCGCATTTGATTGACGATGCAATTTTTGGGAAAATTGCACCTTACCTTAGCATTGAATAGACCCGCTGCTTCACTCTTTCAGAGCCAAACCGCCAGCCGGCAGATGGTAGCCGCCTGGCAGGTATGTAAAGTTATTGGCTGATTACAAGCAGTTTAATTATTTTATAAATCTTAGGCAATGATCAAACAAAACTCCACAAAGCTTGTTATTTAGACATAGACCAAATAAAAACAAGCCTTTGAAACCCAAAAGCACTTTAAGCATGAAGCGCACTTACAAAATACCATTGGTTGCCCTGTTTTTTGCCTTCGCAATAGCAGCCTGCCAGCAACCAGCACGCGACAGTAAATCAAATGAACAACCAACAAAAGAACCTGTAGAAATGAAAGATCAGAGTGGAAAATACGTTTTGGCCCCGTTGCCTTATTCGCACGATGCACTTGAGCCATATATTGACAAAACGACCATGGAAATACACCATGGCAAACATCATCAGGCTTATGTTACCAACCTAAACAATGCCATTGCAGGCACCGACATGGAAAACATAGACCTAATGGACCTTTTTAAAAACATGAGCAAACACCCGGCAGCCGTGCGCAACAATGGAGGCGGCCACTGGAATCATACTTTTTTCTGGGAGATTATGAGCCCCAACGGAGGTGGCCAGCCAACAGGAAAATTGCTGGCGGCCATCGAAAATCGGTTTGGCTCTTTTGACAAATTCAAAGAAGAATTTGCCAAGGCAGGTGCAACCCGCTTCGGAAGCGGCTGGGCATGGCTGATTGTTGATGCCAATGGCGAATTGCAGGTTACCAGCACCCCCAACCAAGATAACCCTTTTATGGATGTAGCCGATGTAAAGGGCGTTCCGGTTCTTGGCGTGGATGTGTGGGAGCATGCATATTATCTGAAATATCAGAATCGCAGGGTAGAATACCTCGAAAACTTCTGGAGTGTTGTAAACTGGAAAGAAGTTGAGCGCCGATACAACGAAGTTGTACAATAAAAATATTCAAGAAAATTGGGTGATGAGTGAAGGTGACCGGCAGTGTCTTTTTTAAGGCCTGCTGGTCTTTTTCTATTTCTGACTAACGTTTTAATATTATATTGTATAT
>CAYGDW010000054.1:0-19959 GCA_964348755.1 uncultured Bacteroidales bacterium | reverse complement strand
TGAAAACCCTGTCATTTCGAGCGGAGCGAGAAATCACGTAATTTTTGTCGGCCAGAAGTAATATCGAATAATTAAAACTTAAAAATTATGTTTACAGGAATTGTTGAAGCCACTGCCATAGTGGTAAAAATTGAAAAGGATCGGGGCAATATTCACTTCACCATGCAAACGCCCATTGCTTCAGAACTGAGGGTTGACCAGAGCGTGTCGCACGATGGGGTTTGCCTTACTACGGTGAATGTTGACAAGGACAAAAACCAGTACACAGTTACGGCAATACAGGAAACTTTAGACAAAACAAATTTGCGTGCCTGGGAGGTTGGCTACAGGGTAAACCTTGAGCGTTGCATGCGTATTGACGGTCGCCTCGATGGCCATATTGTGCAGGGCCATGTTGACCAAACGGCCACTTGCACCCGGGTTGAAGAATTTGACGGAAGTTGGAAATTCTATTTCGAATACGATCGTGGCCCAAAAAACATCACTGTTGAAAAGGGCTCCATCTCTGTTAATGGCGTAAGCCTTACTGTGGTAGATTCTGAACCGGGTATGTTTTCTGTTGCAATAATTCCTTACACATTCGAGCACACCAATTTTGGCGATTTTAAGGCCGGCTCAGTAATAAACCTTGAGTTCGACATTATTGGCAAGTACGTGGCCCGCCTTCTTGAACAGCACTTCGAGGCAAAGAAATAAAGAAAAGGTTGTCATTGTTATCTGCTACGCGTTGTCATTGTTGATATTTCAACCATAACAACCATGATAACCATGACACCCTTTACAACTCTTACCTGATATCCACTTCAATCCACCCTGAGCGGTCGGGGTCGGTGGGGGTTTTCCATCTTTTGGGCGGGTTTTGTTCCAATTCTTTCAAAAGCACTTCAATGGCTTTCTCGAGCGATGGGTCTTGTCCCCGTGCTACCAGGTGTGGTGCATCAATCACTTCAATATCAGGATAAACCCCAATTCCTTCAATGATCCATTCTCCCTGCTGGTTGTATATACCAAAACGCGGCACCCCGATGTATCCGCCATCTGCCAGGCGTGCATTTCCTGTCATTCCAACCAGTCCGCCCCATGTTCGGGTGCCAATAATGGTGCCCAATTTATTTGCGCGGAAAAAGTGAGGGAAGGCATCGCCGCCCGAGGAAGAATATTGGTTAATGAGCATGGCTTTGGGTCCGTCGTGGGCAACCCTGGGTGTTTTCATGGGCTCAAGGCCAGCCACGTGCCACAAAGCGTATGTTTGGCGGGTAAGCAACTCTGTTAGCCTGTCGGGAATAAAGCCCCCGCCATTAAACCGTTCGTCAATTATCAGGGCGTCTTTGTGGTGGTAAGCATACATACCGCGGTTCAGTTCGCGGTTTCCGTCCTGGGCCGTATTTGGCACATGTATGTAGCCAATACGCCCGCCCGAAAGCCGGTCAACCATTTCGCGGCGGGTCTCAACCCAGTCGTGGTACATCAGCTCCTGCTCGCTTGCAATTGGCCTTATGGTGTAGGTGCGTGCACCTTCGGCCGTGGGCCGGCTGTTTACAGTAATAGTGGTGGCTTTATTTACCCTGTTTTCAAGGAAGAGGTATGGGTTGTCGGCAATGAATATCGGCTGGCCTTCAATAGCAATGATATAATCGCCCTGGCGAATGTCAATACCATGTTCGGTCAGGGGTGAACGGCGGTCGGGGTTCCAGTTTTCGCCTTTGTAAATTTTGGTAATCTGAAAGCGGTTGTTTTGAATATCGGCTGTCAGTTTTGCGCCAAGCAGCCCCCCCTGAATTCGCTCAGGGCGCTCCCATTCGCCATAATCTACATAAGCATGACCTGTATTGGTTTCGGCAATCATTTCGCCAAACATATAATCGAGGTCGAAGCGGTGGTTTACGTAGGGCAACAATTGTGAGTAGCGCTCGCGAAAACCTTCCCAGTCAACATTGTGAAGGTTAGCCACATAGAAAAAGTCTCGATAAATACGCCATCCGTCATTGAAAATTTGATGCCATTCTTTTATGGGTTCAATCTTCATGGTCAATTCCTTCAGGTCGAGCTGCCCTTCGCCTGCCTTTTGGTTGGGTGCAAGGGTTGCCACGCCATATTCGCCACGGAGCTGATACAAAAACTTGCTCTCATCGGCCGACACCTTTCCAAATCTGATGCCGGGCATAATGGTTTCGCTTTTCTGGTCATTGATGTTGAAACGATGCATGCCTTCATCATTAAAATAAACCAGCCCGTTTTTCACTGCCTGCAGTCCCCAGTAGTTTCCTGCAGCCATCGGAAAAGCCATAATTCGCTGGTTTACGCCTTGTGCCACTATATTTACCCTTACAGTTTGGCTGCCAGCGGGGCTTTTGGTTTCACCCCCGGTGGTTTCAAGTGTTTCTTTGGGTTCGAAAAGGCGTGGGCTATCGGGGGTAAGCGCCAGGGCATAAATGCGTGTGGCGTTGTTATACAGGTAGTTAAACTCAAAACTTGAAAAGGTAAGGTTAAAGGTGCGGTTTGATGAGAAAAAAATGTATTGCCCACACTTTGAAAAAACGGGGTTGCTGTCGCTAAAGGTATGGTCGGTCAGATGCAGTCTTTGGCCGTTTTCTATGTTATAAACCCAGATAGCGCCTTGCGCGTTGGGGCCACTTTTTACATAAGTAATCCAGCGAGAGTCGGGCGAAAAGTTGTAATGCCGTATTTCCTCAAGTGTAGGGGTATCGACCACGGTAATGCTGCCCGAATTAACATCGAGCAGTTGAAGGCGCATACTGCGGTCGAAAAACACGATGTAACGGCTGTCGGCCGACCATTCGGCTGGGTATTTCCAACCTCTCGAGTTGCGGGTGATTTGGCGTGGTTGTGCCCCTTGGCGGGTTTCGAGCA
This sequence comes from uncultured Bacteroidales bacterium, assembly GCA_964348755.1. GTDB lineage: Bacteria > Bacteroidota > Bacteroidia > Bacteroidales > UBA7960 > UBA7960. The sequence goes on along the minus strand of CAYGDW010000054.1, from coordinate 17,088 downwards.
GATAAATCTCGTATTCGCCGCTGCTGTCGTCGTAATAGGCAATCCATTTACCATCGGGCGACCAACTTGGGAAAACTGCCCTGACTCCCTGAGTATTGGTAAGGTTATGAATGGTACCGGGGCCTGCCGGCACCGAGAAAATATCGCCACGGGCATCCAAAAGCACCCTGTTGCCCGAGGGCGATAGGGCTACACTGTGAATGTTGTCTTTTACATTTTTAAAATAGGGCAGGGTGTTGGCCTGGTCGAAATGAATATTTACAACCACCCGCTGCTGGGTTCCCTGGTCGAGGTCGAGTTTAAAAAGGTGCCCTCCGCTTTCATAAACTAGCAGATTGCCGGTGCCCGCTGGCCACATTACGTCAAACTCATTGTGGTGGGTAATTTGCTGCACCTGTTTGGTATTCAGGTCGTAGCTGTAAATGTTGAGCCACAAATTGCGGTCGGAGGCAAAATATATTTTACTGCCATGCCAGTGCGGCAGGTGGTCGGTTCCTACCCAGTCGGTAATTTGTTCAGAGTGGTTGCGGTCAAGGTCGTACATCCAAATATTACTGGCGCGCCCGCCCTTATAGCGTTTCCAGGTACGAAATTCGCGGTCGGGCCAGGTAAAGGCCATCTGCCTGTTATTGGGCGAAAGCACTCCGAAGCCGGCATAAGGTATGGGCAATTCTTGTTCGAAGCCACCATTGATGTTTACCAAAAAGTACTTGCTCATACGGTCGCCGTATTCTGTGCGGTTGCTCCTGAAAAGGACCTTTTTGCTGTCGGAGGTCCAGCCCATTGGCACATTGTCGAAACCGCCCCTTTGCGGCATTGGGCCTACATCGTTATAATAGGTAAGCTGGCGCGGGGTGCCTCCCGTTGCAGGCATAACCCATATCTGGCGGGTGCCGCTGTATTCGGCCGAAAAGGCTATCCAATTACCATCGGGCGATAGTTTCGGGAAAAGTTCAAGCCCTTTGTGCGAAGTAAGCCTATGGGCATTGCCGCCATTGGCGGTTACAGTCCACAGGTCGCCGGCATATACAAACACAATTTGGTTGCCGCTTATATGCGGGTAGCGCATCAACCGCGCATCATCAAGTGCCATTAAACTTTGGAAGCCAAACAGCAAGGCAGCCAAAAGCACAATCTTTTTGGAAAATGCATTCATAATTAGATTTTGAATTTTAATGAAGGTATTCATTATTTGTTGTTTTATGCAGTAAAGATATTAAAAGCCTGTGAAAAGAGAAAAGACCTTATGCCTGTTCGGGTTAATTAATATTTTATCTCGTGCTGGTTATTTACAGGCGGGGCAAAAGCCCCGATTCTTATCTTTAGCAGTAATCCCCAGCTTAAGGACTGGAGTTATTTTGTTGTGGGTGTTTTCGAAATAAGGTTAAAAAAATAACCCCAGGCTTTTGCCTGGGGTGCTGAGTAAGATTCTTTTCGGGGCTTTAGCCCTGCCAGCCAAAAAAAGACCGCACCATGAAAGACCCCGGTGCGGTCAAGGTTTCTTCCCCGATAGGGAAAAAATAAATTACCTGATAAGGCCTCGCTGGCGCAACAGGGGTTCAATTTTTGGTTCGCGTCCGCGGAAGTTAACGTACAAGGTCATCGGATCGTCGGTGCCTCCGCGTTCAAGTATATTTTTGCGAAACGAAAGGGCGGTTGCCGGGTCGAAAAGGTTGCCGCTTTCGCGGAATGCTTCGTAAGCATCGGCATCCAAAATTCCAGACCAAATGTAGCTATAGTATCCTGCCGAATAGCCACCAGAAAAAATATGCTGGAAGTGAGTGCTCCCGTGGCGGAAATGAATCTCGGGCATCATGTTGTATTTCTTGATGGTGAGCTCATTGGTGAGGCGGGCCACGTCATTTTGCTTTTCGGCCGGATAAGGCTGGGTTATGGTGTGGTACTCCATATCTAACAGGGCCGAAGCCAAAAACTCAACTGTAGCAAAGCCCTGGTTAAAATGACTGCTTTCAATAATTTTGTTTATCAAATCCTGAGGCATTGGCTGGCGGGTTTGGTAGTGCAGTGCAAACTCTTTCATAACCTCGGGGTCTTTTGCCCAGTTTTCCATTATCTGCGATGGCAGTTCAACAAAATCGCGTGGAACCCTAGTGCCTGCCAGGCCAGGGTAAGTTACATTTGACAAAAGGCCGTGCAGTGCGTGGCCAAACTCATGAAAGAAAGTACTCATTTCGTCGTAGGTAAGCAGCGCAGGCTGGCCAGCAGTAGGCGGGCTGAAATTGCAAACAATGGTGATAACGGGGTGTACAAATTTTCCATCCCTTCCAATATGCTGGGGTCGGAAACTGCTCATCCATGCACCGCCACGCTTGCTTTGGCGTGGGTGGAAATCCATATAAAGGATTCCGCGATGACTGCCATCGGCTTCAAGCACTTCCCAAACAGATGCATCGCTGTGGTAGGTGGGTACATCGGTGCGTTCAACAAACTTTAGGCCCCAAAGCCTTTCAACAAGCATAAAGATGCCGTCGCGAACGGTATTGAGTTCAAAATACTGGCGTATCTCCTCTTCATTCAAATCGTATTTTTCTTTGCGAACCTGCTCGGCATAGTAGCGCCAATCCCAGGCAGCCAGTTTATAGTTGCCGCCACGGTCATCAATCAATTGCTGCATCATGCCAGCTTCCTGCCGTGCAATGGGTAGGGCGTAGCCCCAAAGCTGGTTAATAAAATTATTTACGGTTTCAATGTTTCTGGCCATGTTTTCTTCCAGCACAAATTCGGCATGGCTGCTGTATCCCAATAGGTTGGCACGTTCAAGGCGCAGGTTTACAATTTCGCCAATAACGGCGTTGTTGTCAAACTCATTGCCATTGTTGCCACGGTTTACAAATGCCTGTTGCATTTTCATGCGTAGGTCGCGGTTTTCGGCAAACGAAAGAAATGGCATTACGCTTGGGTTGTGCAATGTAAAAACCCACTTGCCTTCTAGTTCCTGTGCTTTGGCAGCTTCGGCAGCGGCATCAATTGACGATTGCGGAAGACCTGCAAGGTCGGCTTCGTTTTCGACCACCATTTTAAAGCTGTTTACCTCGCCAAGCACATTTTGGCCAAACTGAAGGGTGAGGGTGGCCAGCCGCTGGTTAATCTCGCGGAAGCGATCGCGCTTTTCTTCTGGCAATGCAGCACCGTTTCGAACAAAATTTTTGTAGGTTATTTCAAGAAGCCTGGACTGCTCGCCGGTTAGTGAAAGGTTTTCTTTTTGATCATAAATGGCTTTTATGCGGGCAAAAAGGCCAGGATTCAGGGTAATATTGTCGCTGTGGGCCGAAAGCCTGGGAATAAGTTCCTGGGCAATGGCTTCGAGCTCGGGGCTGGTATTGGCCGAATTGTAATTGTAAAACACATAAGCCACATTGTTTAGCAAGGCCCCGCTGTAATCAAAGGCAGCAATGGTGTTGTCGAAGGTGGGCTCTTCGGGGTTGTTTGCAATGGAATCGATCTCGGCATTGTGCTCAAGCATACCTTGCTCAATGGCGGGGGTAAAATGCTCAAAGCGGATCTTGTCGAAGGGCGGAACGCCAAACGGAGTGGTGAATTCGCTAAGCAACGGATTGTCGGCTTTGCGCTCACCGCATGCAGATAAAATCATCATAGGCAACATGAATAAGAAAAAATACTTCTTCATTTTTTAAGGTTTTGGTGAATAGTTTAGATAATGGCGCGATTGAGGCCGCAAAAATACGAAAACACCAACAGCTTAACAAGTTTAAACGATTGCAAACAATAGTTTTATAGAATTTTTAACGATTCAGTTTCAGCGTTTTGACAGGCAGGTTATGTTTACCATTTTGCCAACCATACAAATACTCATCATATCGGTGGCTTCGGTGTAGGATATTTTCACTTTCTGGCGGTCAGTAAGCTCAATATCAAATTCGTGCAGGTTTATGGGTTCAAGGCGCTGCCCGTCTTCCAATTCGAACACCCACCGGCAGCCGTCAAGTCCGGTAAGGTCGCGAAGCACGGCTTTGTCGCCATCAGGGCAATTGTCGGCGGGGCAGCCGGCCAGTAGCAGGGCTGCGGCAAGCATGATCAGGATAAAGAAATGTTTTGGTTGCATTTGAGGCTATGATTCAACGTTTAAAAAATTGGCTATTGCCGAAGCCATTATACCACTTGGGGAACCCCTGAGCTACTTGGTGGCTGGCCAAAATCAGGTTTCCGTAATTCAAAGTTAGTCAATAGCCCCAATTATGCAATCAAATTCTTTTTAATTCGATTTTGAGTGTTTCCAAAATTTCTTTAAACCTTAAGATTATAATTCTGCATGCCAATGCCCGAAGCCAGCTATTTTATCCGCTATGGCGATGGCAAGGTGCCTGTCGGCCCTGCCCCAATAAATTTCAGATATTGGTTGGAGAAGCCAGTCTGAGAGGGATGCCTAAAAACATTCCTGGCAAGCCGGTTCTACTCAATTTTTGCACCTTTCGCGCTATCTTCCTGCCAGAATTATGCAAGAACTACCCACCTCCCTGATACTGCTCAGGCAACTTCTGGAAATTGCACGCCCATATCTCAATCATATTTATATATGCAATGTTTTGGGACTGGGTGAATTTAGCGCCACCCGATGCCCAGGTTGCGGCGCACTGCTGGCCAAACGCAAGGGGTACCATGCAGGGCTGTTGAATACAGGCAATGATGGCCGGTGGGTAAGCTGTGGAGAAAAGGTTTTTGTAATGTAAAGATTCAGGGCTTTGAGCGTTAGGGTGGCCTGCTAAGGTATTGGCGACAAGCAATTGAGCCACTGGCAAAGGTAAATCAGCAGTACATATAATGGATTGAAAAATTGCAGGAGCTAAAAAGAACCCGGATGCATATTTTGCACCCGGGCTGTTTTCTAATAATTTTCAGGATTAAATCAATTGACTATTACCCTGAAAATGGCTGGGATTGAAGAAGCAGGATTAGTGAGCCTGATAAAATAGATTCCAGGATTTAGCGACGAAACATCAAAGGTTTTGTGGGTAATGGGTTGTTCGGAAAAGAATAACCTTTGGCCGGAAATATTGAAAAGCTCAATCCGGACTGGAATGGGCGATTCAATATTGAGATTACTGCTTGCCGGGTTTGGGAAAACCCTTGCATTAAGTTTATTGGGGTCGCTTATGGAGGTTACGGTAAGGTGTATGCTGCTTATTGTGCGGCAGCCCCATTGGTTGGTTACACTAACGGTAAAAACTCCTGGCGCCTGAGGAATTATTGAGCGGGTGGTTTCGCCTGTACTCCATAAGTATGTTGACCCCAGGTTGCCAGCATCAATTATATACTGACCATTTTCAAGCCTGAGTTTTTCTTCGAGGTTTACTACTGGCTTTGGTTGGCTTTGAACCGCAACCTCAGCAGGAGTGCTGGCACAACCCGGAGCGCTCAATTGCATATCGTACAAATAATAATAAAACCCTGTTGCATTGGTCTGGTTTGTGCCTGTAATGCTTATTATGCCTGGTATGCTGTATGGGTAAGGGTTGGTGGTTTGGGCGTTAGCTCTGAAAAGGGTTGTGTTTGGGCCAAAAGTATAACGCATTCGGTACGAACCAGCCCTGGGCACCGTCAGATTTAACGGGAATACTCGTCCATTGTCATTGCCAAGATGGTCAATGGTGGAAGTAACAAAAAGCCTAACCACAGAAACGATTTCGCCTGTGTTAACGTCTTCTATTGAAAATGTGACCTCGCCTGGAACTCCCACATGAAGCCTTGCCGAAACTATTACAAGCGGCACCTCGGCAGTAAAAAAGGTCAGGGCCGAAAAGTTACTGTATCCTCCGCCAGTCCAAGGTTCTTCGTGCCGGTTTCGCGGGCCAATCCTTCCCGAAAGGAAGTTGGCAAATGCGTAAATTTTTCCGGAGGCAGGCACCGAATTGAGGATAGTTTGATTTCCAAAAGCCAGCAGTCTGCCGTTTTCCGGAAGGTTATACCAGTATGTGTGTCCGTTTGTTTGGGCCGAAAGGTTAAGGTGGTTGTCGCCCTGGCATTGTATGGCTTGTGCTACAGGAGCTGGTACATTAGCCCGTGTGCGAAAGGCAACCGACACCTGGTTATTGGTCGGGTTTAAATCGCCTTCAAGCAAAGTAGTAATTCGTATGGTGTATTCGGTGTCAGGCTGGGTTAAGAAACTTTGGTTAAACAGGTGTCCGGTTGAGGTAAGGCTACCTATGGCGCCACTGAAATTTTCGGTAGTGGTTGATATCAATTCGCCATTGCTTAATAACTCGGCCTGAATCCCAAAATCCATCACTGCATTAACACCAAAATTTTCGAGTCTGACATTTAAGAAATTGTTTGACGAAGCACAAATGCCATCGCCTATAGCAAGTATGGCCACAGGCCCAATGTCAATCTGGGCTCTTTCGAAAACCAACAGGTAGTCCTGGGTCTCGCCTCTTTGATATTGGCCGCAAGGGGTTACTTCTTCCGGGTTATTGGTTTCTGCCAATACCACCCTGAACAAAGCCGTAGCACCAACCACAACCTCGTTGGGCACCTTGAGTGTGCCGGTAAAGTTGCCGCTGGTGGTAATAACTGCAGAAGCAGCCACCAACTCCCCTGTTTCAAAAGAACCATTCGAATTCCAATCGGCAAATATTTTTATGATTCTTGGATTTTCATCGCCACAGGTGCCGGTGTTTATAGTAAAAGGATAAGCAGCGCCCCTATTAACCCTGGCAACTAAAGATGTAAAGTCGCGGTAGGTTTGGCAACCGCTTGCAGTGTTGTTTGTTATGGTGTGCATTTGAACCGCATCGATGCGCGAACCTGCGTTGGTGGCGGCTGCAGAATTGCATAGGGGCTGGCCCCCAATTCCTGTGGCTATCAACGAAACAACCTGTGGCCCCCTTGCCAGGGTTTGGTTTTTATGACTTATCGTGATGGTATAAGTTCTTCCCGGAATCGGGTTGGCCACAACCACCTGCTCAATATTGTCGAGCACATTGTCTGCTCTGGTGGCAAACGACATGGGGTTGTTGGGGTTAAGCACCCAGGGCATAAAGGTGTTGGTGCCATCACCAACTCTAAGGTCCAGGTCGTTTATCAGGCGAGGGGTTCGGTTATTTAGCACTGAAGCATCTATTGGCAGTGGCTGGGCTTCGGGGTCGGTCCAGGCTATCGTTATTCTCAGAGGTTCAGCACCGCTGGCCACAACAGTGCGAACAATTGAGGCTCCCGAATTGAGTTGCATTTCTTCTATATGGCTTTGACCTCCATTGTTAGTTATGGCAAGGGCAGCCCTTTCGGTGTTTAACAATCCCCAGCCAAAAACATAATCAGGCCCGGGATTTCCTGCTTCATCTACAGTATGGCATACCAATGCCTTAAGAGTAGAGCTTAGCATGAACCTGTTATGGCGCAAATGATAATGTTCCTGGAGCAAAATCAATGAGCCGGTCGTATTTGGGGCCGACATAGAAGTGCCGCTGCTGGTACTGTAGCTGGTATTTGATGTCGAGGCGCTCGAATAAAGGCTAACTCCGTTTGCAACCAGGTCGGGCTTAATTCTTCCATCGTCGGTTGGCCCCCAGCTGCTAAAGCTAGACATAACCACATCCTGATTTCTTCTGTAGCCATCTTCAATGCCTCCTACTGCCCCAATGGTAAGTATGTTTTTTGCAGTACCATAGGTCGAAATAATATCGTAGCCGTCGTTGTTGCTTATGTCGGCGGGGCGCTGAGGAACCAGTTCCCATGCTCCGGCTGAGTTAAAGCGCCAAAAGGGCAGACCAGGAGCCGGGCCGTTTATGTTGCGATTGTTTCCTGCCGATTTTACAATCAGATAATAAGGTGAGTGATAGGCTATCATATCCCAAAGCTGAGCGCGGTCGTCGTAATACCCAAAGTTGTAATCTTCGGTGGTGCTTACATTAATGTTTCCGCGCCACTCCCATTGGGGGTCGCTTGCAGTTCCTGCCCGGGTTGAGTTAAAATTCCAGCCGGTAACTCGTCCGTAGCTATGGTTTGACAATATCAGGCTGGATGCTGCCTCAGCCATTTCGGGCCCATCGTTGTTAAAATCCCACGATCTTAAATTTGGAGCGCCAAATGCCATACCTTTCGAGAATGGGTTTATTCCGGCCGAAATCATTGTTCCGGCCACATGGGTGGCATGGCTGCTAATAGAGGCATCGGTGTCGTGTATCTGAATTCTGTTTCTTAGCTCCTGGTGCGATGCGAGTACGCTGCCACCATCCCAAATGCCAAGCTTGCCCGCCAGAAAAGTAGAGGAGCCACTTAGGTTTAGCCCGCTTCTGCCCCCTGGCCAGAGGCGGTCGGTCGAGGTAGTTGCAGCGGCCCTGGTATTAAACTCTGTTTTGTAATAAATGGGCATGCCTTGAGAATCGACCCCCTGCAAAGAAATCACTTCGCCGGTTGGAAGCACATGCTCAATGAGCCAGCCCCTCTCTTCGGCAATTTTTAAAGCCTCAAAACGGCTGGCTTCCATAGCCTCTATCAAAGGGTGTGAGCGCTCTTTAAAAGAAGTTTTTTTAATTTCAAGTTGCTCATTAGTGTATGTTATTCCTGCTGGCTGGCTGTTGGCAAACCGGCCGATTACCAAAAAACAACCAAGGATTAGTAAAAGTCTTTTCATTTTTATGAATTTAAAAATCAACTAATAAATTATGGAATATTAGCTAGCAAGGCATTGATGCCCGCCAAACCTCCAAGGCAATCAGGTTTAAAAGTTGTCCCTTTTCGGGCAACACAAATTTTCCGTAAAAATAAGTATAACCACATCCCGTTTTTACAAAAAACAAGCTGTAGCTAAGGTCATTGTTTTTTTTTAAGGCAATGCGCGCTTTAAAATTTTCAATGGTTTCTTTTGTTAAAACCTCCTCAGGGTCTGGCATTCCTATTGGCTCGTTAAACAGTAGCCCCGAATCGAAAAGTTGCTGATAAACAAAATCAGCTTCCTGGGGCGAAAGGTTGCTATTGGCAAAAAGAGCATTTACCCTGGTGCAAAATTCAATCAGGCCCTCGCGATTCAATAGGCTTGACTCCTGCTGGTTGGTTTCAGAAAAAATGGCCTCGATACCTGGATGAAAAACCGGCTCAATAACAGGGTTTGTCCAAATCCCCGATTGGGGTTGTAGTTTCATTCGGCTGTTCTTTTTAACTCCTTTGCAGGCTGGCAAACCTGCAAATATCATTAATAATATAATAACTGCAATTTTCATTTTTTATAGCTATCTGTCCTGGAATACCAGTGGCCTTGAAATTTCTTGCTTGTAATAATTGCCTGTATTTGAGGGTGCCAAAATACAAAAATTTTGATTTTTAATATTAAAAATGATGCTTTTCATTCTTAGAACAGCAAATGGGAGGGTCTTGCAATAATTTGCCGCAACTCTCCTAAGGAAATTAATCCGTTGGCACGAAAGTGCTCGCGTCCTTCAAAGTAAGGCGCCATTGCGGGCACCCTGAGCATGCAGAGCTGCCCGGCAAGGTCGCGGTTCGCACTTTCGTTTTTTTTGAGTCCAATTATTATTTTGAAACCATTCCTGCATTAGTTTTTTTGTCTTTGGCCACAAAGCCTGACACACCTCGCAAGCGTCGATGTAAAGGTAGAGCATAATGGGCAGTTTGAAGTCTTCAGGGCTTAAAATTCTGCTGGGGTCATATGGTGTTGGCCTTTTGGCAAAAGGGAATAATACGGTTTTGTTTTTTCTTTAAAAACCCGATTAATCGTGTTTTTTCGTGGCACTATAACTGATTATGGAAAAGGAACAATGCCCTATGATGCAATTGTCATTATAGGGTTTAAAACCTCTCGCATTGAGTCAATGTATCTTTCCCTGTTTGCAACATTTTAAATAATTATAAAGGGGGCCTCCAGGTACTTCTTTCCTTTTTGCAAAAAAGCTATATTTGAAAAAATATTTTTTTAATGGTGGTTCTTTCGGCTTTTGTAAGCTACACAAAGGCCTGCCAGCTAAAGGAATGATTTTTGAATTGGCAGGTTAATGATTTGGCAGAAAATAAATTTTGAAGTTTACAACCTTTTGCCCCTTCTGCTCGTCGTATCTTGTAGAACACTGTAATTGTTTGTTAGTAATGACCAGAAAAATTATTCTTAGGGTTTTGTTTTTTATGCTTGTTGCAATCATTCCGTCTTGTGGCTCTGACGAGAATGATCCGGTGAGAGTGAATTTCGATGTCAGGTTCGAGCTTAATACGCAGCAGCCGGCTCATTTTTCATTCTCAAGGTTGGCAGTATCTATCCATTCTTTGCGTTTTGTCGGAACCAGGCAAACCGGAAACGATGTGGTGTTTAATACCCGACCTGGACAGGCTGTAGGTTTCTTCGATTTAAACCCTTCGCGCTTTCTTGTACCTGTAACCTGGTTCGACATTCCCGAAGGAGTTTATAATTCGATGAGATGGGAGTTAGCAACACGGGCAATGGATGATGATATTTACCATGATGACGATCCTTTCTCGCTCGACGATTACGGGATGGTGATTTTTGGAAGTTACACCAGGGTAAACGGAGCCTTCACCAATTTGATTATTGCTTTAGATCCGGCTGACGTTTTGAAATTCGATTCATTCAATGCCCAGAACCAACTTCCTGTTACACTTATTTTTGGCAACACTTATTCGGCCGAGGTTGTAATCAACCCTTTTGCTATAATGGGCGCAGTACCACGTTCAATGCTCGAACAAGCCGAATTTAGCGAAGAGGATGAAGGGTTTTATTTGGTTATCTCCTCCGACGAAAACGAAGATATTTACAGCTTACTGCTTCTGAGTTTGAGCCGTAATTTAAGGGTTATTGTAAAGTAAGGCTGATTTTTAATATGCACCAACAGACAAGGGACTTGGTAGAAGATACGATAATTAGAGGTTGTTTAAACAACGACCGCAAAGAGCAGGAGCAATTGTACCGAATGTTTGCAAATGAAATGTATAATGTCTGCCTGATTTACGAAAACGATCGAGAACTGGTAAAAGACATCCTTCAGGATGCTTTTGTTAAGGTGTTTAAAAACATTGAGCAATTTAACCGCAATGGCTCCCTTAGAGGCTGGATTAGGCGGGTGGTTGTAAACACGGCCCTGGATCATTTGAGAAGCAAAAAAAATTTCGGCACTGTGGTTGACTTTGAAACGCTGGCCGAAAACCAAATGCACAGCAATGAAACGGGGTCCAACTACCGAACCAAAGACATCATTGCAGAGGTAAACCGGCTGCCCGAAGGCGCCCGCTTGGTGTTCAATTTATTTGCTCTTGAGGGGTATTCGCATAAAGAAATTGCTCTAAAGCTCGAAATATCCGAAGGAACATCAAAATCACAATATAGCAGAGCCAGGCAATTATTGCAACAAAGGGTTGAGTTGTAACCAGATAAACCAATGACCGAAGACGAACTCATAAAACGCTATAAAGAACTGATTCAAAATAGTTCTGAAAAGGCTCCGGAGGGTCTTTGGGATGATATTGCCCGCGATCTTGATCGCGACCTGATTGCCTTTTATCAGCAACAACTCGAAGAAAACCAGCAGGCAGCCCCCGAAGGTATCTGGGAAGACCTGGAGCTGGGACTGAGTGCCGGAATTATCACTGAATACAGTGCCCAGCTTGCCCAAAACCAGCATATTGCTCCCGAGGCCATTTGGGAAGGCATTGAACAGGTATTGGATAACGAACTGATTGGCAGATACAAAAAGCAACTTGCCGAACGGCCAGAAAAAGCCCCCGCAGGCACCTGGCAAAACATTCAGCATAGGCTTGATATTGACGAGGTTTGGAGTAGGGTCGCCGGCAAACTCAACGCACATGACAGGTATTCAGTTTTGTGGTTTTATGCTTCAAGAGCTGCTGCCGTAGCCGGCCTTATAATTACCATAGGGCTGGGAGCATGGTTTGCATTTGATGGGCCGCAGCAGAGGCAGGTTGCACTAAAGCAGCATGAAAAAGCTGCCAGCCAAACTCATACTGAATCGCTACCACAAACGCCCTCCGAAGAAATTCAACCTGAGACCGGAACTATAATTCTAAACCTTGCTGCAACCCCAATCAATAATATCGAAAAAAGCCCCCTGATTGCAACAACTGCCGATGATATTGCAGAAAGTGTAATGATTTATGATAGATTTACCTATAACCCAATGGCCTCATTGCAGGCAAAACTTGCATCCGATCGAGGCATTTTAAAGCCTGAAATACAGCAGATTTTTAAAGATAAACTCCGGAACGAGCCAACATTGCTACCCCCTGCGGGCAATGAAAAAACAGAGTTTGCCAGCAACCAGGATTTTGACAATGCGCGCTTTATTGGCTTTGGATTATCGGCCGGTATAAAAAACACATGGCTTTTCAGCAATCAAACATTTTTGGCTTTGGCCGGCCATAACGGTCACCGAACTAAGTTGAGCCTGATCCCCGACCTGGCTCTAAACTTCAGGTACCTTGCCACACCCCGCATTGAAATAGAAGCAGGATTTTCTGCCTCAACCAATGTTGGGCAATCGTATCAGCAATATATTTATGGCCGGTTTGCCAACAAAGACATTTCATTAAACTATTTGCATGCAGAACTTCTGGCAAACTTCAGAGGCAAACGCAGTTGGATGCTTGGGCCCCACCACATAAAACTTAGCTCTTCATTTGGATTTTATGTTGCCGGGTTAAATTATGCCTCCGAATCAATAATGGGCGAAAAAACAAATATTACAAACAATTACCGCAATTGGGATTTCGGCATTATTCTGGGCCAAAATGTTGATTTTGCCGTAACAAAAAACCTAACCCTTTCGCCAGGTGTGCGCTTAACCTGGGGTATGCCCAATATTCAAAAACAAATGCCCGATCAGCCTGAGTTCATGTCGAAAACCTTTAACAGAAGCTTCGAGTTTCGGGTAGCTTTTGTTTATAAACTTCAACTGGGGCAGCATTAAGCTTTCTCGAAAAAACAAAACCCAATTTCGTTTAACCCCTGGAGGCTTAGTTGTTATTTAAGGCAGCGCAAGTTCAAAACCTGCATTCCAAAAAAAAATTTTTCTTCTCTATACAACCCCCCCTCCAATTTTTTCGTCTTATAATTAAAGAATTGCACATGCAATTTCAAAATGAAAATTATTAACAATCAAATACACTTTTTTATGAAAACGAAAACTTTGTTATTGACTTTAGTTTTGTTGGTTTTTGCGGGCCTTATGGGCTCATGCACCAAAGAAGAAAAAGGAAACACCAGCGTAAAATTTCAGGCCGTAAATACCGGAGCCAGGCTTAAAACTTCAGCCGCAGCAGGCGTTGTTGTGAATACCTTTAAGGTGAACATTTCCGAAATTGAGTTCGAGTTTTGGGATGACGATGATGACAAATACCAGGATGGCCTTACTTTTTCGGAGCTTGAACTGAGTGGCCCGTTTGAAATTGACCTGGTGAAAAATGGCAATATGCAGCTGAACGACCTTGTAGCTGGAATTACCCTGCCGGAAACGGGATTTGATGAAATTGAGTTTGAGTTTGAAACCAGCAGAATCCGCACCTCCGAGCTGTTTGGAAAGTCAATTCTGGTAAAAGGCACCATAAATGGAAAACCCTTCGAATACTTTAGTACAATTGATGAGTTTGAGGTAGAAATCGAATTTGAAGAACCAGTAAACCTGACCCAGGCAAATGGTGTAACGGTTATTATTTCAATAGACCTTGCAGCAATATTTGATTCTTCAAGAGGCGGAGTAGATATCTCTGGCGCTACCGACGGAAACGGCAACGGAACAATTGAAATTCACCTGAACGACAATGACGGCAACAGGACCCTGGCTGACCGCCTCGATGATGCCATTTGGAATGCCATTGATACCATCGAAGACCGTTGGGACGATTAATAAACCCAATATATCTCCTTGCTTAATTTTTTAAAAGGAGAGGCTGAATTTTCAGCCTCTCCTTTTTTTTATACAACCCAAAAATTTCATGCCGGATTATATGCCAATAACCGTATTTTTACGCCCTGAAATCTGGCACGTTGCCCTTGCGCAAAAAAAATGTATAGTATTGATTCACAAGCATAATAATCACAAAGGTAAGATCTCAATGACAACAGAAACAATTAAAAACAAGGGCTGGACCATTGTAATAGCCGGCCTGACATTAAATTTTGCATTAGGCATACTTTACACATGGAGTGTTTTTCGCGATGAAATTTTAAGGTCAATCAATCAGGGTGGAGAAGGAGCCTTTGCCTGGGATCTGGCAGCCCTTAACGACCCTTATGCATTATGTATTCTGGTGTTTGCCTTTACAATGATCCCGGCCGGCCGGCTGCAGGATTTGAAAGGGCCTCGGATTACAGCGCTGATAGGAGGGGTTTTGGTGGCATCAGGTTTTATTCTGATATCGCAAACTACAAATTATGCACTATGGGTGTTGGGTTTCGGAGTGCTGGTGGGTATGGGTATCGGTTTTGGCTACAGCTCGGCCCAGCCTCCTGCTTTCAAATGGTTTCCGGCCTCAAAAACCGGAATGATTGCCGGAATAGTGGTTTCGGGATTTGGGTTAGCGCCGGTTTATACAGCTCCGTTGGCCAATTTTCTTATAAAAAGCTACGGAATCCAAAACGCCATGCTGATTTTTGGAATTGGAATTCTGGTTGTGGTAAGCACTTGCGCCATTTTTCTGTTTAACCCACCCCCGGGTTATGTTCCTGTTGAAAAAAATAAAACAAAAAGGGAAGCTGCAAAGCCGAGTTTGGAAACCAAAAGCTATACAACCGCCCAAATGCTTAAAAGCCCGCTCTTTCGCCTGGTTTGGTTTATCTTCTTTATAAGTGCCGGGGCTGGATTAATGGTGATTGCAAAGATTTCGGGACTGGCAACGGCAAGTATGGGTGAAGCCGCTTTTGCCGCAGTGGCCATTATTGCAGTGGGCAATGCCCTGGGGCGCCTTGTGGCCGGATATCTATCAGATAAAATTGGCCGAATTACTACCTTGCTTAGTGTGCTGCTTTTTCAGGCCACGCTTATGTTTATAGCCATTCCGGTAACTGGCAACAATTCGCCAGCCGCAATCATTGTGCTACTTGCCGCTTTTATTGGCTTTAACTTTGGCTCAAACCTGGCAATTTTCCCTACATTCACAAAAATATATTGGGGGTTGAAAAACTTTGGATTCAATTACGGTTTCGTACTCACTGCCTGGGGCGTAGGCGGGCTTATCTTTCCCCGGCTTTCGCAAACCCTGTTTGCCAGTACTGGCAGCCATACCACCGCATTTTTAATAGCTGGATCATGCTTGTTGTTTTGTGCCGCCCTTACATACAGGCTCAAAATATCGCACAAAAAGCACCTTGCGTAATGGGGTTGAAAAACCTTAAGCCAAGCTTATAATTGATCTGCCATCCAACGCCAGCAGTCGGGCCGTGCCCGACTCAATCTTTTGTGCCGGGGAAATGCACATCCTCCTCGCAGGGTTTGCCATGGCCAAAAGCAATTGCCGGCAAACGGCTGTAAGAAATGAACAGAAAAAGAAAGATTAGTTTCTTTTGAATTGTTCCGGAAAGATTGTTTTGCAGTCGAGGGCCGAAATAAGGGTAGCGACCTTTAGCTCAAGGCCCTTGTGTTCTTTTTTGATCTGCTCGCCCATGCGGGCAAGCACCTGTTGTCGGCGCTCAATCAGTGCCCTGAGCAACTCCTTGTCAAAATCCATTCTGGTGTTGGGTTGTTTTTGGTGTTGGCCAAAAATAACACAAATATTGCCGCACCATAATTACGGAAGGTTAATTTTTTATAAACAAATCAATAACTGTGGTTTGCCGCCTTTCAAATGTCAAAAGTCAGTAATACATTGGTTTCAGCACCCAACTCAGCTTTAGGGTGTCTCTTTTTAATCAGGAACGCAATTCTCAAAAGCCCTAATCATAAATACTATAACCTTCTAAACCACTGAAGCATTGGAATAGGAGCGGGTATGGTTTGTCCTTCGGCCAGTATGCCGGCAAAGCCAATCTGAAATGCAGCCTCGGGTCGTGTCTGGAATCTCAGGCCAGGTATAAAAACGGCAATGCTATACCGCCTGTTTGTAATTGTTTCAACGGTTTGGTGATAGGTGCCTGTTTCCCAGTTGTAATGGCTCATATAATGAGTAGTTTCATAGGTGCCGCCACGGGGCATTATAAACGAATCGAACACCAGGCTAAGCGTTCGACTAACCTTAATCATGCCGGCAACCGAGAGTAGGAAATTTCCTTCGCCAATCCTTTCTTCTGTATAATTATAATAATGATTGCCGTTGTGGAAGGTGAGAATTTCAGTATTGTACCAAATGCCACCGTAACCGGCCGTAAGGGTAAAGTTTTTGGTTCTGTCGCCATAAGTAATAGCGCCGAAGGGTAGGGCCAGAATGAAATCGGGGATGGCCCATGACCCGGTTCCAAGAAGCATTCCAAGTCCTCCATTCCAACCTTTGCCTATCGGGATGCTGTATTTTGCAGTGCCCACAATTGGGTATCCAACCCACGAAGTCATAAGGCCCAGGCCCAGGTTGTCGGTAACGCCAAACTGAAAGTCGGGCCCGTAGAGGTTCCACAGTATGTAGTTTTCGCCCCGCTGCACCGGTAGGGCGTTGGCAGTAATAAAATAGCGGGTTGAAAACACCTCGCCTGGCACGTAAAAACCTTTCTCGTCTAGCTCGCGGTTGGCTACCTGCCTTATCTCGCGCACCTCGTGAAGGGGTATGTAAACCTGCCCAAGTTCGCGCGTTTCAATTAATACTTCTCGCGAATCCTGCGAAAGAATAAATCCATAAAATCGCGTACCATCGTTTTTTACTACAACATAAGTCTTTGGAGGTTCGCCTGTTTCAGCAGCAACCTGAGCCTGAACCTCAAGCCCTGTTGAAAAAATGAAAACCATTAAGAAAAAAAAACGCAAGAATTCTTTATTCATAAATTGGCTTTAATTAAATGTGAGAGGGCAATAATTACAAACCAGTGCTAAGAAATGAAAAAGCAGATTATATACTGCAAATTAAAAAGATTTTTGCAGTGTGGCGGTTGTTTTTTTTGAGTCAATCCATATTTGATGTGCTGAAACAAAAATAATAGTTTTGCTGGCATGAAAG
>CAYGDW010000053.1:0-20579 GCA_964348755.1 uncultured Bacteroidales bacterium | reverse complement strand
ACCTACCCCCAAATTGCCAAAATCATTGAAAACCCTGTCATTTCGAGCGGAGCGATAAATCACGTAATTTTTGTCGGCCAGTAGTGTTTTAATAACCAACATGAAAAAAGGAATTAAAAGAAAGGCAAAACCTTGGAATGATATGACCTGGAAAGAAAAATCCTGGGAGGTCATTTTTCAGTCCAATATCATTTTTGGCTGATTGTTTTACTAGGTTTTGCTTACCATGATACTACTTAGCGTGCTGGCAGTTATGCTCGAATACATTGAGTCATTAAAACTTCAATGGAGTGGCACATTTAACCGTATTGAAAGGGTTTTTACAATAGTCTTTACTGTGATGTACATTATCAGGATCATTGTTTCGTCCAATCCCAAAAAACATATTTTCAGTTTTCTGGGAGTTGGAGTTTTTTTGGCCATAGTTCCAACCTAAATTGCCTTGAGTGTTCCCGAAGCGCATACCTTTATCAGTATTTAGGAGCAAACGATTGCTCAGAAATTATCATATTTTAAAACTCTATCGGTTTGTTAGAGCCTGAAATCTTTTGGTATTGGCCCTATTGAACAGTTTGAGAAAGATTTCGATTTTTTTGTTGTTTATTCTGATAATGGTTATTTTATCCGGAACCCTTATGTATGTTGTTGAAGGTGAAAATAACGGATTTTACAACTTACCCCTAAGAATTAACTGGGCTGCAATTACCCTAACAATGTTGGGGATGGCGATATTGTTCCGGTAACAAACCTTGGAAAATTTCTGGCCACCTTTATTATGCTTCTGGGATATAGCATTATTGCTATTCCAACAGGATTTGTATCTATTGAGATGTCTCGATTGCTCGTTAGAGACGACGACAAATCGAAATTCTGTAAATATTGCAATGAGCCGAGCCATGCAATTGATGCACATTTTTGAAGGGTCTGTGGCAGCAGGCTCGACTAGTATTTAAGCCGGAATTGAGGCTGGTTTCTGGATTTACCAAGCCAACATAATGTTTATTATTCTTGAGGCCGGCCATCTGGAAGAGCAACCGGGGCCATTGCGACTTGGCTTTACAACTGAATAATCAAAGGGAATTGGTGCCCAAAGATTTTACGCATGGAACTTCAGGACAAAGAATGGGCTGGTTCAAAAAGGAAATCAATCGGGCGATTTGGCTTAGGGCGATACCTTAAGAAGTAGAGCAGTTTAAGATGCAAATAAAGCAGAACCAAAAGTTTGGACAAAATCAATTGCGGGTAATCAGAGCAGTTTCTATCAATAAATCAAAATTTATTACTATCTGATCGCGCACCTTTACCAGCCCCATTGCCGGCGAGGGAGGGACAATGCCAAAATCGGACATTTTCAATTGTTTGGTGCCGGTAATGTAATAGGTGTGATTGTTATTTGTCTGGTATTCAATAACCAGGTCGGTATGCTTAGTTTTACCATTAATAGAAATAATAACTTCGGCCCTGATTTTTCCGGATTTTGCCATTTGAACACTGGTAACAGGCCTGGCTTCGTTTAGTTTTATGGTTATGTATGGGCTGCTACTTCCCCCCAGAACATTATGCAAATCCTTATTCATTAGTCGGTTGCCGCAATCGAACGAATTTACTTTTAAAGGCAGTGTGGCATCTGAAAAAAATATGGCATTGCTACCCGGCAATATTTCTGCCACCAGATACCCCCTGGGTATTTCGCTGTCGCTAATGCACTCAAAAGTGTTTATGTTGGTTGTTCCCAAAAGGGTTATTCTGCTTTTTTCGTTTATGATATAAGAAAAAAAGTTTCCTGATGCAGCAAATACCGCAAGAGGTAACATAAGCAGGAACATTATGAAAACCCTCATTTTTTCAAATTAAAAAAATGGGTGCAGGTAGCTATATTACCAACCTGCACCCAACTAAAGGTATTAGAAAGCAATTGCGGCTTCAATAATCAGGCCATTAAACTTCAGGCCATGACGGAAATCGGTATTTACAAAATCGTTGTAATTCTGGTTTACGTATTCAAGTTTAAGCAGGAGGTTTTTTGTAGGGAACCAACCGGCGGCAAATTGAACGCGGTCAATTGAAATATCGCCATTTGCGCCACCAAGGTCAGCATCTACTTTGTTGTAACGAGCAGCAATAAAAGCCTGTTCGTTGGCAAGGAAACGATAAACCAGCTCACCTGCTATCTGAGTTGCCGAACGGCGGTCAGTTTCAGCATTGGTTTTTCCGCTCGAAGTTTCGTAGGTGCCAAAAAACTCAAGTCCTTTGAATTTTACAAAAGGATTGACCATGATTGAGGTAATCTCTCCTGTAAAATCGGGAGTAAACCTTCCGGATGCAAAACGATTGGCAGCTGTTGAGGCTGTAACAGCGCCACCTGCCTGGAAGTTACGGAAAAATTCGGGTTCGGCTACCATATAATAACGCGAACCGGTGCGATCACCAGCATAAAGGGTGTTGCGGGTAGTGCCTGCGTTGGCATATAAACTTGCGGAGAGACGCAAACGAAGGTCGTCATTGATTTGGCTGTCGTAACCAACTTTGGCCAAATAGGAAGGCGTCTTTTTAATGGCGCCATGGTCTCTGACGTCGCCATTAATTAAACCACCTGTTATACCAGCCATAACAAACAATTCAGGGGTTGGCCGCACATACACTTCACCGCCAATCTCAGTAGCAAAAGCATCCATTATAAGATTTTCTACAAAAGGATTGAAGAAAGTGTTTCCATTGTCGCTGCGGCGGAATTGCTGATCGCCATAGTTTATTCCAAAATGACCAATTTTAACGGTTACATAATTGGTAAACCAATCAGGACTTCCGAAAAACGGAAGTTTATCGGCCTGTATGTAACCACCTTTTACCCAAAACTCAGGATGGTGGCGCGACGACATGTAGTTTTCAAGTTTTACATAAATACCATCCTCGAGCTGAATATCGAGGTTAAGGTTGGCAGTTGCCAGATTGAACCCACTGCTTAGTGGAAAAAGTTGATTCAGGTTTACTGTTCCGGCTCCGAATGCAACATTATTGGCATTTGCTTCGTTGCTGTGCTCAATCATTTGAAAGGCCTGGGTAAAATTACCACCAATGCGCACCTTCAAACCTGTAAAGGGAACTGTGTCAACCTTAGGGGCTTCAAAAACATTGATGCCACGGGTATCGGCCTGGCGGCTGAATCCAATTTGAGGCTGTTTGGCAAAAACCGGAAGGGCTACCATAATTAAGGCGAAAGCCACAAAAATGCATTTTACTTTTTTTGTCATAGTGATTTGTTAAGAGTTAGTTAGAAACTGAAGAATTGTTATTGATTTTTCAAGGTTACTGAAAAGTTTACTTTTACATCGTCGGCAGTACGTAGTGCACCAAGCATGGCTCTTGGCGGCTCGAGTTGCCAGGTAGTCATTTTCATATCTTTAGCACCTGTAAACTGCACCTCGCCATTTGGTAACACTTTGCCCTTTACCAACAGGTCGAGCGAACGGGTAGTTCCTCCCATGGCCAAAGTGCCAGAAGCCCGAACAGTAAAATCGCTGCCACTCTGGCTTATTTCGTCCACCTTGGTCATTCTAAACACAATGCGCGGATTTCGATCCGATTTTAAGGTCTCGGCTATCTTTTTGGTCATAATATTTCCTTCTGACCCGGTTATTGCAGTTGCATCGACCTCTATTACCATGCGGTTTATGGCCTCGAGGCGATCGCCATTTATAACCATTTCGGCGCTGGTGGTAAGCCTGGGTACGTTAGCCGTCCAGTCGTGCAGATTTGATGTGCCAGATATTTTAATGTCGTGCGATTTGACCGAATATGAAGCAGGTGACGAAGCTATTGCCAAAGAAACCAGCAATACTGCTAAAACGCTTCCAAAAATTCTTTTATTCATATTAAACAGTTTTTATGGGTAAATACAAGGTATTTTATTTGTCCGCATCAAAAATGCTGCGCCAGCAATTTGTGCTCGCACCTTCTAAAGCAATATGGAGGCCAATAATCACGGATTTAAGTATGAATTTACCTAAAATATTGAAAAACAACAAGAAAAAGCCCGAAAATATTTTCGGGCTTTTTTTGTTAATTCATAAAATCGACGAAAAATCGTCGATTTCGACGAGTTATCGTAAGGTTTTTGTTTCGAGTTCCAGTTTGTCGATACGCGACTTTAGTGTTGAGGCAGGTATTTGCAGAATTTGAGCGGCCTTGGCCTTGTTGCCACCCGAACGAAGCAATGCATCGCGAATGGCATTAATCTCTACTTCCTTAAGGATTTCATCAAGTGGTTTATTTTCAAAGTAGAAACATGTATGTGGTTTTCCGGGAAATCGGACCTCCATTGGGAGGATATTTTTGGTAATGGCACCTTCACCTGCCAGAATAACCAGGCGTTCCATAAGATTTTTCAATTCTCTTACATTGCCCGGGAATGCGTATTGTTTCATGATTTGAAGCACTTCATCATCAATCGTAATATTTTTTGCCGGAGAAAACTCATCAGAAAAATGCCTGGCGAGCAGGGCAATATCCGAAGGTCTTTCGCGCAAAGGGGGCAGGCTTATGGGGAATACATTAAGGCGATAAAAGAGGTCCTCGCGAAATTTCCCTTCAGCAACCATCTGCTTCAGGTCTTTTTTAGTGCTGGCAATTACGCGCACATCAATTTTAATTGTTTCAGTACTGCCCACCCTTTCAATTTCGCCTTCTTCCAGGGCGCGCAATAATTTTACCTGCAAATCGAGCGGGATGTCATCAATATCATCGAGATACAAGGTGCCTTTGTCGGCCATTTCAAAGCGCCCGGTTTTGTTGGTATCAGCGCCGGTGTACGCCCCTTTCACGTGGCCAAACAATTCACTTTCAAATATTTCGCGCGAAAGTATGGCACAGCTTACTTTTACCAGCGGTTTATTTTTACGGATGCTGTTAAAATGAATAATATTGGTAAGCAGTTCTTTACCGGTTCCGGTTTCGCCGGTTATCAGCACGGTGGTAGGTTTATCGGCAATGATTTTCACCAGATCAAACACCTTTTGGGCTTCCTTGCCGCTTCCAACAAAAGTCATAAGATCAAACTTTTTCCTTACCTGCGAACGAAGTTGTTTATTTTCTTCTTTTACCGACTTCAGTTCCCTGATGCGTTCAATGGTTATCAACATTTCCTCCATACTGAAAGGTTTGCTTATGTAGTCGTAAGCGCCAAGTTTCATAGCTTCAACTGCGGTATCGACAGTTGCATGGGCGGTAATAAGCAGCACGTAAATATCAGGGCTCAATTTTTTCAGGCGCGAAATAAATTCAAGCCCATCCATTCCGGACATTTTCAGGTCAGAGATAACCACTTCAACCTCGGATCCTTCATCGCGAATGCTTTGTAAGGCAGCTTCGGCCGAAGCAAATTCCCTTACCTGGTAACCAGCTTCGCGAAGGTCATCGGCGGTGGTTACCCGTATTAACCGCTCATCATCCACAACAAATATTTTCATCCGTAAATTATTTTAAGATTAAGGTCGGATAGCCTGACTCGCTTCAGGCGAGTGAACTCCATGTTTGCTATTTTAGCTACGCTGAACTTCGGTTCATAGGTCTTTGTCTCGCCTGAGGCGAGATGTTCGTTTAAGCATCTAAGGCTTAAATTATGCAGACTCAGTCACTTTCAATTTCAAATATGGTAACCATGCGGTTTTACCTTTTCGGAAGAACCACAATAAATGTAGCACCTATACCTGGCATGCTTTCAACAAGTATTTCGCCACCATGATCTTTTACAATTTGGTAGGAAACCGAAAGACCTAAACCGGTGCCCACGCCTATTTTTTTGGTGGTAAAAAACGGGTCGAAAATTTTTCCTTTAATTGAAAGGTCCACTCCCATTCCATTGTCCTCAAAGCAAATCCTCGAAAGGGTTGGCTCATCTTCTATATAAATTCTTATAAACCCCTGCATTGCAGGTTCTTTTTCCAATTTTTCGTCAACCGAGTCAATGGCATTCAAAATTATGTTTAGAAATACCTGCTCAATGCGGTTTGAAGCCACATGAATGTTGTAAGGACATTTTGAATGGTCAACCTCAATATGAATATTGCCTCTTTTTACTCGATACTGGGCAAGTTTCACAACCTTGCGCAACATCTCGCAGGCACTTATTTCTTCAAACTCGTGGGGGCTTTTTCGACTGAAAGTCAATAAGTCCTGTATTACCAATTCCATTCGGTTCAGGGCATCCTTCATTAGGTCAATATAGGAGCTTGTTTGGCGGGCATCGGCCGGATTGCGCGATATGCGGTTAAGGCCAATTTTCAGACCTGCAAGCGGATTATTTATTTCATGGGCAATACCGGCAGTAAGGGTGCCAATCGAGGCCATTTTTTCTGATTGCATAAGCGATTGTTGCAATTGATTCATGGCATTGTGTGTTTGCTCAAGCCTGCGAAGCATTATGTCAAAACTTTCGTACAACAAATCAATTTCATCATCGCTCCTGAATAACCGCCTGATGCGGTATGAAAGGCTGCCTGTTGAGTCTTTAATGTTTTCCAACCCTTGCTGAATAGTCTTAATATCAATATTTTGCGATTGCCTACTCAATTCTTTCAGGGGTGTCGAAATGGTATAGGAGAAAAAAAGTGCAGCCCCAATTCCAAGCAAAAAGAAAATGAGCACCATTAGCCATAAGGTAGAAATGGTTTGATTCACATGATTCAATATTTCGTTTTCGAGAATTCCAATCCGCACCGTGCCCACGCTGCGGTTTATAACAGGCAGACTGAAATCCCGAACGAAGAGGTTTTTGTCTTTGGGGTCGCGTATTGAAACAATACTGAGCTGGTAATCCTGATTTGCAGGGTCGGTATTATCGGTAAGGTTGGCCAGGCGCAAGGCATCTGGTACACTTTCCTGAAATGAATGGGCAAGCACCTCTCTGGTTTCAGAAACAATAAACACATAATAAATACTTGAGTCAATGGCTTTAATTTCGTTTATGAGCGAGTTGAGGCCGGCCGGATCCTTTGATAGAATGTAAAAAACAGCCTGCTCGGCCACGGCCCTGGCAATGAAATAACCCCTTTTTTCGAACTCGGTATTGAGTGAGTCGCTAACCGAATTGCGCACCAGAATGGCATTCAGAATACCAAAAACCAACACAGTGAGGCTTATGCCCAGTGCAAATTTTGTAAATAATGGTAACTTAACCCTTTTCATTGCTCCAAACGGTTTCTTACTTCGCGTATGCCATCATAAAGGGTATCGCCCGCCAGAATAAACTTATCAATTCTCAGGTTTTGCATTATGTTGCGGCCTTCCTCATTTAAGTGCAGACCAAGGAATAATTCCTGAATTTCATTTTTAAGCTTTTCGGGAAGTTGCTTAGAATTCACAATTGGCGGTATTCCAAAATAAGCGCTTTTTTCAATAATTTTAACGTTGCGAACTGCATCGGCCTTAAAATGTGCAAGATAATCATAAATCAATCCGTTTACCGAGGCTCCGTCAATAAGGTTTCTGGAAACCATTTGAATGGAAATATCGTGAGAGGTTGAAAACATTACCCGGCTAAAAAATTCGTCGGAAGTCAGACCCATTTCGGCCAGTTTGCTGTCAATATAAAGTTTCCCCGTAAAGCATAGCGGATCCGAATAGGTAAAGGTTTTGCCCTGAAAATCTTCGAAACGGTCAATTCCGGAATTTTGTTGGGTAATGATAAAACCCTGATAATACGGCAAACCATCATGAACCGGCACAACCAGCAATTCCATAAATTCCTCGCCAACCACATAAGCCCCAGCACATACAAACGCAATATCTATCTGATTTTGCCTCATCAATTCATTTACCTCAGTATAGGTAAGCCTTTGTTTAAACTCGACCGGCAAATTCATGTGTGTCGAAATATAATCGAATAATTCCTTGTAATAATTAAAACTCTCGCGTGGCGAGATAACCGTAGCAATGGCAACCCTCAGAACCGGAATACTGTCATTAATTTGAGATTCGGTTCCTTCATTTTCCTTGCCAAAATCAACCATTACTGTTTCGTGCCGGGGCCGGTTGCACGAGCAAAAAACCATAAAAGCAAGAAAGCATATTAAATTTTTTAGTAAAAATAGTTGCCGCAGATTCTGCATAACTTATTAGATGTATATTAAACAATCCGAAGGTACAAAAAATGTTTTAACGGTCTTTGGTAACATTTAAAGTTTGCAATAGTGCTAAAAGACATTCTGCAAAGGGAAAAACTCACTGGCAAATTTGAAAAATGTTACCTAATTGGCTAATTTTGCCCCGACAATGAGAAGCACACTGCCAACAGGGGTTTTGCGACAGGCGGGGTGAGGTGTACCGTAGGTACGGGATTCAGTGCTGGTTGACAGGCTTGTACTCCGAAATGAAAATCAGCGAAGCTAAACCCGCCCGAACGAAAAGCCCGGATCCGATAAGCCCCACCGATTTTTCCAGAAGGGCCTTTGTCATAGATTATGCTACAATCGCTGGGCTTTTGCCCGATTCATTTTATCCTGGTCGTTGGTTTGGCCTTGAGATTTGTCGGGGTCAGCAAAATAACTTCCTTTTTCGGCAACCCCAGCCTTTTTGTAGAATTCCTTACGCGATTTCCTTTCAGAGGCAAAGCAAAACGTGACATCCGGTTCATTGGCCTCAAATTTATGATGGTGCTCAATACCAATTGACACAGAAAATTCTTCCAAATCATGGTTGGCGCACAAATAGGTAATTGTCCAGCCAAGATCTTTCAGTTCTTTCAACAAGCCTTTTATTGCCCTGAAATCGTATTCTACCGATGCGTTTTCCTGTCCATAGGTAGTGATAGTAACCAGCACTTCGGTGTTTTGCTCGCCAGCAACTGCTTCCCTTTGCCTGTTTAGGCAGCTACCCATAGCATCGTAAAGAGGTGTGCTGCCATTGGGCATGAAACTCTCCGAGGTAAGTGCATTAAACATTTTTGAAGGCTCATTGAATAGATGGTTTTTTATTGCGTAAGAATTAAATGAAACGAAAGTAACAAAATGCTCCTGGTTCTGGTTTTCATTTTCGACCTGCTGTATGGTTTCAAGCACCTGATTAAAACCATTAATGGTAGATTTTTTTATAGCCTACATTGACCCGCTCTCATCAAGAATGAGGACATTGTAAATTTTGAAAATTTTTTCCATAGCTCTTAATTTTGTTTGGTTGATAAATTGAACTGTACCTTAGCACTTCATGAACATTATTTCATTAATTTTATGTTGCATTTACAGAAAATGGTTTCTGTGAAATAAATTTTTAAAATTCCATAACTTTTTTTGCCAAAAAACGTAATAAACAACAAACCACGTAACAAAAATACGTTGTTTGTTGTTAAAAATTACTTTTTACGTAAATTCTTTCAAATAATTTCCCGAAAGTGGAAGATTCAAATATTACCGGGCGTTTAAAAGCCATACGCCTCACCCTGGGCCTTAATCAAAAAGAGTTTGGCGAACGTATGGGCATGGCCCTTACCACTTGGGCGAGCATAGAACAGGGCCGCAACTCGCTGAACGAAAGGGCAAGGCTGCTTTTGGAGAAAATTTATTTGGTAAATCCTGATTTTGTTAATACAGGTGAAGGCCCGATGTTTCTAAGGTCAGGCCAATCGGATGATAACTATTTTGTTCCATTGGGTCCTAATTTTGAAGGCAACAATCTACTACTTGCAATGGAGCGAGATGCGTTTGAGCGCCGAAGGAGGCAAAACAGATCTTATGAACAGGATTATAATGAGTCGGGATTAATGTTTTCTAAATCCCCGGATTTTGACCGGACAGGCAGATATGCACCTTGCCCTGAATGCCGCCAAAAGGACTTTGAGATAACAAGGCTCCAACAACTTGTTCAGCGGCTTGAAGACGAAGTGGCGCACCATCGCAAAATTATTGACCATTTGTTCGAAATCCAGAAAAGCCAAAACAGACCAACCTAAACGCAAATTTTTCATTCTTCATTTTTCATTTTCATTTATTCGCCATGGCCAACAGCAGTAACCCCATGCTCATTGCAAAGTCCGACAAGGAGCTTCATATTCAGCTACGGATGGCCAACAGGCATGGGCTTATAACCGGGGCCACCGGCACCGGAAAAACCGTTACGTTGCAAGTATTGGCCGAGTCATTCAGTTTGCAGGGCATTCCTTGCTTTATGACTGATATTAAGGGCGACCTCTCAGGTGTTTCTAAAGCCGGGGTTCTTAGCGAACGCATAGCCTCGAGGGTCGAAAAAATGGAGCTTAAAGGTTACTTAAACCAGGCTTTCCCAGTAGTTTTTTACGATATTTTTGGCCTGCAGGGGCATCCTATGCGGGCCACAATTTCAGAAATGGGGCCTTTGCTGCTTTCGCGCCTTCTAAACCTCAATGATACACAGTCGGGGGTGCTCAATATGGTATTTCGTATTGCCGACGAAAATGGAATGCTGCTGCTCGACCTAAAAGACCTCAATGCTTTGCTCTTATTTGTTGGAAACAACCGCGACAAATTTACCATAAGCCATGGCAATGTTTCGGCTGCCAGCATAGGGGCCATTAAACGAAACCTTTTGATGCTGGAAGACCAGGGAGCCGACCACTTTTTTGGTGAAACGGCATTCGACATTCACGATTTACTTCAAACCGATGCCCGGGGCTTTGGCACCCTGAACATTCTGGCTTCCGACCGGCTCATGCACTCGCCACGGGTTTATTCTACCTTTTTGCTTTGGCTGCTTTCGGAGTTGTACGACCAGTTGCCCGAAGAAACACATATTGAAAAGCCAAAGCTGGTGTTCTTTTTTGATGAGGCTCATTTGTTGTTTACCGACATACCTAAAATATTGTTAGAGCGCATTGAGCAGATTGTGAGGCTTATTCGCTCAAAAGGTGTTGGGGTCTATTTCATAACCCAAAATCCTTTAGATGTTCCCGAAACCGTTCTTGGTCAGCTTGGCAACCGGGTGCAGCATGCCCTTAGGGCTTATACCCCGCGCGATCAGAAAGCTGTAAAAGCTGCTGCAACTACCTTCAGGGAAAATCCGTTGATAGATACAGAAAAGGCAATTATTGAACTGGGAGTTGGTGAGGCATTGGTTTCGTTTTTGGATGAAAAAGGCGTGCCTGGTATGGTAGAAAGGGCGTTAATTTGTCCGCCTTCGGGGCAAATAGGCCCCATTTTGCCCGAAGAGCGCAAAATGATTATCCAAAAGTCGCCCATATTTGGGGTTTACGAGCCAATTATTGATCGCGAATCGGCTTTTGAAATTCTGAGGGAACGGATGGACCCGGAGCATAGAAAAATAGATCAGCAAACCCAAGAGGAAGCTGCCCAAAAAACTTCCCGCCAACCGGCTTCCCCTGCCCGCACATTGCGCAGGCGACCTACCATTTTGGAAGAAGTTTCGAAACAAACGGGCAGGGCTATTACCCGCAATATTGGCAGCCAAATTGGCCGCGAAATTGTTCGCGGAATACTAGGATCAATTTTTGGGGGCACAAGAAGGCGCTAAAATGGTGAAAAAAGTCAGTCTGTTTGCAAATTGGCCAATAATAAACTGTAAATGGCGCCCCCCCGCAAAGCAAAAAGTTTGCATCCGAGCCCAATGGCCTCTTTTTCAATTTTTTCTTTTTCTGATTTTATTTTTTGAATGGTGGTAAAATGAGCTTTTTCTTGCTCTTTTTCTATGAATTTCAGCAATGCCGTTTCGAGAAGCATTAAGTCGTGATGCCGGCCCAGCAATTGCGACAGAGTTTTCAGTTCCTTAACCCAGGCCTTAAACACAACAGGCCAAAGCGGAATCAGTAATTCAGTCTGATACCAAAGATACTTAACATGTTTTCGCCATTCGTGCAGCAGATGGTCGGTAAGCCCAGTTTTAAGGAGTGCCAGTTCTTTTCTGGCCTGTTTGTAGGTGGTTTGTAATCCAAGAAAAAAAATTTCGGTTTTGTCGTCGCTAAATCTCCATTTCAAAAGCTGAGCCTGCATTTTGGTGAGATTATGCACTACTTCATTTCTGGCATACTCATGGTTTTTGCCTCCTATTTCCTTTTTTCTTTTATGGTGCAAATGTGCCCTGAAACGAACCAAATTCGTTTTTTCGCTTGCCGAATCGCAAGCTTTTATAAAGGGTTTTACTGTTTCCGACAATACGGTATAGTCGCGCTGCCCGGCCAATGCCCTGGCCTGGTCGCGATAAAAAGTGTTCAACCGGGCATACTCTCCTTTATCGAGGCCATGACGACCCATTCTTAATAAACTCCTTAAGCGTTTAAAGCAAAGCCTTGATTCATGAATGTTTCCGGCTTCGAGGACCGGCGGGGCAAGCTGCTTTATAGCTTCGCGGTTAAGAATGCCAGCAAGCCGTATTAAATTTTGTCCGAAAGTATCGCCAAAATGTATTTCAATTGGTTCCAAGGCTGTCCTTTTTTTTGCGAAAGATAATCATTTTAGCAATATTTTTTGTATAAAAAAACCTGCACTTTTCGCAAGGTGCAGGCAAATTTGTAATAAATGACTGTTATTCCTGAACGCTTAACTGTACTTCGCAAAATAGCCGTACCTCATCGCTAACTAAAACACCGCCAGCCTCAAGGGTGGCATTCCAGTTAAGATTCCAGTCCTTGCGATTAATATTTCCGGCAAGACTGAATCCGGCTTTGTTGTTTCCCCAGGGGTCTTTCATCAGGCCGCCAAATTCAACATTTAGTGTAACCGGTTTTGTTACATCTTTTATAGTAAGATGGCCGACAAGAACAAAGTGTTGGTCATCAACTTTTTCCATTTTTGTTGACCTGAATTTTAGAGTCGGGAATTTTTCCGAATCGAAAAAATCGGCGCTTCGAAGGTGGTTGTCGCGATCTGCCTCATTGGTATCTACTGAGGCAGTATTTACTTCAAACTCAATAATGGCATTGCTGAAGTCGTTTCCTTCGGTTTGAGCCACTACGCTAAATTGACGAAAATAGCCTGTTACGGTGGTTATCATCAGGTACTTTACCTTAAACTGGATTTCGCTGTGGGTTGGGTCTGATACCCATTTGGTATTTGGCATGGCTTTATTATATTTGATTAAATTTTGATTTTTAATACTTTTAACAGAATTTTCCGGCTTTTGTTTAGCATGTGATTATAGAAAGCGGCGCCTATTTTTACAACCACATCAGCCACGAGTTTGAGCTGATTTCTAAGGGCAATCACCGCAACCTGGATACAGGCCGGCAGTTGTGTATGGCAAATGCGCCGGTAATGCTTGTACTGGTTACCGACATATCTCGTTTCCCGGGTGGCGACAGCGCAATGAAGCTGCGTTGGGGCGCAATGGATGTGGGCATTGTTTCGAAAAACATTTCAGTTGCTTGTGTCGGGTTGGGGCCGACCACCCGGCCACGGGCATAGATGGATGCGCAAGGGTTGCGCCAGCTTTTGAGCCTAACTAACAATCAGCACCCTATGCTAAATCACCCGGTGGGTTATCACATAAGATGATTTTGAATTTGTGCAGATCAAAAACTATTGTCATTCGTCTCTATAGCTTTCTATGCGGGCCTTTACCCCGGCAAAGGCTTCCATAATCTCCTTTTCAGGAGTAATAACGTTGAATTCGCCCCAAAATCCATCGTCGTACCGATAGCCAAGGTCCACAAAAGTAGTAAAGGGGCTAAGTGCTTCGCGCCGGCTGAAACGGATAACGTTGTCATGGTCAATTTGACCTACGGCCATTTCAATAAAAGCAAAATAGTTGTTGCTGAAAAGCGAATTTTTTTTCCTGATCCTCATTCTAAGCTCGCCTCTTACATGCTTCAGGTAATACCTTCCGTTAAATTTTTGGTAACTGATTTTGTAGCTGGCCCGTTCAATATTTGGAACAAAATTTTGTAAGCGTCTGACAAAGAACTGGTCTCTGGCCTGGTTAACAAAGCGGGGGTTAATTTCAAAATCAGCTTCAACAAGTGCAAGATCTTCGGTATCGATAAAGAGGGTTCCCATAAACAACGGCCCTCTTATGTTACGTTTTTGTTTAAATTCAATAGCATAGAGGCTTCTGTCATTGCGAGTTACCAGGTCGGCCCTGGTAAAATCGTACTCATCAATAAATTCAGGGTCGAGAAAGTCAGGCAGTTGCCTTGTTATATCGAGATTTAGCGAACTGTGAACTCCGGAGCGCAGTTTTAGCACAAGGGTGTCGGTATGGCTTGCATTTACAATATTTCTTGCCCTTAGCACCATAACCTGATCGTCGTAGTTTGCCCTGAAGGGGGCCTTAAAAACCCTGAAAACAGCCTCCGAATAATTCAGATACTTATTGTTTCGCTTCACCCCTTCCCGATAAAAACTCAACTGGTTTACGGGCTTGTTTGCATAATTTTCCTCCATTTTGCCAAGCATTTGCATAACTATTGCCCTTGGGTCGTAATGCCTTATTACTACTTCCTGAAGCGAAATAAATTCGCCTTCCATAATTATGTCAACAAAATTTTCGCGAAGCAAGTGAAGCGGAATATTTTGTGTTTTGAACCCCAGGTGTGATATACTAAGCATTTTTTCGGCAAATTCATTTTGTACCCTTAGTTGAAAAAAGCCTTCGAGGTTGGTCGATATTCCAAAACCCACTTCGGGAATACCCACCGAGGCAAATGCCAGTGGTTTTCCATTGGTCTGATCGCTAACCCGCCCCCTTATTGTAAACCAGGTGCTTTTTTGGTCAGCTTCCTGGGAGGGCATTGCTGGCATCGCTTCGGGTTGAGGTCGAAAAATAAGTATATGCCTTTGAAGCAGCCTGAATTGAAGCGAAGGGTCATTGAGTATTTCTGCCAGCCAATGTTCAATACTTTGATTGTTGCGCCTTATGCTAATCCTGCGATGGTTGTCAACCACCTCACTATCGTAAATAAAAAAAAATCCGCTTTCGCGCGATAGCTGATTGAGCAACGAATACACAGAATTGGTTTGCCTGGGGAGGCTTACCATTATCTCGGGGAGTTCTTCCTGGGCCTTGAGCAAAAGTGGGAGAAACTGAAAAAAACAAAAAAGTACCAGACAATGCAACCCATTGTTTGATTTGGCTTTGAGCAGCAGATATGCCCCCGATACGGCCATTATTTTTAATTATTTTGCGGTAAGTAGTATGCTGTTATCAGGCTGGGATATTGCATTTAGATTCATCGAAAGGCTTATCAGATCAACAATGCCTTGCACCGAATTGTTGTAAAAGGTAACGGTCATTTTTCGCTGGCCTACTTGTTGATTATCGAGCACCAGTTTTGAACCATAATTTTTGTTTATTACGGCAATAATGTTTTCAAGGGATTCGTCTTTGAAGTGCATTCGGTTTTGGCGCCACAAGGTAAGCGACAGTTCGGTGGGTTTTGATTTTATCATTTGCGAACCGCTTAGCTTTATAAGTTCGCCTGGCTGCACAAGCACCGGGGCGGCGGCAATGCGGCGGGCGCTTACATTAACCAGGCCTTGTTCAACAAACAATTCGACATGCCTGGGTTCAATGCTTCGCACATTAAAAGCAGTGCCCACTACCTGAATGGTTGCATCGGAGGCTTCAACAATAAAAGGCTGTGCGGGGTTATGGGCTACGTCGAAAAAGGCTTCGCCCTTTAAAAAAACACGACGCTCATCGGGGCTAAAGCCGGGCAATAATGTTATTTCTGAATGCTGCGCCAGATAAACGACCGAGCCATCGCTGAGGGTTTTTACAAGGGTTTGCTGCTCAGTATTTGCCCATGAAGTAAAAGTTGTATTTTCGGCACGAAACACGCCCAAATAAAGTATGCCGGCGGAAACCACAAGCAGCAGAAAACCTGCAGCAAATTTCAAAAATGGTCTTATTTGCCTGCTCACATTCAGGCTGGCATCAGCTGCAGTTATACCATTGCCCTGAATACGCGAATGGAGTTTTTGCCAGGCCTGGTCGGTGTCGAATATTATTGGTTTTTTTAGGTTGTTCATTGTTTTTCTGATGGTTATTTAGTTTTTCGCCAGCGGATCCTTGTAAAAATTTACAATACGCTCTCTCAATACTTTTAAGGTACGAGTCATGTCAGCTTCCACGGTTTTTACCGAAACCGAAAGTTTTTCGGCAATTTCTTTGTACTTAAGGCCCTCGAACCTGTTCATCCTGAAAATTTCGCGGCTGCGTTCGGGCAGGGCTTCAAGGGCTTTGTCAATTTGGCTTTTTAGCTCACGCGCTTCGAGTTCGGGTTCAATACCAGTAAGCACCACATTGTTGTTTTCTGTAAGAATGCGGTCAGCATATCGGCGGCGTACGGCCTGCCGGTCGAGGTATTTTAGGCTGGAGTTCTTAACCGAGCCAAACAGATAAGCTTTCAATGAACTGTATATTTGTATCCTTTGCTTGTTTTCCCAGAAATGATAAAAAAAATCCTGAACAATTTCTTCGGCGGTATCCTGATCATTTACAAAACTCAGGGCAAAATTGCACAAAGGGTTATAATATTCCCTGAAAAGGACTTCAAAAGCCTTCAGGTCGCCGCTTTTAATCCTTAATTGCAAAAAAATACCGCTGTCAATCAGTTTCATCCTTCTTTGATTTTTTCGGTTTCATAATCAGCATTTTTAAGAATAAACCAAATGCCATATCCTTTTTAGGTTTTTAAAATGCAGATGCTGAAATCTTTTTCAAATTTAGGCCATTTGCGGCTAATGGCTTTATTTTTTTGCATAAGCAGCTCCCGGCTTTGGATTTTGGACGGGAGCTGCCTATGGTTTATCTTTTAAAATTTGCAGTTGTGGGACAAGGCTTATTGCCTTTCAATCCGGGTGTTAAATTTCCTGATTGCAGTTTCAATGGACTCGTCTGGCTCAATTACGTTGTGTGCACCCCAGAATTCCTCGTCGAAATACACAGGCACCATATCGGCCAGAATATTTGTTTGTCTGAACGATTCGCGTAAAGTAACCCTATCGTCAATATCAGGCCTCAACTCGGTAATGGCAAGTTCAGACATGATGACGTAATTTGTGCGGAAAATGCGGCGACGCCAGTCGGCAAAGAACTCAAGCTCGTTTCTTACATAGTTCAGGTGGTACTTTCCATCAATTTCCTTGTAGGTAACAAGGTAACGGGTTTTGGTAGGTGTAAACCGCAGGCGGGCAGGTTTGCGAATGATAAAGTTCTGCGCGGCCTTGTCGGCATCAGAAATATCGAGGCTAAACTCGGCCATGGTTAACCCGAGATTATCGACCGAAATATAAAGCCGGCCGTAATAAAGCGGGAAAGGATACATCATCCGTGGTTTAAATTCGACAACATAATTTACATTATTTTCAATCATTACCACATCGGCAAGCACATATTCGTAAGCTTCGGTCCATTCTTTCGAAAGCAGAATATTTGGGTTTTTTACAATGTCGAGCAGCATTGACACATGTGGTCCTCCTTGCAATTTAACAATTAGGGTATCCATTCGCCTTACATCGCCACTCTTGCGGCCCTGAATAATGCGAACCCTGTCGGTTCCGCTTCTCGATCCGTATGGGGTTTGGTCTATTTCGACAATGGCCTCCGAAATTGACACATAATCGCGACGCTGCCTTATGGTTTCGCGGTAAAACCCTTTGAGGCGGTTATGGGTTGAAGGGTAGTTGATTTCTATGCGATTAATGGCTTGCTCAACAAGCTGGCGGGCATCGGTGGGCCTTACCACCACTTCGCTAAGTGAAACAGAACTTGGTTCGATAAAAAAGGTATGACGGGTTTGCTCAAGGTAATTTTCTATCTTGAAAGTAGCCGTTTTGTAACCAAGGTGCGATATGGTAAAATTTTGAGCTTTTGAGGTTACTTCAACCTTTAAGGTAAATGCGCCATCGATATTGGTAACAGTGCCAACCTGGGCACCATGCACAAATACGGTAGCAAATGCTATTGGACGCCGGGTTTGTGCATCGCGTACCAAACCGGTTATTGTATTAATTGCGCTTTGGCTAAGGGCAAAACCCGCGTTGAGCACGAGGAGCATGGCCAAAATGGCTGTTAAAATCCCCGGAAAAAATTTTGTTTTCATAATAAAGAGGTTTTTGGTTTTATTCTGAATTTGTTTTATTTCAGTAATAAGACCTTCAACTCCCTATTTACCCTAAAGATTTTTTCAGTTTTTTATTCAAACCTTCGGTTAAACCGCTGTATGGCCGACTCAATAGATTCGTCGGGTTCAATCACGTTGTAATCGCCCCAGAAAGCCTGGTCGAAATAGCTCATTACCATATCAGAAAGTATAAACGTTGGCCTGAATACATCACGAAGGGCAAAACGCCCTGAGGCTTCGGGAATTCGTTCGGTTATGGCCATTTCAGACATTACGGTATATGAGGTTCGAAAAATCCGCCGTCGCCAGTCGGCAAAAAACTCCATTTCGCTGCGTACATAATTCAGGTAATAGGTTTGGTCAATCCGTTTGTAAGTAACCAGGTAATTGGTGCGTGTAGGTATAAAACGCAGGCGGGGAGGTTTTCGCACAATAAAGCTTGAAGCAGCTTTTTCGATGTTGCTCAGGTCGAGGCTAAATTCAGCCATGGTAAACCCCAGATCCTGCACATCAATATACAGCTTGCCAATATAAAGCGGATAATCTAAAATTACAGCAGGCCTGAAGCCAATTACATAATTTGTTCTTCCATCAATTACCACCACATCCACAAATTCGTAGTGGTAGTCTTCAATTATTTCCGGATCTAATATTACATTGGGGTTTTTTACCACATCCAGCAGCATAGCCACATGTGGCCCACCCTGGAGCTTTACCAGCAGCGTGTCCATGCGTTTAACGTCGCCGCTTTTGCGGGCCTGAATAATTTTTACCCGGTCGCGGGCTGACCTGCTGCCGTAAGCTGTTTGGTCAATATCTACCACAGCTTCGGCTATTGAAACGTAGTCGCGCCGCTGCCTGATTGTTTCGCGATAAAACCCAGTAAGCCGCTGGGCTTCGGGCGGATAGTTGTGCGGAATGCGAGCAATGGCCATTCGCACCAGCTCGCGCGGATTGTCGGGCCGCACTACAAATTCAGGCAGTGTTACGGAGTGGGTTTCAAGAAAAAATACCCTGCCTGTGCCCACTTGCTCTGCAATGGGTAGCCTCAGGCTGTGGTAGCCCAAATGCGAAACTACAAAATGGGTGGCATTGAGCAACTTCTGTACCTTCAGGGTAAATGCCCCATCGAGGTTTGTTACCGTTCCTATTGATGCCCCGGGTACAAATATGCTTGCAAAAGCAATGGGTTGCCGGCTTCGTGCATCGCGAACTATACCACCTATTGTGTGGTATTCCTGGTTAACACCCTGCGAATTAACAGAAAAAATGCCCAAAAAAAACAAAACAAGGAGCAAGCCGGTTGCTTTCATGATTGGTGCTTTAAATGGATTTTTAAAGTTAATAAAAATTCAATCCATTACCACCCAAATCATTGCACACGGGTTGAATTATCTGGCCTGCTTCAGCTCTTCATTAATTCTGATGCGCTCTATAAGCAGTTTTATGGTGCAATCGAGCTGGCTACCTTCGGTAAAATCGGCCGGCGCAATGTAGTCCACCCGGTTTTGCGCAATAAGTTCCTTGCACTGTTGGTGTGAGGTTTGGCGGCCTTCAACAGGTTCAACTTCTGGGCTATAAACTGCAACGGTAGCGCCTCCCTGGTATTTCATCATTTTCATGGCCGGCACATCGGTTTCGCCATCGCCTATATATATCATCCGGTTAAAGGGCACCGGCTTCTGATTTTCGGGAATATGCCTATTAATAAGGTTATTATCGTATGAATTGTTTATGCCTTTATTTATTCTGAAAAGGTATTGGGTTTTATTGGTGTAATTTATGGCAAGGGCCGGCCATTGGGCTTCGCCATTTAAATCGTATTTAAACCCTGAAGCAAAAATGTTGCTAAAATGACGGGCTATTGGTGTACCTGCAATAAACTCGCGCAAGCCCGAAGAAATTATATGGTGCTCAAGCAATATTCCCCGGTTTAGGGCAAAGGCATTAATGCGGTCAAAATACGATTCAACACCATCGAAAAACCGAATTTCCCGGCCAAAATTTTCAAAATCCTGCCTCATTACCCTTACATTGCTTTTTGAAGCTTTCTGAAGCATCAATTGCATATATGCCAATATGCCATCCATATCGTTATCAGCGGCAATGCGGTTGGCTTCGGCCCAAAATTCCTCCTTTTCGATGCCAAGTGAGGGTAAAAACGAGTGCTCCTGCATATTGCCCGGAGCAAGGGTTCCATCGAAATCGTAAGCAATTGCTGCTTTTATGTAATCAATCATAGCTCAAAATTTATGTTACCTCCAAAATTAATGGAATTTTAACCCGCTGCGCTTTTTCCAAAAGACTCCATTAATTTTATGAGATAAAAAAAGTCTAATGCAACCTCTTGTTCATACCGGGCAACTCATGGCAATGCATGATACTGCCAATCTCCTACTAATTGATGCCCGCGCCAGGGCCCATGCTTTTGAACTTTTTATAGCCGGTCATTTATCGGGAGCAAAATATGTGCACCTCGACAGCAAGCCTGAGATCATCAATTCAGATCAGGGCAGCCAGTTTACTTCGGATGAGTATA
>CAYGDW010000052.1:0-20746 GCA_964348755.1 uncultured Bacteroidales bacterium | reverse complement strand
ATGACACCCAGGGCCCAGTGCGTCAAAACCTTTATGCCGGCCAAAGGCTGGTGTCCGGTGCTTATGTTGAAGTTGTTAATGGGGTAATGACCATTGTGCTTGGCTCGGAAATGAGGCTCCAATCGGTGGTTGAACCGGTAAAAGTGCAGGGTTACACTACCATTCCATCCAGCAGACCAGCCGCTGGCAGGTTTACGACCTACAAAGGAGATCAGCTCTCGTTTCCGGTTAGACCTTTCAGATTCTACGCTTTGCACCTCGATGTGGAAGTAAAAGTACCATGCCCTCCTATGCCATAATTGATTAAAGAGTTTTTCTTTAGAGGCCGCCTTTAAGGCGGCTTTTTTTTGCAGAATTCTTCTTTATGGGAATGTAAGGCTGCTGGTCAATTTGAATTATTGCTTTTATAATTGAAAATATTGATGAATAAACCAGCCAATTGAACCCATGCAATCAATTTTATTGATTATCGGGTTTTTACTTAACTTCATTATCATTGTAATAAAAAGAATTAATCATCACCCTTGCAATTTTTTGCAATAATTTGATAAAATAGTATCAATAATTCTTGGCAGCCTGGCATATATTTGAGATAACAAATAAACTTGTTTTACAAAACTCAACCTGGCAACCAAAACCCGATATGCAAACCAGCCTGATCCTCTTTTTATGGTTAACTTTATTGTTTATCAATACCACATCAGGCCAGGGCCAGGTTTTTTTTTAAATAACTGGAAGCCAGCAACCATTTCTTATCCTGAGCACATTATGGTACAGGCGGCATTTAATCCGGTTCAGGCCTCGCTTACAGTTTTCTTTCACCACACAATAACCAGGGTGATTGATTATATATTTGGCGACAATGCCAATTTGTGGACTGGCACCATGTCTGACAATCCCAGGCTTATGAAATACTTAAGCGACCGCCGCATTGGTGTTCTGCGCGGGCCTGGGGGAAGCATTTCTGATGTGTTCTTTTGGAATCGAAGAGCCAGCCAACGCCCCGACGATATTCCCGACCGACTTGCATGCGAAACTACACCATTTGAACCCAGGTATGGTGTAAGGCCACACTCCTGGGAAAACTGGACAATGGCCACCGATTCGTTTTACCGGATACTGAAGCACACCAGCGTTTCAGGTATGATTACAGTAAATTACGGGTATGCACGCTACGGAATCAGTCAAAACCCTGTGGCAAGGGCAGCAAAAATGGCTGCCGATTGGGTACGGTACGACCGGGGGCGGTCAAAATTTCAGAAAAAAGGCAATCAGGTAAAATTAACCTTGCCGCCACTGTCGAGCAATTTCATTTTGTTCGAAAACGGAAGCAACTTCCTGCCGGTAAACAACGACCTGACCTCGTCCAAAACACCTAACAAGCCCGAAACTTCTACAATTTGGCCAAACCCAACAAACCAGGAATTCAGCATGAAAAATGCTCCGCAAGGAATTACTTCTCTGGAAGTTATTGATATTAGCGGCAGACAAGTTTTTTTTCATACCTTTTATAACCATGAAGACCCCAACCGAACATTTAGCACAAACCTGCCGGCCGGAGTATATATTTGCGTTTTAAAAGGAACCCACCAGATACTTGCCACCAGATTTATGGTGTATTAAAATCAAATACCGGGAACTGATTATTTATTTTAAAACGATAATGTAAAAATTCAAAACCATGATGAAATCCATTAAACTACTCAGCCTGTTGCTGGCACTGCTGTTTATGGCCATAATAATCTCGTGCAGCCATCAGCCATGGAAAGAGATTCCGGGTGGAGTGCTGGTACACGTGCGCCACAATGGCAAAACAGACCATACGGTTCGCCTGATGGTTGTAACAGACCAAATAATAAGGGTAAGCTCGGTGCCGGGAAAAAACTTCGCAGATGCTCCCAGCCTGATGGTGATTAAAGAATTACCACCGGTTCCAGGCTTTACCGTAACCGAAGTAGAAGGCGCCATTGTGTTAAAAACCGCTGCACTGCAAGCCCGGGTAATAATAGCAACCGGCGAAGTCATTTTTCTTGATACTGACGGTACCGAAATACTGCGCGAAATGCAGGGAGGTGGCAAATGGCACGAGAATGTAACAATAGATGGCAAAAACTATATTGCCATCCGTAAGCAGTTCGAATCGCCCGACCACGAGGCCATTTATGGGCTGGGGTCGAATCAGACCGGATTCCTGAACATGAAAGGGAAAGATTTCGATATGTTTCAGTACAACACCCAGGCGGTGGTTCCCTTTCTTGTATCGAGCCGCAATTATGGCATACTCTGGGACAACAACTCGCGCACCAAGTTTGGCGATCCGCGCCAAAGGAAAGAAATTTCGGAACTGAACCTCTTTGATGCCAATGGTAATCAGGGCGGCCTTACCGCCATATATGCCAACAAATACAATCCTGCCGAGGTATTTATGGCCCGAACCGAAAATGAAATAAACTACAACTTTTTGCCCGACCAGGCTAAGGTTCCGGAAGGGTTCGATATGCTAAACGGAATAGTAACCTGGCAAGGCTATATTGCCTCAGAAACCGAAGGCGTACACAAATTTACAATAAGCTCTTCGGGTTATGCCAAACTGTGGATCGGCGACCAGCTTTTGATTGACCGCTGGCGTATGGCCTGGAACCTTTCAAACAATCAGTTTGACTTTGCCATGAAGCCCGGAGAAAGATATCCGATTAAAATTGAATGGTTGCCCGATGGGGGCGAATCGTACATTGCCCTAAAGTACCTCGACCCATTGCCCGCAGAAGAAAATAACCGCATTTCGATTTACTCGGAGGTAGCCGACCAACTCGACTATTATTTTATTGCAGGGCAAAGCCTTGATGAGGTAATTAGCGGCTACCGCACCCTTACAGGAAAAGCCACCATAGTGCCACGTTGGGCAATGGGCTTTTGGCAAAGCCGCGAGCGCTACCGCACTCAGGAAGAGCTGCTTGATGTGGTACGCGAATTTAGAAAAAGAAATATCCCTTTCGACAATATAGTGCTCGACTGGCAGTACTGGCCTATTGACAGATGGGGCGATCATGAATTCGACTCTACTCGCTTTCCCGACCCGGTAGAAATGGTACGAACCCTTCATCAGGACCTTGATGCACGCATTATGATCTCGGTTTGGCCCAAGTATTACAAGGGTACCCGAAATTACGAACACATGAAGGGAAACGGCTGGTTGTATATGCTCAATATTGAAAAAGACCGCAAGGATTGGTTGGGCTATGTTTCGACCTTTTACGATGCCTTTAATCCAGGCGCGCAAAAAGCCTTTTGGGAACAACTCGATACCAGCCTTTACAGCAAAGGCATTGATGCCTGGTGGCTTGATGCCACCGAACCCGACATACACTCAAACCTGCCCATGGAAGAACGAAAGGCGCTCATGCACCCAACTTATCTGGGACCTGGCGCAAAATTTTTCAACGCTTACTCACTTGAGCAGGCAAAAGGAGTTTATGAAGGGCAACGCAGCGTAAATCCCAATCAACGGGTGTTTATTCTAACCCGATCGGCATTTGCCGGCCTGCAACGATATGCGGCTGCAAACTGGAGCGGTGATGTTGCCTCGCGCTGGCACGATATGTATGCACAAATACCCGCCGGCCTTAACATGAGCGTGGCTGGAATTCCATACTGGACCATGGACATTGGGGGATTTTCGGTGGAAAGAAGGTTTGAAAACCCCACAAAACAAGACCTTGAAGAATGGCGCGAACTGATGACTCGCTGGCACCAATACGGAGCCTTTGTACCCATATTCCGATCGCACGGCCAATTCCCTTTCCGCGAATTTTTCAATACAGCTCCCATCGGACACCCTGCTTATGAATCCATGCTGGCATACAACAAGCTTCGTTACCGCCTTATGCCCTATATTTATTCATTGGCTGGCCTAACCTGGCTCAACGACTATACCATTATGCGCCCACTTGCTATGGATTTTGGAAACGACCTAAAGGTGCATGGCATTACCGACCAATATATGTTTGGTCCTGCCTTGCTCATCAACCCGGTGTATGAGTATAAAGCTCGCTCGCGCCTGGTTTACCTGCCCAATGGCGCAGGATGGTACAACTTGCACACAGGGCAATTTACCCAAGGTGGGCAAACAATTTCCGCACCGGCACCTTACCAATACAGCCCCGTATTTATAAAGGCCGGATCGGTAATACCTACTGGGCCTGAAATAATGCATAGCGGACAAGGGCTGTCGGCACCAATTACTCTTTTGGTGTTTGAAGGCCAGGATGGCTCCTTTGTGCTTTACGAAGACGAAGGCCTAAACTATAACTATGAAAAAGGGGCCTACTCAACAATCTCATTTAATTACAACAACCAAAACAAAACCCTAACACTTGGCCACAGACAGGGTAGTTTTGAAGGAATGCTGAACGAAAGAACTTTTCACCTTATTTTTGTAACTCCAAACAACCCGCGCCAATTAAACCTCGACGGAAAACCCGATGTAAGCATAACCTACAACGGCAGCAGCCAAACCATCGACCTCTCGAAGTATTAAAATTTATTATTATGCTTACCAGAATTAAATTTGTTTTTGGCCTGTTGTTTATTTTGCTCATATCAAATGAGGCTGTTTCGCAAAACCTTTTGCCCGAAAAGTTGAAGTTTAAGCCAGGTGACAACCCTCAATGGGCCATACCAGAATTTGACGACACACCCTGGGCCGAAATAATGCCTGGCCAGGTATGGGAACGCCAGGGGTATGCAACACTCGACGGTTTTGCTTGGTACCGCATTACCATTAACATACCCTCACGCCTCAGAA
This sequence comes from uncultured Bacteroidales bacterium, assembly GCA_964348755.1. Lineage (GTDB taxonomy): Bacteria > Bacteroidota > Bacteroidia > Bacteroidales > UBA7960 > UBA7960. The sequence continues at coordinate 15,942 of CAYGDW010000052.1, read as the reverse complement.
AAGATGCAGGGAATTATGGAGGCTTCATACTTTCGCTTGGCAAAATTGACGATGCCGACCAAACCTTTTTCAATGGCAAATTACTTGGCAAAACAGGCGAGCTGCCTCCAAACTATTCAGGGCAACACAATACCTTGCGTGCTTACAGCATACTGCCCGAAATGGTTCGATGGGACCAACCCAACACTATTGCCGTGAGGGTTTACGACCATGGGGGCGATGGCGGCATTTATGCCTCGCCCATTCACCTGATAGTTCGTGGCCTCTCTGACCACATTGATATTGCAGCAGTCTTCAGCCAAAACGACCATGTAGTTACCGGCAAACCCGAAATGAGCATACCGCTGCAAATTTACAACACATCAAACCGCAATTTCAGGGGTGCTCTTTCTATAATTGTGGTTTCAGATTTTGGAGATTTGGCATATAGTGGCCAACAAAATATAATAATAAGGCGCGGCCCAAGGAACAAAGTTTCGTTTACGCTTCCTGCAATAGAGCCTGGATTTTACAAGGCCAATATTCGGTTTGAAAGCGAGCTTGCCAGCAAGCAAGCAGAGATAATGTTTGGCTACGAACCTGAAAAAATCGTTTCGCCACCCAACCCCCAGCCCGACTTTGACCTTTATTGGCAACGGGCCAAGCGAGAGCTTGCAGCGGTTGACCCTCAGTACCGTATGATTCGCATCGACTCGCTTTGCACCGAACGTCGCGAGGTATTTCTGGTTGAAATGCGCTCACTTGGCAATGTACTCGTTCGGGGCTGGTACTCAAGACCGGTTGCATCAGGCACCTACCCTGCCGTGTTGCAGGTGCAGGGCTATGGTACTACAATGTCGCCGGCCTACATCGATTATGGCGACGACATTATCGGGTTTGGGCTCAACATTCGTGGGCACGGAAACAGCAAGCACAATGTTAACCCCGGCTTTCCCGGCTACATTTTACATTCGCTGCACGATAAGGAAATGTACATTTACCGCGGCGCCTACATGGATTGCATTAGGGCTGTTGATTTTCTTTTTTCGAGGCCCGAGGTAGATACCACACGCGTGGCCGTAGAGGGAGCCAGCCAGGGAGGTGCCCTTAGCTTTGCAACTGCAGCCCTCGACAATGAACGAATAAAGGTATGCGTGCCTCAAGTGCCTTTTTTGGCAGACTTCGAAGATTATTTCAAAACTACTGTATGGCCGGCAAACGAATTTATTAACCTGGTTGAAAGCCAAAAAAAATTATCGTGGGAACAAGTATTTTATACCTTGAGTTATATTGACATTAAAAACCTGGCTGGTTTAATAAAGGCTCCAATGCTCATGGGTGTAGGCCTGAAGGATGAAATTTGTCCGCCACACATTAACTTTGCGGCATACAACCTGGTAAACGCTCCAAAACAATACATCGTGTATCCTTTTGCCGGCCACGCGCTCCCCAATGAGTTCCATTTCATGAAAATGAATTTTATTCGCAAGCATTTCGGATTGAAGTAAGGGGCCTTGTATAAAAAACTATTTTATTATGAAGAAAAGATCCATCAGCCAATTATTTGGGTTTCTTGCAATGTTTCTGGTTCTTTCTTGCGGCCAGGCCAAAAAGGAGGTTCGCAGTATTGAGAGCTTCAACACCGGCTGGCGATTTAGTCTGGGCGACCATTCAGGTGCCGAACAGGCCGAATTCGACGACACAGGGTGGCGTCAGCTCGATTTGCCCCACGACTGGAGCATTGAGGGCACCTTTAGTGCCGACCACCCTGCAACCCCCGGAGGTGGAGCTTTGCCTGGTGGAATAGCCTGGTACCGCAAATCCTTTTTCCTGCCCGGCAGTGACAAAGGAAGAAATATTTTTGTTGATTTCGACGGCATATACCAAAATGGCGAAGTTTGGATCAATGGCCACTACCTGGGCATAAGGCCCTATGGATATTCATCGTTCAGGCACGAGCTTACACAATACCTGAAATTTGGCAACAAACCCAACGTAATTAGTGTAAAGGTGGACAATTCGAATCAGCCTAACTCGCGCTGGTACAGTGGTTCGGGTATTTATCGCAACACCTGGCTGGTAAAAACCGGCCCCGTGGCAGTTGACCACTGGGGCACTTTTGTTACTACACCTCAGGTAAGCGACACCGAAGCCCTTGTAAACATTCAAATAAAGATTAGAAACTCCACCAAGTCCGACCACCACATAAGCATCAGGTCAGAAGTTTTTGACCGTCGAAATAAGCGCGTGGGACGGGTTTTAACCAGCAATTTGGTACTGCCTGCTAAAGGAGCTTTGGTTGAGCATAGTCTAAAAGTTAATAACCCAATGCTTTGGTCAATCGATGATCCGGTATTGTACAGGGTTGAAACAAAGCTATTTAGCGGAAGCAAATTGCTCGACACTTACCATACCCCGCTTGGCATTCGAACCTTTGCTTTTGACAAAGACAAAGGGTTTTTCCTGAACGGTAAGCCTATGAAAATCAAAGGTGTATGCAACCATCATGACTTGGGTGCACTTGGGGCAGCCGTAAACACCAGGGCAATTGAGCGGCAGCTCGAAATAATGAAGGCCATGGGCGTAAACGCAATACGAACTGCCCACAACCCTCCTGCACCAGAGATGCTGCACCTTTGCGATCGAATGGGTTTTATTGTAATGAACGAAGCATTCGATATGTGGCGCATGCCTAAGGTCGCCTACGATTACAGCCACCAGTTCGACCAGTGGCATCAGCGCGACCTGGAAGACCTGGTGCGGCGAGACCGCAACCACCCAAGCGTAATTATCTGGAGCATAGGGAACGAAATTCTTGAACAGTGGGACTCTTCCGGCCTGGAGCTAACTAGGCGCCTGGCCGGAATTGTAAAAAACCTTGACCCCACCCGACCCATAACCGCTGGAATGAACAACCCAACTGAGCAAAATTACATGATTCGATCAGGAGCGCTCGATCTGATCGGGTTTAATTACAACCATAATAAATTTGAAAAATTCCCTGAAACATTCCCCGGATTAATCTTTATCGGGGCCGAAACCAATTCGGGCCTGGCCACCCGTGGGCACTACGATATGCCCTCTGACTCAACAAGGCGCTGGCCCATTCGGTGGGACCTGCCATTTACCGGCGGAAACCCCGACCTGACCAGTTCCTCTTACGACAACCTTTCCACACCCTGGGGATCAACCCACTATGAAACCTGGGGAATCATTAAAAAACACGATTTCCTTTCGGGAATGTTTATTTGGACCGGGTTCGACTACCTTGGCGAGCCAACCCCATACACCTTTCCGGCCCGTAGCAGCTATTTCGGTGTGGTTGACCTGGCCGGATTCCCCAAAGATGCATTCTATTTCTATCAGAGCGAGTGGACACATGAACCAATGCTGCACATATTTCCGCATTGGAACTGGGAACCTGGTGAGCTGGTTGACGTAATTGCCTATTCGAACTGCGATGAGGTTGAACTGACCCTAAACGGAAAATCGCTCGGAAGCCTTACAAAGTGCCCTGAAAGGTTTAACTTTAGGTGGAGGCTCAACTTTGAACCCGGCGTTTTGAAAGCAACGGCAAAAAACAAAGGCAAGGTAATTTTAACGCGCGAGGTAAAAACAGCCCGAGAGCCACACCACATTATACTTAGCGCCGACCGCCCCTTATTAAAAGCCGATGGGCTCGACCTCTCGTTTGTAACCGCAACTGTGGTTGACGAAAATGGCACAATGGTGCCAAAGGCAGATAACCTGATTTTGTTTTCGCTAAGTGGCAATGGAAAAATTGAAGCTGTTGATAATGGCAGCCAAACCAGCCTCGAACCTTTCAGGGCCGAACAACGAAAGGCTTTTAACGGGAAGTGCCTGGCAATAATCAGGAGCGGAACTACAAACGGCGAACTGATGCTTACGGCAACCAGCCCTGGCCTGCAACCAGCAGAAATTACCATAAGGCAATCAGATAAAACGGCATTAAAAGGAGGAGTGAGATTTTGATTACTGATTACACCGTTTTGGCAGCCATTAGATAAATACCCTTACCCCATCTTCATAACTTTTGCGAAGCTCCTTGGGGGTACAACCTTTCTTTTTTTTAAAAATGCGGTTAAAATTAGAAATATTGTTGAAACCACAGTCGTAGGCAATTTCGGCAATGTTGTGGGTGGTGTCGATGAGCATGCGGGTGGCATGCCCAAGACGGGTTTCGGTAAGGCAATCGACATAAGTCATGCCGGTGCGCAACTTAAAAAAACGGCTGAAACCTGTTTCGGTCATATTAATAATTCTCGACACTTCTTTCAGACTGATTGACCGGTGAAAATTCAGATGAGTATAGCTCATTACCCGCTCAATACGACGGCTGTTGTAAGAGCATTTCTCATCTATGCCAAAGGTGGTATTGCTCAGCACACGGTAATTGCGCGAAGTGGACAAATCGTGCAAAATCGACATTAACTCCAATACCGAATCGAAACCTTGCCTGCTACCCAGGCCCATGATTCTACTCTGAAGCTTCATGGCGGTTTCTTTTGAAAACAACACCCCGCGCCCCGACTTCCCCAAAAGATTTCTTATACAACTTAACTGATTTTTTTTCAAAAATTTTTCGTCAAAAAAATCGCAATGAAATTGTATGGTTACTTCGGTAAGACTGCCGCCTCCAAAGCTCGAATTAAACCATGCATGCTCAAGATTAGGCCCAACCAGCACCAGCTCAATATCGTCAATCTCGTCTATGTGGTCGCCAATAACTCTTTTGGCGCCTTTGGCATTGAGTATAAAGTTCAACTCCATTTCTTCATGAAAATGAAGCGGAAAATCAAACTCAGACTTGGTCCTTTTGAAAACCGTAAAACAATCGGCCGGAGTGAGCGGTGTAATTTCCTTAATGACTTTCTTGTTCATGATAACAACATATAAAAATGAAAAGCCTGCAGCAACAAGGTTTTTTGAAATAAAATCGCTGCATTTTTTCAGATCGATAAAAAGCCCCGGATTGACTACCGAATAAAAAATGCAAAATTTCATTATAAATTTAAATAAATATTTTAGCCCCATCCCTAATTGAAAAATTTTTCGCCCAACAAAAATTCTGCAAACCCTTTGAGGCGGTGCAGGGCTTAGTGTTGGTCAAAGAAGCTTCTGAAAAAGAACAACTGCCATTTTATTTTTGAATTGAATCCGGTTCCCGGCAATTTAATTTAAAGACAGCCTTTCAAAGTTCCAATCAGGATTAAACCCCTTGTATCTTTTTTAAAAAAAAACAAAAAGTATAAATTTTTGATAAAATAGTATTATTCAAATTGGGGTAATGTTGTGAAATTTACCTTGCAAATTAAATGGGCAAAGCAATTTGCAATTCAGGCCTGAAGCTATTTTATAAATGCAACCCATCTTATGAAAAAGGTCTTTTATCTTTTGGTCTTTTCAGTATCACTGTTGCTGCAAAGCTGTACAAACCTGTTCGAAAATCAGGTTCCCACTGCCAATAAACAGGCCACACCCGAAACTGTAAACTTGCTTTTGAACATGAAGGGGCTTACCGGCACCGGTTTCATGTTTGGCCACCAGGATGCCCTTGCCTATGGCATTGGCTGGGAAGCACCCGGAGGTCCATCGGACATTTACCTTATAGTAAACGATTATCCTGCTGTGTTTGGATGGGATTTGGGCCATATTGAACACGGGGCAAGCCACAACCTCGATGGGGTGCCCTTTGCTTCGATGAAACAGTGGGCTAAACAGGTGCATGCCATGGGTGGTATAAACACTTACAGCTGGCACGCCGACAACCCCCTTACCGGAAGCAACACCTGGGATGTGAGCAATGCCGAGGTGGTAAAATCAGTTCTGCCTTTCGGCCAAAAACATGACAAGTACCTGAAATGGCTCGACCAGCTTGCCGGCTTCTTTCAAGAGCTCAAAGATCAGCATGGTAACCCAATACCGGTCATTTTCAGGCCATACCACGAGCATACCGGAAGCTGGTTCTGGTGGGGTCAGCAACTTTGCACGGCCAGCCAATATAAAGAACTTTGGCACATGACTTTTCACTACCTTACTGACACCAAAAAAGTTAACAACCTGCTATGGGCGTATTCGCCTTCTGACAACTTCGAAACCATTGATGAGTTCGCCGAAAGGTACCCGGGCAAAGACTATGTGGACATTGTAGGCTTCGACATGTATCAGCAGCCAGGCCAATTGAGCAGCGAATTTGCAGCCCGCCTGAAAAACAAGGCTGAATTATTGGTGCAATTTGCAACTACCCTCAATAAACTGCCTGCAGTAACCGAATTGGGCTACGAAAAAATACCAGATCCGGTATGGTGGACCGGGGTGGTTTATGAATCGCTCAAAGACTTGCCGGTTTCATACGCCCTGTTCTGGCGAAATGCCATAAACCGGCCCGACCATTTTTTTGCCCCATACCCTGGCCATATTAGTCAGGAGGACTTTATCAGATTTTTCAAATTGCCAAGGAGCTTGTTTCTTGGCGATATTGAACCAAAGAACCTTTATATTCGCCATACAATAATAAATTAAATTTTATGAATCTGGTATTTGGGGAGCGATTGCAACGGATAGTGAAGCAGCACCAGGAGCTCATAAACCTACCCAACAAGAAACTCGAAAGCACAAACGGAATTTATAATCGCTATGCCAACCCTATTCTAACGGCAGACCATGTACCTCTAAGCTGGCGCTTCGATATGAACCCGGTCGGCAACCCATTCCTGTTGGAGCGCATTGGAGTGAATGCCGTGTTTAATGCCGGTGCAATAAAACACCATGACAAGTACCTGTTGGTTGCCCGCGTTGAAGGTTTTGACCGAAAATCTTTTTTTGCCATTGCCGAAAGCCCCAATGGCATTGATAACTTTCGCTTTCGCGAATTTCCGTTGCAGATGCCCGAAAACGAAAACCCCGACACAAACATTTACGATATGCGCCTTACCAGGCATGAAGATGGCTGGATATACGGTGTGTTTTGCACCGAACGCAAAGACCCCGAGGGGAGGCCGGGAGATTTGTCGGCGGCCGTGGCAAATGCCGGTATTGCACGCACACACGACCTGCTAAACTGGGAGCGATTCCCCGACCTGCACTCGCACAGCCAGCAACGCAATGTGGTACTGCACCCCGAATTTATCGATGGGAAATATGCCCTATATACACGCCCACAGGACGGTTTTATTGAAACCGGAAAAGGGGGAGGTATAGGATGGGCTTTGATTGACGACATAACCAATGCAGTTGCCGCTAAGGAAACAATAATAAACCAACGGCACTACCACACCATAAAAGAACAAAAAAACGGCGAAGGGCCACCCCCATTAAAAACTCCAAAAGGATGGCTACACCTGGCACATGGCGTTAGGGCTTGCGCGGCAGGCCTTAGATATGTGCTTTATCTGTACATGACAGACTTGCACAATCCTGCCCGCATAATTGCTGAACCAGCCGGTTACTTTATGGCACCCCAAGGCAACGAAAGGGTGGGCGATGTGTCGAATGTGCTTTTTTCAAACGGGTGGATAGCCGACAACGATGGCTCAGTTTTTATTTATTATGCCAGTTGCGACACCCGTATGCATGTGGCCACATCAACCATTGACCTCCTGGTTGACTATTGCATGAACACCCCGCCCGATGGGCTCAGATCAGCCACCTCCGAAAAAGCCATAAGAAGCCTTATTGAAAAAAACAAAAAACATTTTGCTGAAAAATGAACCATAATTTTCTAAGTACTATAGACCTCCTGATTATTGCCGCCTACCTTGGCATACTAATATTTATAGGCTTTTACCTTAAAAGACAGGCCTCGCGCAACTTGCAGTCGTATTTGCTGGGCAATAAATCAATACCCTGGTATATGCTTGGCCTGTCGAATGCATCGGGCATGTTCGACATTTCGGGCACGGTATGGTTAGTTGCAATTACAGTTATCTACGGGCTAAAAAGCATTTACATTCCTTGGCTGTGGCCTGTTTTTAACCAGATATTCCTGATGATGTACCTATCGGCCTGGCTGCGCCGGTCGGGTTGCACCACAGGTGCCGAGTGGATCGGGTTCAGGTTTGGAAATGATAGGGGGGCTGTTACCTCGCACTGGATTATTGTGGTGTTTGCTATACTTGTTTGCCTTAGCATGCTGGCTTATGGCTTTATTGGTATGGGAAAATTCATTGAAATATTTCTGCCACTGAAGACTACTTTTCCCGCACTGGCATTTATTCCCGAAACCTACGTACCACATGTGTGGGGCATTACTTTTACACTTTTTGCAGTTTTTTATGCCCTGATGGGCGGCATGATGAGCATAGTGTGGGCCGATGTAGCCCAATATTTAATTATGACATTGGCTTCAATTGCCATTGCCGTAATTGCTATGATTCACCTCAACATTGTTGAGTTCAGCGCTTTGTTGCCCGAAGGCTGGTTTTCTCCAGGCTTTGGCTGGACCCTTGATCTGAACTGGACCGGAAAGTTTGTCGAGTTTAATCAGAAGATTCAAACCGACGGATATCAGGTTTTTAGCTTGTTTTTTGGAATGGTGCTGCTCAAAGGAATTCTTGCAAGCATTGCAGGCCCTGCTCCCACTTACGATATGCAAAAAATCCTTTCGACCCGCTCACCACTTGAAGCGGCCAAAATGAGCGGGTTTGTATCGGTTATACTTATGCCGGTGCGTTACCTGATGATTGCCGGAATTTCGGCAATAGGGCTGATCATTTACGACCAGATTAAGGACCAGATTACGGTTGGCGGCATGGTCGATTTTGAGTTGGTACTGCCTGCCGTGGTTAGCCACCATTGGATTCCGGCCGGACTTACAGGCCTGATACTGGCAGGATTGCTGGCCGCATTTATGTCAACATTTGCCGGAACCCTCAATGCGGCTCAGGCCTACATTGTAAACGATATTTACATAAAATACGTAAAACCCAAAGCCACTCCAAAACAATCGAACCGGGCAAACATTATTGTGGGATTGGGGGTGGTGCTGGTAAGCATTTTTTTTGGGGTGGTAGCACAGGATGTAAACAGCGTGCTGCAATGGGTTACAGGCGCCCTTTACGGAAGCTATATTGCAGCCAACATTTTGAAATGGCATTGGTGGCGTTTCAATGGAAAAGGATTTGCATGGGGCATGGCCGGCGGAATGATTCCGGCACTGGTGCTGCCTTACGTGCCGGTAATTAATACGGTGCTGCCTTTGTATTATTTCCCAATAATTCTTGTTTTTTCAATCATCGGATGTTTATGGGGAACCTGGTCGGCACCAGCTACCGAACCCTCTGTACTCAAAATATTCTATGCCAAAACACGGCCCTGGGGGTTTTGGAAACCTATTCATGAAATGGTAGTGGCCGAAAACCCAGGCTTCCGGAAAAATACAGCCTTCAAACGCGATATGCTCAACGTGCTTACAGGCATAGTGTGGCAAACCTCGCTGGTAGCCGCACCCATTTTCCTGGTGTTTAAACAGTTCGGTTCGTTTGCAATTGCTTTAATAATAATAGCAATTACAGCCATTATTCTCAAAAAAAACTGGTACAACAAGCTCCAAGACTAAGGGACCCATTTTTACTTTATCTTAAATGAATGAAGCTATGCAATACGGACATTTTGACGACAAACGACGCGAGTATGTAATTACCGATCCGAAAACGCCCTTGCCCTGGATAAACTATCTGGGCACCGAAGATTTTTTCAGCCTCATTTCGAACACAGCCGGAGGTTATGCCTTTTATAAGGACGCCAAATTCAGGCGAATTACCCGATACCGCTTCAACAACGTGCCAATAGACTCAGGCGGACGTTACTTTTACATAAATGAAAATGGCACCGTATGGAACCCAGGGTGGAAACCATGCAAAACACCACTCGATCACTACGAGTGCCGGCATGGGCTCAACTACACCATAATTAAAGGAGTAAAAAACGGGCTTGAAGCTGAAGTGCTTTTCTTTGTGCCACCCGGCACACTTGCCGAAGTACAAAAACTAAGCCTGCACAACACAACCAACCGCGTAAAAAAGTTTAAGCTATTTTCATTTATTGAATGGTGCCTTTGGAATGCAGCAACCGATATGGAAAATTTCCAAAGGAACTTCTCCACCGGCGAGGTAGAAATAGAAGGCTCGGTTATATACCATAAAACCGAATACCGCGAGCGCCGCAACCATTTCGCATATTATTCGGTAAACCACCCTATTAATGGCTTTGACACCGACCGGGAATCATTTTTTGGCCTGTACAACGGGTTTGATGAGCCACAAACGGTTTTTGAAGGCAAAGCCCGCAACAGCATTGCCCACGGCTGGTCGCCAATTGCATCGCACTGCATTGAAATTGAATTGCAGCCCAACCAAAAAAAAGAACTGGTATTTGTGCTGGGTTATACCGAAAACCCCGAAGAAGAAAAATGGGAGGCCAAAAAAGTTATTAACAAAAGTAGAGCCAAAGAAACCATTGACCGTTTTGCAACTCCGGCCCAGGTTAATGCCGCACTTTATGAACTAAAAGAATATTGGGACAATTTGCTGGGAAATTTCAGCTTGACTTCGGACGATGAAAAGCTTGACAGGATGGTAAACATCTGGAACCAATATCAGTGTATGGTTACTTTTTGTTTTTCGCGCTCGGCTTCATATTTCGAAAGCGGAATTGGACGTGGTATGGGTTTTAGAGACTCCAACCAGGATTTGCTCGGCTTCGTGCACCAGGTCCCGGCAAGAGCTCGCCAAAGAATTATTGACATTGCTTCAACACAGTTTTCCGATGGAGGTTGCTACCACCAGTACCAACCCCTTACAAAAAAGGGAAACAACGAAATTGGTCAGGGTTTCAACGACGACCCACTGTGGCTAATTCTGGGTACAACCAGCTACATAAAAGAAAGTGGCGACTTTTCTATACTGAATGAACCGGTTCCCTTTGACAATGTGCCTGGAAGTGAAAAACACTTTTTTGAACACCTAACCCTTTCATTTAACCATGTGGTTGACAACCTGGGGCCACTAGGCCTGCCCCTGATTGGCCGTGCAGACTGGAACGACTGCCTTAACCTGAATTGTTTTTCGAACAACCCCAACGAAAGTTTTCAGACTACCGAAAACCGCACACAAGGCAGCCAGGCACAAAGCCTAATGATTGCAGGATTATTTGTATTCTGCGGAAACGAATATATTGAACTTTGCAAACAACTTGGAGACTTCCCGGAGGCAACTCGCGCTCAAAAACATGTTGACACTATGCGCCTGGCAATACTAAAGCATGGCTGGGATGGCGAATGGTTTCTGAGGGCTTACGACTTCAATGGAGATAAAATAGGATCAAATGAAAACCCCGAATCGAAAATATTTATCGAATCAAATGCATGGTGCGCCATGGCAGGCATTGGCCTAGCCGAGGGCTTTACCCACAAAGCCCTCGACTCTATTAAAGAACACCTCGACAGCCAGTATGGCATTGTGCTGAACCACCCGGCATACAGCCGCTACTACATCGAATACGGCGAAATTTCGAGCTACCCTGAAGGTTATAAGGAAAACGGAGGCGTTTTTTGCCACAACAACCCCTGGGTAATGATTGCCGAAACCCAGATTGGGCGAGGCGACCGGGCTTGGGAATATTACCGCAAAATTTGCCCGGCATACCTCCAAGATATTAGTCATTTGCACAAAACCGAACCCTATGTATATTCGCAAATGATTGCTGGCAAAGAGGCGTTTAAACCTGGCGAAGCTAAAAATTCATGGCTTACAGGCACGGCTGCCTGGAACTTTTATGCCATTTCGCAATACATTCTTGGCATAAAACCCACTTACGATGGCCTGGAAATAAACCCCTGCATACCGCCCCACATGGGCCAGTTTACAGTAACCAGGAAGTTTCGTGGAGCCACATACCACATAAGCGTAAAAAATCCATCAGGAAAAATGAAAGGCATAAAATCAATAAACCTAAATGGACAACTGCTGCATGGCAATAAACTCCCCCTGCCCGATGCAGGCCGAATTTACATTGTGGTAGTATATATGCAATAAAACCCCTTCCGGGGAAAACAAACCCAGCCAATGAGCAATAATTTGTCAGACTTCGGCCAACAACTCATGCTCGAACTAACGGGCAACATATTGCCCTTTTGGCTTGAGCGAATGCCCGACAAGCAAAATGGAGGCTTTTTGGGGCAAATAAATGGCCAAAACAAGGTGGTAGCTCATGCCCCCAAAGGAGGCATTCTTAACGCCCGAATCCTTTGGACCTTTTCGGCTGCTGCAAGGCTGCTGCATAATGAGCAATACCTCCAGGCTGCTCACTGGGCAAAAGATTATATATTCGAACACTTTTTCGACCAGCAGCATGGGGGCACATTTTGGCTGCTCAATTACAAAGGGCAGCCCGCCGACACTAAAAAACAAATATACGCCCAGGCATTTTTCATATATGCACTGGCCGAATACCACCAGGCTACCAACATGGCCGAAAGCCTCGAAAAGGCAAAAGAATTATTTTGGCTGATTGAGGAAAAAAGTTTTGACCCCATTTACAATGGATATTTTGAGGCTTTCAACCAACAATGGGAACCACAAGAAGACCTCAGGCTAAGCCCCAGAGATGCCAACGAAAAAAAAACCACCAACACCCATCTTCATATTTTGGAAGCATATACTAGCCTTTATAAAATATGGAAAGATGCACACCTAGAAAAACAGCTGGGAAATCTTATTGACCTATTTCTAAGAAAATTAATTGACCCGCGCACAGGCCACCTCATTTTGTTTTTTGACGAACGCTGGAACCGAAAGTCAACCTTGGTATCGTTTGGGCACGACATTGAAGCCTCGTGGCTTTTGTATGAGGCTGCACATACACTCGGCGACAAAAAGCGCCTTGCCTTGTGTTATAAAAAAAGCCTGAAACTTGTGGCCTCGGCCGAAAAAGGAAAACAGGCCGATGGTAGCCTTGTTTACGAATACGACCCAAAAACCAGGCATATGGACTACCAAAGGCAATGGTGGCCACAGGCCGAGGCAGTGGTTGGGTTTTTTAATGCATGGCAACTCTCAAACAATAAAAGATACCTGCACCTGGCCCGAAAAGCATTTAGTTACATAAAAGAAAACCTGGTGGATCTACAAGGCGAATGGTACTGGAGCATTAAACCCGATGGCAGCCCAAATACCAATGACGATAAGGCCGGATTCTGGAAATGCCCTTACCACAATGGCCGAATGTGTACAGAAATAATACACAGAATTGAAAAAGCACAGAAACCCATTGTTGAATAAAAAATAATTTTAAACCAAAAAAATCAAGGCTCATGAAAAACCGTCAAACTTTTTTTATTCTTGCTGCCCTGCTGCTTGTTGTTGGGCAGGCCTGCCGGCCCACCGCCAATCAGGATGAACTCGACCTTAGGGTAGAAAAACTACTGTCGCAGATGACCATCGAAGAAAAGGTGGGCCAAATGACACAGGTTACCCTCGATGTTATTACCGCTACTGATGCCCAGGGGCAGTTTGAGTTTCCGCATCGGATAGATCCCGAGAAGCTCCGCACGGCTGTAGTCGATCATCAGGTTGGCTCAATACTCAATGTGGCCGGTTACGCGTTTTCGCAGGCATACTGGCGCGAACTCCTTACTGCAATAAATGATATGACCCAGGAAACCGAAAGGAAAATACCGATATTGTATGGAATTGATGCAGTGCATGGCCACAATTATGCCATCGAGGCCACTCTATTTCCACAGCAACTGGGTTTGGCAGCAACCTGGAACCTGGCTCTGGCCGAGCAGGCGGCCTCAATTACAGCTTACGAAACCCGCGCTACTGGCATACCCTGGAACTTTGCTCCCGTACTCGACATTGGCCGGCATCCGGCCTGGCCGCGCTTTTGGGAAACATTTGGCGAAGATGTGTATTTGGCAAGTCAAATGGGGAAAGCCGCTGTAAGTGGGATGGAAGGCAATGATATTGGAAGCAAATACAAGGTTGCAAGCTGTATGAAGCATTTTATTGGATACAGTGTTCCGGTTTCGGGCAAGGATCGCACCCCTGCCCTAATTCCTGACATTGCCCTGCGTGAGCAGCACCTGCCTGTTTTTGAAGCAGCCATTAAGGCAGGCGCACATTCAATAATGATTAACTCAGGCAAAATTAACGGAGTACCCGTGCATGCAAGCCATTACCTTCTCACCGAAATTCTAAGGGATGAGCTGGGCTTTGAAGGGCTGGCCGTGAGCGACTGGATGGACGTGATACGCCTGCACACCAAACACCGCGTGGCACAAACACCTAAAGAAGCTGTAAAGATGGCCGTTATGGCAGGTGTTGATATGAGTATGGTGCCATACGACTTTAGCTTCTACAATTATTTGGTTGAGCTGGTACGTGAAGGCGAAGTGCCCATGTGGCGCATTGACCAGGCTGTGGGTCGAATACTGAAGTTAAAATTCAAATTAGGGCTGTTCGAAAATTTTATGCACCCCATTGCCGATTATCCCGATTATGCTTCCGAAAAACACCAGCAGGTAAGCCTTGAAGCTGCCCGCGAATCGGTTACCCTACTAAAAAACAACAACAATGTGCTGCCATTGCCAAAAAATGCACGGGTGCTTGTAGCCGGCTTTGCAGCAAACTCAATGGCCACACTCAATGGCGGGTGGACTTACACCTGGCTTGGACTTGAAACCGACCGATTTGCCGGACATAAAAACACCATTCTCGAAGCCATTACCCAAAAGGCAGGCCAAAATAATGTAATGTTTGCCCAGGGAGCAACCTATAATGAACTAACCGATATTGACCGGGCAGTACAACTTGCCGCCAGGGCCGACTACATTGTGCTTTGCCTTGGCGAAATGCCCTATGCCGAAACCCCAGGCAACATTGGCGATCTTTTCCTGCCCGATGCCCAGGCAACCCTGGCAAAGCGTCTTGCCGCCACCGGAAAACCTGTAATTTTGGTACTTACACAGGGCCGGCCAAGGCTTATTAGCAAATTTGCCGACCAGATGAAGGCGATCATTATGGCATACCTTCCCGGCAATGAAGGAGGACAAGCCATTGCCGACATAATTTATGGGGATGTGAACCCCTCTGGCAAACTTCCTTTTACCTACCCGGCCGAGCCAAATGCCCTGATTACCTACGACCACCATTACTCAGAACTGGAGCCAATGGCCAATACGTTGCCCCAGTTCAATTTTGGACACGGCTTAAGTTATACCACATTCAATTATGCCAACCTTAAACTGTCGGCCTCCGAAATAAACCAAAACCAGACAGTAATAATAACCATTGAAGTAAGCAATACAGGCAGCCGCAAAGGCAAGGAGGTGGTACAGCTTTACATCAGCGACTTGTTTGCCTCTATAAGCCCGCAAGTAAAACGCCTCAGGGGATTCGAAAAAATTGAACTGGAGCCGGGCGAAACAAATACCGTTTCGTTCGAAATCAGCCCAAAGGACCTGGCCTTCGTTAATGAGCAATTGAAATGGACAACTGAGCCTGGAGAGTTTTTGGTGCAGATAGGCGGGCAAACAGCAAACTTCGTGCTAAAGTAAATATTGCTGAATAAACTGAATATACCAGCTTTTGGTTAAAGCTCCTGAGTTTAAAAATAAGGGATATTAAAATCCCTCAAAAAGCCCACCCGGGGCATGCATCAAATAAATCAGAAACGCCCTCTGATAAAGTTTACGTACCGGGTGGGCTAATTTATGCCCTAAAACAACATTGAATAATAAAATTTACACTACTGGCCGACAAAAATTACGTGATTTCTCGCTCCGCCCGAAATGACAGGGTTTTCAATGATTTTGGCAATTTGGGGGGTAGGTGGCGGCTTCGCCGCCACCTACCCCCCTTAATAAAAAGCTAACTGACTGTCATTCCGAACGTAGTGAGGAATCTCATGCATAGAATTCTACCCTTTTTTACTTTTACGGAG
>CAYGDW010000051.1:0-21606 GCA_964348755.1 uncultured Bacteroidales bacterium | reverse complement strand
ATGACAGAAATTTAAGGGTTTATAAATTCCTGTCCAAATTTTTTAGACCACTACAGCATAAGCATGGAAGATGCTTACCAGGCCATAGATTGGAAGGTAATCTTTTTGCTTGCAGGTGCTATGAGTTTGGGGGTGGCCCTTGACCGTAGCGGTGCTGCAAGACTGCTAAGCGGTTTTCTGATCGATATTGTTGGGTCGCTGGGGCCAATAGCCATCGTTTCGGTATTGTACCTGATTACATCACTGCTTACCGAAACCATGAGCAACAACGCCAGTGCGGTGTTGCTGGCTCCCATAGCCATAGCCGCCGCCATTACCATGGAAGTTGACCCACGGCCGTTTCTGATGGCCATAACATTTGCTGCTTCATCAAGCTTTATGACCCCGGTAGGTTACCAAACCAACACAATGATCTATGGCGCTGGCGGATTTAAATTTGCCGACTTTTTAAGAGTGGGAACCCCGCTAAATATCATATTCTGGATCATTGCAACATTTATGATCCCGTTGTTTTTCCCATTTTAAAACCAACAAATTATGGAAGCCTTAAAAGAATTTTATTCGTCATTAAAGGATTTCCTTCATTATCCGATCTTTAACCTGGGTAAGTCTGAGGTAACCGCTTCGGCCATTTTATACCTGCTTATTACCATTACCCTGCTTTTTTTCCTTTCGGGGAAATTAAAGAAATTGCTTCAAAACAAAATTCTTGCTAAATACAATGTTGAATTGGGCGTTAGGCAGGCCATTAGCACCATGCTGCGATATGTAGTTGTAGTGATGGGACTGGTGATCATTTTTCAGACCGCTGGTATTGACCTTAGTTTTATCACCATCCTTGCAGGTGCTTTAGGCGTTGGCATCGGTTTCGGCTTGCAGAATATTACCAATAATTTTGTAAGCGGTATTGTTATACTTCTGGAAAGACCCATAAAAGTTGGCGACCGCATTGAAGTGGACACACCGGCCGGAGAAAAATTGAACGGAGATGTAATTAATATCTCTGCACGGGCAACCACCATATTAACCAACGACAATATTGCCATAATTGTTCCCAACTCAAACCTGATCACATCAGCAGTTATAAATTGGAGCTATAATGACCGTAAGGTTAGGTTTAATTTTGTGGTTCCCGTTCATTATCGTGAAGATCCTGAAGTGGTAAAAAAGATTCTGCTGGAAGTAGCTGCTGAAAATGATGGCGTACTAAAGAACCCCATACCTGATGTGCTTCTCGACCAGTTTGCCGAAAGTTCTACAAACTACATTCTAAGGGTATGGACTACCAGTTATATTCAAAAGCCAGGGGTGCTTCGCAGCCAGCTGTATTATTCTGTAGCCAAAAAATTCAAAGAAAGCGGTATTACCATTCCTTATCACCAGATTGATCTTTATGTGAAGGAAATAAAGGATTTTCGCGATTGAAAAGATTGAAACCTGTGTAAGCCTGCAAATTATACTAATCAACCAAATGTAGCCTGTGGTTTTTCAGCATTCAAATGGAAATGGTTGACGGGTGCTGAAAAAATATTAATAACCGGGGCCTAAAAATGAAACAATTATACCACATTCTTTCAAATGTGGGGGTACATATACCCTCGTAAAAAAACCGTTACGGAATTCATATCCCGTAACGGTTTTTTATTTGAGAAAAACAGGTTAACTAATATTTACAAATTCTCCCGAAGAATATTTGCCGGCATCTAAGTTTGCCTTAATGTCGGCAAAAGCCTTAAGGGTGTATTCCACATCCTGGAGCGAGTGCATGGCAGTTGGAATAATTCTGATTATTATTACACCCTTTGGCACCACCGGATAGCCAACCACAGAGCAGAAAATATTGTAGTTCTCGCGCAGGTCAAAGGCCAGGTTTGCGCCCTCGGTAGGTCCTCCGCTAAGAAAAACGGGTGTTACTGGCGATTCGGTATTGCCAAGGTTAAGGCCACGTTCTCTGAGGCCCTTTTGAAGCGCATTTGAAATGGTCCATAATTTTTCGCGATATTCAGGATGCTTTCGCATGAGTTCGAGCCGTTTCAATGCCCCAACCACAAGTGGCATTGGCAACGATTTTGCAAAAACCTGGCTTCGCATATTGTAGGCCAGATAAAAAATTACGTCTTTGGTTGAAGCAACAAAAGCCCCAATTGATGCAAATGCCTTTGCAAAGGTTCCGAAGTAAATATCAACGCCATCCTGCACCCCGAAATGTTCGTCGGTTCCGGCTCCGGTTGGCCCCATTATTCCTATGCCATGGGCATCGTCAACCAAAAGCCTGAAATTAAATTCCTTTTTGAGTTCAACAATTTTATCGAGTTTTCCCAAATCGCCGGCCATGCCAAACACACCTTCGGTTATAACCAGAATGCCACCCCCGGTTTGCTCGGTTATTTTTGTTGCCCTTTCGAGCTGTTTTCTTAAGCTTTCAATATTGTTGTGCGGAAATACAAAACGCTTACCAAAATGCAGCCTTACCCCATCAATAATGCAGGCGTGCGATTCGGAATCATAAACAATAACATCATGGCGATCGACCATAGATTCGATAATTGAGACCATGCCCATATACCCGAAATTCAAAAGGTAGGCAGCCTCTTTATTAACAAAACTTGCAAGTTCCCTTTCAAGTTCCTCGTGTTTGTCGGTATGCCCCGACATCATACGGGCGCCCATAGGGTTTGCCAGTCCGTACTTAGCTGCTGCTTCGGCATCTACATGCCTTACTTCGGGGTGGTTGGCCAGTCCCAGGTAATTGTTCAAACTCCACACCAGCTTTTCCTTTCCGCGAAAATTCATACGGGGCGAAATCTCGCCTTCTAATTTTGGAAAAGTCCAGTAACCATGAATGCTTTTTGCATATTGGCCAATAGGGCCTAATTTGGTAGTTGCTTTATTAAAAACGTCCACGTCAGAAATAATTTAGGTTATTAAATAGCTGTGCAAACTTAATATTTATTACTGTATTGGCATAAAATTTTTTGCTCTTGCGGATTTCGCACCTTATTGAAAACTACTAAAAGCCTGCTCAAATAAATTTTTCATTAAAAAGCTTTTCAAGTGCAAGCAGTTCATCTCTGTATTTTGCCGCTTCAATAAAATCAAGGGCTTTTGCTGCTTTTTCCATTTCTTTTCTGGAGCGGTTCATTGCTTTTTGCATTTGTTCGCGGCTCATGTAGGCCACCACCGGATCGGCTGCAATGTCGTGGTTTGCATTTTCCATATACGCTTTTGCTGCATACTGGCCCATTCCGGCCACGCTGGTTTGCCCATGTATGGCCTCAACCGATTTGCGTATCTGAGCAGGGGTAATATTATTTAGCTGGTTATAACGTATTTGTTTTTCGCGTTTACGGTTGGTTTCGTCAATGGTTGCTTGCATTGAGTTGGTAATCTTATCGGCATACATAATAACCTTGCTGTTTATGTTTCTTGCGGCCCTTCCAGAGGTCTGGATCAACGATCTTTCGGAGCGCAAAAAGCCCTCCTTGTCGGCATCGAGGATTGCAACCAGCGAAACCTCAGGCAGGTCGAGCCCCTCGCGAAGCAGGTTTACACCTATGAGCACGTCGAAATTCCCGAGCCTGAGATCGCGCAAAATCTCGACCCGTTCAAGGGTATCAACATCAGAGTGTATATATCGCGATTTTATACCGGCATTTATGAGGTATTTGGACAGTTCTTCGGCCATTCTTTTTGTAAGGGTAGTTACCAGCACCCGCTCGTCTTTGCCGGTGCGTTGGTTTATTTCTTCCAACAAGTCGTCAATTTGGTTCAAGCTTGGCCTAACATCTATGGTTGGTTCGAGCAGCCCGGTTGGGCGAATCAGTTGTTCAACCACCACGCCTTCGCTTCGATGCAATTCATAATCGGCAGGGGTAGCGCTTACATAAATCACCTGCTTCATAATGTTTTCAAACTCCTCAAACTTAAGTGGCCTGTTATCGAGGGCGGCTGGCAGCCTAAAGCCATACTCTACAAGGTTTTGTTTTCGCGAAAAATCGCCCCCATACATGGCTCGTATCTGGGGTATTGTAACATGGCTTTCGTCAATCACCATCAGAAAGTCGGGCGGAAAATAATCGAGCAGGCAAAAAGGCCTTGCACCTGTTTTACGGCCATCGAAATAGCGCGAATAATTTTCAATGCCTGGGCAGTAACCAAGCTCCCTGATCATTTCAAGGTCGTAATTTACCCTGTCTTCAATGCGTCGTGCCTCCATTTCACGCCCCTGATCCCTGAAAAAAGCCGCCTGCTTTACCAGGTCATCCTGAATTTGCCTTATAGCTACTTCCATTCGATCTTTAGAAGTAACAAAAATATTGGCCGGATATATGGCTATGTGCTCAAGCTGTTTAATTTTTTTTCCGCTTACCGGATCTATCGATTCAACAGCCTCCAGTTCGTCGCCCCAGAATATAATTCGATAAGCTATGTCGGCATAAGCCGGAAACACATCAACCGTATCGCCTTGCACCCTGAAATTGCCTCGGTTAAAATCGGTCTGGGTTCGGCTGTAAAGGCTGGTAACCAGCCTGTGCAGCAGCTTGTTGCGGCTCACAACCTCGCCTTTCGAAAGCCGTATGATATTTTCATTGAAATCGGCAGGGTTTCCAATGCCATAGATACACGATACCGAACTTACCACTATAACATCGCGACGACCCGAAAGCAATGCGCTTGAGGCGCCTAGACGTAGTTTTTCGATTTCATCGTTGATCGAAAGGTCCTTTTCTATATATGTGTTGGTAGTTGGTATATAGGCTTCTGGCTGGTAATAATCGTAATACGAAACGAAATACTCTACGGCATTTTGCGGAAAAAACAACTTAAACTCACCGTAGAGCTGTGCAGCGAGGGTTTTGTTGTGGCTAAGCACGAGGGTAGGGCACTGAACCTGCTCAATTACATTTGCAATGGTAAAAGTTTTTCCCGAACCGGTTACCCCAAGCAGGGTCTGGGCCGGAATGCCTGTCTTTAATCCCTCTACTAGTTGTTTAATTGCTTCAGGCTGGTCGCCGGTTGGCAAAAAATCAGAAACCAGTTTAAATGCCATCGAAAAATTTTCTGCAAAGTTAAAAAAATTGCTGCCGCGCTATAGAAAAGGGTTACCTCAATCCGCGGTAACCCTTTTGTAAAAAATGTATGAACACCTAAAAAACATACCTTACGGTAATTCCTCCACCCAGCCAGGGCCGAGTAACCTGAATGATATCGATGGCAGGAATAAGATCAAGACCTACGGTTATTGGTATTTCGTCAATCTTGTATTCAATTCCGACTACCCCGTTGGCTCCAATTTGGGTATGTGTACCGGCTGCTTGCCAGTGAGGGTGGTAAATACCATCGTAAAATCCAATATGTGCCCCGCCACCATAGTACCAGTTTAAACCAGGAACATCAAAAGCCCCAACATGACGCTGATATTGGCCCACAATAAAAAGACCCCGGTAATGAAAAGCCCCGGAAATTTCAAATGCATCAGCAGTATTGATAAACTGCTTGAATGAAACACCGCTGAATACCCCACCACGAAGCCCTATTCCTGTGTTGTACTCCTGGGTAAAGCCTAAACTTGAAAATAAAATTACAAACATTAATACTGAAATGATTCGTTTCATAGTGCTGAATTTAAAAGTTTAAAAATTATTATTGTCCGACAAAATCTAATAACGGAAAAATTAGGTGTTCGATATTCCTCACTACTCTCGGAATGACAGACAGTAAGTTTTTTGATAGGTGGTTGGCGGCGGCTTGGCCGCCGCCAACCACCTATCTTCCCCAAAACCGCTGAAAACCTCGTTATTTGGGGCGGAGCGAGAATTCCCGTCATATTCATCGGACAATAGTGTTTAAAAATATAAAGTTATGAAATAATTTTGACCAACTTAGGGTTGTTGCTGCTTATGCGGCAGGTTCAGAATAACACTGATAGGGTAGTGGTCTGAATATTTTTGCGTTCCGGTTCTGAAGTTAAGGGCCGAAAAACCGTTGCTGTGCATAATGTAATCGATTCTGAAACTGGGAACGGCTCCAATATAAGTACTCCCAAAGCCACGCCCAGCTTTGAAGGCATCGGTAAGGTGAGCTGTTATTTTACGGTAAACATACGATGAAGGAGTATCGTTAAAATCGCCGGCCAGGATAACAGGGTAGGGGCTTTGCCTAATATGGGCTGCCACCGCTTCGGCCTGTGGTCCCCGGCTTACAAATGCCCTTCGAAGCCTCCCAATTATGCGTTTACCCTGCTCTACGTAGGTTTGGTTCTCGCCCGCCTGAACAATATTAATCATGTTCTCAACAAACATGTGGTCCTCCTTACTCAAACCAATCGATTCAAAATGTAGGTTGTAAACCCTAATGGTGTCGCTGCCAATTTTCAGGTCGGTATAAATGCACAAATTGCCTCCATCGGTCTGAAAAATTATTTTACCCCGATTTACTATCGGGTAACTGCTAAATGTAGCCAAACCGAAAAAGTTAACATTTTTTGATGACCGGGTAAATTCAAAATGACTGTTTTTGGCCCTCAGAAATTTAGGTATGGTGTCGAGGGTTTTAAATTTTTTTGAACGGTCGTGTACAAATTCCTGAAGACAAATTATGTCGTAATCTTCACGGGTAAGGTAATTGAAAATTTTATTGCGGCTGGTAAAATTCAGTTCCCAGCCAGGGCCATAATTATACAGGCCAAAAACCCTAACGTTGTAGCTAAGCACCTTTAAATTGGTTCCCTCTTCGGGCAGAGGTTTTTCAATTTGGTTCCACTCAAAAAGGTTTACCACATGATTAAAACCTATCAGAATTCCTATCAAGGATATCAAAAAGTGTTTCTTTTTAAAAATCAGCCAGGTTAAAACAAATATAATATTTATAAAAAGTAGCAAAGGGTATGCTAATCCCACGAAAGCCATTGGCCAGAAAAGTTCGGGGCTTATAAAAGGTGCCAGGTATGAAAGAAGTAGGCCTGCTAAAAAGAACAGGTTTACAAGCAGCAAGGTTTTCCCTGCAAATGACAGTTTATTTATGCGTTTGGCTGCTTTTTCCTTCGGCATTATTCTTTTCCACCCATTTTAAAAAGTAGCTCCTTTTCCTTGCTGGACAGGCTGTCGTAGCCACTTTCGGATATTTTGTCAAGAATCCGGTCAATTTCCTTTTGTCGTTCCGCCCTTTGGGCGTTGTAATCACTATCGGTTGCAGGTCTGGCTCTTGTGTATTTTACCCTCATACGGGGCTTTGGCGTAAAAATGGAGGCCAAAGGGCTGAACCACCTGCTAATGGCCTGTGCAGGATCGTTGCCCGATTTCAGCATTGTGGCATAAATGTAGCCCCAAAAGGCACCCCCAAGGTGGGCAATGTGCCCCCCTGGATTGCCGCGCTCAATGCTGAGCAAATCTATTAAAACAAAAACCAGGGCTATATATTTGAGTTTAACCCGTCCTATAAGCAGCAATGGAAGCTGGTAGTGGGGTTTATAAACGGCAATGGCAATAAAAATAGCAAGTACCGAGGCCGATGCCCCAATGGCCACCGCATCGGAGCGAACCGGGTCAAAAACAGGGAAGAAGTTATAGGCAAGCACAAAAAAAAGTGCACCGGCCAAACCACCAAGTATATAAGTTGCTGTAAGTCGGCCGGCTCCAATAAATTCAATAAAAAGCCTCCCGCCCACATAAAGCACAAACATATTGAACAGAATGTGAAAAAAGTCGAAATGCAGAATCATGTATGTGGCAAGTGTCCAGGGCCTTGTGGCTATGGTTGCCACATTGGCCGGAATGCCAAGCCATGATGTTAAAATATCTCCCGCCCCATGTATATTCCATAAGAAAAAAGAAAGGCGGATAAGGTTTACCACAACAAAAACCGCTAGGTTTATGCCTATAAGCCGAGCCAGAACCGACCCTTTCAAAAAGAACAGCTTTAACTCTTCAAACATAAAAATGGTTTGAATAATTTTGAATTAAAAGAATTCCCGTTTCGTTTTTTTCTGCCAGTAGCGAATGAGCAAAAATCCAAAAATCATCCCGCCAAGGTGAGCAAAATGGGCCACATTATCGGCCCCCTTGCCCGAAATCCCAAAATAAAGCTCAAGGGCACCGTAAATCATTACAAAATATTTGGCTTTAATGGGTATGGCAAAGAAAACGTAAATAAGCGAATTTGGGAAAAGCATGCCAAATGCCAACAGTATGCCAAACACAGCCCCGGAAGCACCAACCACAACTGGTGCATTGATGTAATCCAGGCGATACTGGCTCATAAAATTAATGGCACTGATAAGGGCTTCCTGGGAGTTGTTGGCAACCAGCACATTGTATTCGTTTCTAAATACTTCAAAGTTTGACTGAATTTCGAGGCTTGCAATTTTAAACAATTCAGAACTAACAAAATCTTGCAGACCCGCATTTGTAGGGTTTTGCAAAAACAGGTCAATGGCCTGCAGGGTAGGAAGCATTTGCCAGTAAACCACAATGTAATGAATTACTGCGGCACCAAATCCGGTTATAAAATAATAGGTGAGAAATCGGCGTGGTCCCCATACGTTTTCTAAAACATTGCCAAACATCCAAAGGGCAAACATATTGAAAAACAAGTGAGTAAAGCTGCCATGCATGAACATGTAGGTTACAAACTGATACGGGCTAAAATTGGTAGCTCCAAAAAAATGAAGACCAAAAATTCTGTAAAGATCAAGCCTGAATGCAGAATCAAGGGCTATTGTAGCCAAAAAAAACAAACCATTAATAATCAATAGGTTTTTTACCACCAGTGGTAGCACACTAAATCCTCGTGTACCAATTTGCATTCTTTTATTTTTTTAGTTTTGAATGATAAACGTGTTTTTTGCAAAAATTGTTTTGTAAAATTAACGGGCAA
Source organism: uncultured Bacteroidales bacterium (assembly GCA_964348755.1). Taxonomy (GTDB): domain Bacteria; phylum Bacteroidota; class Bacteroidia; order Bacteroidales; family UBA7960; genus UBA7960. Next base: position 12,732 of record CAYGDW010000051.1, on the reverse strand, counting down.
AAAGAAAGCAAATTTAACAAAAATGAATCACTTAAACCTGTCGGCCAGGTCAGATAAAGGGATAATGGCCAGGGTTGGCTTTCCCGAAGGCGACTGGTAGGGCATTTGGCAAGCAAACAGGGCCTCGGTTAGGGCAATCATTTCCTCCTCGTTCATTGATTTGCCATGCTTTAGCGAAAGTTTTCTGGCTAAAGCCCTGGCCAGGTTTGTTTGGGTGTCGAGCCTGTACTCGGCCTTGTTAAGTTTAAATTGTTCAATTAAACCCTCCACCAGGGTTTGTAAATTTTGATTATCGCCTACCTCGGCGGGTGCGGCACTTATTACAAAAGTATTTTTTCCAAGGGCATCAATTACAAAGCCAAATGCATGCAACTCGCCAAGCATTTCTTTTAGCAGTTCGGCATCGTTTTCGTTTAGAATTATGTTTTCTGGAAAAAGCAAATGTTGCCCCAAGGCTTTTTGCATTTCAAATATTTTTAGGAAGCGTTCGAAAAGTATGCGTTCATGTGCCCTTTGGTGGTCAATAGCCATAATACCCGACTTAACCGGAGCCAAAATGAAACGTTGATGCAAATGCATAGGTTTTTTTGGTCCTGATTCTATTGTGGGCTCAGTCCAATCGGGTATAAGGGTTGTTTGACCAGGCTTCGAAAAATTGCTTTCAGCGGGAATTTTATCGGAGGGAATTTCATTTGCGCCCGGAAAAAGTTTTTCCCACTGTGCTGGATTAATCCGGCTGGTGAGGCTCCCCTGGTGGCGGGTGCCAGGTCTGCTTGTATCAAATGGATTAAATTCGGGGTTAATAGTTATGCCGGGAACTTGCACTGGCCTGCCTTTTTCTATCCCCAGGTTGTCGAAGGCGGTTTCGCGTTCAAAGTCGAGGCTGGGGCTAATGTTGTAACGCCCAAGTGCCCGCTTTACAGCCGACTTGAGCACCTGGTAAATGTAGCGCTCATCCTGAAACTTAATCTCGGTTTTTGTCGGATGTACATTCACATCGATCTGACCGGGGTCAGTTTCAAGGAACAAAAAGAAACTCGGAAAAAGATTTTCAGGAATCAATTCTTTAAAAGCCTGATCAACAGAGTGGTTAAGGTACGATGAGCGGATAAACCGGTTATTGACAAATAAAAATTGTTCGCCGCGTTTCTTTTTCGAAAATTCGGGCTTCAGAACAAAGCCTTTTATAGAAACTATTTCAGTTTTTTCCTCAACAGGAACCAGGCGTTGGTTGTATGCCTGCCCAAAAATATTTACAATGCGCTGCTTCAGGTTCGATTTATCAAACTGGTGGGTAAGTTGGCCATTTTGGTAATGTATAAAGCTTATATGTGGGCAGGCAAGGGCTATCCTTGCCAACTCATTGAAAATATGCCCTTTTTCAATGGTGTCCGATTTTAGGAAATTTCTTCTGGCCGGGGTGTTGAAGAACAGGTTTTTAACTGCAATGCTTGTTCCGGCAGGGGTTTGGCAGGGCTGTTGCGATTCGGTAACCGAGCCTTCAATAATTACTTCTGTGCCCAGAGGGGCATCGGCAATTCGGGTCCTAAGCTCTACGCGGGCTATTGCGGCAATAGAGGCCAGGGCTTCGCCACGGAAACCCATGGTCTTAATATAAAACAGGTCGCTTGCCTGGTTTATCTTAGAGGTGGCGTGCCGCTCAAAGCACATTCGGGCGTCGGTTTCGCTCATCCCTTTGCCATTGTCGGTAACCTGTATCAGGGTGCGGCCGGCATCCTTAACTATGAGCTTAATTTGGCTTGCACCGGCATCAATTGCGTTTTCGAGCAACTCTTTTACGGCCGATGCTGGGCGTTGCACTACCTCACCGGCCGCAATCTGGTTGGCAACTGAATCGGGAAGCAGTTTGATTACATCAGACATTCGCCTTTGCTTTCAAAAAAAAAGTAAATGCAGAATTACAAGAAAAAAAATAAATAACCCAGCAGGGAAATTACAACAATAATTATAATAAGCCGCAGGTTCGAGCCTCGCTTATCGCGCGAGGCGGCAGTCCGTTTCCAGCGCATCTGCATACGATCGCGCAAGGCCTGGTCGTAACCTTCACTGCCCTCTTCGTAGGCCGTCTTAAGCAGTTTTTCGCGCTCTTCCTTTTGGGCATCGAAGAAAACCGGACGATAATTAAATTTTTTGTTCTTCGGCCTCTTGAAAAATGTTATTGCCATAAAAAGTAAATTGAAATTAAATGGAAGGCAAGCATGTATTTATCAAAGGATTCAACCAATCCTTTATCGGCAAAGGTAATCATTATGCTGCGAAAAGGCAACCTGACACGAGGCAACAAAACAAACTCAAAAAAAAAGGGCCTAAAGATTTTACAGCCCTTTTTTTGTGTGAAATAAATGTATCTTAAGCTTCTTTCAGGGAAGGATAATAATTTTGAACCAGGTAAAACCCGCCAAAAAATACTCCGCTAAAAAAAAGATCACCCAAAAGGCTGCTGTGAAAAAATGGGATTGCCATGGTATAGCTTTGCATCAATCCGGCAAAAGTCTGCGGATAAAACGGACTGCCTGCCCATACAGCAAAGTTTGTAATTAAAAAGAACAAAATAGAGCCGGCAATGGCACCTCCCGCCACTGTAGCAATTTTGATATTATTGCGCAAAAGGGTGCCCAGCAATACCACCAGCAAAAAACTTACATAAACCGGAATCATAAAATTATGAAAACCCAGAAACAAATCGCTTAAAAACATGGCTGCCAAAGGAATAACAAAAGCCAGCCAGCGCTTGCCCAAATGGGCTCCGCCATACAGTGCCAATGCAGCTACAGGGGTAAAATTTGGGTAATGAGGAACCAGGCGCATTAAGGCAGCAAAAATTATAATACCGCTTACAATCATTAATTTAGGAGTAACAAACTTTGAAATCATCTCACAGGTTTTTGAATTCTTATTTCAAACAAAATCAAGCAAAATTATAAATTCATTTCCACTATTAACAGCCTTCTCCAAAATTTGTTTGAGCCGGTTGGGCCTCGCACAAAGCTTTATATGGCAAATGATTGAATTACAGCACAATATAACTGTTCAACTGCCTATTAACATTATTCTAAGAAATTTGCTTAACTTTAAACGTTTTGTGAGGACTTGAGCCAAAACCTATAGCCAAAAATGAACACTTTTTTTTTGCATATTGCGGATTGGTTTTTTTTTATTTTTCATTTCCTGCTTGTGTGTTTCATTTTAATTGGCTGGATTTGGAAAAAAACAAGGCCTTGGAACCTTATTTGCCTCCTGCTTACATTTTCGTCATGGTTTCTGCTTGGCCTCATTTATGGCATAGGGTTCTGCCCATTTACCGAATGGCATTGGCAGGTGCTTTACCGGCTTGGCCATACTGGCCTTCCCAATTCGTATATCAGTTATCTTATTATGCGCATTACCGGGCTTAATCCGCCCCAGGTTTTTGTTGATCATATTACAGTAATAGGGGCTTTTGCTGCATTCTTTATTTCAGTAATCCTGAATATTAGCGACAGAATGAAAAACCGGAGCAGGTAATAAACTCCCAATTAAAGGGCAATGTTTAAACTAAGGGGTGGCTTGCCCATTGTATTTAATTAGTGTTTACTTTAAAAAAAAGAGCGCCTTGGTTCAGGGCGCTCTTTTTTCATCTTAGTTCTGAAATAGGTGTGCTATCACCTAATGTTTAAAGTTTACTATATGGCCGGACCAAATATTTCGGCCAGTTTATTATCAAGCTCTACCCCTTTGAGGTTTCGGCCCAAAATTACGCCATTTGTATCGAGCAGTATATTACTTGGTATGCTCGACACACCGTATAAGCTTGAGGTTTCGTTTTGCCAGCCTTTAAGGTCGCTTACGTGGGGCCATACCAGTTTGTCATCGGCAATAGCTTTTAGCCAGGGTTCTTTGCTGCGGTCGAGCGAAACTCCCAGAATCTCAAAATTTTTGCCTGCGTATTGGTTGTAAATTTTAACAAGGTGAGGGCTTTCCTGCCGGCAAAACGGGCACCACGATGCCCAGAAGCTCACCAGAAGGTATTTTCCGCGAAAATCGGATAGGGCCACCATGTTGCCTTCCTGATTGGGCTGACTGAACCCGGGAGCGGTTTTTCCAACGGCAAGTGCCAGCAACTTATCTGCTCTTTCGCGCAAGATTATATAATAACGTGAATTCTTCAGCGAGCTGTCGAAGCTGTTAACCAGCGCATCCATTTGTTCACCATCCATCTGGTTGGCCAAATTTCGCATTGCCACATAAATGCCAGCTGGCGAGTTGCGGTGCTGATCGACAAAGGCTCGTATAAGTCTAATTTTTTCAGTTTCGGCCTCGGTATAACGTGCTTTAAGTTCGGTTGCAAGGTTTGTATCTCCCAACACTTCGGCTTCAAGCACCTGCTGTTGAATAACCCGCAAATTGGCATCCTGGCCGGCCACCATCATATTAAACTGCTGAAGCAGATCGTGCGAGGCTGATCCAGTAAGGGCAAATTCATTTGCATTGGCTGCCGTAAATGAAATGGTCATTTCGGAGTTTTCCAGGAAGACCCCAATCCGGGGGGTTGCTCCCTTTTGATGGTCAAGATACAGAAACTCTGGAAAATCAAGACTTCCGGTTAAGGTAAAACGACCTTCAATAATTTGGGCCGAATCTACTACCTGATAAAGCCCATGAACCCTGTCGAACAAATATACAAAGCCTTCGTTGAGGTCTTCAATTTCACCGGTAAGGGTAAAACTTTTCTGAGCGGCAGGCTGGCATGCACCTATCAGCACCATTAGTGAAATAATCAGGTATTTTTTCATTTCTAATATGTAGTTATTAATTTACCAAATCAAAGCGGTCGAGGTTCATTACTTTGTTCCAGGCAGCTACAAAGTCTTTAACAAACTTTTGGTTACCATCGAAGCAGCCAAACACTTCGGCCAAAGCCCTTAGTTCTGCATGGTGTCCAAAAATGAGGTCGGTGCGGGTGGCTGTCCATTTTAGCTGGCCTGTTTTGCGATTGTGTCCTTCAAAAATTTCATTATCTTCCGAAACGGGCTTCCAGGCTGTGCCAATATCGAGCAGGTTTGTAAAGAAATCGGTTGTAAGTACTTCGGGCCTTTCAGTTAACACACCATGTTTTGATTGATCCCAGTTGGTGTTTAATACACGCATTCCGCCAAGCAGCACCGTCATTTCGGGTGCGGTAAGGGTGAGCAATCGGGCTTTGTCAACCAATAGTTCCTCAGTGCATATATTGAATTTGGCTTTCAAATAATTACGAAAACCATCAGCTGCCGGTTCAAGAAACCTGAATGAATCAATATCAGTTTGTTCAAGCATGGCATCCATTCTTCCGGGCATAAAAGGCACCTCTATATCAATTCCTGCATCTTTCGCGGCTTTTTCAACGGCTGCACAGCCTCCAAGTACAATCAGGTCGGCAAGCGATACTTTTATATTACGGGTTTGGGCGTTGTTAAATTCATTCTGAATGGCTTCGAGTTTTTGAAGCACCATAGCCAGTTGGGCCGGGTTGTTTACTTTCCAGTCTTTTTGCGGGGCAAAGCGAATACGTGCGCCATTGGCACCACCTCGTTTGTCGCTTCCGCGGAAGCTCGAAGCCGAAGCCCATGCTGTTGAAACCAGTTGCGACACCGACAACCCTGATGATAAAATTGTTGTTTTTAATAAATCAATATCCTTTTTATTGATTAATTCATGATTGACCGTAGGAATAGGATCCTGCCAGATAAGCACTTCTTTTGGTACTTCAGGCCCCAGGTAAAGCGAAACCGGACCCATGTCGCGGTGTGTAAGTTTAAACCATGCCCGGGCAAAAGCATCGGCAAATTCATCGGGGTTTTCTAAAAAGCGCCTGGCAATTTTTTCGTACTCAGGATCGAACCTCAGCGAGAGGTCGGTGGTGAGCATTTTTGGTGCATGGCGCTTTGCCTTGTCGTGGGCATCGGGCACCGTGCCCTGCCCCATACCATGCTTTGGTCGCCATTGATGCGCCCCTGCAGGACTTTTCTCGAGCTCCCACTCATAGCCAAAAAGGTTCCACAAGTAATTGCTGGTCCATTTGGTAGGGGTTGTGGTCCAGGTTATTTCAATTCCGCTTGTAATGGTATCGCCTCCTTTGCCTGTTCCAAACGAATTTTTCCATCCTAAGCCCTGTTCTTCGATGCCGGCTGCTTCGGGTTCGGCGCCCAGGTGGGCTGCATCGGCGGCACCATGGGTTTTGCCAAATGTATGCCCGCCAGCAATCAGAGCCACTGTTTCTTCGTCGTTCATGGCCATACGGGCAAAGGTAGTGCGTATGTCTTTGGCGGCTGCAAGGGGGTCAGGAACTCCGTTTGGGCCTTCCGGATTTACATAAATAAGGCCCATTTGAACAGCCGCAAGCGGGTTTTCGAGGTTGCGCTCGCCCGAGTAGCGCTTGTCGCCAAGCCATTCGGTTTCCGAACCCCAATACACGTCCTCTTCCGGCTCCCAAACATCCTGGCGCCCACCTGCAAAGCCAAAGGTTTTGAAACCCATTGATTCCAGGGCCACGTTTCCGGTAAGTATCATCAGGTCGGCCCACGAAATTTTGCGGCCATACTTTTGCTTTATTGGCCAAAGCAGCCTGCGCGCCTTGTCGAGGTTTACGTTGTCGGGCCAGCTGCTTAGCGGGGGAAAACGGAGTTGTCCGCTGCCTGCCCCACCTCGGCCATCGCCGGTGCGGTAAGTCCCGGCGCTATGCCAGGCCATACGAATAAAAAACGGACCGTAATGACCAAAATCAGCAGGCCACCAATCCTGAGAGTCTGTCATGAGCTTGCGAAGGTCTTCTTTTACCGCAGCCAAATCAAGACTTTTAAAGGCTTCTGCATAGTTAAAGTCTGGGCCCATAGGATCAGACAGTGAAGAATGTTGACGCAAAATATTCAATTTCAACTGGTTGGGCCACCAGTCGAGGTTTTTGGGGCCACTGCTGCCTGCGCTGTGCTTATGCACGGCTCCGGTTACGGGGCACTTGCCTGCTTTGTTAGCTTCTTTTTCCATTTTTTCCAGCTTTTTAAGTTTAGGTTCTCTAATTAGTATGTCGTATATTAAATTTTTAACCCCTTAAAACAGTTTAATCATTCCTTTTCAAAAACTTTCCGTTAATCTGAAGCTTAATGTCTTCAATCTGAAAGCCGGGTATGCCATTAACATCAAAATAATTTTCAAGCATTTTATGGAGATCGGCATCAAAGAAATCTTCAATCCGGTCGGTTTCAGCACAATACAAATGATGGTGATTTTCTGAAACTGCATCGTAACGCATTAAGCCATTATCGGTTTTTACTTTTTGTATTAGACCTTTTTCAGTAAGGGCTTCCAACACCTTATATACGGTTGCAGTAGCGATATGGGGGTTGGTTTTTCTAATAAAATCAATAATATTTTCGGCCGTAGGATGGTTTTTGAGCCTAACAAGACAATCAAAAATAACCAGCCGCTGGGGGGTTACCTTAAGGCCTTTTTCAATAAGCCTTTTAGTGATATCATCACGTTTCATTTTCTGGTTTTTGTAAAGAGAATAATTCTCTTTTAATAATAAGCAAATATAAAATTTTCTTGCCCTTTAAACAAGAAGAAAGGATTTTTTATGAAAAGTTATGAAAATATACTTTCAGTATAATTGCCTTAAAAGCGTTTACTGCGGCGGGAAGATGTCATCAAGAATTTTGCGGAGGAGGCTTCGGCTTTCGGGTTTTATCGGGGGTTTGTCGGGTTTTCCGAAAATTCGTTCAATCAGGGTAGGTTCGGGAATCGAATCGAGGAACATGGGGCAGTTAAGAATGGCTTCCAGCTCTTGGGTAAGCGGGTCGAACTGCCCTGATAAATAATGCCTTGTACGGCCGCTTTGCAGCATGCTTGAATGGTAGTCGGCCCAAATAGGTACTGCTGACTGCGAAGCGCCAAAGGGTAGAGGATACCGTATGTTAAAGGCCGGGTTTTCGAGGCCCACCCATACCCCGGTTACCAGGTTGGGTGTATAGCCCACAAACCAGCTGTCGCTGTTGTTTTGTGTGGTGCCAGTTTTTCCGGCGAGTTCGTATTCGTATCCAATGCGCGATCGGATTGAGGCGGCCGTGCCTGAGTTAACCACGCTTTTGAGCATGTGGGTTATGGCCAGGGAGGTTTCTTCCATTATTACGGCATCGTGCCGGGCTGGTCCTGGCGCTTCGAAAAGCACATTGCCATGGGCATCTTCTACCCTAAGAAGGTAAAGGGGTTTAACTGGTATTCCTCTGTTTGCAAAAATACAGTAAGCCCTTGTAAGGTCAATTAACGAAACTTCGGCTGTGCCCAGGGCAAGTGAGGGTACGGCGGGCAACCGGCCCCTTATGCCTGCTGCCCGGGCAAGATTTATTACTCCATCGTAGGTGGCCATTTCTATGTATCGAGCCGAAACGGTATTGACTGAATAGGTCATGGCCCCCTGCATACTATAAAAGCCGTCGTATTTGTCGTCGTGGTTTGTTGGGCTCCAGTTGTCGTAAGCTTCAAACACTGGAGCCTGATTGGTAACCATTTCGCATGGGGCAGCGCCATTTTCGAGGGCGGCTGCATAAACAAGAGGCTTAAATGCCGAGCCGGCCTGTCTTACTGACATAACATTGTCAAACTGAAAAAACCTGATATTATTTCCTCCAATCCAGGCCTTAACATGGCCGCTGCGTGGATCAATTGAAATAAGCCCGCCGTGCACCACTTTTTGCGAGGCAAGAATAGAATCCATGGGGCTATTGGTGGCAGCTTTGCCACCATCCCAGTCGAATATCAGTGTATTGACAGGTTGTTCGAATGCCAGGGCAATAGCTGCGTCGCTCATACCCTGGTTTTTCATTGCCTGGTACCGTGGGGAGCGCCTCATTTCCTGCAAAAGCAGAGGTTTAACGCGCGAAGCCTTTACATTGCGGTAATAGGAGTTGGCCGATTGCTGCAGCAATTTCATTTGCCGTGCAAAAGACCGCTCGGCAATTACCTGAAGATTGTAATCTATTGTGGTGTAAATTTTCAGGCCACTTGTATAAAGGCTGTAATCGGTTCCGTTTTTTTGGTTGTAATCTTTGATCCAGGCTTGCAATTCTAATCTTACCTTTTCGCGAAAATAGGGAGCTGGGCCATGTACATGCGAAAATGGGCTGTAATCGATTATAAGGGGCAAAGATTTGAGTGAGTCAGCCTTTTCTTCGGAAAGGTGCCCGTAATTATACATTTGCGACAGCACTACATTTCGGCGGGCCAGTGATGCTTCGGGGTTGGTTCGCGGGTTGAAAGTGCTGGTAGCCTTCAGCATACCAATTAGCACAGCAGCTTCCTGTGGCAGGAGGTCTTCGGGATGCTTGCTGAAAAACCGTTGGGAGCCTGCTGATATACCAAAAACGTTTTCTCCGAAAGGGACAGTATTTAAATACAATGTAAGTATTTCGTCTTTTGTATAAACCTTTTCGAGGCGGCGTGCAATAATGCCTTCGCGCATTTTTTCGCCTACAAGCCAAATTGCACCGCGTCGTTGTCTGGGGTATAGGTTTTTGGCCAACTGCCTAGTAAGGGTGCTGCCCCCGCCGGCGCTACGTTGCCCCAGCAAAATATTTTTTATCAAAACCCGGCCCAGGCTTCGGTAGTCGGTTCCGCGATGCTCGTAAAATCGTATATCTTCGGTCGAAAGCAAAGCAGGTATCACGTATGAAGAGAGGTCGGAAAGGTCGATAGCGGTTCGGTCGTAAATGAAGTATTTGCCAAGCAACTCGCCACCTCGGGCATAAATTTCGGAAGAGTTATGGCTTTCGATTTTTTTTAGCCTTTGCCTGGAAGGCAGTTCGCCAAAAAACTCTAAACGGGCAAGCAACTGCATCGAAAGTACTGCAAAAAGGCCAAAGCCTGCAGCAACCACAAACCCGGTTAAAATAAGCCGCTTGTGTTTGGTAATATCTAGTTTTTTTTGTTTTCCTGTTCTTTTTGTCATTTTTCCTTTTCCGGAATAGTAATTTTTCGGGTTTTTAAACCTAACATTTTAGCAACGAATTGCTTATTGTCTTATTGCTTTTACCAAATGGGTTTTTTTTATACAAAAAACAATGCCACACCGCTTACGCTGATTATTGCACCTGCCACTTCAGGCCAGCTTACTTTTTGTTTGAAAAATATAAGTGTGGGAGGTATAATGAGTATAGGAGTAATTGCCATGATAGTAGAGGCAATTCCAATAGCGGTATTTTGCACGGCAATGAGCGAAGAAGACACTCCCAGAAATGGCCCGAATGTGGCACCAAGGAGCATGAGCAGCATTGCTTTGCGGTTTTTTAGGGCATTGCCGGCTGCCTGCCACCTTCGAAAAAAGTGTACGATAATGGCAAACCCTACAATACCTGCAATTACCCTTATTTGGGTAGCTGAAAAGGCATCGTAGCCGGCCATTCCAAATTTGCTCAGCACCAGCCCGCCAGCCTGCCCAACAGCACCTCCAATAGCAAAAAGTAATCCTTTTGCAGGCATTTTGCCTGCGCTGGCTACCAATATCTTTTGCCGGTTTATAATTACCAGAGCTATCCCCGAAAGGGTAAGTGCCATTCCCAGCATATTCAACCACGAAAGCTGCTCACCCATTATCAGCCATCCTATTAGTGCCGCAATGGGTGGCACCAGGGTCATGACCAGCATTGATAGCCGCGAGCCGATTATTGTAAAGGACTTGAATAAGAATAAATCGCCAATAACGAACCCTGTAAGCCCCGAAAGTAAAAGCCAAAACCAGTTATGTGCCGTTGCATCCAAAGGGAAAAACATTCCACGCCTGAAATACGAAAGCAGGCTGAGCAGCAAAAAAGCCATAAGTAGCCTGATAATATTGACGGAAACACTACCTACTTTTCGGCTGGCCGATTCAAAGGCCAATGCGGTAATGGTCCAGCACACAGCTGTAAATAGTGCTGCAAACTCACCGATGCGCAATTCCATGCATAGAAATTTTGCGCAAAGGTAAGCCAAAATGCTTCAGTTAAACGTTCTTTTCGCGGGTTACGTACTGACGGATTACATAAAGAAACTGCCTGCTGTAGTTTTCCATAAATTCAGGCCCCACACCTTTTATCTTTTCCAACTCTCTGTTTTCCATGGGTTTTTTTATGCACAAATTGCGAAGTACTGTGTTGGAACATACCATAAATGCAGGAATATCAATTTCTTCGGCAAGTTGCCTTCGGGCAAGTTTTAGTTTGTAGTAAAGGTCCTGGTCTTCTTCAGAAATATCGGCTACATCCTTGTCCATTATGGCATCGAGCAGAACAAATTCGTGTTCGGACTTGCCGTTTAGAAATCCGGCGCCTCTTTGGGTGATTTTCAATACCGGAAGTTCCTCTTCATTTACCACTATATTTTCAACGCTTACAAATCCGGCGTTGATCATAATATCAATAATGTCTGAGATCTGGTCGCGGGTAAAGCCGGGAATTACAGAAAAGGTTTTGAGTTTGTTAAAGCCGTGATTTATTGCATAAGTAGATTTATTGCCTTTGAGTACATCTATTGTTTTTTTTAGCCCTACTGGAAAGGGTAGTTCGGTAAGGCAATATAGCACCAGCCTGGCTATAATTTGTTCATAGGCGGTTAGCAACCGATTTATGTGACTGTCTTTTTGATTTTGTGCCATAACTTTTTCATTTATTTAAGCACTATTTGCATAGTGGTAAAATTAAGAAAAAATTACCTGAAATTTCAAAAAGTCTTATGAGCCAGCATTAAATACAATTCCGGAAATATAGTTTACCACCTCTTGCGAGTACATTGCTTTGCCCGAATGGCTGCGGTGCAACACCTCAAAGGCTGGCTTCTGGTACAGTAATTGGGCCATGGCCATTAGGGTCATAACCGGGCCGTAACCGCAAATTGAAATGTTGTGGCGGTTTATTTCGGAATAAAACCCAATAATGTCGAATTGAGCTAAGCGGCTTAGGGCTTTTTGGTCTTGTTCAAAGCCATGCTCTGGTGTTTCATAATGCGAGAAGTCGGTAGAGACAATTACAATAATTTTTCTTCCGAGCTTTTTTATGGCGGCCAGCAGGTGTATTGCAAGCCAACGGGCTTTAACCGGCGATTGATCCCAAAGACTAATTGGCACAATTTTAAAACTGTGGGCGAAAAAAAATTGCAGCAGGGGTAATACTACCTCTGCCGAATGCTCCATTTGGTGGGCTTCGGCAGAAATTTCGACCGGAAGCAGAGATTGCAACTCGCAATCAATTTTGGTTATTCCGAGCGGGGTTTCCCAGGCCTGATGGCTGTCGAGAGAAACCCCCGGGCCCCATCCCGAATGGTTTGGAGAAAGAACAATGGCTGTTTCGAATGGGTAATTCTGTTGGGCAAGGCTTTCAAAAAAATGCATGGCCGTGCGTCCCGAATAAACATATCCGGCATGAGGTACTATTCCGCCTAAAATTTCTTTGTTGCCCAATGACTGAATATTTGGCTTCTCATCAACTTAGCATTTTTGTTATTAAATCTCTAAGTGCATTTTCATTGCCCGGGTAATATTTCCCAGTGGCACTGGGCTTCCTGATTGAAGAAATCATTCTGTAACGACCTTTTTTACTATAAGGCAAGAAATTTTTAAATATTTGCTGATGGTTGAATTCTTAAAAAAACTTAGTAAAATTACTTATAAAAATTCACTACTGGCCGACAAAAATTACGAGATTTCTCGCTCCGCCCGAAATGACAGGG
>CAYGDW010000050.1:0-21666 GCA_964348755.1 uncultured Bacteroidales bacterium | reverse complement strand
CAGTAAAGTTTTGACAAATAGCTATTTAGGTGATAATGAACAACAAAACTGCCCCAAAAAATTGTGGGGCAGTTGGAGTATTTTTTTTAAAAAAAATGATTAAAAAGTTTATCTGGATGAGAGTCTTTGGTTTGTTGAAGGGCAAAATTTTGCATTGGCTGCCACAAAAAATATTCCTGAATCAAAGTCAACCGAATTAAATTTCTGATTGTTGAGAAAAATTCTGAATTCAGGTTGGGGCGTTGAAAACAGGAACTCATGAAAATTATTTAACACCAATGATGTGGGAGAATTGTTTTCTAAATATAGCCTTACTTCCGTCAAAGCATATTCAGGTTTTACTTTTATCTCGATATATGCTTCGCTGAGCGGAGTTACATTGTTTATTGTAATATGACCTACAGTAATTTGTTTTCCTTCATTGTTGGCTGCAATCATTGGGACCTTGATTTGGGCGGTTTCATCCACTTTTCTGAAAAAAACGCCATCGACTAAAACTCCGTTTATGTACGAGCTACCCAGTGTGTCAATAGCCCACGCGTTTGCGCAGTATTTAAATACGAATTCGCCTCCGGGTCCTGTTCCTGGATCTGGTACACTGCTACCGCTGCCAACAGTATATGAAGCCCAAAACCACCAACGCTTGCCTGGCCCTGGTGTATCGCCGCCAAAGGCTGTTTCTGACTGTATTACTCTTCCATTGGCGTCAAGCAATACCACTTCGGCATGGGCTGCAATTACAAGGTTCTGACCCTCGGCCCAGGTTTTTGGAATAGTGTATGTAAAAGTCTGCACCCTTGGATTATGCGTTGTCTTATATTGAAAATGCCCAGGAACCGGTGTACCATTCCGGTTTGGTACCCCCCCCAGGGTTGTGGCTATATGCAAATGGGTAAGCTGGAGCCACCAGTTTCCTGTCGTTTTAAAAGTAATGTAGAGGTTTTGTTCGTCGTTGCTCACCAAAAGATTGCCGGCATTAATATGCCTGCCTGCCCAAAAGCCAAAAGTAACCGGTGCGCCATTTGCCGGTTGTGTTTTGTAGATAACACTATTTTCTGATTTCGCTCCTTGTTCATCTCCGAAATCCTGATGTTCTTTTTCGCATGCCACCAGGCCAAAAAGAACAATTGCAGCAGCCAGCAAAAGTGGCTTGTAAAAATGAGTTTTCATTTGGTAGTGCTTTGAGGGTTTATTTCAATGTTTCGGACGAATGAAAAATTTAATTTAGCTAAAAAAGATAAAAATGCAAACAGTTTATTTCAGTATAAAAGTATGTTGCTATTTGCCAAGTGCATGCCGTATAACACTTAATTTTATGAACCCAAACCAATAGAAAACATCGGGGTGTTTGCATTGGCTTTGCCGCATGGTTTTAATTATTACAAGGACCGGGTTAAAAAAAATATTCGATAAACATTGAACTGCAGAAGCTAAAAACATTCCATTAAAATACATGCAAAGAATATTGTGTCAGATGCTTTTTTTTGGTACAGGCCTTTTGCAACTGAGTTTTTAACAAAAGTGTATGTCTTTAGCGATTTTCTTTATTTTTGTTGGAAGTAAAAAATCACTGCCTTGAATAAATCGGAATCGCATTACGTAGAGACGCCCTTGATGAAGCAATATTATGCCATCAAAGCCAGGCATCCTGATGCCCTTTTGCTTTTCAGGGTGGGCGATTTTTACGAAACTTTTGGCAGAGATGCTGTAAAGACTTCCGAAATACTTGGCATAGTGCTTACCCGTCGTGCCAATGGTGCGGCCTCGTTTGTTGAGCTGGCCGGTTTCCCTTACCATTCCTTGGACACATACCTGCCAAAACTGGTAAAGGCGGGGCAGCGGGTAGCCATTTGTGAGCAATTGGAAGATCCGAAGCTTGCAAAAAAGATCGTAAAAAGGGGGGTTACCGAGCTGGTTACTCCAGGCATTGCATTTAGCGACAAGGTGCTCAACCATAAGGAAAACAACTTTCTGGCTGCATTGCATTTCAACGAAGGACTTGTTGGAGTTGCATTTCTTGATGTTTCTACTGGTGAGTTTCTTACCGACCAGGGTAAAACTGATTATATAGATAAACTTTTGCAAAACTTCAGGCCCAGCGAAGTAGTGGTTCAAAAAAACCAGCTTCGCCATTTTCAATCGACCTATGGCGGGAAGTTTTATACTACCACTTTCGACGACTGGGTGTTTACCCGCGAGTTTGCCGACGATTTGCTTTTGAAGCATTTTGGCACAGTTTCGTATAAAGGTTTTGGCATTGATGGGCTTCAATGTGGTATAATAGCAGCAGGGGCGGTTATGCATTATCTCTCAGAAACCCGCCATGACCGTATTGGCCATATTGGGCGCATTTCGCGCATCGATGGGCAGCAGTATGTGTGGCTCGACAAGTTTACCATACGCAACCTGGAGTTGCTGCATTCGCCCAACGAGAATGCCACTACACTGATTCAGGTTCTTGATCACACCATTTCGCCAATTGGAAGCCGGCTGCTGAGGCGTTGGATGGTACTTCCACTAAAAGACCGTACCCAGATAAACGAGCGACACGATGTGGTTGAGTTCCTGATAAACAACCATGACTTTTCGCAAAAAATCGGAAACCACCTCAGGGATATTGGCGACCTTGAACGCCTCATATCGAAAGTGGCAGTAGGTAAAATTAATCCGCGCGAAGTGCTGCAGATCCAAAAGGCCCTTGAGGCCCTTGAGCCAATAAGGCAGATGTGTGCCCAGAGCCAGTGCAAGCCCCTTCAAACTGCTGCCGACCAGATTAATCCTTGTAGCCTTATACGCCAACGCATTGCTGCCGAAATAAGGAGTGAGCCATCGGCCGTGGTTGCAAAAGGCAATGTTATTGCAAATGGTGTTTCGCAAGAGCTTGATGAGCTACGGAAAATTGCCTTTTCAGGCAAAGATTACCTGGCAGGCATGCGCCAGCGCGAAATAGAACGAACCGGAATCCCAAACATAAAGGTTTCATACAACAATGTTTTTGGGTATTTTCTTGAGGTAACAAATACCCACAAAGACAAGGTGCCACACAACTGGGAGCGCAAGCAAACCCTTGTAAACTGCGAAAGATATATTACGCCTGAGCTCAAGGAGTATGAAACCAAAATTCTGGCGGCCGAAGACCTGATACTTCAGAAAGAAGAAGAACTTTTTAATTCCCTGGTTCAGGCCATTCAGGAGTATATTGAGCCAATTCAGGTAAACGCAGGGGTGGTGGGGCGTCTCGATGTGCTGCTATGTTTTGCCTCTGTTTCGAGGCAATACAACTACTCGCGGCCCGAAATAAACGACAGTTTCGTACTCGACATTCGCTCGGGGCGCCACCCCGTTATTGAGCAGCAATTGCCACCTGGCGAAGAATACGTGGCCAACGATGTGTTGCTCGACAACGAGCATCAGCAGATTATGATTATTACGGGGCCCAATATGTCAGGAAAATCTGCTTTGCTCAGGCAAACCGCCCTGATAGTGCTAATGGCCCAAATGGGCTGTTTTGTGCCGGCAGCAAATGCATCGATTGGGTTTATCGACAAGGTTTTTACCCGGGTTGGGGCATCAGACAATATTTCTTCGGGAGAATCGACCTTTATGGTCGAAATGAATGAAACGGCCAGCATACTTAACAATATCTCGAACCGAAGCCTTATTTTGCTCGATGAGATTGGCCGCGGCACCAGTACTTACGACGGGATAAGCATTGCCTGGGCCATTGCCGAGTTTTTGCACGAGCACCCCATGTTCAGGGCCAAAACCCTTTTTGCCACCCATTACCACGAACTGAATGAAATGGCCGTTTCGTTTTCGCGGATTAAAAATTTCAATGTTTCTATAAAAGAACTGCACAACCAGGTCATTTTTTTGCGTAAGCTGGTGCCCGGCGGAAGCGAACACAGCTTTGGTATTCACGTGGCCAAAATGGCCGGCATGCCTTCGCTGGTTATTGAAAGGGCAAACCAAATAATGAGCCAGTTAGAAAAAGGACACAGCCACGAAATGCTTACGGGCAAAAGCAGCGGAGGGCACTCAAAACCCTCAAAAAAGGGCAAGGATGGCTTTCAGCTTAGCTTTTTTCAGCTCGACGACCCCTTGCTTGAGCAGATCAAAGACGACATTTTGCATACCGACATAAATACCCTGACTCCGGTTGAAGCGCTTATGAAGCTCAATGAAATAAAACGGCTTCTGGGCAAATAAAAAAACCGGCTCGGGGCCGGTTTTAATTCATAAGTGGGTGGGTTATCTTCTATACCCCAATTGCTTAAGCACCTCGTCGCTCAGGTCGAAACGCACATCAGTAAAAATCATCGAGGTTCCGCCCGATTTGTCAAAAATAACGGCATAGTTGCCACGGGTGGCAATACCTTCAATAGCCTCGTAAACCCTGTCCTGAATAGGCTTAATAAGTTCCTGGCGCTTAACAAATAAGTCGCCTTCGCGGCCAAATCGACGCATTTGCAATTCCTTGGCCTGCCTTTCGCGACCAATAATGTTTTCTTCGCGCTGGCGACGCATTTCTTCGGGCAGAAGTGGAGCTTCGGCCTGGTATTCGCGATAGAGACGGTCTATTTCGGAAAAGTTCTGCTCAATTTCGCGCTGCCAGTCAACGCTAATACGCTCAAGCTCCTGCTCTGCAGCTTTAAACTCCGGGATGTTTTCCATAATGTAGCCCGAGTCGATATAGGCAAAGCGTTGGGCAAATGTAAAACCAGCCAAAAGAATCAATGCGGCAAAAATTGCAGTTTTTTTCATTATTCGTCCTCCAGGCGTTTGTTTAAATTGTTTTTTTAATCAATAGACTTTCCGATGGAAAAGTGGAATCTCCCGCCGCTGTCGTCGGGCCTACCAGGTATGATATCGAACCCATAGCCGTAGTCGATGCCCAGTAGCCCAAACATTGGCAGGAATATTCTGAGGCCTACACCTGCCGAGCGTTTAATGTTGAAGGGGTTAAATTCTCTGAAGTTTTTCCAGGCATTCCCGCCTTCAACAAAGGCGAGGGCATAAATGGTTGACATGGGGCTTAGTACCACTGGATAACGCAACTCAACGGTATATTTATTGAAAACAGTAGCGCCTATCTCCCTTCCTGCACTGTTGGTAGGTGTAAGCGAATAGTTGGCATAACCTCTCAGCGAAATGATCTCCCGTCCGTCAATCTCCCAACCTGAAAGCCCGTCGCCTCCAAGGTAAAACCTTTCGAAAGGCGGGAAGCCAATGTCGTTGTTGTAATAACCAAGAAAACCAAACCTTGTCCGGGTGTTTAAAATCAAATTGCCTGCCAATCGTGTAAACCAACTGGTATTGAATTTCCATTTGTGGTACTCCAGCCATTTGTATTTTTCTTCGTCGGGGGCGTTTGAAAAGTCTTTGCCACTTAGTGCAGAATAGGGTGGGGTTAATTGCAACGACAAGGAGATTTCCGATCCAGTTCTGGGAAAGAGTGGGGCATCGATAGAGTTTCGTCCAAACACCACGTTGTAGCTCAAGTTGTTAGACTTTCCGCTATTGATAATGAATGGGATTGGGCTGTTTAAAATATCGTAGTTTTGGTAATTTATAAACTGTTGTAAAAAGAAAAAATCGTCAGGTACTTTAAGTCTTTGGGCCAAACCAACACTTGCACCGATAATTGAATAGTATCCGTAATCAGGGTGGCTTTTTGCCAGGTTTGTGCGGTGTGTTGTTTGGTAAAGGCTAACACTCAATGAGTTTGGTTTTCGGCCGCCCAGCCACGGTTCGACAAACGACATGCTGTACGAAATGTAACCGCGACCATAAGTTTGTGCCCTAACCGAGAAGCGCTGTCCGTCGCCAGTGGGCAATGGCCGCCAGGCTTGCCTGTTAAGCAGGTTGCGTGTAGAAAAGTTGTTGAATGTAAGCCCAACGGTACCTATAATGCGGTTTGCCCCCCAGCCACCTGATAGTTCAACCTGATCGGATGAGGTTTCTGAAACCACATATTCAATATCAACGGTGCCATCGGCAGGGTTTGGCCGGGGAATAACATCAATCTTTTCCTGGTCGAAATAGCCCAATTGTATTATGTCGCGCTGGCTACGGATTATGTCGCTGCGGCTGAATAGCTGGCCTGGTCTGGTCCTGATCTCGCGCATGATTACATGGTCGTTGGTACGATCATTGCCACGAACCGTTACACGGTTTATGGTTGCCTGCTTGCCTTCAAAAATGCGAAGTTCAAGGTCAATTGAGTCATTTTCAACAGAGGTTTCAACGGCCTTAATGTCGAAAAACAGGTATCCGGCATCAAGGTAAACGGAACTTACATCAACACCATCAATATTCATTGACAGGTTTTTTTGCAATAATTTCTGATTGTAAACATCTCCGGGACTAATACCAAGTACCTGGCTTAGGGCTTCGGTAGGATATACGGTATTCCCAATCCAGGTTATTGACCGGTAAAAATATGTTGGCCCTTCTTCAATGTGCAGGTCGATATTGATACGGTTTTCACTGACAAAGTAAATAGAGTCTTTTACTATGCGGGCATCGCGCTTACCAATTTCGTTATACCGGTCAATGACGGCTTGCTTGTCTTCTACAAACTGATCCTGTACAAGTTTTGACGAACTAAATAAAAATCGGAGGCTACGCTCGCGGGTTTTTTTCATTAGGCGTTTTACCTGGCCGTCAGTGAGCGCCTGGTTGCCATAAACATTTACAGCTGCAATGCGTGTTCGTTGACCACGGTCTATTTCAATTTCAAGGGCAATGCTATTTGCTCTCGCCGTGTCGGGTATTTGATTGATCCTGATCTGGGGATTCAAAAAGCCTTTTTCAATAAAATAATTTTGAATGGTGCTTTCGGCTCTGTATAACATGCCATCGGTAACCACATCGCCACGAATAAGGTTGAGCTGCTCACGGAGTTTGTCGGTATCGGCACGGTTTACACCCATGAACTCGAAGCGGGTAAGTCTGGGCTTTTCTCTGAGTTCAATATTCAGAAAAATGGCTTCGCCCTGAATTGAAGTTACAGAAATGGCTACATGCTGAAAAAGTTGCTGTTTCCACAGGTTCAGGATGGCCTGTGAAATTTGTTCGCCAGGTATTAGAACAGTTTGGCCTACATAAAGGCGTGAAACGCTTATTACCACATTGTCATCAATATTGGCTCCTGCTCCTGTAACCGAAATGCCTCCAATACGGTATTCGCGGGGGCTGTTAGGGTCAATCTGAATCTGGCTTCCGGTAAGAACCTGCTGGGCCGAAACTGTAAAAACAGGCCCGCAAACCATACAAAGAATGAACAAAATAAACACAGGGTATCTAAAATGATTAAAATTTCGGGTGCTGTAACTGGAGGAATACCTGGCTTGGCGCATTATTTTTTTGTTTAAACAAAAGTCATTCAAAAGAATTGGAAATATATTTACAATTTGGTTAGCACTGAGGTTCTGACACCTTTCCGAAGCGCCTTTCGCGCTTTTGGTATTCGAAGATTGCCTGCAAGAAGTGAGTTTTTCGAAAGTCGGGCCAGAGCACACATGGGAAATAAAGTTCTGAATAGGCCATTTGCCATAGCATATAGTTGCTTAGGCGCAATTCGCCACTGGTGCGTATTAGCAGATCCGGGTCGGGCATTCCGCTGGTTTCAAGGTGGTTTTCAAAAAGGTGGCTATCAATCTGATTGGGGTGCAACTGCCCTGAATGTACTTTTTCAGCAATTTTTTTTGCGGCATTGGTAATTTCCCAGCGGGCACTGTAGCTAAGGGCAACTACCACTGTCAGGCGGGTGTTGTTTGCTGTAAGGGTCATGGCTTCCTGCAGTTCATGGCGGCATTGGGGCGGAAGCGCTTCAAGCTCGCCAATGGCAAGCAGCCTTATCCCTTTTTTGTTTAGCTCAGGCGTTTCTTCATGAATTGCTTTTACCAGCAACTCCATCAAGGTGTCAATTTCTGCCTTTGGCCTTCGCCAGTTTTCGGTAGAAAAAGCAAAAAAGGAAAGGTATTCAACACCTAATTCTGCTGCAATTTCAACAGTTTCGCGTACTGCAGCAACCCCATGTTCATGGCCAAAAATCCTTTCCAAGCCCCTGTGTTTTGCCCAACGCCCGTTTCCATCCATGATCACTGCTACATGCCTGGGGATTTTTTCAAGATTAATCTGCTGCATTAAGTCCATTCCTGTCAATAAATTATGCACCAAGAAAAGTGGCACAAATTTCTTAAAATGTTTCGAGAAATAAAAGGGTTGCCCCAAAGTTTAAGAATTTTTAATTGAAAGCGGGGCATGTACTGCGTTTAAAGTCCTTAATTTTAAAGGCTATAACGAAGCCAGCGAAAGAGTACCAGTCGTTGTTTCGTGGGTTTCCCCTTTGCAAACCAGTGTTTTGGCCCGGGTTGCTCAGCGATCGGTCGGCAAAATAGCGTGAGGTTCCGCCAGGCAAATCATTAAGGTTGGCATAAGTGGTGCTTACATCATCGAGGTAGTCGGTGCCTGTGCGGCGCATACCCCACTCAACTCCCCCGGAAATGTTGCGGCTTATATTGAATTTAAGCCCGAATCCCAAAACAAAGCTGGTTGAAATAGGCCCGTACTGGCTTTCTTCGGTCTGGCCCTCGGTGCGCAAGGGTCTTAGCTCACGCCAGTTTCCTTGTTCATCCTGTGCTTGTGGGTTAAAAAAGATAGCACCTGCCCCCCAAAAAAGAAAAGGAGAATACGGAGTTTGTAGATTGCCGGCAACAAATGGCAAAAAGTTAACCTCGGCCTGGGCCGATATTTCGTTTACCCGCGATACAAACCTTAGGTTGCGGTCCTGGTTGTATTTTATCAGGGCATCATTGCCTTCAACGCTTCCAAATATACCATTTGCCCTGAGCGAAAAATGAGGGGTAAAGTTATGCCGGTATAAACCGCCCAGGGCAATACGCGTAAGTGCAAACTGCTTGTGCGGGTTCAAATCGCCAAGGTAGTAAGACCCTCCGAAAAATATTCCAATCTCATTTTTCTGGCCAAAGCCAGTATTTGGGAAAAAAGCAAAAACGAACAAGAGAATTGCTAAGCCCGTGCAGATATTTTTTAACAAAACCGGTAATTTGAAATTTATCATCAAATGAATTGTGATTGCATATTTTTAATTGCAACAAGCCTTATGCAGGAAAGCTCCTCTGATCGAAAAAATAACGTATGTGTTTGGTAAATATTTTGCAGAATTTATTTGCTTTTTAACGTGAGAAAGGAGCCCAGCGCCGGTTTGTTGGGCCGCTAATAATTTTGTATTGCACTGAAAGAAACAAAAACATATATGAGTCGTCGTTTTGGGGCCTTCCGCGTTGCTGGCCCGGCATGGTTGGTGCGTTTCCCATGGAATAATTGGTTGGGTTCGAAAAATACTCAGCAAGTGCAACCCTTGAAGGGTTTGTCCAGTTAGCCCCATAAACGGCCGGGTCAATGTATGTAGTGCTGGTGTCGTCAAGGTAATCAGTAAAAGTTTTTCTGAATCCGTATTCAAGGCCAAGGCTCCATTCGCGGGTAAGCGAAAAAGTCAGGCCTAAACCCATTGGAATAGCCATACTTACCGGACTATATTTTTTTCGGGTTGGAAACTCAGAAAATCCCTGTCCTTCGGTCCTCAAAGGCCGCAAATTGTACCATCCGTCGCGTGGAAGGTTTTCCTGGCCTACGGTTGCATGGGTTAGTGTAAGGTAGTGGTTGCCTTTGAAATACCCTTGTGGATTAAAGAAAAATCCTCCAATACCGGCAAACATATATGCCCTTAACCGGAAGCCAATCCAGCCAATGTTTCGGGTTTGATCGCGAAAACGGGCACCAATCCTCCCATCTGTATAAAAAAACCACTCACCCTGAATGGATGCTTCCAGCAAAGGCGAGCGAAATAAAATGTTCCGGTTGTTTCGAAAGGGTTCATCTGTGTATTTGTCATCGCCTTTTACATAGCCAAATGCAAGATTTCCGGTTAAGGCCAGGTCGTAGTTTACAAAATACCGGTATCCTATTTTTCCGCCAAGCTTGACAGCCCTGAAATCGAAATCGCGAAAGTCCTGCGAACCAATTCTATCAGCCCCTCCCAGGTCGGCCAAAAATCCGGTGGCTCCAAACCCGGCAATCACAAACTGTCGCTCGCGCATCCAGAGTTGGCCCTTAGCCTGTGGCATTGCGAGCATAAGAAGCAGTAAAACTGTCAGAGTGGTTCTCATTGCCAGTTTAATTTTGTAAAAAAACAAAATTAGCTTTTTTTAAATAAAACTCAGGAAATTAGTAGTTGTACGCCAGATATGTTTTGGTTAATTCCTTTTGTCGAAACCCCATGCCAGTTTGTTTCTAATGGTTTTGAAAAAATCTTTTTGCCCCAGGCATATCAGGTTTATCGAAAAGCGGGCTTTGTTTATGACTAAGTCAACTGAAGTTGACAGGGGCCTTGAGCGCGAATCGAGCACTACCAGGTACTCCTGAGAGCGGCCGGTAATCCGCAGTTTAACGGTACTGCTATCGGGAATTACTATTGGCCTTACCGTTAAGTTGTGGGTAGCTATGGGAGTAATGATAAAATTTCGGCTTTCGGGCGAAATTATGGGCCCACCGCAACTAAGCGAATACCCTGTTGATCCGGTTGGTGTGGCCACAATCAGGCCATCGGCCCAGTAGGTGTTCAGAAACTGCCCATCAACATAAGCGCTTATAGAAATCATGGTTGAAGTGTCGCGTTTGAGCACGGTAAGTTCGTTGAGGGCATAGCTAAACGTGCCGAAAAGGTAGTCGGGTGCGGCCAGGTGCAACAGGCTACGCCGGTCTAAGGTAAAGTTGCCGGTCAAGAGAGCCTCGGCAGCCATTGCAACCTCGTCGGTCGAAACTGCCGAAAGGAAGCCCAGGCGGCCGGTGTTGATTCCAAGCACGGGTATGCCCGAATCCTGCAATAGGGTAATGGTGTCGAGCAGGGTGCCGTCGCCACCTATGCTGATCATACAAAAGGTGTCTGGGTCAAGTACATCACCCTGTTTAAAAGTTTTAACCGGGCGGTTGAAGTTGTGGTCGCTGCTCAGATAGGCATAAAAACTTTCGTAAACCAAAAACTGGCTCACCCGGGTTTCGAGGGCTGAAAGCAGGGTGTTTACATGGCTGAAATAGGCCGGATTGAATTCGCGGCCAAACAGGGCAATTTTCATATTTCCGGCTTTTGATAACCGAAAGTATAAAAACTTTAAGGAATAATAGCTATTGAAGCAATAATTTTAATAATGTGTTTGGCTTTGGTACAAGCCTACATCCCAATAATTAAAGCCCCATAATGCTTTTTTGCGCAATCTGGGGCTGCCTTGTTTAGGGTGTTTTGTTTATGCAAGTTTTACATCAACAGGGGTATTATATTGCAGGTTGTCGCTTACTGGGCAACGGTTTTTTACTGCCTGGAGCCACTTTTCCAGTGTAGCTTTATCGGCATCGCAATCGGGATTTATTCTTACGGTAATGCTTTTGTAGCCTGCGCGCTCAGCCTCGCTTTGACCAAATAGTTTGGCCGGATTCAGCTTGCCCGAGATGTCAATTTTAAGGCTCCTTAGTTCGAAACCCATTTCTTTTGCAAGCAGGTGACCAATTACGTTAAGACATCCGCCAAATGCTGCAAGCACATACTCAACCGGATTTGGGGCCTCGTCGCTTCCACCAAGGCTCTCTGGCTCGTCAACAACGATCTCAAAATTGCGCGCTCTTACAATAGTTTTTGCCGCAGTGGCGCTTTCTGCTTTGATTCTGAATGTTAAATCGGACATGATCTTTGGTTTTTTGTTAGACAATAACTGAATTTTTTATTGAAACAAAAATAGTTGTTAGAAAAATAACAACCTGGAAGGCGAGGCTGGGGTTTCTTTGTTTAATAGCCGGGCTTTTTCATAAAAAAAAACGTAATATTGCACTATTAAAGCCGTGCAGCCATGGAGGATTTGCAAAAAAGTCAGAATAAAAGCTGGTATTCGTACCTTAGCCCCGAGCAGCATGAGCTGATAATGAAGCATTCCAGCCTGGTTTATTTCCGCAAAGACGAAACTATTTTAAAGCAGGGTTTCATGGCCAGTCACATTCTTTACCTTGAAGAGGGTATGGCCAAGCTGAGCGTTGAAGACAATGGAAGGAGCACTGTGCTGAAGATTGTGGCTCCCGGTTCGTTCATTGGGCTAATGTGCTCTTTTGTAAAACGTACTTTTGATTTCTCGGCCGGAGCCATACAACCCTCTGCGGTCAGACTTATCGACTGGAGCGTATTTGAGGAAATGATTCGCGAAAATGGTAACCTTGCCGTGGCTTTGTTGTACAAAATGTCTGTTGATACAAGTAAAATAGTACACGATTTGGTTCATCTGAGTTACAAAAATGTTGACGGAGCAGTCTGCACCGTGCTTTCTCAACTGGCAGGTATTTTCGAGAGCCCCTCCTTTCAGATTCCCCTGAGCCGTGTGGAACTGGCCAATATTGTGGGATATTCTAAGGAGAGTGTCATCAACTGCCTTTCCTCACTTCAAAAAGCCAATATTATTTCTCTTTCGGGGAAAAACATTATAATTCATGACATGAGTCGGCTGGAATTAATAGCCCGTAACGGGTAGTTAAAAATGCCCTGATATGGCCGCAATGGCCAGGCGGACTGACCTCCCTAAAGTAGCCAGGTTCGGGTGTTGATTCCCGAAATGTTTTAAAGAAGGTCTAATCTTTTCGAATCAAGTTTCAGAAAAGTAAAAATCATAATGGTAAAACCCCAAAGCGAAGAGCCACCATAGCTAAAGAATGGCAGAGGTATCCCGATAACTGGTACCATTCCAATGGTCATTCCAATGTTTATAAAAAAATGGAAAAACAAAATTGAAGCAACGCTGTAGCCAAAAACCCGGCTGAAGACCGACCTTTGCCTTTCGGCCAGTAATATAAGGCGGGCAATAAATGCAATATACATGCTTAAAAAAACAAAGCTTCCCACAAAGCCCCATTCTTCTCCAATGGTGCAAAAAATAAAGTCGGTGCTTTGTTCGGGTACAAAGTCGTATTTTGATTGGGTACCTTTAAGGTAACCTTTGCCCCAAAAGCCACCGGAGCCTATGGCTATTTTTGATTGGTGCAGGTTGTATCCGGCCCCTTTCAAATCAACATCTTCGTTAAAAAGTACTTCAACGCGCAGCCTCTGGTGGGGTTGCAAAAAGGTGTTAAAGGCAAAGTCAACAAAGTATATATAACCCGAAAGTATGGTAGCCAGGGCCAAAAACTGAACAAGGGCTTTTCGGCGCCTGCGCAAAATAACAGTACCTATAAGGGCAATAACGGCCAATGCGCCAATAATGATAAACTCATTAAACCACAATGTCATTACAAACAGAAAAACCGCCAAAATACCGAATACCAGAAGCAGGCCGCTTATGTATCCTTCGCGATACATAACAAGTACAAAAGCCGAAAATACGAGCATGGTTCCGGTGTCGTTCTGCAAAAATATCAATGCTACTGGGAAAGCGATGATTGCAAAGATTTTCAACCCGACAGAAATATCGGGTTTTCGGGCCTTAAGCTCGCTTAAAAAGCGGGCTATGGCCAGTGCTGTGGCGTATTTGGCAAATTCGGCAGGCTGAAGGCCAAAGTTGCCAATTCGAAACCATGAGCGCGAAGCATTTATTTCGACCCCGAAAAACAAAACCCCAATCAACAGCACCAAAACTGCCCCGTATATGAGGTAGGCAAAAGCCGGAAAAAATTTTGCATCGAAAAAAAGGATGACCGAAGCCAATACCAGTGAAGTAATGATAAACAGCAACTGCCGGCCATAGCTTTGTTTAATGTCGAAAATGCTCTGGTGCGCTTCGGTTACTTCGGCAGCAAATATATTGAGCCATCCCATGAAAATCATTACAATAAAAAGGAACAAGATAGGCTTGTCGATGTTTTTATGAAATTCGAACTGTTTTCTCATGGTCTGTTTGTAAGGAAACTTGCATCGAATATTCGCTTTTCGAACCAGTCGCGACTAATTTGCCGGGTTAGGTATTTTTCTATCATTAGGCTTGCTATAGGGGCTGCCCAGGTTGAACCGTACCCGGCATTTTCAACCACTACCGAAATGGCTATTTTAGGGTTGTCAACCGGAGCAAACGAAATGTAAACGCTGTGGTTTTCGCCGTGCGGGTTTTGCACGGTGCCGGTTTTGCCAGCCGTTGGGATGGAGAGTATTTGTGAGAAGCGGCCTGTGCCTGCTTCAACAACTTTATGCATAGCCTGGGCCATTGCCTCGAAATGAACCCTATCGATTGTAGTATGATTTTTTACCTGAAACCTTGCCAGAAGGCTGTCGGGATGGCCAATTGCCCTTACAATATGCGGGGTATAATAATAACCCCTATTGGCCACTGTAGCAGCAAGATTGGCCAGTTGCACGGGAGTTGTGCCAATTTCGCCCTGCCCGATAGCGAGCGAAATCAAGGTAAGTGACCGCCAACCGCGTGGCCCGTAAATACGGTCGTAGTAGTCAGACGTAGCCACCAGGCCACTAAGCTCCCAGGCAAGGTCGCTGCCAAATTCCCTTCCAAACCCAAAACTGATCACGTGGCGCCGCCAGTTGTTAAAACCTTCCTGCATACTAGTAAACCTGGGCTGGTCTAAGGTGTTGCGGAATGTGATACAACTGTAGGTATTGCAACTGAACTGTATGCTGCTAATTACATTGACCGGGCTTGGGTGGTTTCGGCAGCGAACCGTAATGCCGCCACTAAAATAAGCTCCTGCACAACCATAGCTGGTATTGTGGTTTACCACTCCTTCCTGAAGGGCAACCAGGGTGTTTACTACCTTAAACACCGATCCGGGCGGGTATTGGGCCATTAATGCCCTGTTGAACAATGGGTTGAGTTCGTTTTGTTGCAGTTGCCCGTAGTTTTTCGAACGCACGCGGCCTACCAGCAGGTTTGGGTCGTAGCCTGGTGCCGATATAAGGGCCAGAATCTCGCCGGTCGATGGCTCAATGGCTACTATACTTCCCCTTTTATTGTGCATAAGTTGTTCGCCATAAAGCTGCAATTGAGCATCAAGGGTGGTATAAAGGTCTTTGCCGGGTATAGCAATGGTGTCGAATCTACCTTCTTCAAAAGAACCAATTTCGCGGTTGTGAACATCAACCAGGCGCACCCTCACTCCTTTCTGCCCGCGAAGCACCTCTTCGTATGAGCGTTCAATGCCGCTTATGCCTATAAAGTCGCCCATGCGATAGTAGGGGTTTCGTTCAATTTCGCGTGGCCCTACCTCGCCCACATAACCAAACGAATGTGCGGCCATGGGATATGTATATTTGCGCAGGGTGCGTGGTTGCACAAAAAAACCTTGAAAACTAAACATCTTTTCCTGAAAAACGGCAAAAGTATTTTTCGATAACTGGCTTTCGAAAACCGATGGCCTGAAACGCGAATGTTCGCGGGCCTTCTGAAGTCGCTGTTCAAACACTTCCCTTTCTATGCCCAGAAGCTGGCAAAATTCAAGGGTGTCGATGTTGCGAACCTGCCCCGGAACTACCATCAGGTCGTAATGGGCTTCGTTGAAAACCAGCAAAACGCCATTGCGGTCGTAAATTAGCCCTCGGGCTGGGTAATCGGTAACATAACGCAACACGTTGTTGTCGGCCGAAAGCTTGTAAGAAGGGTCCAGCACCTGAATATGAAACAACCTTACAAGGTATAATAAACCCAATATAATCATGGCCGCAATTATTACATTCTTGCGCCCCGAATGTATGTTTGAACTCTGGTTAAGTTGCATGTAACTAACAGCTTGGCAGGGGAGTGACGGGTGTTTTTACAGTATGCAAAATTACTGGAAGTTACCAATTACCACCCCATAACGTGGAATTTCTTTTTGAGGATTTAACCCCAGGCAATTTACAATTTTAATAACTTAGCCGAAGCAGTATTTATTAAGGGTATTCATAAATTTTTTTTAACATGAGCAAAATTGTGGTTCTCGGAGCTGGCATGGTAGGGAAGGCCATTGCCATTGATTTATGCACAAGGCACAAGGTTATTGCGGCCGATATAGACCAAGATTCCCTGAATTATCTTAAAAACAATTACCCGATTGAAACGATAGGTGTAAACCTAATGGAGGAGGAGCGGGTAGCGGCCATTGTGGCCGGTTGCGACCTGGTGATTTCGGCTGTGCCAGGTTTTATGGGTTTTGATACTGTACGCACGGTTATTGAAACTGGAAAAAACATTGTAGATATTTCCTTTATGCCCGAAGATTTTATGGAACTCAACGCACTGGCCGCTCAAAAAGGGGTAACGGCCATTACCGACTGCGGGGTTGCTCCGGGTATGCCCAATATGATTGTAGGTTATCACAACGAATTTATGGATATAGAAAATTTCGAATATGTGGTTGGCGGGTTGCCCCGAATTAAGGTGTATCCCTTTTATTACAAGGCGCCTTTTTCGCCACTCGATGTGGTAGAAGAATATATAAGGCCGGCACGTTTTATTGAAAAAGGAAAGTTAATGACAAAGCCCGCTCTGAGCGAACCCGAACTTTTGTTTTTTAACAAAGTTGGCACCCTTGAGGCTTTTTATACCGATGGCCTGAGGTCGTTGCTCGCAAACATGAACCATATTCCAAATATGCGCGAAAAAACCCTGCGCTACCCCGGACACATACAACTAATACTAGCCCTGAAAACCGCCGGATTCTTCGATAAAAATCCAATTACCATAAACAATACTGCCATCCGCCCTATAGACTTTACCAGCAAAGTCCTTATAAACGACTGGAAGCTTGGCCCGGAGGAGCCCGAATTTACTGTTATGCGTATTGAAATTTCGGGCCGCCAGAATGGGAAGGCCAAAAAAATTGTTTATAATCTTTATGATGAATATGATACCCAATCCAAACTATCGTCAATGGGCCGAACAACAGGGTTTACGGCTACCGCCTGCGCCGAGCTAATTGTGCAAGGCCGATTTACGGGCAAAGGTGTTTTTCCGCCCGAACTTATTGGCATGGATGAGGACAATTTCGAATTTGTAATGGAGTATCTTGCCGAGCGCAATGTGAAATACATGAAGACAGAAACCCAATTATAAATGCCGTCTTTAATGAAGAAGAAACCGGATGCCCTTGTAAACTACCGCCAAACTATGAAGGCCATTGGGTATGTATCCCGAAAAAAGGCCACCCAAAAAGACTACGACCGCATTGGCTTCATGTCGGGGCTTGAGGTTCACCAGCAGCTCAATACCCGCCAGAAGCTTTTTTGCCGGTGCCCCTGCGGTATTTACCATGCCCCCGATGATTTTGACGCCGAAGTGATACGCCACATGAGGCCCACCCTTAGCGAGCTTGGCGAGTATGATGGCACCGCCCTTATGGAGTTCAAAACCCGCAAAGAAATTGTTTACCGCATTAAAAACGCCACCACCTGCACCTACGAGGTTGACGACACTCCGCCCTTCCCAATGAACCGCGAGGCACTCGATATTGCCATACTGGTTAGCCATCTGAAAAAACTCAAAATTGTGGGCGAAGTGCATATAACCCGAAAACAATACCTCGATGGCAGCATCCCTACCGGTTTTCAACGAACGGCCATCATTGGGGTTGAAGGTGAGATTCAATTGCGCCACAAAAAGATCAGGCTCATTCAATTGAGCCTTGAAGAGGACTCGTGCCGCGAAGTTTCTGACATTGGCCACACCCGCATTTTCCGCACCGACCGCCTTGGTATGCCCCTTATCGAAACAGTTACCTACCCCGATATGGCAAACCCCGGCGAGGTTGCCGAAGCATGTCAGTTTATCCGCTTTTTAAACCGCAGCACTGGCAAGGTACGCACGGGCATGGGAGCCGCGCGCCAGGATGTGAATGTGAGCTGCCGCGGCGGCTCCCGCGTGGAAATTAAAGGAGTGGCACACATTAAATGGATACCAGAACTAACCCACAACGAAGCTTTCAGGCAGTGGGCCCTGCTCCAAATTCGCAATGAATTGCTGAAGCGGATAAAAAAGCCCGAGGCCTGGCAAATGAGCTGGCAAAAGATTGACCCGGTTTTTTTCGATTTCCGTTCAAAAGTCCTTAAAAACCTGAAGGAAAATCAACAGGAGCTTTATGCCGTTTGCCTGCCCCGCTTTGGCGGGCTGCTCTCGCACTTTACCCAACCCGGGAAAGTGTTTGCCGATGAGATAAGCGACCGCCTGAAGGTAATTGCCTGTATTGAAAAGCCCAACATGACCACCTCCGAAGAGCTGAAAACCATTGAGAATGAGGAGACTTATGCCCTATTGCGAAAAATGCTTGGCGCAAAGACCGATGATGCACTGGTGTTGTGCTGGGGGCCTGCAGAAGATATGCGTACTGCCCTCGAAACCATAGAAGAGCGCTGCCGGATGGCTTTTACCGGAGTGCCAAACGAAACGCGCAAATCGTTCGAAAACGGAACTACCATTTTTGAACGCGTGCTTCCCGGAGCCGACCGCATGTACCCCGACACCGATTCGGCCCCCATCCCACTGAAAGAGGAGCAAATCAATGCGCTTGCCCAAGACTTGCCCCTTGAAGCTATTGAGGCTTACCGTCAAATGCAACATTGGCATGTGCCCGAAGATACATATAGCTATATACTGAAGAAAAACTTATTCCCGGTACTTAACCAAATGGTTTGCGAACTCGGGATTGATCCGGTTTTTGCGGGCACCTTGCTGGGTCATCGCCTTCGGTATGTGGAAGGGCATTTTGAAGTTTCTTCTGGGTTTCGCTATGAACAGGTGGTTGAAATGCTGAAGGAAATTAAGTCACGCGGCCTTGATCTCGAAATAATAAAGTTAATGCTTCCCGTTCTGGTGCAGCACCCCAAAATGGATTTTGACTCTTTACTGGTAAGCATAAATTTTAAACCCCAGCACACCGAAGATATTTTGGCCGGAGTACGTTTTCTGAAAAAGAAATTTATTGCCAACAGCCCAAGGAATAACGCTTCATCCGAATTCAATTGGATGATGGGCCAACTCCGGAAGAATGCAGTGGGCAATATTAGCCTTCGTGAATTGCGCGAAGCCCTTGAAAATGGGAAGAAATGAGAAGGTGAGAAGATAAGCAAATGAGAAGATGAGAAAATGATGCAAATCAATTATAAAGCATTTATCAACCTTGAAGCTTAAACCAAAAACCTGAAACCTAATTTAATGAGCGAAGATTTTTTCCAGGGATATAAAGGCCATGCACTTGAAGTGCTAAAGAACTACAACGTGCGGGTGTGGGGGCAGGCCACCATCGAAACCAGCCGTGGCAACTTTGCGGGCACGGTTTTGCCGCGGGCCGAAAATGATGATGACCGCCACATTGTGCTGAAGATTGCAACCGGCTACAACGTGGGTATTGCCGTTGACACCATTCTGGCCATGAAAGAAACAGGCTATAAGAAAGCCAATTACAAGATCCCCGAAAAGGAATTCCCATTTACTGAAGGACTGCCAAAAGTTAAACTTATTGGCACGGGGGGCACCATTGCTTCGCGGCTTGATTACAGAACAGGTGCTGTGATTCCTGCTTTCTCGCCCGGCGAGTTGTACGGAGCAGTGCCCGAGTTGGCTGATATCTGCAACCTTACCACCGAGAAGGTGTTTGCCGTGTTTAGCGAAAACATGGGCCCCATGCAGTATAAAAAGCTGGCTGTTGCCATTGGCAAAGAAATCGAAAACGGTATTGAAGGAATAGTGATAGGGCATGGCACCGATACTTTGCACCATACTGCAGCAGCACTAACATATATGATTCAGAACCCTCCTATACCAATAGTGCTTGTAGGCTCGCAGCGCTCTTCCGACAGGCCCTCGTCAGATGCTGCCCTGAACCTGATGCATGCCTGTTACACCGCCGGCCATGGCGACATTGCCGAAGTAATGGTGTGTATGTTCGGGCCTACCTCCGACGAGTATGCCTTTTTGCACCGGGGCACCCGTGTGCGCAAAATGCATTCATCATACCGCAGCACTTTTCGCACACTTGGCGAAACGCCCCTGGCCACAGTTACCCGCAAGGGCCTTAAACCCATAAAGACCAATTACAACCACCGGCGAAAAGACCGAATAGTGAAAATAATGCCATATTTCGAAGAAAAAGTGGCCATGGTGTATTATTACCCCAATATGATGCCCGATATGATTGACTCGCTCATTGACAATGGATATAAGGGTATTGTAATTGCCGGCACCGGGCTTGGGCATGTAAACAAACCGCTGTATCCGGCCCTTGACCGTGCAAAAAGGGCTGGCGTAGCAGTTTATATGACCGTACAAACACTTTGGGGCTACGTGCAAATGTTTGTGTATGAAACCGGCCGCGAAATGATGTCACTTGGTGTAATACCCGGCGAAAACCTTCTGCCCGAAGTGGCTTACATTAAGCTTGGCTGGGCCCTTGGCCAAACCAGCGATTTGGAAGAAGTAAAGCAGATTATGCTTACACCCATTAATGACGATATTACCCCACGCGAGCCTTACAACGGTTATCTTGTATATCAGGGGGGCGTTCCCGAGGTGGAAGAGTTTATCCGCAAATTCAGAAAATAACTTTAATTTACCCTGGCCACCAGTATGCCTGTAACCCTGCGCATTGGGGCCAGGTATTCGCTCAGGGTTACCGGCGTAATTTCAACCCTGTTGGTTCTTAAAGATGCATGCAACAGGTGCAGACGTCCGTTCTCAAAAATGGCAAAGCCGGTATGCGACACATCCAACCCGCCAATATCGGTGGTAAAGGCTATGATATCGCCATTTTTAATCAGGTTTTCAACTTCTTTGATCTTCGCTTTAGGAATGAATTTCATATTATAAGCTGCAATATTTTTTTCTACTTCCTTCATTTTTTCTATAAAGGCGGGGTTTTGGAGCTGACGGTAGGCACCGGGGTTCGCGGTCATAAACCAAACACGGGTATCAAAAACTTCGGTGCCAATGCCATTGCTCACGATCTCAAGAATGTCTTTGCGGGTATTGTCCTGAAGCCAATCGGTAAAGTAATGAAGGCGCGAGGGGAAGCCGTCAATAATTCCACCGCGGTAGCGTATGCAAGCCAGAACCTGTACAAAATCTTCAAAGGAGCTATCGCCTTGCTTAACGGCCAGCGCCATGGCCAGCATTTGTTCCACGAAAGTGGTGCAATCCATGCCAGCCAGGTCAATTACAAGTTTCTCGGGTTCCCTAACTTCCAGGGTGTGGGCCAAATATGGTGTCCCCAAAAACCTCCCCGAAAGGGCAATAACAATCTCAGGTGTGTGGGCTTGCGGCATTTCTGCCGATATTTCCCGCATGGCCTTTATGGCAAACTGTTTATCGCTTTCGCTGAAAAAAACCGGCAGGTCTTTCGCTCCCGGGCACCATTGTTGCCAGGTTTTGGCTGGTGATGCGCCTTTTTCTTGCGAAGGCCGTGCACATTGGCATGCAGTATTAAAAAACAGCAGTATGGAACTTATGATAAAAACCTTTGGTGAAGTCATTTCAAAATGTTTTGGGGTTTCAAAACTATAAAAACTTAACATATTAAGCGTGAAAATCATTCTGGTCTTAAAAAAACAACCCCGCCAATTATAAAAAAAGGCGGGGCTGTTGTTGTACCCGGAGCCGGGCTCGAACCGGCACGGCCGCAATGGCCACAGGATTTTAA
>CAYGDW010000049.1:0-22028 GCA_964348755.1 uncultured Bacteroidales bacterium | reverse complement strand
TGTCGAAATTCGTCTTCAGGTTGTGCATGTCGGAGCGCATTTTTGTGGTAGAAAACATGCTCTGATATACTGAATATCAGTGACATGCACAACTATTTTTGTTGTTTTTTTACGATTTTTTTCAGTTTTTTTCAATCGCACAACACGTAAGGTTTAAGTAATTTTACCAATTCAATTCACCAAAAATATAATTTTACAACCCATTATGCAGATTATCATAAGCAAATTTGCGATGCACATACCCGGGGTCGGTGTAAAATCAACTGATGGTAAAATATTAATTAACTTAGGAGCTACCAAGACCTGGGAAAAAGCAGTTTCCGGGTCTTTCACTATGCCATACAAGCCATGTAATGCAGAAATGGAGAGGCCCCGAAACAATTCTGGCAAATAATTTAAAATTTCAGGCAGCAGCTCCCCTATGCAATCAAACCCCCTGGTTAAACATAAAAAGCAAACCCACATTTTTAAAAATTGCCAAAATATAAGAAAACGAATATGTAAGCAGAAAAACACAAATTAACCTGAGGACTAAACCTGATTAAACAAAAATGAAATTTGACTGAACTAAGGAAAATTAGTAATGAACATTTCGCTCGCCTCAGATAAATCAGGCTAATTAAACATTTAAGAAAAAATTTTATGCAGTTGAAAATAGTGTTAACATTGGTTGGATTAATAATATGTGCCAGCAGCCTTGTTGCTCAGGACACTATAAGAGTAGTACACTACAACTTGTTGAATTATGGCACTAATATATCAGGTTGCACCAGCAGCAATAACAACATTGACCAGAAAGACCAATGGCTTTCTTTGATTGTAAATTATACCAGGCCAGATATTTTTACTGTGAATGAACTAGGGATTGGGCCTTCATCAAATCCTAGCGTCAATGCATCCCGACTGTTGAATCAAGTATTTAATTCATCTGGCCGGAATCAGTTCAGCGCCGCAGAATTTACCAATATTCGGGGCAGCAACATTGTAAATATGTTGTTTTTCAATCACAACAAATTCAGCCTACATTCGCAGGATGTAGTTACTTCTATAACACGCGATATTAATCTTTACCGTTTGTATTACAACGACTGGCCGAGACTTGCTGCGGGCGATACTATTTTTTAACGGCGTTGGTTGCCCACTTTAAGGCAGGTTCCACTGCAACCGACCTTTCCAGACGGGCAAACGAAGCTTCGGCAGTAATGGAGTATTTAGACTCAAGGAATATTAGCGGAAATGTTATGTTTCTGGCCGACTTCAACATGAAAAGCGCTTACGAACAGGCATTTCAAACACTTACGCAATACCACGAGGCAATTTACAGGTTCCACGACCCGGTAAATGTGCCCGGAGACTGGTTTAACAACCCCCAGGTGGCCAGGTATCATACCCAAAGCACCAGAACTGTTTTCCATGATTGCTTTATTTCGGGTGGCCTTGACGACCGATTCGACATGATACTGTTTTCCAGGTCGTTATTGATGGGAGATCAGGGCCTGCGTTATGTCAATGACAGTTATAAAGTTACAGGCCAGGATGGCATTCGCTTAAACGAATCTTTGATTTATCCCGTCAACAATAGCGCTCCTGCCACGGTAATCAACGCCCTGTTTAATATGTCAGACCACCTGCCTGTAGGCATACAACTTGTAACCCATCAGTTACCCTATACCAATGGTACACCCTCGGGCGAAGTAGTAAGGATTCTCTTCAATAACCCGGTAAAAAATACCTTAAATCTGCAATTTTTTGGCATTACAGGGTTGACTGATGTTTCAATTTACTCTGTTTCTGGGACCTTAGTATTTTCGGCTCAGCCATATCAGGTACATGATGGTTTTAATCTTCAGATAAACTTATCGAATTTGAAACCTGGTATTTACATAATAAGAGTAGGCTCTCTGGAAAAATTGCCAATAAATAAAATGATGATTAAAATCTGACTTTTAAAATTTTTACGATTCGAAATTTTAGGTTAAGCCATCATTTAAGGCATAACTTTGGTTTGAATAATTTTGCGCTGCTTCAATGTGTCAATGGCAGGTTAAAAGAAGCCGAAATGAAACGCAAAAGGTTACTTAAGGCCATAAACAGGATAAGGCAGCATCCTAAAAGGATTAACCTTTTAAAATATCTGTTCAACAAGGTTGAACACCTTTGGTTAACTATTAGTGGCAGCACCCGTGTAGCCATGGCCTCAACCATTATGCTCGAACTCAGCGCCCACCGTAATATTTTCTGCACCATTTGCCCGCGCGAACACACTTACGGCCACAACATGGACAAGAGGTTTATGGAGTTGTCAAAAGCTTAACAAATCGGTGAGCATTGATGGCATAAGCGAAGTATAAAATAAAATCACTGCTGGCCGACAAAAATTACGTGATTTCTCGCTCCGCCCGAAATGACTGAGTTTTCAATGATTTTGGCAATTTGGGGGGTAGGTGGCAGCGAAGCCGCCACCTACCCCCTTAATAAAAAGCTAACTGACTGTCATTCCGAACCTGGTGAGGAATCTCATGCATAAAATTCTACCCTTTTTTACTTTATCAGACAATAGTGTAATAAAATAAGAAAAGGCTCTGATTTTCAAAATTTTACATTAAGGTTAAAAAGCCTAACCGAAATACTTCATGGCACAAAAACAGAACTGATGTGGAACATGGTTGTACAAGTGAAAACTATTTTCAAATGGCCGATATGTTAAGATTTGCACACAGCCATGGGATTTATAATGTAAACTTCAAAAAATTTAATTTGGCTGCAGTTACGGGCATTGGTTCTGAATAGTATAATTTTTTCCTTTCGGAAAAATTTTTAAACGAAAAGCAAAAACTCAACCAGGCTGTTATAAAGTATCCTGACATAGAAACAACTTGCTGGGAAACAAATCCCGACAAGGGTTTCGGAAATTGCCCTTTCCCGTGGACACATTATTTGCTGGAATGGCGAAATCCCCCAATGCTGTGCAAAGCCTTCCCAAAGGAATTAGATTCGGCAATGGTTTTAAAAAACCTGTGAAACAGATTTTGAACCATAATAAGTACCGAAACTTCAGGCAATTATGGCATTCAGACAAAACCCACCCATTTTGCCAAAAATACCACATTATTAATATGCCCCAAAACAAAGGAAAAACACAGTTTTAGCTAGCTTATTTGAAATGCATATAAATTAAGTTTAAATAACCGGTAAATTATTTTTTAAGTTAAATTTACCTGAATAATACATAAACAATCACTGATTTATTATTTTCACTAACCAAAACAATTTATAATGGGATTTGTAAAGGAGTTTAAGGAATTTGCCGTACAGGGCAATGTAATGGACATGGCCATAGGTATCATTATTGGCGGAGCATTTGGCAAAATTGTATCATCGTTGGTTACAGATGTTATTATGCCGCCTATTGGGTTATTGCTTGGCGGTGTCGATTTTACCAATCTGTTTGCAACCCTGGGGCCAGTAAAGTACGCCACGCTTGCCGAGGCTGCTGCCGCTGGCGCTGCCACAATCAATTACGGTGTGTTTATTAATACTGTAATCGACTTTCTGATCATTGCCCTGGCCATTTTCATTGTTATTAAACAATTAAACCGGCTTAAGAAAAAAGAAGAGCCTGCTTTGATTGCCGCTCCAACCACCAAGGAGTGCCCCTATTGTATTAGCCAGATTCCGCTCAATGCTACCCGATGCCCAAATTGCACATCGCAGCTAACCTGACCGCGTATCTGTTTTTAATGGCAGGAGTCTGTCACGAAAAGATTTTTAAAGCCACAAAACAGCACATTCACAAAATAAATTCGTGTTAAAACCTGTAAAAACCATCACTTTGAATGGCAGGTAATGTAGTTTTTGGTGGTAAGTTTTAAAATTTTGGTTCATCACTGTCCGACAAAAATTTCGGGATTTCTCGCTCCGCCCGAAATGACAGGGCTTTTAATAGTTTTGGTTATTTAAGGTTAAACGACCTTCATTCCAAACGTAGTGAGGAATCTCGGACAAAAAATTCTACCCTTTTTATACTTTACCGGACAATAGTGATTTTTAAAACAGCCTCCGCCTTTTTTTTCAAGTCAAAGCAATTTTAATTCTGATTTAGTTTATTGGAGAATTTAATATATCAAACAGGCAATTGCGGCCTGGTTTTTGCTATAGAGTGGCACCTTTATCAAAGCAGACCTCTTTGTGAAAAAGCAGAATTTAATGACACTTTTCAAATTGAACCCAGTCAAAGGTTTACAAAACACCTTATGGGCGCTGTTCAGCCTGTTTTTAGTTTCGTGCAATCAACCTGAGCCAGTTATTCAAACACTCGAACGCCTGGCCTATGTAACTGATGGCAACATACACATATCCGGGCTTAGCGACCAAACGCACAGCAAAGCAGGCAAAGGCAACGAGCCATCGGTTTCGGTCGATGGCCGCTACCTTGCTTATGTTGCAAACATCGGCAACAAGCAACGCATTGCCATTCTCGATTTTCCTAACAGCAACACGAAAATTATAGATGATGTGCAGGGCACAGCCTGGAACCCGGCCTGGTCGCCAACCGAAAATCGCTTCCTTTTCTCGGCAATGGCTCAGGGTGAAAGTAACGGCTATCGGGTGGTGATTGTTAGCCACCCACACGAGGACAAAAAATATGTGCTTTCACGCCCCGGAATCGACATTTTTTCGCCAGTATGGGCCCCAGATGGCGAAACAGTTTTTGGCCACGACACCCAACTTATGTACCAGTGGGAAAAAACAGGGCTTCTAATAAACCACTTTAGCTTGTCAGAAAAATTTGGCCCATTAAATTTCAATAGTTCGACAATAATTTTTCCCTCGGCCGATGGAAGCAAGTGGCTCATTGCCACCACTAAACAAGAGCCTAATGCAAATACCAGAGGCCGCTCACTTATCATACACATTTTTAACGAAGCAGATTTGTCCTTAAAAAAGGTATCGCCAGATGGTGTATTTATTAGTGGCCTTAGCTGGGGCCGAGATAACCATTCAATTTTCTTTTCGGGAAAAACACGCCGCAATCAGCGCCAAAACGACATATACGAGTTAAATACCTTGGATAATAAATTTACCCAATTGGTTAAAAACGCCACTCAACCATATTTCAGGGCAATTAAGGTTGTTGAACAAAAATAATTATCAATACTGAATGCTTAAATACGGCACAACAAAAAGCATTAATTTTGGAAGGGAAAAATTGCTTCAATTGTTTTGTACGCCATAATAGACATAGAGACCACCGGGGGCAACCCTTACCGCGACAAGATTACCGAAATTGCAGTATTTGTGCACGATGGCAAGCGTGTTGTCAAAGAATTTACCACCCTGATAAACCCTGAGCGTCGCATTCCTTTGTTTATTACGCGCATGACCGGCATAACCGACGAAATGGTTAAACATGCTCCCAGGTTTTTTGAAATTGCAAAAGACCTTGTAGAACTGACCCGCGACACGGTTTTCGTTGCACACAATGCCAGTTTTGATTATAATTTTATTCGCAATGAATTTAGCAGCCTGGGTTTCGATTACGCCCGCAATCATATTTGCACGGTAAAGCTCAGCCGTAAGTTGTTACCTGGACTTTCATCATACAGCCTTGGGCGGCTTTGCCAGGCACTTAATATAAGCAACAACAGCCGGCACCGTGCAGCTGGCGATGCACTGGCCACGGTAAAGCTTTTTGAAATGCTTTTGCAAAAACATCCTGCAGGTTTTCTTAATGGCTTTCCGGCAGCCTTCAACAGACAATTGACCCTGCACGAAAACCTGCCGCCCGGTATAGCCGAAAACCTGCCCTCAAAAACTGGCATTTATTATTTCTTTAACGAAAAAAATGCAGTAATTTATATAGGGAAAAGCAAAAACATAAAGCAAAGGGTACAAACGCACTTTGGTTCGGCCAAATCGGCCAAAGCCATTGAAATGGCTGGCCAGGTGCGTAACATCGACTTTGAAGAAACGGGAAGCGAACTGGCAGCTCTTCTATTGGAGTCGGAGCAGATAAAAATACATCAGCCACTTTTTAACCGCCGGCAGCGGCGCAGTTTTTTCAATTATGGCCTTTACAGTTTTACTAACAGTGCAGGTTATTTAAACCTGAAAATTGACAAAACTTCGGGCACCTCAACCCCTCATACCAGTTTTGTAAACCGCGAAGCCGGCCGCGAATTTCTGTTTAAACTGGTTGATAAGCACCAACTTTGCCAGAACCTGAGTGGCCTGTTCAGCACCAGCGGAGCATGTTTTCATTATGCTGTGAAGCAATGCCTTGGAGCATGCATAGGCATTGAACCAGCCCAAAGTTACAACAAACGCGTATTGGATGCCATTGAAAATTCGGCCCTTCCGGCCCGCAATATGATAATTGTTGACAAAGGACGAAGTCATTTCGAAAAATTTCTGATATTGATTGAAGGGGGTAAGCTTACCAGTATGGGCTACGCCGAGCCTGAGCTGTTGCAGGCAATGACCCCGGCCGCAATTTCTGAAATGCTGAAACCTGCCTCAGATAACCGCGATGCGCGTTTGATAATCGGAAGTTTTGTAAGAAACAAACGCGTTGAAAAAGTAATCCCTTTTTAATCCAACACGAATGCAAAAGGCATGTCAGATAAGGGTTTACGGCAAGGTACAGGGTGTAGGATTCAGATACTTTACCCAAAACAAGGCCAATGAAACCGGCGTAAAAGGATTTGTTAAAAACATGCCTGATAATAGCGTATATATCGAAGCCGAAGGCGACGAAAGCTCAATTGCCATTTTTGCACAATGGTGCCGGCGCGGCCCAATCCTGGCCAGGGTAACCCACTTCGAAATACACCCTGTGCCGGTTAGCGGTTTTCAATCATTCGAAACTCGATGAGCAAATTCCTGAATATGCCATTCGGGAAAATAAACAAGTGCCCCACTTGGCCAGTCAAAACAACCCTAAGGCCAATAAGGCCAAGGTTTGGGTTATGGCCATTTTTAATTATTGGTCAGAAATTTGGGCAAGCTTAAACAAATTATCCAGACCGTATTCATTAAAACCGGGCTTGACGCTTTTAGCTACATTTATCATTGCCCGTGACACTTCTTCCCCAGAAATGGGCCTGTACTTTCTAAATAAACCCATGCCATTAAAAAAGCGAATAATGCTTAGGCCGATGATTTCTGTGGGGCGCGACTCCACTCTTTTGCCATGAAGCGGGCCTGGTTTAATAATATTGATTGACCAAAATACAAGCCCTTTTATATCCCTCTCAAGTTCGCCTTTCATTCGCATATAAAAAAAGTTGCTCTGCGGGTTTGCTCCGGCCGATGACACCAAAACATAAACCGGCACCGAATTGTGTGCGGCTGCTGAGGCAAACTGATACTGAAAGGTATAATCAACTTTATATTGAGCTTGTTTGCTGCCAGCCTTGGCTAAAGTGGTACCCAATGCCGAAAACAGCACATCTCCTTTAACCAGGTGCTGCCACAGCTCCGGGTGGTCGAAGTCGATAATATGCTCCTGAAGCTTTGTAGATTGAAATCCGCCCGAACGGCGGGCAAAAACAACAACTTTTTCAAATGCCAAGTCGTTGAGCAGCTGCTCTACCAGGCGTCTGCCAACCAAACCGGTTGTCCCGATTACCAATGCAGTTTTCATAATTATCGTGTCGTTTATTCAATAAAAATAAAAAAACGGGGTTGCTTATTGCATTATTTTAATAGCAAATCAATCGTGGCCAATTCTTTGGAGCAATGCAACGCTTTCTACGTGATGGGTATGCGGAAACATATCAACTGCCTGCACCCTGGTAACCTTATAAACACTGCTTAGCATTCCAATATCGCGGGCCTGGCTTGCTGGATTGCAACTAACATAAACTACTTTGGCAGCTCCACTTTTTGCAATGCATTTTACCACATCGGGGTGCATACCAGCCCGCGGGGGGTCGGTTACAACCACGTGCGGAGGGCCGTGCCTGTCAATAAAATCTTCATTGAAAACCCTGGTCATATCGCCAGCAAAGAACAATGCATTGCTAATCTGGTTGGCAGCAGCATTTTGGCGGGCATGCACCACTGCCTCATCTACATATTCAATACCAACCACCCGGGCGGCCAAGCGGGCCATAAACAGTGCTATGGTGCCAGTACCCGTGTAGAGATCGTAAACAAGCTCATGCCCCTGCAAGCCGGCAAACTCCAGCGCAATTGAATAGAGCCTGATGGCCTGGGAAGCATTTGTTTGATAAAATGATTTGGGCCCCACTAAAAATTTCAAAACGCCCATTTGTTCGTTCATACCTGGCTCGCCATGAAAAATTAACGGTTCAAGGTCGTTAAGGCTGCTGTTTTTTTTGTTGTTAATGAAATAGGCCAGGGTGGTAACCTGCGGGAAGTGGTCGCGAACGAAGCCCATTATCAATTCAATTTTCTCTTTTTCGTTTGTCGAAAACACAAAGATCACCATCACATCGCCAGTGCTGCTATTGCGAATTATAAGGTTTCGCAAAAAGCCTGTTTCCTGCTTTATATCATAGAATTCCAGGTTGTTTTTTAAGGCAAAATCTTTTACGGCAAGCCTTATGGCATTGGATGGTTCGGGCTGAAGCCAGCATTTGTTTATGTCGAGGACCTTGTCAAAAAGTCTGGGAATATGAAAACCCAATGCATTGAGATTTTTAAACTCTTCACCCGAGGCAATGTCTTGCCGGGTCAACCATCTGCGGTCAGAAAAAGTAAACTCGAGTTTATTGCGATAATACTCTGATTTTTCTGATCCGGCAATTGGGAGCATCTGGTAAGTGCCAGGCAAAACTTTTCCAATACGTTCAAGGCTGTCGGCAACCTGCTGTTGTTTGTAAAAAAGTTGTTTGGGGTATTGGAGGTGTTGCCATTTGCAGCCACCGCAAGTGCCAAAATGCTCGCAAACGGGGAGCGCTCGGTCGGTCGATGGTTTCACAATCCGTACGATTTCGCCCTCAAAAAAGTTCTTCCGGGTTTTGGTTATCCGTATATCTACTATATCGCCAGGGGCACCGTAATTGAGAAAAACCACTACCTCGCCAAGGCGTGCAATGGCTTTGCCTTCGGCAGCAAAGCCAGTTATGGAAATACTTTCAACAACCTGATTATGCAATGGGTGTCTGCGTTTCAAAATCAAAATATTTAAAATGCAAAGGTAATACAGTTGGCTGCGCCCCTGCTAAAAAATAAGCCATAGATTCAGTATCTTTGCAGTGGTTTTGAAATTTGCAAAATAAGGCATAATGAGCATTAAATTGAGTGAACAGGAGCAAATGCGCAGAGATGCGCTTAAAGAACTTCTTGAGATAGGCATAGACCCCTACCCTGCCGAAAGTTTTGAAGTAAATGCAACAGCAGTTGATATTCTGGAAAATTTTGCTGCTAACAGCAGCCTTTACCAGGAGGTGAGCCTGGCCGGCCGCATTATGAGCCGCCGCATAATGGGCAACGCCTCTTTTGTTGAACTTCAGGACGATAGCGGGCGTATTCAGCTATATTTTAACCGCGACGAGATTTGCCCAGGCGACGACAAAAGTTTTTATAATGTGGTTTTTAAACGCCTTTTAGACATTGGTGACATTATTGGCGTAAAGGGCTTTGTATTCGTAACCCGAATGGGCGAAATTACCTTGCACGTGAAGGAATACAAAATATTGACAAAATCGCTGCGCCCACTTCCTGTTGTAAAGGAGAAGGACGGGGCTGTTTACAATGCTTTTACCGACCCCGAACAACGCTACAGGCAGCGCCATTTAGACCTGATTGTAAACCCGGATATAAAGGAAACCTTTCGCA
The DNA here is from genome assembly GCA_964348755.1 of uncultured Bacteroidales bacterium. GTDB lineage: Bacteria > Bacteroidota > Bacteroidia > Bacteroidales > UBA7960 > UBA7960. The sequence continues at coordinate 12,221 of CAYGDW010000049.1, read as the reverse complement.
AGCGTGCCCGGCTGGTGCAAAGTATGCGAAACTTCTTGCTCAACAAGGGCTACCTTGAAGTGGAAACGCCCGTGCTGCAACCAATTTATGGCGGAGCTGCTGCAAGACCGTTCAAAACTTACCACAACACCCTCGATACCACCCTTTACCTGCGCATTGCCAACGAGCTTTACCTCAAACGCCTTATTGTGGGCGGCTTTGATGGTGTGTTCGAGTTTGCCAAAGACTTTCGCAACGAAGGTATGAGCCGGTTTCACAATCCCGAGTTTACCCAAATGGAACTTTATGTAGCCTATCGCGACTACGAGTGGATGATGAACCTGGTTGAAGAAATGGTAGAAAAAATTGCCATGGATTTGCACGGAAAAACCCAGGTGCAGGTTGGAGAGCAAGATATCGACTTCAAAAGACCCTGGCCACGCTTCAGCATGTATGAGGCCATTGAGCATTTTACCGGTACTGATGTTTCTGCAATGGACGAAGAAGCCATGCGCGCCTTTGCCAACAGTCTTGGCCTGGAAACCGACCAAAGCATGGGTCGCGGAAAACTTATAGACGAGATATTTGGCGAATGCTGCGAATCGAAACTTATTCAGCCCACATTCATTACCGATTATCCGGTTGAAATGTCGCCACTTGCCAAGAAGCACCGCAGCAAGCCAGGCCTTGTTGAGCGCTTCGAGGCCATTTGCAACGGCAAGGAAATATGCAATGCATTTTCTGAGTTGAACGACCCCATTGACCAGCGCCATCGTTTCGAAGAGCAGATTGAACTGGGCCGCCGCGGCGATCCTGAGGCAATGATATTAGACGAAGACTTTTTGCGCGCCATTGAAACAGGTATGCCCCCAACCGCCGGGCTTGGCATTGGCATTGACCGCCTTACCATGATTATGACCAACAGCCCATCAATACAGGATGTGCTTTTTTTTCCGCAAATGAGACCCGAGAAGGTTTCGACCGTTACCAACAATACCGAAGGCTTTGAAACTATTGGAGTACCCAGTGTTTGGGTGCCAATATTGCAGCAGGCAGGCTTTGCCGAACTTTCTGCACTCAAAGATGCCAACCCAAATAAGGTTTTTAACCAGCTTTGCGGATTGCGCAAAAAACTGAAAATGGAAACTCCGCCTCCCAAGCCCGAAGAGGTAAAAGAATGGATTGATAAGGCAGGCAACTGAAATTTAAGAAAATACTTGCAACCAAAACCATATCACCATGCCAATTTTAGGAAAACCAATTTTAGGATCGGTTTTAAAAAGTGCAATAGAACTGCGCAGCAAAATGCCAGTAATTTTTGCAAATAAAGACCCGGAGGTTATACAGCGCAAAGAACTGAAGAAAATTCTGAGAAGGGCTTCAACCACAGCCATAGGCGAACATTTCGAATTTGGGCAAATGATTCGCTCAAAAAACATGGTAAGCCTGTTTCAGCAAAATGTGCCTCTTTACGACTATAATCTTATTTTCCGCCTATGGTGGTTCCGTTCGCTCAATGGCGAACCCTTTGTGTGCTGGCCAGGAAGGGTTAAATATTTTGCCCTCAGTTCTGGCACTTCCGAAGCTTCGAGTAAATACATTCCGATAACAAACGACATGCTTCGTGCCATAAAAAAAACCAGCATCAGACAAATATTCTCACTGGCGCGATACGATTTCCCTACTTCGTTTTTTGAAAAAGGAATACTAATGCTGGGTGGCAGCACTCACCTTCAGCATAATGGCACTTACTTCGAAGGCGACCTTTCGGGCATTACCGCCAAAAACATACCCTTTTGGTTTGAACATTTTTATAAACCCGGAAAACGTATTTCTAAAGAACGCGACTGGCCCACCAAGCTCAATGAAATTGTTAAAAAGGCCAAAGACTGGGACATAGGCGTAATAGTTGGGGTACCGGCCTGGTGGCAAATTCTTATTGAAAAAATAATTGACCATTACAAACTGAACAACATTCACGAAATTTGGCCCAACCTTAGCATTTTTGTTCATGGTGGGGTTTCTTTTACTCCTTATGCCAAGGGGTTCGAAAAATTATTGGGCAAACCTATTACCTACATCGAAACTTATCTGGCCTCGGAAGGGTTTATCGCATTTCAAAACAGACCCAACGTCAAAAGCATGCAAATGGTGCTTGACAAAGGTCTGTTTTACGAATTTGTGCCTTTTAATCCCGAAAACTTTGATGAATTGAACAACCTTAGGCCCAATGCCAAAACGCTTACCATTGGCCAGGTTGAAGAAGGCAAAGAGTATGCATTACTGCTGACCACCTGCGCCGGGGCATTCAGATACCTTATAGGCGATACCATAAAGTTTACAAACAAAGAATTGAGCGAAATTGTAATTACCGGCCGCACCAAGCATTTTCTGAACCTTTGCGGAGAGCACCTCTCGCAGGAAAATATGAATATGGCTGTAAAAATGGCCGAAGACCAGCTAAACATTGAGGTACGGGAGTTTACTGTTGCAGGCATTAGTTACAACACCCTGTTTGCCCATAAATGGTTTGTGGGAACCGATAGCCCGGTTGACCCGGCCGCCCTGAAGCATGCCCTTGATGAAAACCTCAGTATTCTCAACGACGATTATCGCGTAGAGCGCATAGCCGCTATTAAGGATGTTATAGTAGAAGTGTTGCCTTCAGCCATATTTTACGACTGGATGAAGATGAAAGGAAAAGAAGGCGCACAAAATAAATTTCCCAGGGTGATAAAAGGAGTGGTACTTGAAGAATGGGAAAAATATGTAAACCAGAAAAAATCTGAATAATACCACATGCCCTCCGCTCTTATCGAAGGTTTGATTTTGGGTGTTACCCTTGCATTTCTTATAGGGCCATCGTTCATATCGCTGGTGCAAACCAGCATACACAGGGGGTTTTCGGCTGGCCTGCAGTTTGCCATTGGCATTACCCTTAGCGACTTTTTGCTGATTGCACTTGGCTATATTGGGGCATTGCAAATATTGTACAACGAGCGCAACCAAACAGCTGTAGGCATTATTGGAGGCCTGTTGCTGATGGGTTTTGGGTTAGTAACATTTACCCGCAAATATGTTTTGCCGGCCCCGGTTAGCATAGAAGTGCGCGTTAGTGGCCGGGGAGTGCTTAAATACATATTGAAAGGCTTTTTTCTGAATATTTTTAACCCCTTTTTGCTCATTTTCTGGATAGGGGTTATGAGCGTGGTTTCCTCAAATTATGGAATCCCTTCTAAAGAAATACAGGTATTTTTTGCCGGAACCCTAGGCGCCGTATTTCTAACCGACATTGTTAAGGTTAGTGTGGCTCACCGCATTAAGCGATATCTAAATGCCAGGGTACTTACCGTTATAAACCGAATTGTAGGCATTGGCCTAATTTTGTTTGGTATTGGGCTTATAGTAAGGGTAATATATTTTGTCTGATTTAAAAAAAATAAAACATGTCGAGAGTAAGAGTACGATTTGCACCCAGCCCTACCGGCCCCCTGCACATGGGCGGTGTACGCACGGCTTTGTATAATTTCCTTTTTGCAAAAAAGCATGGCGGCGATTTTCTGCTTCGGATAGAAGACACCGACCAGAACCGCTATGTGCCTGGCGCCGAACAATATATAATGGATTCATTGCGCTGGTGCGGACTGCAATGGGACGAAGGACCCGGCGTTGGTGGCCCGTTTGGGCCTTATCGCCAAAGCGAACGTAAAGATATGTACAGACAATACGCCATGCAACTGCTTGAGACAGGCCATGCGTATTATGCTTTCGATACGCCCGAGGAGCTCGAAGAAATGCGCAAACGTATTGAAACCGACAAAAGTGGTAATCCGCAATACGATTGCCGGTCAAGACTCGGCATGAAAAACGCCCTTACCCTGCCGGCTATTGAGGTGAAAAATCGCATCAATTCTGGCGAGAATTATGTAATCCGCTTCAAAACGCCCCAAAACGAAGAGGTAGTTCTGGAGGATATTATCCGTGGAACAGTAAAGGTGCATTCATGGCAGCTCGACGATAAGGTGTTGTTTAAAAGCGACGGGATGCCCACCTACCACCTGGCCAATGTAGTTGACGACTACCTGATGAAAATTACCCATGTGATAAGGGGCGAGGAATGGCTGCCCTCGGCACCGCTCCACGTGCTGCTTTACAAAAGTTTTGGTTGGCAACAAAGCATGCCCCGGTTTGCACACCTGCCCCTGCTGCTTAAGCCCGACGGTAACGGCAAACTGAGCAAGCGCGATGGCGACAGGCTTGGATTTCCGGTGTTTCCATTGAAATGGACAGACCCCCTTACGGGCGAAAAATCGAGTGGTTACCGCGAATCAGGATACTTTCAGGAAGCTTTTGTTAATATATTGGCCCTAATGGGATGGAATCCGGGTACAGAAAAAGAAATGTTCAGCCTCAACCAACTGATTGAAACATTTTCTTTGGAAAGGGTAGGTAAATCAGGAGCCAAATTTGACCCGGAAAAGGCTAAATGGTTCAACCACCAGTACCTTATTGCACAACCACTTTCAGTAATTGCTGATTTGCTGCAAAAAGAACTTGGCAACAGAAGCATTGATGTGGAGGCTAAGAAAGCGATCAAAATTGCCGAATTGATGCGCGGACGAGTTAACTTTGTTTCGGAAATGGCAGACCAGGCCACCTTCTTTTTTACAACCCCTTCGGAATACGACGAAACCTTTGTCCGAAAAAAATGGACCCCCGAAACACCTGGTTTGTTACTTGGAATCACATTGCGCCTCTCTGTTTTACTGCCATTTAATGCCGAAAACATTAATAATGCAATGCATAAATACATGGAGGAGCAAAATATTCCTGCAGGAAAACTACTTCCCGGGCTGCGCCTTGCTTTGGTTGGAAACGGAACCGGGCCTGATTTGAGCCAAATTATGGAAATATTGGGCAAGGAGGAGAGTATAAGCCGAATAAAGAAGGCTGTGCAAGCAATCAATTAATAAGCTCCGACATAAAACGAAACACCCCCGGTTAAAAAACCAGGGGTGCATAAATTCCTTTTGTTTCTTTAATTCTTTTTCCAGATCCCGTCCATTTGCTCAAGGGTTTTGCCCTTGGTCTCCGGAACCATTTTCCACATAAAAATGGCTGCCAACACACTCATAAGGCCGTATATCCAATAAGAAAATCCCTGATTGAACATTGCAGTAAGCCACGAGTTGTCGTTCAGGATGGGAAAAGTCCAGCTGATAGCAAGGTTTGCAAGCCATTGGGCAGCTACTGCAATTGACATGGCCCCGCGAATGCGGTTAGGGAAAATTTCGGAAAGCAACACCCAGGCCACCGGGCCCCACGATACTGCAAACGAGGCTGTGTAAGTAAGCATAAAAATGAGTGCTCCCAGGCCTAATTGCTGAAAATAAAACGCAGTGCCAAGGGCAAACATGCTTATTGCCATGCCTACTGCGCCTATAATCATAAGTGGCTTTCGGCCAAAACGATCCACTGTAAAAATTGCCACCACTGTAAAGCTTAGGTTTACAGCACCCACAATTATGGTTTGAAGCAATGAAGTATCGGTGGCGCTTCCCATATTTCGAAATATTTCGGGGGCATAATACAGCACCACATTAATACCAACAAACTGCTGAAATACCGAAATCAAAATCCCGATTACCAACACCAGCCCTCCGTAGGTGAGCCAGTGAGCGTCTTTTTGGCTCAGCGACTCTGTGATATCTGCCAGCACCTTTTTTGCCTGCTTAGCCCCACCCAGTTTGGTAAGCACATCAAGAGCCTTTTCGGGCTTTTGTTTCAGTACCAGATAGCGGGGTGTTTCGGGCACAAAGAACAAAAGCACCAAAAACAGAAACGCTGGCAGGGTTTCAGAGGCAAACATCCATCGCCAGCCTGTTTCCACAAGCCACTGGTCGTTGCCTTGGCGGGCAATGAAATAGTTTACAAAATAAACGATCAGCATCCCGAAAATGATGGCAAACTGATTCCATGAAACCAACTTACCACGGATTGCCGCCGGAGCAATTTCGGCAATATACATTGGCGAGAGCATACTTGCCATGCCCACGCCAATGCCTCCGATAATGCGGTAAATAATAAAAGCATTTATCACCTCAAAGCCCATAAAATTGAGCTTTTCGGGTATTGCAGAGCCAATTGCCGACAACAGAAACAACATGGCAGCCAGTTTCAGGCCGTTGCGCCTGCCCATTGACTGGCTCACACTGCCGGCAATCGAGCCACCAATGATACAGCCTACCAGCGCACTGGCAATGGTAAAGCCCTTGAGCGAGTTTGCAACCGACTCGGTAAATATGAGGGGTTTTCCTAAAAATGTAAATCCGAGCGCTGCCAACAGTACAACGAACAATAATACCGACAGTAGTTTAGCGGTTTTTTTGGAAAACAACCTCATGAAAATGCTTGAAACGGCTACTCCAATACCAATAATAACCAACGAAACTGAAATACGATATTCCATAATAACTGACGCAGCCCTTTGTGTATCCTCAGCAAGGCCATCGATAAAGAATGCCTGCAGAGCACCTACGGCACCCGAAATAACCGCGGTATCGTAGCCAAAGAGTAAACCGCCCAGGGTAGCTACCAGGGTAATGGCCATTACATAGCCTTTTTTGCCATTGTCTTTTGTTGTGCTCATAAACAATAAAATATTTATTAACGAATGTACTGATTCAGAATGGCTTCGTACAACTCTTGTTTGCCGCTAATTTGTTTTGGCTCGCCATTTTTTATGGCCAAATCGCGAAGTTGTTCAAGGCTTAACTTTCCTTCTTCAAAAGCTTTTCCGTGGCCAAAATCGAACGAGCTGTAACGATCGATGCGCATTTTGCGGTATGGCGACTTTTCAAGGATATTGTAAGCAATTTCGAACGAACGGGCAAATACATCCATTCCAGAGATATGGGCAATAAACATGTCTTCAAGGTCGGTTGAGTTGCGGCGTGTTTTTGCATCAAAGTTAATGCCTCCTGAAGTAAAACCACCTGTTTCAATAATTACCAGCATGGCCTCCACCAGCTCATAAATATTAATGGGAAACTGATCGGTATCCCAGCCATTTTGATAGTCGCCGCGGTTGGCGTCGATGCTTCCAAACATGCCAGCGTCGGCTGCAACCTGCAATTCGTGCTGGAAAGTGTGCCCTGCCAGAGTAGCGTGGTTCACTTCTATATTCAGTTTAAAGTCGTTGGCCAGTCCATACTTGTTCAGAAACCCAATAATGGTTGCCGAGTCGAAGTCGTATTGGTGCTTGGTTGGCTCCATGGGCTTGGGTTCGATTAGAAATGGTCCTTTGAAACCTTGTTTTCGGGCGTAGTCTTTGGCCAGGTGCAAAAACTGGGCAAAATGTTCAATTTCGCGCTTCATATTGGTGTTTAGCAATGAGCTGTAGCCTTCGCGCCCACCCCAGAACACGTAGTTTTCGCCACCCAGGGCAATGGTGGCATCAAGGGCGTTTTTTACCTGAGTGGCAGCCCATGGCAACACATTGAAATCGGGGTTAGTGGCAGCACCATTCATATAGCGCGGATTGGAAAATACGTTGGCCGTGCCCCACAACAATTTCACCCCCGAGGCTTTCTGCTTTTCCTTTGCATAATCAACAATGGCTTGCAGGCGGCTTTCCGATTCCTGTATGGTACCCCCTTCGTCAATAAGGTCAAAATCGTGGAAACAGTAATAAGGTATGCCAAGCTTTGTAATAAACTCAAAGGCAGCGTCCATCTTGTCTTTGGCGCGCGCAATTGGGTTGGAAGCGGCATCCCAGGCAAACTCCATGGTGCCGGGGCCAAAAGGATCGCCACCGGTGCTGCAGAAGGTATGCCAGTATGCAACTGCAAAACGCATGTGCTCTTTCATGGTTTTGCCAGCTATGACTTTGTTCTCGTCATAAAACTTAAATGCCAGGGGGTTGTCGCTATCCCGGCCTTCAAATTTTATCTTTCCGATTCCTTTGAAAAATTCTTTGTCTCCTGTTAAGTAACTCATTTTATATAAGATTAGGGTTAATATTTAAGGGTTGTTTGAGTTTAAAGCCTTCCTGCTGGCAAAACATAGTCATTTAAGCAATTTTTCGCTTAAATGCAGATTTTGTGTTTTTTCAAATTGGTTTCAATTTTTTTTTTTGAAAAAGCATCAGTTTTTAGTGCAAATGGAGTGGTCGTAGGCCGAGATTTTATTCAAAAGTATATTTTTCCATTGAATGTAGGCCTCACTGAGTGGTTGTTTGAGTTGTTGGTCTGAATTAATAGTATTGATTACCTTCAGGCCATTAAATGCTTGAGCTGGAGTTTTGTAAATTCCTGATCCTAAACCTGCGGCGCGTGCTGCACCCTGGGCACCATCAGTATTATACAATTCTATGGTTGCTCCGGTAATGGCGGCAAGGCTTTCGCGGAAAATAGGGCTCAGAAACATATTGCTGTTGCCTGCCCTTATTACCTTTGCGTGAATACCGGTTTGCCTCATTATTTCCATGCCATAGTGAAATGCAAAGGCAATGCCCTCGTGTGCTGCCCTTATTAAATGTCCATTAGAGTGTCTGTTAAAGTCGAGCTTTTCGAAACTGCAGCCTAGGTCGCGGTTGCCCATAAGTCGTTCGGCCCCGTTGCCAAAAGGCAGAATGCTAAGCCCATCGGAGCCCGCCGGCACCCTGGCGGCCAGCAAATTCATTTCTGCGTATTCGGTTGCTTTGCCTGCAAGGTTTCGTTTAAGCCACGAATTTAGTATTCCTGTTCCGTTAACGCACAGTAGCACTCCCAGCCGTCTTTCTGAGGCCGAATGGTTTACATGGGCGAAAGTATTTACCCTCGACTCTGGGTCGTAGCTTACCTGATCGCTTACCCCATAAACCACACCCGAAGTGCCGGCCGTAGCGGCTATCTCTCCGGGATTGAGCACATTGAGCGAAAAGGCATTGTTGGGCTGGTCGCCGGCGCGGTATGCAATGGGCACTCCGGTTTTAAGGCCAAGCTCTGCAGCAGCGCTGGCCGTAAGGTTTCCCTGGTGCGAAAAATTGGGAACTACCTCAGGAATCAGGTGGCTCCCGAAGCCAAAATGGTCAAGTATTAAACCGGATAAAATATTCTGGTTAAAATCCCATAATATGCCTTCCGACAATCCAGATGGGGTTGTAAACACTTCGCCGCTCAGTTTCATGGCAATATAATCGCCAGGCAGCATCATTTTATATATTCGTTTGAAAATATCCGGCTCATGGTCTTTAACCCACTTAAGTTTGGAGGCGGTGAAGTTGCCAGGAGAATTAAGCATTGACGACAGGCACTTGCCTGTTCCAATTTCGCGAAAAGCCTCGTGGCCGATACTAACGGCACGGCTGTCGCACCAAATTATTGAAGGTCGAAGGGGTCTGAGAGAGTTGTCAACCACTACCAGCCCGTGCATTTGGTACGAAATGCCTATGGCTTTAATGGTTTGGGGGTCGATACCAGGTTGCTGCATCAATTCGCGGGTGGCACCAACAAGGTTGTTCCACCAGGTGTCGGGGTGTTGTTCGGCAAATCCGGGCTTTGGCGAGTCAATAGCCATTTCTTCTTTGGGGCAAAAGGCCGATGCCAGCAATTTACCGGTATCGGAATCAATAATGCTCGCTTTAACTGACGAACTACCTATATCGAAGCCTAACAAAGTCATAAAAATGATTAATTAAATTTTTCTGAATAAATGAAATTTTCGATTCCGGCCATAAGTCCTTCAATTTCGGCTAGGCCCATCAGTCGGCCAATCAGCGGGTAGCCAGGGTTGTACTTAATGTCGAAGTCGCTTAGGATTTTAATTCCGTGATCGGGTCTGAAAGGCATTCTGTAGTCACTCCTACCGGTTTCTTTTCTTCTTTTCTGTTCTTTAAGCAGTTCAGTAACCAGGGCAGCCATATTTTGCGATCCTTTCAGGTGGCCCGATTCATAAAAGCTTCCATCGGGCAGAAGCTGGGTGTTTCGCAGATGCGAAAAATGAATTCGTGAGGCAAATTTGCGGGCCATGGCAGGCAAATGGTTGTCGGCCCGGGCAGAAAGCGACCCGGCACAAAATGCGAAACCGTTGTTTACCGAGGTATTTGCGTTGAGTATCCACTCAATATCCTCGCTGGTGCTAACAATGCGTGGCAGGCCTAGCACCGGAAACGGCGGATCGTCGGGGTGAATGCAAAGGTTGATACCTACTTGTTCGGCAATCGGCACAACATCATCCAAAAATTCCTTCAGGTGCATGCGCAGGCGGCTCTTATCAATACCACGGTAGCGGCTAATGAATTGAAGGAAAAGGCTTTTGGGGTCGGCAACGCTTCCGTCAATAACCCCGTTGATAAAGCCCTGGGTAAGTACAATTATGTTATAAACCAACTCATCGGCCTGTTCTTTAGTGAGTTTTCCGGCAATTTGGCGTGCTTTTTCGAGCAGTTCTGGCGGATAATCTTTTGAGGCATTGGGCCGATTAAGCAAAAATATATCAAAAGCAGCAAAAGTGGGCAAATCGAAATACATTGACTCACCCCCGTTTTCGACTTTGTAGGTCAGGTTGGTCCTTACCCAGTCAATAACAGGCATAAAGTTATACACCACGGTATCGATGCCGCACTGGCCAATATTTCTGAGCGATTGCCGATAGTTTTCAATCAACCGCGGCCTGTCGGCCGATTTTATTTTTATGCCTTCAGAAACCGGAAGGCTTTCTACAACGCTCCAGCGCATGGCGTGTGCTTCGATGGCCTTCTTTACCTTCAAAATTTCATCAACCTCCCACACTTCACCGTTTGGAATATGGTGCAGGGCAGTTACAACTCCTTCTACGCCCATTTGGGCCATATCGGCAAGTTTTATAGGGTCATTAAACCCAAACCAGCGCCAGGTTTTTTCAAGTGCCATTTTTAATATTTCTATTAAACACCACTAAATGAGCTAAAGCCACCATCAACAGGCAGAATAACTCCGGTTATAAATGAAGCAGCTTCAGAACAGAGAAAAATGACTGCCCCATTAAGTTCGTTTATGTTGCCAAATCGTTTCATGGGAGTTCGGTCCAAAATCTTTTGGCTGCGTTGAGTATATGACCCGTCGGGCTTGATCAGGACAGCGCGGTTTTGGTCGCCAATAAAAAATCCCGGGGCAATTGCATTTACCCTAATTTTTTCGCTGAACTTAGTGGCCATTTCCATAGCCATCCATTGGGTAAAGCTGTTGATGGCCGATTTGGCCACCGAATAACCCATAACTCGTGTAATGGCCGAAAATGTGGCCATTGACGAAATGTTTATGATACTCCCCTGCCCCTGCCGGGCCATTGCCTGTGCAAACACCAGGCTGGGCAGTATGGTGCCGTCCATATTGAGGCTGGTAACTTTGTGGTAATCCTCAATTTTCATATCGAAAATGGTCTGTTCTTCGGATATTGTGGCACCAGGAAGGTTTCCGCCGGCTGCATTAATCAAAATATCAATTCCTTGCCAGTTTTGGAGCACGCGTTCACGGGTTTGCTGCAACTGACCGGTATCGAGCACATTGCACACAAACCCGAGCACTTGTCCGCCAATGGCCTCCAGTTCCTGAACTTTTTGCTTTAGATTTTCTTCCCGAATATCGAGCAAAACCACTTTTGCGCCCGCTTCAACAAAACTTCGTGCTATGCTACCCCCAAGCACCCCGCCTGCGCCTGTAACCACAGCAACCTTCCCTTTTATTTCAAACATATACAGTAAAAGTTTTTTATTCTTTATGATGGTTCAATTTTTTCAGACCTTCTAAATTAGTGCATTTTACTCATTCGACGAAGCGTACAGGGCCAATATTGTACCTATAAAACCTTGTGCTGTTTCGGTGCTCAGGTAGGTTGCATCAAAACCATCCAACAAAAGTTGCCATTTACCTTTACCGGTTTTATAGTAAAATGCGAGCTGGGCATTTTTACTTTCGGCCATTAGCTCTATGCGTCCATTAAAGTTTCGGGGCAGCGATGCATTGGCCAGTATAACCTTTTGCACTGCTTCACCATTTCTTTCGGCCTTTTGCACCACAACCTGGTGTGTGCCATGGAGCCATGTTAGGCCCAAGGTAATATGAAAAGCTTCGTTTTGAAAAAGCACCAGTCCGGCCATTTGGTTTTCGCTTTCAGGCAAATAATGCAATACCGTTTCAACACTCATATTGTGGTGACGTTGCCTGGTATTCCCCCTTTTTCAACAAAAATGATTTCGTCTGCTAACGTGAGCAGGATGTGCA
>CAYGDW010000048.1:0-22286 GCA_964348755.1 uncultured Bacteroidales bacterium | reverse complement strand
CTAATAATTGTACCGCCCGAAGTGGTTTTTTGGTTTCTTACAGTTGGCTGGCCGTAATAATTTACGATGGCCCCGCTGCTTGCATCAATCGACATTTCGTTATTCACAAAAATATGGTTTATTGCACCCGACGAACTTTTAACAGTTGCTTTTTCTGCTACCAACTCACGGGCATCAACCATGGCTCCGCTGCTGCTGTTTATAAATACCTCGCGAACCTTTCCGGTCAGTGTCGAATGGGCCCCAGAGCTTGACTCAATGGTTAATGATTCGAAATCTAGTTCCAGATTACTTATTGCCCCGGAGCTAATTATATGCCTTAGGGCCAAACCCACAATGGTATTGACCGAACTAATACTGGCTCCGGCCGATGCCTTTAGGGCCTGTAGTGTTACAAAATCAACTTTTACATCAAGGGCTTTATGCCTTCCAACTTTTTCATTCAGTCTAATTTTCAGTACGCTGTCGGTTACCTCGGTTATTATCAGCTCAATCAGGTTATCGTCGGCTTCAATGGTCAATCCAATTTCATTGTTTTGCAATAACTCAATTTTTACGGCACCCGATGCTTCAATGGCGTTGAAGGAAGATATTTCTCTTTTTTGGGTACTTACATTCATGCTTCCTTCTATGGCTGGCCCCAGGTTCATATTTAACCTTAGCAAAACCATTAGAATAAAAGTTATGAGAAGAATGATTATGAAGCTGCCTAACAGAATTTTGTTTGTTGTTTTCATTGTGTCAATTTTTTTCTTTTTTAAAAGGGAGCCGATTCTTAGTTGCGATTTTGCTGTTTGTAAATAACAAATTGCTTTTCGAGGTCATTGAAACCCATGCGAAGAAGCTCCATTGTACGAAACATTTGTGGTAATTCCTCCTGAACAAATTGTTCCTTTTTCAAATCGAGGGTTTTTTCGTAACCATTATCAGCCACAAAGTAACCTATGCCTCGCTTGTTGAAAATAATGCCTTTGTCCTGGAGGTAATTGAATGTGCGCATGGCAGTATTTGGATTAACCTCTACCTGAATGGCTATCTCGCGAATTGAAGGGATTTTCTCCCCCTCCTGCCACTTTTTCTGCAATATGTTTTCGCAAAAATAATCGGCTATTTGTAGGTATATTGCCTGGTTTTCGCTGAATTCCATAATTACACCTGCCTTTCTTTAATTCCAAACCATGTAAGTGTCAGAAAGAACGGGATTATGAGGTAATTGAAAGCAAACTTTGAGACTTCTGGAATGGTTTTGGTAATTAGCGTTTCAAGCCCTGGCGAAAGCGAACTATTATGAATAAACTCGCTATTCCCGAAATTTAAAGTGCCAAATACCAGATAACCTGCAATAAACAGAAACAATCCAATAATATTTGGAATAACAAAAAGGCTCAAAAGGGTTTTTATGAAATTGTGCTTGCGGAAATAAATAGCACCAAACAGGAAAATGGATTGCGTAATTACATAAATCCAAACAATTTTAATTGCTTCTGCCGACCAGACTGCCGAAAAGGCACCGTTCTCAAAATTAATGCCCAAAATTAGGTGCGAAAGAAAAATAATTAGCGTAAATACCAACAGGGCCAGCAAAGGGTAAATTATGGCGGTAAGTAACCAGGAATTTGCAAAACGCTCAAAGCTTGATACCGGAAGCGTAAGAAATGGAATACTGCGCTGAGTGCTGTGCAGTTCGGAAAAAATATTACTTGTAAAAACAAAGCCGCCCACAAAAAGCACCACATAATACAAGGGGACTATATTAGCTAAGCTAGCCGGGTTTGACCTGCCCGCAAGCAAAGTTATCATAAGCAATGCTCCTGCAAATGAGGCCGAAGCAATAAGCAAGCCGTAGAGGTTGCCCAATATCTGCCTTTTCATTAAATGATAAAGCCTTTTAAAACTAAAGGGTATTTTTTTGTTTTTCATGGTTAAGAGGGATTTGCAAAGACTTCGTTAATTGCTTGTGGTTGGTTAATTGCTGCATTAAAAAGCAGCTCAAGGTCAACACGGGTTTCGCGCCCGCTTGTATTGGCCAGTACAGCCGATTTGCCTCCAAAAATTTCCTCCGAGTAAATAATCTTTTCGCCCCCTACGGCAGTATGAAAACTCTCAAAAGATAGTTTTTCCGAAATCTCTTCAATGGTACGGTTAAAAATGATTTCGCCATTATCCATTATAATCACTGGATCTATCAGGCTCTGCAGATCCCGCACCTGATGGGTAGATATGATTATGATCTGGTCGGTAGCCATCGATGCCGCTATTACTTTCCGGAATTGGCTCTTGGAAGGAATGTCCAAACCATTGGTAGGCTCGTCCATGAGCAAATGCCTCGCATTGGTGCTAAGACCAAAGGCAAGCAGAAATTTCTTCTTTTGCCCGTACGAAAGATGGTTTAGCTTTTTTTGTGGGTCCAAATGAAATTCTTCAAGAAGGTTGTTGAATTTTTCGCGGTCGAATTTCGAATAAAATGGCGAATTCAAATCAGCATACATTTTTATTGAAACCGATGGCAATTCAAACTCCTCAGGCAAAATATACAGATCTTCAAGAGCCTCTGGAACACGGTCTTTGGCATCATGGCCGTTGAGCATACATTTTCCCGACCGGCTAAAAACCAAACCTGCTATGAGTTTCAGCAAAGTAGTTTTTCCTGCCCCGTTGCGGCCAAGCAAACCATAAATATTGCCCTGGTCGAGCTTTATATTAAGCCCGTTAAACAAAGGTTTTTTGCGGTTGTAGGCAAATAATACGTTTTCTAGGGTTATCATCTTTAATTGTTTTAGTGTTCTACATAACTAATACACTACAAAGGTAATAAAGTTTTTTTATTACCTCCAAATTTTTTTACTTTTTTTTATCACAATTGTCCGATGAAAATGACGGGATTTCTCGCTCCGCCCGAAATAACAGGGCTTTCAATAGTTTTGGTTATTAAAAGAGGTAGGTGGCGGCGAAGCCGCCACCTACCTCTTTTAATAGAAAGCTAACTGACAGTTATTCCGAACGTAGTGAGGAGTCTCATGCATAAAATTCTACCCTTTTTACTTTATCGGACAATAGTGAAAAATATCTATAAATTTTAAGCTTAACTATTTTTCCAGGATATAATGGTTTTAAGAAACCGGAGCCTGAATTGGGCTAAAAAGAATTATTTAAAATTTTGGGGTTTGCTTAACACACATTAGCAATTGGCTTAACATTTTTTAACGCCTTGGGTGCATAAATATGGCCTGTCATTATCTATTTTTGCCACACAATAAAATAAACTTCAAAGCAATATGGATATAAAGGAATTGAATGAGCGTATTCAGCAGGAGAGTGCTTTTGTTGACATACTGACCATGGAGATGAACAAGGTTATTGTGGGTCAGAAAAACATGGTTGACCGGTTGCTGATTGGCCTTTTGGCCAATGGGCATATTTTACTTGAAGGTGTTCCGGGTTTGGCCAAGACCTTGGCTATAAAGTCTTTGGCCAATTCCATTAAGGCGCGTTTCAGCCGCATACAGTTTACCCCCGACCTTTTGCCTGCCGACCTTATTGGCACCATGATTTACAGTCAAAAGCGCGAGGAGTTTGTTGTGCGCAAGGGGCCTGTTTTTGCAAATTTTATTCTTGCCGACGAAATAAACCGGGCGCCGGCCAAGGTACAAAGTGCCTTGCTTGAAGCAATGCAGGAGCGCCAGGTTACCATTGGCGATAATAGTTTTGCCCTCGAAGAGCCCTTTTTGGTACTTGCCACCGAAAACCCCCTTGAGCAGGAAGGCACCTACCCCCTACCCGAAGCCCAGGTTGACAGGTTTATGCTGAAAGTGATTGTAGGGTACCCCTCGCGCGAAGAAGAAAAACTTATAATGAGAAGGAATATGCTCGAGGAGTTCCCGAAAACTAAACCGGTATTGGAGCCTTCAGATATAATAAAGGCCCGCAATGTGGTGCGCGATGTTTATCTCGACGAAAAAATTGAAAACTACATAACCGATATAGTTTTTGCCACAAGGTTTCCGGCCGATTTCAAGTTGGAGAAGTTTGCGCCCCTGATAAGCTATGGAGGCTCGCCCAGGGCAAGCATTAACCTGGCCCTGGCATCTAAGGCTTTTGCTTTTATAAAACGCCGTGGCTATGTAATCCCCGAAGACGTGCGTGCCATTTGCGCCGATGTACTTCGACACCGCATCGGCCTTACCTACGAAGCCGAAGCCGAAAACATTACCACAGAAGACATAATTAACGAAATTCTCAATACGGTAGAAGTTCCTTAAAATACAGCAGGATGGAAACCACCGATCTTTTGAAAAAAGTTCGAAAAATTGAGATCAAAACCAAAGGTCTCTCAAGCCAGATTTTTTCGGGGCACTATCATAGTGCCTTTAAGGGGCGGGGTATGGCTTTTACCGAAGTAAGAGAATATCAATATGGCGACGACATTAGAAGTATCGACTGGAACGTTACGGCAAGGTTTAATCACCCTTATGTAAAAGTTTTTGAAGAAGAGCGCGAACTTACTGTAATGTTGCTTATTGACGTTAGCGGATCGAATGAATTTGGCGCCGTTGGAGCCCTGAAGCAGGAAATGATTACTGAAATTGCCGGAGTACTGGCCTTTTCGGCCATTAACAACAACGACAAAGTTGGAGTTATCTTTTTCAGCAACCAGATAGAAAAATTTATTCCGCCAAAAAAGGGAGTAAGCCATATATTGCGTATCATAAGGGAACTTATCAACTTTAAGCCCGCAAACAAAGGCACCGATATAGGCCTGGCATTAAAATATCTTAGAAACGTTATTAAAAAACGATCAATAGCCTTTCTAATTTCTGATTTCAATAACCGTGGATTTGACGAACCCCTGGGAATTGTTAGCAAAAAACACGATTTGGTTTGTATCAGGGTTTTTGACCAACGCGAAAAAGAACTGCCTCCAATTGGAATTTTGAAATTCAACGATCCGGAAACCGGTAAAATTTTCTGGATTGACACCTCGAGCCGCCATGTGCAGGATGGTTTCAAACTGTGGAACATGGAGCACGACAAATACCTGAAAACCCTTTTTAACAAGGCCGGTGTTGACCTGGTAAGCATTGCAAGCGACAAGGATTACGTGCCGCCACTCATGAACCTGTTCAAAAAAAGAAGTAATTAGCAGTTTACAAAATGGCATTCAAAAGGCAGAACAACCATCATATTAATCGTACCCGGGTTGCAGTTTTGTTCGGCGCCCTTGGCCTGCTTTTTCTTTTTTTCCCCTTTCGGGGAATAGCGCAGCAAGTAAGGGTAATCCTTGAGCCAGACTCAACGGTAATTGGACAACGGGCAAGGCTGGTAATTGAAATTGAAGCCCCACAAGGCACCTTTGTCGTGCCTCCAAACCTCAGCGACACCCTCGGCAACAAAATTGAAATTATAGCATTGGGAAAATCAGATACTATTGCCATAGAAAACAACCTGACCAGAATCCGGCAAGAGATTTTGGTTACTTCATGGGAGCCCGGCTTTATAGCAATACCTCCCCTGCCGTTTTTTTTAATTATTGCCACAGATACAATTAAACTCGACTCTGAGCCGCTTTTGTGGCAGGTTGGCGGGATTGATGTTGCCCAGGATGCGACGCCATTCGATATTAAACCCATTTTTAATATTCCGGTTACGTTGGTCGAAATATTGAAGTGGGCAATACCAATAGCACTTTTTGTTGGCCTTATGGCTGGTATTATTTACTGGTACCTGAAAAAGAGAAAGAAAAAATCTGCCCGCAAAAGCATTTGGGAGGAACCAGATATACCGGCATATATTGCTGCTATTTCGAGCCTGGAAAACCTGAAAAACAAAAGGTTATGGCAAAATGGCAAAGTAAAACTTTATCATAGCGACCTTACTTTCATTTTGCGAATGTACCTCGAAAAGCGTTTTGGCATCATTGCCCTCGAAATGACTTCGTCAGAAATTTTGAATGCGCTGGTGTTACATTTAAAAGAAGAAGATATAACTGAATCGCTCAGGTATATTCTAGAGGTAGCCGACCTGGTGAAATTTGCCAAATTTGAGCCACAGCCAAAACAAAACGAAGAGTGTATTGAATTGGCCCTGAACATTGTAAAACGAACCATACCGCAAGCTGTTTCTAATGAAGGAAAACCAACTGAGAAAGTCTGAAACCGGCATTTGCCCATAACAAACTTTAAGTTGTTGCATTAAAGCAAATTAAACCAGATAAAGAAAAAGTGGAAATAAATTTTGCATACCGGCCTTTTTTATTGTTGCTAACATTAATACCATTGCTGGTGGCGTGGTATATTTGGAAATACCGGCAGCACGGTGCCGATATCCGGTTTTCGCATTCGGCTTTTATTGAGGGGGTAAGAAAAAGTTTTAGGCTTCGGCTGCTGCATTTGCCTTTTGTGCTTCGCATGCTTGCAATGGCCTTGCTCATATTAGCTTTGGCGCGTCCGCAGTCATCTTTAAGTTCGCACGAGGTAAGCATGGAAGGAATAGAAATTATGATTGCCATCGACATTTCTGGCTCAATGCTTGCCGAAGATTTCAAACCCAACCGCATGGAAGTTGCAAAACAAACCGCGCTTGAGTTTATAAGTATGCGACCTACCGACCGTATTGGCGTTGCTGTATTTAGTGGGCAGAGTTTTACATTGGTTCCGCTTACAACCGATCATGCTTTGTTGAAGGAATTGACTGCCGGGGTTAGCATTGGCATGGTCGAAGACGGCACGGCCATTGGCGATGGCCTTGCCACAGCTATAAACCGGCTTCGCGAAAGCCAGGCCATTAGCAGGGTAATAATTTTGCTTACCGATGGTATAAACAATGCAGGAGTTATTGATCCGCTAACGGCTGCCGAAATTGCAAGCCTTCAGGGTATAAGGCTGCACACCATAGGCGTTGGCACCAAAGGAAGCGTCCCTTTTCCGTTTCAAACTCCTTTGGGGGTTCAGTACCGAATGGTCGAAATTCCGGTAGATGAAGAATTATTGAAACAAATGGCCTCGATGACCGGAGGCAAATACTACTGGGCCGACAGTCCGACAAAGTTGTTCGAAATCTATGAAGAAATTGACCAACTTGAACGCACCCGCATTGATGTAACCGAATATAAGCGCAAACGGGATGAATATTTACCTTTGGTGCTGCTGGCCCTGCTTTTGATTGCCATTGAAATAGTGCTAAAAAACACCTGGTTGAAAACAAATCCTTGAAAAGTTAAACCAAATTTATGGATATATTGCGTTTTGAAAATCCTCAGTATTTTTATCTTTTTACCCTGATTCCGGTACTTCTGGGCTTGTTTTGGCTTTCGTGGCATTTTCGTAAACAGGCGCTGAACCGCTTTGGACAGCAAAAGGTTTTTAAGGTAATAATGCCCTGGCGCTCGGTGCGAAGGCCTTGGTTGCGCTTTACGCTGATTTTGATGGCATTTTCAATGCTTATTGTGGCAGCAGCCAATCCGCTGGTTGGAAGCCGAATGCAGGAGGCAAAACGAGAGGGGGTTGATTTAATAATTGCCCTTGATGTAAGCCGCAGTATGCTTGCACAGGACATAAGACCAAACAGGCTCGAAAGGGCAAGGATGGCAGTATCCAGGCTTATTGACAGGCTCGAAAACGACCGGATAGGTATAGTGCTTTTTGCTGGCAGCTCTATTACCCAGGTTCCGATAACTACCGACCATTCTGCCGCAAAAATGATGCTACGTACGGCCAGCCCCGAATCGGTGCCATTGCAGGGAACAGCAATTGGAGGTGCCATTGAAAGGGCAATGGCCTCATTTCAGGGCGAAGACCTTAAAAATAAAGTAATAATAATTGTAAGCGATGGCGAAAATCATATTGACGACCCCGTAGCAGCGGCAAAATTGGCCGCTGAGGCCGGAGTGATTATTCACACCGTTGGCATTGGCACCCATGCCGGGGCCCCGGTTCCGGTTTACAACAACAACCAACTTACAGGCTTTTTGCGCGACAATGAAGGCAATACCGTGGTTTCGCGCTACGACGAAGCCACTTTAAGGCAAATTGCCCAGGCTACAGGCGGAGTATTCAGGCATAGCACAGAGGCTGATCTTGGCCTGAACAGAATACTTGACGAAATAAGAAAAATGGAACAGGAAACCTTTGAAGTAATGGTTTTTGCCGATTATCAAAGCCGATTCCATTATTTTGTGACCCTGGCACTTTTGTTTCTTGTGTTTGAAATCTTTATTTTTGAAAGAAAGAACAAATGGCTCGAAAAAATTAATTTGTTCGGTAAATCTTAAACGGTTTTCAAGAAAATGAATATCAGGTATTTTGCAAAATTTATGCTTTTGCTTGTTTTGGCCAATACCGGTTTTGCACAATCCGACCGACAGCAAATTAGGCAAGGCAACAAGTTATACCAGGCCGAAAAGTTTAATGAGGCCGAGGTTAGGTACAGACAGTCGTTGCAGCAAAACCCCCAGAACTTAAAAGGTATGTTTAACCTGGGAAATGCGCTTTACCGCCAGGGAAGATTTGATGAAGCAGCCCAATTGTATCAGGGTTTGTCTGGTATTGCCACCAACGATCGCCAAAAGGCTTATGCATATCATAATCTAGGCAATTCCCTTCTGAAGTCGCAAAAGTATGCCGAGAGTGTTGAGGCTTACAAAAATTCTTTGCGCATAAATCCCGATGACGAGCAAACGCGGTTTAATCTTGCTTATGCCATGCGGCAACTGCAAGAGCAACCGCCACAGAATCAGGGCAACGACAAGCAGGATGACCAGGAGCAGCAACAGAATCAGCAGCCCCAGCAAGGCGAAAACGAACAACCAAGGCAGCAGCAGCCTAAGCCAAACCAGATTTCGCCACAAGATGCAGAGCGCATTTTGGATGCCCTAAACCAGAAGGAACAAAATGTTCACCAAGAACTTAACCCTAATCAAACCCAAAGGCCGCCTGCCCGTCAGGCCAAGGAGTGGTAAAATAAAAAACCCATGAACAATCGAGCTTTTATAATTTTACTGCTTTGTCTATTATCTTTTCCAAGGCTTTGGGCCAATGAAGTCAGGTTTACTGCTTCTGCCCCATCGCAGGTTGCCGTTGGTGAACGGTTCAGGGTAATATTTTCAATTAACAAAAGGCCTGGCAGCTTCAACGGACCATCGTTTGGCGAGTTGCGCCTGCTCTCGGGTCCTAATCAGTCGTCAAGCTCTTCATCCCAAATTATTGGTGGCCAGGTAACACATTACGAAAACTATTCCTTTACCTACATTGTTGAAGCAACACGCGAAGGCACATTTACTGTAGCGGCTGCCAATGCAACTATAGATGGCCGCAGGTATGAAACCGAGCCATTAACCATAAGAGTATCAGGCCAGTCAGCAGCGGGGGGCCAAAGCACATCCCCTTCGGCAGGTCATCCCCAATCGCCCTCCAATCAGGGAGTAAGCGATCGCGACATTTTTCTCAGAGCGGTGGTAAATAACCCAAACCCATATCAGGGACAGGCGGTTACACTTACCTACAAGCTTTATACACGCGTAGTGGTTTCGAACTACAGCATTGAAAAGCTACCCTCATACCAGGGTTTCTGGTCCGAAGACGTTGTTACGGCCGATCAGCCGCAGGTTACTGAGGAGGTGATAGATGGACAACGATACAATGTTGCAACAATCAGGCAGGTGGTCCTTTTCCCTCAAAGGGCAGGCATGTTAACCATCGAGCCATTGAATATGCTTACTATTGTAAAGTTGACAGCCCCGCGACGAACGGGAAGTTTGCTCGACGAATTTTTTGGCGGTTCGCCATTCGGAGCATTTCAAAATGCAGAACACAACCTTCGCTCAAACCAGGTTCGGCTCAATGTAAAACCCCTTCCTACCCAAAACCGCCCCCCCTCTTTCAAAGGAATGGTTGGTAATTTAGACTTGAAAGCCGGGTTGAAACCGCTACAAACAAATGTAAATGAGCCGATTACCCTAAATATTAACATTAGCGGAAGCGGAAACCTCCGTATGCTTGAAAAACCCGAAATACAATTTCCGGCCAATCTTGAGGCTTTTGATCCGAATATTTCTGACAACATAAGGGTTTCGGCCGGGGGCCTTACTGGGAGCCGTTCTTTTGAATACCTACTGATACCACGTACCGGCGGAACCTTTGAAATTCCCTCAATACAGTTTAGTTTTTTCGATGCGGCTGCTGGCAGGTTTGTTACACGTACAGCAGGGCCGTTCACCGTAGAAGTAACAGGAAGTGCAATGACTTCTGGTCAAAACCCGACAACCGGCACCACGCAGGAAGATGTACAATACCTTACATCGGACATCCGCTTCATTCAAAACCAGGTTTTCAGCCTCAGCCCGGTAGGAACAATGTTTTACAAAAGCAAGCTGTATTACTTTTTAATGTTTGGCATTGTTATATCGTTTGGCTTATTGCTATTGCTTTGGCGACGCCATATAATTTTGCAGAGCGACCAGGCCCTTTTGCGAAACCGCAAAGCCCAAAAAATGGCACAAAAAAGGCTAAAAAAAGCGCAGCTTTTCATGAAATCGGAAAACCAATCTGAATTTTACGATGAGATTTTCAGGGCACTTTGGGGTTATCTGGCCGACAAACTCAATATTCCGGTTTCGAAACTTAATAAGGAAGCTGTTTCTGAAATTTTTAACACCCGCGAAGTGCCTTCCGACCTTGCTGGCAGGTTTATTGAAACCCTCAGCGAATGCGAATTTGCTCGTTTTGCGCCAGGATCTCCCCATTCGAAAATGGATGAAACCTACCAAAGAACGCTTCAAACCATCATTACTCTTGAAAAAGAATTAAGAACCAAAAGATTATAAAAGCAATGCGACTGACAACCATAATATTTCTTGGTTTTCTTTATTCGTTTCAACCCCTTTTTGCAGCCGGGCCCGAACAATTGATTGAACAGGCAAATACGGCTTACCTCGAAGGGCAATATTCTTATGCCATTGAGCTTTACGAGTCAGTACTTGATCAAAAACTTGAA
Organism: uncultured Bacteroidales bacterium; assembly: GCA_964348755.1. GTDB lineage: Bacteria > Bacteroidota > Bacteroidia > Bacteroidales > UBA7960 > UBA7960. The sequence goes on along the minus strand of CAYGDW010000048.1, from coordinate 11,300 downwards.
GCCCATGGATTGTATTACAACCTGGGGAATGCCTATTTTAAAGATAATCGGCTGGGGCCGGCCATCTTAAATTACGAGCGGGCGCTCAGAATCAAACCCGGCGACAACAACACCATGTTTAATCTTGAAATTGCCCATGGACGTATTGTTGACCGTATTAATGCTACTCCACTTATTTTTTATGAAAAATGGTGGAGGTCGATGAATTCATCGTTCAGCATCGACACCTGGGCCAAACTTGCATTGCTTTTTCTGGCCCTGACACTTGCCCTTTTTGGTGGCTACCTGTTTTTCAAAACGCGGAGTATGAAAAAAGCTGCCTTTGGCCTTTCATTGCTTGGCCTGTTATTTATGACAATTTCCTTTTTTTCGGCCCGTGCACAGTATTACCATACATTTCAGAAAAAGGAAGCTATTATTATGGCCCAAAGGGCAACAGCCAAAAGCTCGCCCGGGGATGCAAACCCCGATCTGTTTGTAATACACGAAGGCAGCAAAGCCAGTATTACAGGTGAACTGGGCGATTGGGTAGAAATAAGGCTTGCAAATGGTAATATTGGATGGGTAAAGAAAACAATGCTCGAAGTCATTTAACCGGATGCCTGCCACAAGGATAAAACCTTTTCGGCAGGCATTTTTTTAGGATGATTTAAATATCCACTAATCCCGAATTATTTTATCTTAATCAATTCATTAACGTCCGCTTGCGCCTTCTTCCCTGGCCCGGCGCCTGGCCTCCTGGAAAAGAATTCGGTTAAATTCTCGCTCGGCTTCATAAAGCAAAGCAATTTTGCGGGCCGGAAGTATTCGCTTGAGCCGTTCGTGATATTCCCTCTTTATTGAAGCATTGCGCTCCATGTGAAGAATCAGGTCTTCGGAATAACGGCCCGCTTCCTCATTGCTCATTTCCGACACTTTGACCTTGTGCCACTTCTTGCGATGTTCGGCAGTAAGTTCGTCGCGCTTTTTATTGTATTCGTTATAAACAGGCCAAAAAACCCGTGCCTCATCGGGGGTTAAACTCATTTTTTTGGTTAGAAAAGCAATTCGCCTCGACTCAATAGCCTCAATGCGCGAATCCTGGGTTGCAACAGTGGGCGGCTGAGCTTGGGCTGGCATTAAAAAACAGATTAACAGTGCGGTCAATGCTGCGTTTTTGATTGAACCCATTTTTATATGATTTTTTAAGTGAAGCATGATTTTTAGCGTTGGTTATCAATTCCGTTTTGGGTAAATAATTCTGAAAGATCTATTCCCTGGTAACGTGAAGCATCTACCAGGTATTCAAATAAATAATCATCGTTTGCAGTACCTGAAAAATTTTCCTCAAAAGGCTCGGACTCCTGGTCAAGTATCAGGTCGTAGAGCAAGGTCCGGTCGTTCAGGGTTACATTGGCAAAAAATTCTTCAAACTGTATGTCATAAAATTCATTGTTAACCACTTCCTCCCTGTCGGGTTGCAAAAGCAACAAGGTGATGGCCAAACTTGCCACCAAAACAATAGAGGCGGCAATACTTACGGCCGTTTTCAGTTTGATGAAGCGCGTATTCGAAGTATTTTGCTCTTGAATTTGAGCTTCTACCTTTTTTTGAACAGCCAAAGAAAAGCCTTCAAAATAACCTTCGGGTACTCCAAAACCAGAACTCTTGTTGTGCGAGGCAAGTTTTTTTGCACCCAACTGCTGCAACTCACGGGTTATTTCACCTTTGCCTGCTTTCATTTTCTGAAACATTTTGCTATTTGATTGCAATAATAATCAATGGTTTAATTATGAAGTCAGAAATTTTTCGATTTTTTTAACTGCGTGATGGTACGATGCCTTTAAAGCACCTTCGGAAGTATCGAGAATTTTCGACATATCTTCATATTTCATTTCGTCGTAATAACGAAGATTAAAAACCACTCTTTGTTTTTCAGGAAGAGAAAATATGGCTTTTTGAATTTTTTTTTCTATTTCATCTCCCGAAAAATAGGCTTCTGACTCAAGCGAGTTAATTGTTTGCTGATTTTCACCCTCAATTGTGAAATAGAAATGTGTTTTTTTCTTTTTCAAAAAAGATAAGGCTTCGTTGGTAGCAATGCGATACAGCCATGTAAAAAGACCCGACTCGCCCCTGAAATCAGGCAGAGCTATCCAGGCCTTTAAAAAAACATTTTGGGCTATGTCGTTTGCATCTTCGTGGCAGGTTACCAACCTGCGTATATGCCAGTAAACCTGTTCCTGATATTTTCTGACAATAAGATCGAAAGCATAACCGGGGTTTTCCGATTCATTGAAGCGTTTCAGTAACTCATTGTCCGAATAATGCGACATCCGTTTTCTTTACTTTGTCTTTCTTTTCAATACTTTTTGTACAGCTTTAACAATGTTTTGGGCGTTGAGCCCATATTTTTCCATTAATTGGGCCGGCGTTCCACTTTCGCCAAACCGGTCGTTTACCCCAATAAGCTCAACAGGTGCAGGAAAATTTTGGGCTAACAGGCGGGTAATGGACTCGCCCAAGCCTCCATTCATCTGGTGTTCTTCAGCTGTAACTGCGCAACCAGTTTTCATAACTGAATTTAAGATGCATTCAGCATCCAAAGGTTTAATAGTGTGTACATCAATTATTTCGGCATTAATGCCTTCTTTGTAAAGTATTTTTCCGGCTTCAAGGGCTTCCCAAACCAGGTGGCCGCAAGCAAAAATGCTCACATCGGCACCCTGGTTTAGCACAATGGCCTTTCCAATTACAAATGTTTGATTGGCTTCAGTAAAATTGGGAACTGAAGGCCTGCCAAAACGCAGGTAAACCGGACCTTGATAATCGGCAATTGCTATGGTTGCTGCTTTGGTTTGGTTGAAGTCGCAAGGAACTATTACGGTCATGTGGGGCAACATTTTCATCATACCTATATCTTCAAGTATTTGATGTGTGGCGCCATCCTCGCCCAGGGTCAGGCCGGCGTGCGAGGCACATATTTTTACATTTTTGCCCGAATAGGCAATGCTTTGTCGAATCTGATCGTAAACCCTGCCGGTACTGAAATTGGCAAAAGTGCCTGTATATGGTATTTTACCTCCAATGGTCATGCCGGCGGCTATGCCCATCATATTGGCTTCGGCAATGCCCACCTGAAAAAACCTGTTGGGAAATTCCTTTTGAAAGTCGTTCATTTTGAGCGATCCTGTCAGGTCGGCACACAATGCCACCACGTTGGGGTTGCGGCGGCCAATTTCAATCAGACCGGCTCCAAATCCTGATCTGGTATCTTTTTTCTCTGTGTAGGTGTATTCTTTCATTTTTCTGTTGGTTATATTTCCAGTTTGTCAATTCAAATCAACCCTTACAGTCATTCCGGGTTGTACCTTAAATTTCCGCTCGGTCGAAAAGCCGGTGTTGTTTGATACCTTCGACCTGTAAACCAGCCTGTATGACCCAGGTTGAAGGTAAATGGTTTCGTTTGCCACGGTTTCGCGCAGGGAGTAAATATGTACGAGGCCATCATCGTTTTCGAGCAAAATATTGGCAAAGCCAGGCGCCTGCAACCTTATTACGGCAATGCCCGGTTGGGGTATTTCAATATTTGTAGTGTGGTTGGGCCGTATTTCTACATTTTTTACAAAAACCTTAGGAAGCGAAAGGACTTCTATGTCGTAGCGGCCAATGAGGTACCTCTCGTTGGTGCCCAGTTGCTGCACCTTTAGGGTTTCACTGCAGCCTTCTTTTCTTACAATTGCCTGGTAGTTCATAGACACCTGCCCGGCAGTTTTGATATTAAGAATTCCCTGTGGGGCATCAACAGCAATGATATTGTGCTTGCCCGGAGTTATGGTGAAACTGCTAAGTTCTATCTTTGGGGTGGTATGAACCACCATGCGGTAGTCAATATACGGATTTAGAAAAAAAACAGTGTCGGGAAGGCCGCGGTGGTTGAGGGTATGAACTATGTTTTGAACGGGGCGGTTGGTTTCATTGTCGAAAAATGTGATGGCCACGTTGGTTTCGCCTGGCCGGCCGTTTATGTCCAAAAGGTTTATTTGCGAGCTTGTTTTTCCGAGCACCTGCGAAATTATTGCGTTTATACTTACCCTGAATCCTGCTTCGGTAGAAGCGTCGAAGTAGTTCCCAATGCAATCGAATGCATCGCTGAAATTCCTTCCTATACCAATTACGTATGGCCTTATTTCTAATCCGATTTTATGCAATTCGCGGGCTGCTGCGCAGGGGTCGCCACCACACTCTTCAAGCCCATCGGTAATAAGCAAAACAATATTGCGACAGTTTGAGCAGGGCGGAAAATCGTTAGCCGCTTCCAATAGTGTTGCTGCTATGGGCGTTGTTCCTCTGGCTTGAATGCTTCGAAGCCGCTGCCTTATGCGGTCAATGTTGTTTGGCCCAAAGGGCACTTCAAGGCGTGTATCGTTGCAGTCCTGTGGTGGATACCTTTTCTGATGCCCGAATACCCTTAGGGCAACCGTAGTATTATCAATGGTTTCAATGCTGTCGAGCAGGGTGTTTACCATATTACGGGCAATGTTCATTCGGGTGTCGCTTTGCCAGCGGGCAAGCATGCTTTGCGATGCATCATAAAGCACCAAAATTCTGGTAGTTGAGGGGGCTGCACGCTGGCTGCTTACCTTTGCAGGAGCCATAACAGCATTGAGCGCAGTCAAAACCAATATGACCAGAATTTTTTTCACCAAAAGATTTTTGATTTTGGTTTAAGAAATTAGTAGTCGCCCAGGGTTTCATCGAGGCAGGCAAGGGCTTTGGCAAGTTGCTCGTCGTTGGGTGGGCTTCCGTGCCATTTGTGCGAGCCTTCCATAAAGTCAACCCCTTTGCCCATAATGGTTTTCATTAGAATAACAACTGGCCTTTTGTTTCCGCAAAGCATTTTGGCTTTTTTTAGGGTAACAAGAATTTCGTGTATGTTATTGCCATCCATTTCGAGTACTTGCCAACCAAAGGCTTCCCATTTGGCTTTCAGGTCTCCCAAAGGCATAACCTCCTCTACCGGGCCATCAATTTGCTGGCCGTTGTAATCGACCACTGCAATCAGGTTGTCAATATTTCGCCCTGGAGCAAACATTGCCGCCTCCCAAACCTGTCCTTCCTGCAGTTCGCCATCTCCCATCAGGCAGTAAACAAGGCAAGGGTCGTTGTTAAGACGTTTAGTTAGAGCAGCCCCGCAGGCTACGCTAAGGCCCTGCCCCAGCGAACCGCTGGCTACCCTTACACCGGGCAAGCCTTCATCGGTGGCCGGATGCCCCTGAAGCCGGCTGTTTATTTTTCGAAAGGTGGCCAGTTCGGCTTTTTCGAAATAGCCACTACGGGCAAGCACACTATACCAACCTGCCGAAAGGTGGCCACTCGATAGAAAGAACAGGTCCTGTCCCTGGCCATTCATATCGAAATTAGGAGAGTGGCGAAGCACCGAAAAATACATGGCCGAAAAAAACTCGGCACATCCCAATGGAGCACCTGGATGGCCCGACTGTACCGCATGGACCATTCTTAAAACATCTCTCCTTAGTTGGGTTGCGACCATTTCAAGTTTATTCAAATCTGTCATATTTGTTGCTTATTAAAATTACAAAGGTAACATTTTGGGTTTTGAAGAAATCAGGGTTTTACTCAGCGTAAAACCATTAATTATTTGTATTTCAGCTTATAACACCGCATTGCACCAAAATATTATTCGTTAATTTAGCACTTCATTTCCTGAATTTTTTTTGAAACCAAAATGAAAACATTGAGCTCACTTTTGCTGATAGCCTCCTTGGTTTTGCTTGGTACATTATGGCTTAATGAAAAGGAAGTTTTTGAAACAGACCAATTGCACAATATCTGTATTATAAAATTGATAAACTCATTTTTAAAAACCATTATTGTTTTGTTTGCTTATATTGTTGGTTTTTTTGCCCTGCTATTTATTGCTCTTATTGATATTTTCTCATCAATTATCTGGAAGGTTGAGTTTCCCATCTTGCATTTGGTTTACGAAAACTTTTTTATTGGTTTTTCAAAAAGCTGGTACTGGGATCAGCATACCGGGATTTACCTTTTTCTATCGGGGGTTGTTATTTTCTTAATTTGTGCTGTTGTTTTAGGAATCCCTGATTTGAGGCGCCATAAACGGGTTGTTTACCACCCGCAAATCTTTACCACCCGAATTTTTTAATCTGCTTTCAGTTTCCTGTACTTTATTCTTTTTGGAGCAGTATCGCCAAGCCTTTTCTTTTTGTTTTCTTCATAATCCGAGTAACTTCCTTCGAAGAAGCATACTTGCGAATCGCCTTCAAATGCGAGTATATGTGTGGCTACCCTGTCCAGAAACCATCTGTCGTGCGTAATGATTACGGCACAGCCGGCAAAGTTTTCGAGGCCTTCTTCAAGTGCCCTCAGGGTATTTACGTCAATATCGTTGGTTGGCTCATCCAAAAGCAACACGTTGGCTTCGCTTTTTAGGGTCATTGCCAGGTGCAGACGGTTACGCTCGCCGCCCGAAAGCACTCCGCATTTTTTGCCCTGGTCGGCACCGGTAAAGTTGAAGCGGGCTACATAAGCCCTGCTGTTCATTTGCCTGCCGGCCAGGTTTATGGTTTCGTGTCCGCCCGAAATTACTTCCCAGACGCTTTTTTCCGGGTCAATTTCGGCATGGGCCTGGTCAACATAAGCTGTCTTAACAGTTTCGCCCAGGCTGAATGAGCCGCTATCGGGCGCAACTTGGCCCATAATCATTCTGAAAAGGGTAGTTTTTCCGGCTCCATTTGGCCCAATTATGCCAACGATTCCGGCAGGAGGCAACGAAAACTCAAGGTTTTCGAAAAGCAGTTTATCGCCAAAAGCTTTACTTAAGCTGTGAGCCTCAATTACTTTGCTGCCCAGACGCGGGCCGTTCGGAATAAAAATTTCGAGGCGTTCTTCCTTTTGCTTTACATCTTCATTTAGCAGGCGGTCGTATGCGCTCAACCTTGCTTTGGCTTTTGCATGCCGCCCTTTGGGGCTCATACGCACCCACTCAAGTTCGCGTTCAAGTGTTTTGCGTCGCTTGCTTTCCGATTTCTCCTCCAATTCAAGGCGTTTGGCTTTTTGTTCGAGCCACGAAGAGTAGTTTCCTTTCCAGGGAATACCTTCTCCCCTGTCTAACTCAAGTATCCAGCCTGCCACATTGTCAAGAAAATAGCGGTCGTGGGTTATGGCAATTACGGTTCCCTTGTATTGCTGCAAATGTATCTCGAGCCACTCCACGCTTTCGGCATCAAGGTGGTTGGTAGGCTCATCGAGCAACAAAATATCGGGCTCCTGCAAAAGCAGCCTGCACAGGGCTACACGGCGGCGTTCGCCTCCACTGAGGTTTTTTACCGGGGTGTCGGGCTCGGGGCAGCGAAGGGCATCCATGGCACGATCTAGGCGGCTGTCTAAATCCCAGCCGTTGTGCTGTTCAATCAGGTCTGATAACTCACCCTGACGCTCTATAAGCTTTGTCATTTCCTCATCGCTCAAGGGCTCAGCAAATTTCAAATTCACCTCCTCGTACTCCTTCAAAACATTAACAAGCTGCTGCACCCCTTCTTCCACAATTTCCCTAACGGTTTTTGTAGAGTCAACCAAGGGATCCTGTGCAAGGTAACCCACCGAATACCCGGGCGAAAAGACCACCTCGCCCTGAAAAGATTTTTCCTCACCGGCAATAATGCGCAACAGTGTCGATTTCCCCGAGCCATTCAAACCTATAATGCCTATTTTGGCTCCATAAAAAAACGAAAGGTATATATCTTTAAGAACCTGCTTATTGTTGGGCGGAAATACCTTACCCACACCAACCATCGAGAAAATGATTTTCTTGTCGTCGCTCATGTTTTGCCTTAATTTTTTAACCATGCAAATTTCATAAAAAAATAGCTTGCTTTTGGCAAAAAGATAAACTAAAGCCAAATGCATGCTTTAAACCATATCATAACCAGAAAAACCGGGCATTGGCAAATCGTACTAACTTTGCAGGAATGAAAAATGTTGTTTTTTTTAAAAAATAGCTAAAACCCATGAAGCCTGAAGAAATCAAGCGATTTTTAAAAAGTGTTGAGTTGTTTTGCGAGTTGAGTGAAACTGAACTGGCGCCTTTTCTAAATGAAATTAAAACCCGTCAGTTCAAAGCCCGCGATTTTCTTTTTTCTGAAAACGAGCCGGGCGAAAAGTTTCTTTATTTGATTTACGATGGCGAAGTGGAGCTTTTTAAGCGCACCCCTTACGGGGAAGAAAAGCGTCTGTCGTTCTTCGGGAAATTTGATTTTTTGGGAGAGGGTACCATGATATCTGATGCCCCACACAGCACCAATGCCCGTGCTTTGAAAGATTCGCAGGTACTTTGCCTAAGTGGAAAGCAGTTTAAGGCTTTGTTTGAAACCAACCCAAAGGTTGCCCTGAAGGTGTTTATGCGTATTTCGCAAATTATTTCGAGGCGTATGCGCCAAAGCAATATGCGCCTGGTAAATGTTGCCGCTCAGTACGAATCGGGCCGCACCCGAAAGGAACACGACCTTTTGGGATATCGCGATGTGCCCCACGAAGTCTATTATGGAATTCAAACCCTTAGAGCTATAGAAAACTTCAATATCAGCGGGGTTACCCTTAGCTTCTTCCCATTGCTGATTGAGGCTCTGGCCGTGGTAAAAATGGCTTCGGCAAGAGCAAACCACGACCTGGGATTGCTTCCTACCAAAATTGCCAATGCCATTGTAAGGGCCTGCCACGAAATTATTAACGGAAAATACCATCAGCATTTTGTGGTCGATATGATACAGGGCGGAGCTGGCACTTCTACAAATATGAACGCCAATGAGGTAATTGCCAACCGGGCGCTTGAGATACTTGGCCACCAAAAGGGAGAGTATAAGTATTGTCACCCAAACAACCACGTAAACCTTTCGCAATCGACCAACGATGCCTACCCCACCGCCATAAAACTTGCACTGATAAACAGCAACAAGAAACTGGTTGAGGTGCTTGAAAGCCTTATTGAAGGATTCAGGCAAAAAGAAAAAGAATTTGAAAAAATAATAAAAATGGGCCGCACCCAATTGCAGGATGCTGTGCCTATGACACTTGGCCAAACCTTTGGCGCCTATGCCACCACCCTTGAAGAAGAAATAAGCAGGCTTAATGAAAACGCGAAGCTTTTTCTGGAAGTTAATATGGGCGGAACGGCCATTGGAACAGGTATTAATGCCGAACCCGAATACAGCGAAAAGGTTATCGAACACCTCAGGCGCATTACCGGCATGGAAGTGGTGCTGGCCATCAATTTGGTTGAAGCCACACAAGACACCGGCGCATTTGTAATGTATTCGTCGGCGGTGAAGAGGTTGGCTGTAAAACTTTCAAAAATTTCAAACGATCTAAGACTACTGTCATCAGGGCCAAGAGCAGGTTTTAACGAAATAAACCTTCCACCCATGCAGCCAGGCTCTTCCATAATGCCAGGAAAAGTAAATCCGGTGATACCAGAAGTTGTAAATCAGATCGCATTTAAAGTAATTGGAAACGATTTGGTTGTTACCCTTGCAGCAGAGGCAGGGCAACTCGAGCTTAATGTAATGGAGCCAATAATTGTACAAAGCCTTTTTCAAAACATCGAAATGCTGAAAAATGGTATGACCACCTTTTTGCACCGATGTGTAAAGGGGATTACGGCCAACGAACAACGCTGCCGCGAAATGGTGATGAACAGCATAGGGCTGGTTACGGCCCTGAATCCGGTGCTTGGTTATGAAATTTGCACTCAGGTGGCCAAAGAAGCCCTTGAACAAAACAAAGGCGTTTATGATCTGGTGCTGGAAAAAGGACTGCTTACCCGAAAGGAACTCGATGAGCTTTTGCTTCCTGAAAATATGATTGGGCCTCAGAAAATCAAAAAAAGGTAAGCGCTAAAAGGTAGGGCTGGTATTGCACATACATGGCATAGGCTAATTTTTTTCAGCCGTTCAGATACATAAATAGCAGCACTACAGGAATAATTACCCCTACCGAAGTTATTATTGCGCCTCGGCGGGTAATCCCGTTTTTTCCTTTTAGTATAAACAGACCGGTGAAGGCCAGCAAAATAAGCCCTCCGGCAAAAGCATCGCTAAACCAGGTCCATAGCCTTTGAGGTGTGTTTTTATGTAAAAAGTTTACCTGGTAAAATACAGGTCTCCGGCGTATCTTCTCAATACTTGCATGGCCAGTTGCAAGGTCAACACTCAGGCTTCCGCCTTCAATAAAAATTCTCAGGCTTTCGCCACTTAATATCTGAGTGCGGTAATTATTTAACTCGCCAACCTGCTCAAGAAAAAAAAGCGACAACTCCCTGCCACTCAATTCAGCCAGAGGGTTTCTAAGCTGAAAAGTATCCTGAGTAATTATATAATTTGGATTCCATTGGTGGCGATGATTCATTGCTATACCCGATATGCCGTATATTATGGCCATTCCAAAAAAGAAATAGCCCAGATCGCGATGTATGGCACGGTTTATTTTGCGTAGATTCATGGTTGCATTTTTGTTGACCAAAAATAATTAAGAAAACGAATCTTTTTTAAATAAAAAACCGGCACAAAGGCCGGCTTAAATTTAATATGGTATTGCCCTATTTAAGCTCAAAACTTTTTATCTCCAAAAAGGCTATCACATCCGGACTAATACCAGCGGCTTCCATTTTAACAATGGCTTCAGTTGTCGATGTGCACTCATGACCTCCCTCGTGCTTGTGCTCTTCGCCTTCGGGATGGGCATGAGCTGTATCAAGCGCATCAATATTGCGAATTTTGGTTTTAACAACACCAACCACCGAAATTTCCTTGCCTTCAAATTCAGCATTGAACTGCGCAGCAAGTTCGCCAAGCATAACCATTACGCTCAAACCCTCGCCAGCAGTTTCGGCAACCCGCATTTTGTCGCCACTATTGCGGCAAATGTGGTTAATTATACCTTCTATACGAACTTCCTTGTTCTCGAAATCAACGGGATTGGCCATCAGGGTAGAAATGGCAACTGTTTCAGCAACTTTATCCTGCTTTGAGGCCTGCTGCCCGCAAGCAAAAAGTATCAATGATGCTAATATGGCCAACGCAAATTTTTTCATTTTCCGTAAGTTTTAATTATAGTTGTTTTTTAAAAATTCGCACAAAGTTAAAAAATAAATACATTTAATACGTTGCTTGAAGCTTATTAGCTTATAAGCTTACTTGCTTATTAGCTTATACAGCGATTCCTGGCAAAAACTTTTACTAAGAACAATCTCAACATTATTATTTTTGAACTTCTCATTGTTCAAA
>CAYGDW010000047.1:0-22954 GCA_964348755.1 uncultured Bacteroidales bacterium | reverse complement strand
AGGAATCTCATGCATAAAATTCTACCCTTTTTTACTTTATCGGACAATAGTGATAAAAAATTAATTTGGGCATTTAGGGTTCATTTTTCTTCTGACAATCATACAATTTTCTTAAGTTTGTTTTTCCGAAAAAAAATAAAATAATGTATATGGAGGCACTTACCCTTACCACCCCAGCCCTTTTGTTTTCGGCCATTTCGCTATTATTGCTTGCCTACACCAATCGATTTTTGGCCATTGCAGCCCTGGTTCGCAACCTTCATTCTGTTTACAAAGAGAACCCAACGGGTATTTTGCTCGGGCAAATTGCAAACCTAAAAAAGCGGATAAATTTAATACGAAGCATGCAAATTTACGGCCTGGCAAGTCTTTTGCTTTGTGTAGCTTGTATGTTTTTAGTTTATATTGAATGGCAATTGATAGCCGAAGTAATTTTTGGAATTGCCCTGGTGCTGCTCATTATAAGCCTGACTATCAGCATTTGGGAAATTAATATCAGCGTAAAAGCCCTGAACCTTCATATCAGCGATTTGGAAGATACCGGCCGCCCCTGAAAGGCTGTTTACCCTCTGCAGGGGGCCATTCACCTATTGGTTGTTGACCCCACCATCGAGTCAGATTAACTTTGCTGCAGATTTTTCTTCCATTGTTAAACCAAAAAAAATCAAAAATGAATTCGCAAAACAAAAGACGCGCATTGGCAGGGATTTTCCTTATTGCCATTGGGGTATTTCTAATGATGAGGGTGTTTGACCTGATCCCTTTCCCCATTCCGGTTTATTTCTTTTCATGGAAAATGATTCTTATCGTTTTAGGAATTGTTTTAATGATTAGCGATAAAAACAAACCTACAGGCATAATTCTATTTTTAATCGGGGCAATATTTCTTGCCAGAGATGTTTTTCAGAAAGACATTGGTTCAATTCTTGAAATAATAATACCGCTCGGAATTGTAATAGTTGGCGTAGCCCTTCTTTTTCCAAAAAGGTATTTCAAAAATTTTGAAACAGGCAATAATGTTACGGAAGAAGCTACCAACCGGCTTGAAGATGTAAATGTATTTAGCGGCGGTAGCAAATTTGTTACTTCGCAGGCATTTCGCGGAGGGGAGGTGGTTTGTATTTTTGGTGGTGCCGAAGTAAATTTTAGAAATGCAATGCTTGCATCGGGCGAAAATGCTTTGGAAATAGTGTGTATTTTTGGTGGATGCACATTGTTTGTGCCCGAAGACTGGAGCGTACGCGTAGATGCCACTGCAGTTTTTGGCGGCATTTCTGATGAACGGCGCAAGGGTAATCCAAATCTGGTTACCGATCCCGAAAAATTGTTGGTCGTAAAAGGGGTAGTAATTTTTGGAGGCGTAGAAATTAAATTTGCCTGAACCTAATGAAAGAATTTTTTCTGAATGACAAAAAATTTCTCTCTTACTACGTTGGTCTGTGGTTTATTACAACCACAGGCCAATTTTTTGTTTTGAAGGAAACTACCGACTGGCATTACCATGCCCTTCTTGCCGATTCTTTTATAAGCTCTGTTTTGTTTTTTCTGATATTTCTATCGCTTTGGTTTGTTGTTAGGTTTTCAGGAGGGTATTCAGTGCAAACCCCCGATAAGCTGCTCAGCACATATATCGCTGCCTCCGTATTGGTGGTAATTTGGGCCTATATCTCGAGCGAGGGCATAATTTTTACCATGGCCGGCCTTGAAAATTACGGGCAGTTTGTTCGCCACACATTCTGGATCAGAACATTAATGGGTTTTATTTTGGCTATAATTATAAACCTTTTGTTTTACAACTTTTATTTAATCAATTATAACCGTGAGGCTGCAGGGCGCGAAAGCCAGCTTCAGGAGCTTGTGCAGCGAACCGAACTCAATGCCCTCAAAAACCAGCTAAACCCACATTTTATATACAACAGCCTCAATTCAATAAGCAGCCTTACTATTACCGCCCCTGAAAAAGCTCGCGAAATGGTTATAAAACTTTCCGAATTTCTGCGATATGCCCTCAAACAGGATGCCATGCAAATGACAAGCCTCCAAAAAGAACTCGAAAATATTGATTCATACCTGCAAATAGAAAAGATAAGGTTTGGCGAAAAGCTAATTTATAAACTAGATACCGACCCAGCATACAAAAATATTTCAATTCCGGTCATGATACTTCAACCCTTGTTCGAAAACGCCGTAAAGCATGGCGTGCAAAAAAGATCCGAATCGACCCGAATTGATTTTGACGTATCTGGCCAGGGGAAGGATATTACCCTTTCGGTAAGTAATTTTTTCGACAGCAATATTGACAGGTTTAGCCAGGAAGGAGTGGGGCTTGAAAACATAAGAAACCGCCTGAGGCTAATCTATGGCAACGGGCAATTGCTGGCCATAAAGGCCCACGAAGGCGTTTTTAAGGCAAGCCTCATACTTCCCAGAATTGACTACCATGAAAAAGTATAAAGCATTAATAATTGAAGATGAGCAGCCAGCACGAAACTTGCTGAAACATTTTTTGCAAGAGTTTAATGCTATAGAACTCGTTGACGAATGCACCGATGGTTTTGAAGGCATAAAAGCCATTGCCCGCCACAAACCTCACATCGTATTTCTCGACATACAAATGCCGCGCATTAACGGCTTTGAAATGCTTGAACTTATTGATGAAGATAATATTCCTCTCGTTATTTTTACAACTGCTTTCGACCAATTTGCACTGAAGGCCTTTGAGGTCAATGCTCTCGATTATTTGCTCAAACCCATCTCGGCCGAAAGATTCGGGCACGCAGTAGCAAAGGCACTACAAACCCTCGATGCCGGAACCCTTCAGAATAAAAAATTTTTTAAAGCAATTGAACCGGCCACAACGGGCGCAGAATTTTTAAACCGTATTGTACTAAGGGCAGGAGAGGGGATTCAGGTAATTGCCACAAGCGAACTTTTTTGCATAGAAGCAAAAGATGATTATGTACTCATTTCCACCGAAAGGAATGAATTTTTAAAAAAGAAAACCCTGAAGTATTTTGAAGAAAAACTTGATCCAACATATTTTTTAAAGGTTCATCGGTCATTTCTGGTTAGGATTGATGCCATTCAAAAAGTTGAACCCTATTCGAAAGATGCCTACATAGCAATACTAAAAAATGGCCGGAAAATTTCGGTTAGCAAAAGTGGCTATTATGAGCTAAGACAAAGGTTAAATTTCTGACAAACCGCAACTAAAATCGAGCACCCCTTGAAGCTCTGTGAATTTATAAATTGTTTTTAATACGTTAAAAAATGTTACCTTTGCAAATTATTTGGGCAATTTTGCGTTCTTTGCCAAAGAAACCAATTTCAGCAAAAAATACATGTTAAAAAATACCCGAAAGTACTCTGTAATTGCAATTATAGCCCTGATGCTAATTGCCAGCTCTTGCAGTAAATATCAAAAACTGCTTAAGAGTACTGACAACAACCTGAAGCTCGAAAAAGCCATTGAGTATTATTACAAAAATGATTTTTCGCGGGCTATTGGGCTTTTTACCGATATTATTCCGGCCTTTCGTGGCACCCGAAATGCTGAAATAATAAATTATTATTATGCAATGGCTCATTACAAGCAACGCGACTATGAAATGGCCAGTCATTATTTTCGCACCTTTAACCAGGCATTTCCCCAAAACGAACATGCTGAGGAGTTTTTGTTTTTGGCAGCCTATTGCAAATACCTTGTTGCACCCCGCTCAAGTCTTGATCAAACCTCAACAGTTGAAGCCATACGCGAGTTTCAGATATTTGTAAACCGCTATCCTGCCAGCCCCAGGGTTGAAGAAGCAAATAAGCTCATCGACGTGCTGCGCCAAAGGCAGGAATTGAAAGTTTACGATTTGGCCATGCTATATTTTAATATAGGCGATTTTGTGGCTGCTGCAACAACTTTTAACGTCCTTATCAGGGATTTTCCCGATACGAAATTTCGCGAGGAAGCCCTTTTCAATATTACCCGAGCGAATTTTGATTTTGCCCAGCAAAGTATTCCCGAAAAGCAACCCGAGCGTTTTGCCCAGGTTATCAATGCCCATAACCGGCTTATGAGACAATTTCCCCAAAGCCGTTTTAAAGATCAGGCCGAGCGCCTTCGCAACAATGCGCAGGAGCAAATTGACCGCCTTGTACAAAGTAATTGAGTTTAAGAAAAACAAAATTTTAATATGGATTACAAAAAAGTAAAAGCCGAAATTACAACGGTAACACGCGACATTCGACAGTTTGATGCGAAAACAAAAAACATTTACCAATCTGTGGCTATCATGTCAAAAAGAGCCAATCAGATTGGCCTCGAAATGAAGGAAGAACTTAGCAGCAAACTTGAAGAATATGCATCATCTACTGACAATCTGGAAGAAATATTCGAAAACCGCGAGCAGATAGAAATTGCACGGTACTACGAGCAGCTTCCAAAACCTTCCTTAATTGCAATCAGCGAATTTCAGAACGAAAACATTTACCACCGCACACCCGAGACTGAAATCAAGAAGTAATTTTTTTCAAACCTGCCTTGCCCAAATAACCGGTAAGGCAGGTTTTTTTTATTCCTTTTCGAACGAAACCGAAAGCAAGACCAAGGCCGTTTATATAATATTAGCTGGTTTTTACGTTCTCATGTAGTATGCAGCGCTATAAATGTTTATTCCTTTGCAAGGCACAAAAGTGATTGCTCAAATAAAATTATTTGCTAATGATGAAAATAATATTTGCTGCCTTCCTTACATTACTTCTTTCTTTCTCTAACCTCAGGGCCCAGGAATTGAATTGCATGATCTCTATAAGCACTCCGGGCTTATCTGAGGCAGACCGCATGATTATGCAAACCCTTCAAACCCAGCTTTATGAGTTTGTAAACCAGCGCAATTGGACCAACTTTCAGTTCGATAACCGCGAGCGCATTGAAGCATCAATACTTATAACTATAAATGAACGCTCGGGCGACGAATTTAAAGGAAGCATACAGATTCAGTCGCGCAGACCTGTTTTTCAGACTTCCTACAGCACCCCCCTTTTTAACCACCAGGATCGCGACGTTCATTTCCGCTATCAGGAAAACCAGCCCCTGGATTTTGCCGATAATGTTTTTACTTCAAATCTCACTTCACTTATTGCCTTTTACGTAAATGTTATTTTGGGTTTCGATTTCGATTCTTTTGCCCCAATGGGAGGAAATCCATATTTCGAAAGGGCTCAAAGTATTGTTAACCTGGCCCAAAATACTCCCGAGCGGGGTTGGAAATCATTCGAAAGCCAACGAAACAGGTTTTGGTTAGTGGAAAACATTTTCAACAATATTTACAGCCCTGTGCGCCAGGCATTCTATACGTACCACCGCCTGGGTTTCGACCGAATGGTTGAAAATATGGAAGCGGGCAGGGCAGAAGTGCTCAACGCCCTCGAAATGCTTCAACGGGCACACCGCGAGCGGCCAGGAAGTTTCCTTATGCAAGTGGTTATGACAGCTAAAAGCGACGAACTGGTTAATCTTTTTTCCGGAGCAAGCACCATTGATCAAAATAAAGCCATCCAAATACTTACCGAAATTGATCCGGCCAACAGTGCAAAATACAGACGCATGACCGAGGGTACCGAAGCCCGCAGCCGTTAAACAACCGATTAATATTTGCTTTTACTTTTGGCAAAGTTTCTTAACTTTGGGCCGTCAATTTAGTAAGCCTGTATGCTGAAACACCTTTTGGTAGAAAACTACGCCCTAATCGAAAAACTCGACATTGCCCTTGAAGAAGGGTTAACTGTTATTACAGGCGAAACAGGCGCAGGAAAATCAATAGTACTTGGGGCCCTGGCTCTGATTCTTGGGCAAAGGGCCGACACCGGAGTGCTCCTGCACAAGCACCGCAAATGCATAGTTGAAGGCACTTTCAGCCTTCAAAGCATTAAGATAAAAGACCTCTTTGATAAGCATCAGCTCGATTACGATGAACCAACCACTTTCAGGCGCGAAATTACCCCCCAGGGCAAATCAAGGGCATTTGTCAATGATACCCCGGTGAACCTTTATGCAATGAAAGAAATCGCCGAAAGGCTTATTGATATTCACTCACAGCACCAGAACTTACTCATTGGCGATTCATCGTTTCAGTTTGATGTGGTTGACAGCTTTTGCGGAAACCTTGTAGCCGCAAATGCCTATAAGATTGCATACAAAGAAAATCAAAAGAAAACTGAGCGTCTTTTTGAACTTGAAGAACAGGAAAAAAGAGCGCGCGCCGAACTAGATTACTTCAAATTTCAATTCGAAGAACTCGATAAGGCCAGGCTAAATGAAGAAGAATTTCTGAACCTTGAAG
The DNA here is from genome assembly GCA_964348755.1 of uncultured Bacteroidales bacterium. GTDB lineage: Bacteria > Bacteroidota > Bacteroidia > Bacteroidales > UBA7960 > UBA7960. Next base: position 16,622 of record CAYGDW010000047.1, on the reverse strand, counting down.
GTGAACTCGAAATTTTGCGCCATGCCGGGGAAATAAAATTTAATTTGGCTAAAACAAGTTTTGTGCTGGGTAGTGCCGATGCAAATGTAATTTCGGGGCTCAACGAAACCATCCAATTACTCAAGCCCCTTTCGCGCTATAACCAAAAGTTCAGCCTTCTGCTCCAAAGGCTCGAATCGCTGCTTATCGAAACCAAAGACCTCATAGCTGATATTGACTCTGAAAGCGAGAAGGTAGTGCATGACCCCGCTCGAATACAGGAGCTGCAACTCCGGACCGACCTGCTTAATAAGCTTCTTCTTAAGCACAATGCCCGTAGTATTGCCGAACTTGAGCAAGTTCGCAACAATTACAAGGAAAAAATTTCGGCCACCTACACCCTGGAAGACCAGATAAACGAGCTTAGAATTGAACTTGCCGAACTCCACAAACAATTGCACCAAATGGCTGCCGAAATATCGGCTAAGCGCAAAAATGCCAAACCCGACATAGAGGCCCAGGTTACATCCCTGCTTAGGCAGCTTGGAATGCCTGGTGCACTTTTTGTAGTTTATTGCCAGAACAACCCAACTTTAACCATAAATGGGCTCGACAAGATCGATTTTCTTTTTAGCGCCAACCCCGGTAACGAGCCACGCGAGATTGCAAAAGTTGCCTCAGGCGGGGAACTTTCAAGGTTAATGCTCAGCATTAAATCTATGATTTCTCAGCGAAACCTGCTCCCTACCATTATTTTTGATGAGATTGATGCAGGCATATCGGGCGAAACAGCCACAAAGGTGGCAAATATACTCGAAAACATTGCCCGTAACATGCAGGTTTTAACAATAACGCACCTGCCGCAAATTGCCTCAAGGGGCCATTATCACCTGTTGGTATATAAAACCATGGAGCAGGGCAAGGCATTTACCGGAATAAAAAAAATTGAAAACCAGGAACGCATCCTTGAGGTTGCAAAGATGCTTGGCGGCGAAAAACCAACCGAAGTAATGCTGGCAACCGCCCGCGAACTGATCTTTAACACTGTAAAAAACTAAAATCAATAATTATGTCAATTCAATTGCTCAAAGGCAAAAGGGGAATCATTTTCGGAGCGCTCGACGAAAATTCCATTGCCTGGAAAGTTGCCGAAAAGGCCCATGAGCACGGTGGCTCCCTCGTACTTACCAACGCCCCGATTGCTCTGCGAAAAGGCGAAATTTTCCGACTTGGCGAAAAACTTAAAGCAGAAGTTATTCCGGCCGATATAACCCAGGTCGATGACCTTGAAAACCTTTTTCAGGAAAGCATGAAAATCCTTGGCGGGAAAATTGACTTTGTGCTGCACTCGGTGGGTATGTCGCCCAATGTGCGCAAAGGGCTCCATTATACCAGCCTCGACTATAACTATATGAACAAAACCCTCGATGTATCGGCCATTTCGCTGCACAAGGTACTGCAGGTTGCCTATCAGCTCGATGCCATAAACGATTGGGGCAGTGTGTTGGCGCTGAGCTATATTGCAGCCCAGCGCACCTATTCATCATATAGCGATATGGCCCAGGCTAAAGCAATGCTCGAGTCAATTGCCCGAAGCTTTGGCTACCATTATGGAATTAAGCGAAAAGTACGCGTAAACACCATTTCGCAGTCGCCTACCGTTACTACCGCCGGAACCGGCGTAGGTGGGTTTAAAAGCTTTTATGCCTACGCACATTGCATGTCGCCTCTTGGCAATGCTACTTCCGACGATTGCGCCGAATTTTGTATAGTAATGTTCTCAGACCTTACCCGAAAAGTAACCATGCAAAACATTTTTCACGATGGCGGATATTCAACCATGGGTATCAGCGATACGCTCATTCAGAGCTGCTTTACCTGTCAAGGCGAATGTTTCGACGATATCTTTGAAAAAGAAAAGCATATTGGAAAGAAAAAAGAATAAACTTTAATCTGAAACCAAACAAATGATTATTTTAGTTTGTATTAGCAACGTACCCGATACCACCACTAAGGTAAAGTTTACCGAAAACAACACCAGGCTCGACACCACTGGTATTCAATGGGTCATTAACCCCTGGGATGAGTTATCGCTAACGCGCGCCCTCGAGCTAAAAGACGATGCCAACACCGGAGTTAAACAGGTAAGCGTGGCTCATGTGGGGCCTGCCTCCTCTGAGCCAACCATTCGCAAAGCTCTGGCCATAGGGGCCGACAATGCCTTCAGGGTAAATATTGAACCCTCCGACGCTTTTCAGGTGGCAGCAGCCCTGGCTCAAATTGTGAAAGCCGGGCAGTACGACATGATTCTTTGCGGTATTGAATCAAGCGACTCCAATGGCTCAAACGTGGGCAGCATGCTGGCCGAGTTCTTAGATGTGCCATCGGTTTCGGCTATCTCAAACCTAAAAGTTGAAGCAGGAAAAGCTGCGATTACCCGCGAAGTGGATGGTGGTAAAGAGGTTGTTTTGGTAGATTCGCCATTTGTTGGCATAGTGCAGAAAGGAATTGCAAAAGAACCTCGAATAGCGGCCATGAGGGGCATTATGATGGCCCGTACAAAGCCAATTACCATTGTTGATGCTCCCCATATCGAAAATCTTAGCAGTATAATTTCGTTCGAACCTCCGCAGCCACGAGCCGCTTGCAAATTTATCGACCCCGATAATGCGCATCAACTTATCGAACTGCTTCAAAACGAGGCAAAGGTTATTTAATCGTTAAAAACAAAAAATTATGTCAGTACTTATATATGCCGAAAACAGGGACGGCAATTTCAAAAAACTAACCTTTGAATTGGCTTCTTATGGGGCCAAAGTAGCCGAAATGCTTGGTACCGGATTAGTGGCTGTTTCCATTGGAAATGTGGATGACAACCAACTGAAGATGTTAGGAAAGTATGGGGTTGGAAAAATTGTCTCAGTAAATAATAATATACTAAAGCACCTTGACAGCAAGGCATACTCCAATGTAATTGCACAGGTGGCCGAAAAGGAAAGTGCGCAGGTAATTGTAATTGCCAGCAATAACGCCGGTAAATCCATTGCGCCAAGGCTTTCTGTAAAGCTGAAAGCTGCGCTGGGTTCAGGGGTTAATAAACTCCCGCTTAGTGTCAACCCCTTTGTGGTCAGCAAAAGGGTATTTTCAGGCAATGCATTTGCCCATCTTTCGCTGAATACCCAGGTAAAAATCATTACCCTACTTCAAAACTCTTTCGATTTGGCTGAAAAACCGGTTGAGCCATATATAGAGCATTTTGAAGCACCGTTGGATGCTTTTGAGGTTAAAACACGTGTAAGCGAAGTACAAAAGCACGAAGGAAAAATATTACTTTCTGATGCCGAAATTGTGGTTTCGGGAGGTAGGGGCATGAAATCGGCCGAAAACTGGCAACCCATACTCGAGCTGGCCGAATTGCTCAATGCTGCCACCGCATGCTCGCGCCCTGTATCTGACGAAGGCTGGCGCCCACACGACGAACATACCGGCCAAACGGGCAAAATAATAGCCCCAAACCTTTATCTTGCTATCGGCATTTCGGGTGCAACACAACACCTGGCCGGAGTTAGCGCGTCAAAGTTTATTGTAGCTATCAACCCCGACAAATCGGCGCCGATTTTCGAAGCAGCCCAATATGGCATTGTGGGCGACGCTATTAAGGTGTTGCCCAAACTTGTGGAGGCTCTTAAAGAGCTGAAAAATAAATAATCGCTACTATTGCCCCTGTTTGCATTGTGCCGGCAGGGGCAAACTGTTACACACCTTTATAACAGCAAACCAACAAATTATTCTCTATGATTAGCCAATACATTTTTGCAGCAACCTTGCTCCTTACCATTGTTGTTTTTGGCTACACCTCCTGGCGATATATTAAACTGTTCAGGCTTACCAGGCCAGCTTTTCCTGTAAAGGATATAGGGAAACGTATCTTACTTACAATCAATGTGGCCCTGGCACAATCAAAAATGTTTCGAAAACCTTTTTCCGGAATTATGCATGCACTGGTTTTCTGGGGGTTTTTGGTCATTCTGATTGGAAGCATCGAAATGGTAATTGACGGATTGACAGGTATTGAACGCTCCCTGAAATTTATGGGTGTTTTTTATGACTTACTCATGGCTTCGGGCGATGTGTTTGCCCTTATCGTGGCCATTGCAATTATTGTATTTATTGGCCGCCGGCTTTTTATCCATGTGAAGCGTTTTGAAGGGATTGAAATGAACCGCGTTTCGCATATCGACGCAAAGGTTGCGCTTAGTCTTATTTTATTGCTCATGCTTACCTTGCTGGGCATTAACACCAGCTATGTGGCACATCAAACCGCCATGAACCTTCCCATTTACGGTTTTTTCCCCGTAAGCAACCATTTAACGGGCCTGGTTTCAGGCTTAAGCCAGCATGCACAACACGTGCATCACGAAGTGCACTGGTGGGCACATATTTTACTGATCTTTTTCTTTGCAAACCTGCTCCCTTACAGCAAACATTTCCACGTGTTCATGTCGGTGCCCAATGTATTTCTTTCGAGGCTCGACCCCTTGGGCAAGTTGCCCAACATGGACAATATTACCCGCGAGGTAAAATTAATGCTCGATCCGGCCACCGCTTTTTCGCCGGCCGGGGCTGATACGCCGCCCGAACGCTTCGGAATAAAAGATGCCGAAGACCTAAGCTGGAAAAATTATCTCGATGCCCTGGCTTGTACCGAGTGCGGACGATGTACCTCGGTGTGCCCGGCCTCTTTAACAGGCAAAAAGCTTTCGCCACGAAAAATTGTCATGGACTTGCGCGCACGTATGCGCGAAAAAGCCAAAGGACTGCTAATATCAGGCAAAGACTACTCGGACAACAAATCGCTGCTGCGCCAATACATTTCAGAAGAAGAGCTATGGGCTTGCACCACTTGCAACGCCTGCGCCATGGAGTGCCCCATAAACATTAATCACCCAACAATTATTGTAGATATGCGCCGATACCTGGTTATGGAAGAAGGCTCAGCCCCCGGCGAGCTGAAGGCTGTTTTTAACAACATTGAAAACAATGGCGCCCCTTGGCAATATTCGGCCCAAGACCGCCTTTTGTGGGCCAAAGACCTGGAAATAAAAAAATCATAGGCCATCAATACTCAAACAAATTATAATGGAAACTGTAAAAATTGAAGTGCCGGTAATGGCCGACCTTTTTGCAAGGAGGCAAAAGCCTGAATATCTTTTTTGGGTGGGATGTGCCGGAGCTTATGACGACAGATATAAAAAAGTAACTGCAGCTTTTGCAAAAATCCTCTCACACCTCAATGTGAGCTATGCCGTGCTGGGAAAAGAAGAATCGTGCACCGGCGACCCGGCCCGAAGGGCCGGCAATGAAATGCTCTACCAAATGCAGGCACTCCAAAACATTGAGGTTTTTAAAGCTTACGAGGTTAAAAACATTATTACCATATGCCCACATTGCTTCAACATTTTCAAAAATGAATACCCCGACTTGGGCGGAGTTTACAATGTGATAAACTATGTGGATTTTCTGGACAACCTGATTTCAGAAAGAAAACTTAGGATTGATACTGAGCAGTTTACAAATGTAACCATTACTTACCACGACCCTTGCTATCTGGGTCGTGCCAACAATATTTATGACTCTCCGCGCAGGGTACTCAAGTCCATGTCAGGGAAAATTGTTGAAATGCACCGCAATAAAAGTTTTGCACTTTGCTGCGGCGCCGGTGGCGGGCAAATGTTTAAGGAGGCCGAAAAAGGCAGCAAGGAAGTATTTATTGAGCGTATTGAAGATGCCCTGAAAACTGATGCAAATGTTATTGCAACTGCCTGCCCGTTTTGTATGACCATGATGACTGACGGGCTCAAATACAAAAACCGCGAGGAAGAAATCAAAAATTTCGACATTGCCGAACTCATTGCCCAGGCTCTGAGTATTTAAAAATCAGACTATAAACCAATTAGAGAATGGAAAAACCGAAAAACCTGAAAAGCGGCGAATTCCTGGTAAGGGAAGTTGATGCCAAAGATGTGTTTGTTCCTGAAGAGTTTAACGAGGAGCAATTAATGATTGCCCAAACTTGCAAAGATTTTATTGAAGCCGAAGTTTATCCGCATCTTGACAAACTTGATAAGGGCGACCGTGAGCTAATGAAAGAAATTCTCAAAAAATCGGGCGAACTTGGTCTTATGGGCATTTCTATACCGGAGGAATATGGCGGTTTCGGACAATCGTTTGTAACCCAAATGCTTGCTGCCGAAACAATTGGCGCTGCGTATTCATTTTCAGTGGCATTTATGGCTCATTGTGGCATCGGAACGCTTCCAATCATGTATTACGGCAACCAAGAGCAGCGTCAGCGCTACATTCCTAAACTGGCAAGCGGCGAACTCCTTGGAGCTTATTGCTTAACTGAGCCTGGCGCCGGAAGTGATGCCAATTCGGGCACTTCGAAAGCCATTCCATCTGATGATGGAAAATTTTACATACTTAATGGTCAGAAAATGTGGATCACCAATGCCGGTTTCTGCGATACCCAGGTTGTTTTTGCCAAGGTTGAAAACGACCGGATTCTCAGTGCTTTTGTAGTTGAAAGCAGTATGCCCGGGGTGGTAATAGGCCCCGATGAGCACAAAATGGGAATAAAGGGTTCTTCTACTGCCCAGATTTATTACACCGATGTAAAAATTCCGGCCGAAAATATGCTGGGTGCCCGAGGCGAAGGCTTCCGCATTGCACTCAACATTTTGCACATGGGGCGTATGAAGCTTGGCGCAAACGTGATTGGCGCAGCCAAAAAAGCTATTACCGACTCCGTAAAATACGCCAACGAGCGCAAACAGTTTTGTGTACTTATTTCTACATTTGGTGCTATTCAGCACAAACTGGCCGAAATGGTTATACGCAACTTTGCCCACGAGGCAGCCATTTATCGCGTAAGTCACGATATTGATGACCTTATGGAGGAACTAAAAACCTCCGAATCCGATTATGGCCGCGCAACAATCGAAGCCATTAGCCATTATGCCGTTGAAGATGCCATACTAAAGGTATATGGCTCAGAAATGTTAGATTTTGTTGCAGATGAGGCCGTTCAAATACATGGAGGAATGGGCTATTCGGCCGAAATGAATGTGGAACGCGGCTACCGCGACTCGCGTATAAACCGAATATTTGAAGGTACCAATGAAATAAACCGCCTATTGGTGGGCGACACGGCTATGAAAAGGGCTCTGAAAGGCGAATTCGACCTTTTCGGCCCCGCCGAACAATTGTACAATAACCTCCACAACATTACCGAAGGTAAAATAGACCAGGAAGATTACTACCTTGAAAAATACCGATACATAAAAAACTATAAAAAAGTAGCATTGCTTTGCATTCAGGCTGCATCTTCACAGTTTGCCAAAAAACTTGGCCGCGAACAGGAAGTCATGATGAATATTGCCGACGTTATCAGCGAGCTATATATTGCCGAATCGCTCGCCCTTAGGGTGCAAAAGGTTGAAGCGTTGAAAGGCAATGCTGAAGTTATTTATAGGGATATACTCGATGTATTTGTTTTTGATGCTGCAAAAAAAATCAGAAACTTTGCATTGGACTGCGTTTACTCTTTGCCCGACCAGGAAAACGCATGCCAGCTTGCAGTTGCAGTAAACACCCTTACAAAAGTGGCTGGCGTAAATGTAAAGGAAGCCCGCCGCCGCATTGCCGCCAAGCTTATCGATGACAATGATTATAAGTTTTAATCAAAATAGATTAAAAAAAAGGGGCTTAAAGGCCCCTTTTTTAATGATTTGAATTACAAAATTTCAGCTGGGCAAGGGGCCAGGACCAGCTTCGGTCGATTCGAGTTTGCGGGGAGAAATAATAATTTCCTGGCTTTCCTTTTCAAAATCAATAAAAATGATTTCTCCTTCTTTTACCCGAGATTTAATAATTTCTTCGGCAAGCGGATCTTCAAGGTACTTTTGTATGGCTCGCTTGAGCGGCCGGGCACCAAAGGCAGCATCCCAGCCTTTATCGGCAATAAACTCTTTGGCTTCAATCGAGAGTTCAACTTTGTAACCAAGGTCATTAATCCGTTTATAAAGCTTGGCAAGCTCAATGTCGATAATCTTGAAAATATGTTCTTTTTTGAGCGATTCAAAAATGACCACATCGTCAACACGATTGAGAAACTCGGGGGCAAAAGTCTTTTTTAAGGCGTTCTCTATTACACTTTGGGCATATTCGCTCGTGGCAGCCTGTTTGGCCGAGGTGCTAAAACCAACACCCAAACCAAAATCTTTCAATTGGCGCGAACCAATATTCGAGGTCATTATTATAATTGTGTTCTTGAAGTCAATGCGGCGGCCAAGGCTATCGGTAAGCTGGCCATCGTCGAGCATTTGAAGCAAAAGGTGAAACACATCGGGGTGTGCCTTTTCAATTTCGTCGAGCAATACCACCGAGTAAGGTTTGCGACGAATTTTCTCAGTAAGCTGGCCTCCTTCCTCATAACCCACATATCCGGGAGGGGCACCAATGAGGCGGCTTACAGCAAATTTTTCCATATATTCACTCATGTCAATGCGTACCAGCGCATCGTCAGAATCGAAAAGATGCTTAGAAAGTACTTTGGCAAGGTGAGTTTTACCAACTCCCGTTGGCCCAAGAAAAATAAAGGAGCCTATCGGTTTGTTTGGGTCTTTGAGGCCAGCACGATTGCGCCTAATACTCCTAACCACCTTAACAATAGCTTCAGATTGCCCGATCACGCTCTTTTCAAGGTCTTTCTCCATATTAATAAGGCGCTCACTTTCGTTCAGTGCAATTCGCTGAACAGGTACTCCAGTCATCATCGATACAACTTCCGAAACATTCTGCTCGGTAACAATTTCGCGATTCAATTGCGACTCTTCCTCCCAGCGTTTTTTCTCCAGGTCAAGCTTTTCTCCAAGCTCGCGCTCCTGGTCGCGCAATTTTGCTGCAAGCTCATATTTCTGACTTTTAATGGCCCTGGTTTTCTCTTCGCGAACTTCATCAATGCGGGCCTCAAGCTTAATAATGTTTTCAGGCACCTTAATGTTGGTAATGTGCACGCGCGATCCGGCCTCATCAAGTGCATCAATGGCCTTGTCAGGAAGACATCGGTCGCTCAGATACCTGTCGGTAAGCTGAACGCAGGCCTTTATGGCTTCGTCAGAGTATGTAACCAAATGATGGTCTTCGTATTTCTGCTTAATGTTGTGTAAAATCTCTATGGTTTCTTCGGCCGAAGTGGGATCGATCAGAATTTTTTGAAAACGGCGTTCAAGCGCCCCATCCTTTTCAATATGTTGCCGGTATTCGTCTAAGGTTGTGGCACCTATGCACTGCAACTCGCCCCTTGCCAAAGCAGGTTTAAACATATTGCTGGCATCGAGCGAGCCAGAAGCGCCTCCCGCCCCCACAATGGTATGCAACTCATCAATAAATAGTATTACATCGGGGTTTTTTTCAAGCTCATTAAGCAAGGCTTTCATGCGTTCTTCAAACTGCCCGCGGTATTTGGTTCCTGCCACAAGCGAAGCAATATCAAGTGTTACAAGCCTTTTATTAAAAAGCGCCCTGGAAACCCTTCGCTGAACAATGCGCAGGGCCAACCCCTCGGCTATGGCCGATTTGCCCACGCCAGGCTCTCCAATAAGTATGGGGTTGTTTTTCTTTCTTCGCGAAAGTATCTGGGCAATGCGCTCCAATTCTTTTTCGCGCCCAACTACCGGATCAAGTCGGTTTTCTTCGGCAGCCTTGGTAAGATCACGCCCAAAATTGTCTAACACTGGAGTTTTCGACTTGTCGGAAACTTTCTTGAAACTGCCTCCAAAACTACCCTCCGAAGTATCATCCTCGTCATTTCCTGCCGAAAGATCGCTCCGAAAATCTTTATTCGTTTCGCCATCCGGGTTGCCACCACGCCAGTTTTGAACCTCATCTTTTACCTGATCATAATCAACCCCTTGTTGATTAAGGGTACGGGTTACAAGGTTGTCGGTATCTTTAAGGATACTAAGCAATAAATGCTCAGTCCCAATCATTTCGCTGTTAAAAAGCTTGGCTTCAAGTGCAGTAATCTTCAGCACCCTTTCAGCTTGCTTTACCAAAGGAATGTTATCAAGGCTGCGACTGCGGGGCGATTTTCCCCTTATCGTGTTTTCAATAATTGCCTTCAGCTTCAATAAATCAATTCCCAGGTTTGTCAATATCTTTACAGCAAGACCTTCGCCTTCGCGTATAATGCCCAATAAAAGATGCTCAATTCCTATATAATCGTTGCCATTGCGCAAGGCTTCCTCCCGACTGTATGTCATGACATCCCTTACTCTTTGTGAAAATTTTGCTTCCATTTGTTTTAAAAATTATTCCGCTATCAAAATTAATTACAATATTAATCATTTAGGTCAATACCCTTTGGTGTTATTAACAATAATTAACTGCAATTGTTATAAAAATGCTGCCTTTAATGAATATTAAGGTAAAATAAATGGTTTAAAAACCGTATTTTCGTAGTTTGTAATTGCGAAAGAAAACAAATCATAAATCCCTAAATTTCAATATGTCTGGCGAAAAAATAATTAAAGTTGACATTGAAGAACAAATGAAGACGGCATATATTGACTATGCCATGTCAGTAATTGTTTCAAGGGCATTGCCCGATGTGCGCGATGGTCTTAAGCCGGTTCATCGCCGGGTACTTTTCGGTATGCACGACCTGGGTTCCCTGAGCAACCGTCCGTACAAAAAATCGGCCAGAATAGTAGGGGAGGTACTCGGAAAATACCACCCTCACGGCGATACCTCTGTTTATGATGCCATGGTGCGTATGGCCCAGGGGTGGTCGCTGCGCTATCCACTTATTGATGGCCAGGGAAACTTTGGAAGCATTGATGGCGACAGCCCTGCGGCCATGCGATATACCGAAGCACGCCTGCGTAAAATTGCCGAAGAACTATTGGTTGATATTGACAAAGAAACGGTCGATTTTCAGAATAACTTTGATGATACCCTTCAGGAACCTAGCGTTATGCCAGCCAGGATTCCCAACCTGCTAGTAAATGGCTCTTCGGGCATTGCAGTGGGCATGGCTACCAATATGCCCCCTCACAACCTTTCGGAAGTGGTTGACGGCATTGTAGCTTACATCGACGACAATGAAATTACCATAGAAGACCTCATGAAGCATATAAAAGGACCTGATTTTCCTACAGGTGGTCTAATTTATGGTTATGAGGGCGTAAGGGAAGCCTTCCTTACCGGCCGCGGGCGAATTGTGGTAAGGGGAGAGGCCACCATTGAAGTTGCAGAAAACGGAAAAGAAACAATTATTGTTTCTTCTATTCCATTCCAGGTAAACAAGGCTGAAATGATTAAAAAAACCGCCGACCTGGTAAACGATAAAAAAATTGAAGGCATAACCGATATCCGCGACGAGTCTGACCGCCAGGGTATGCGCATAGTTTATGAATTGCGCAAAGATGCCATACCCAATGTGGTTCTGAACCAACTATACCAGCATACTGCACTTCAAACCGCCTTTAATGTAAACAACATTGCCCTTGTAAATGGGCGGCCAATGGTGCTCAACCTCAAGGACCTTATAGTGCATTACGTAAACCACCGGCACGAAGTGGTAACCCGGCGCTCTCAATACGAACTTCGCGAAGCCGAAAAAAGGGCGCATATACTCGAAGGATTACTTATTGCTCTAGATCACCTTGATGAAGTAATTGCCCTTATCAGGGCCTCCCAAACCCCCGAGGAGGCAAGATTAGGCCTGATTAACAAATTTAAACTTTCCGAGATTCAGGCAAGGGCCATCCTTGATATGCGCCTCCAGCGCCTTACAGGCCTCGAACGCAATAAAATAAAAGAAGAATATGATGAGCTTCTGAAAAAAATAGAATTCCTTAATTCAGTGCTCGCAAACCTGGGCTTGCGAATGGCTATCATTAAAAATGAACTTATCGAAATAAAAGAAAAGTACGGCGACAAGGCACGAACAGAAATTGAATACACGGCCAACGATTTCCGTATTGAAGATACCATAGTCGATGAGGATGTGGTAATAACTATTTCGCACTTGGGCTATATAAAAAGAACCCCTTTGAGCGAGTTTAAAACTCAGGGCAGGGGAGGCCGCGGTAGCAAGGGCTCTTCAACCCGCGACGAGGATTTTGTTGAACATCTGTTTGCCGCCACCAACCATAATTATTTGTTATTTTTTACACAACAAGGCAAATGCTTCTGGCTCAGGGTTTTCGAAATTCCAGAAGGGGCAAAGGCAGGCAAAGGCAGGGCTATTCAGAACCTTATCAGTATTCCGGGCGACGATAAAATAAAAGCCATTGTGAACATTAAAGACCTTACCGATAAGGAATACATTGAAAACAACTTTATAATTCTTTGCACCAAAAAAGGCATCATAAAGAAAACCAGCCTTGAGGCCTACAGCCGGCCAAGATCGAACGGCATAATTGCAATAAGCATACGCGAAGGCGACGAGCTGATTGAGGCTACCCTGACCAACGGCAAAAATGAAGTTTTAATTGGCCTCAAAAGCGGAAAAGCAATACGATTTAATGAGGAGCAGGTTCGGCCAATGGGCCGCAATGCCGCAGGGGTAAAGGGAATAACCCTTGCCGGAATAAAAGATGAAGTAATTGGCATGGTATGTGTAGAAGACCCCGAGAGCAGTATTTTGGTGGTTTCTGAAAAAGGCTTTGGAAAACGCTCGCCGGTTGCCGAATACCGAATTACCAACCGCGGTGGTAAAGGGGTAAAGTCAATCAATATTACTGAAAAAACAGGGGCATTGATTTCAATGGTAAATGTTACAGAAGCCGACGACCTGATGATCATAAACAGGTCGGGGATTGCAATAAGACTTTCGGTTGCCGCTTTGCGCGATATGGGGAGAGCAACCCAGGGCGTAAAACTGATAACCCTGAAAAACGACGACGAAATTGCAGCTGTTTCTAAAGTGCAGGAAACCATGCTAAATGGGAACTCGCAGGAGGTTATCGATAATACCGTTGAGGAAAATGAAATTACAGAGGAATAGCCAGAATAGCCAGAATTAGTATGCATTTTTTTTTCAAATTAATGCTACATTTGTAAATTATTTAACAGTTCACCCAAACAAAAACCAAAAAAATGATTTCAATGAAACGGACCATCTTTCTTGTAATATTTTGCTTGATTGCAGCCACTTTTGCACAGGCCCAGACTAGGGATGTTCGCAGGGCCGACGCCCAACTTAAAAGAGGCAATCTGGTCAATGCCAAGCAGTTTATTGACACCGCCATGAACGACCAGGCAGCCCTTAACGATGCATCTACTTTTGTAACCAGGGCAAAAGTTTACATGGAAATTTATGCCAGCCAGGATCCAGAAGTTAAAGCTCTGCACGACAACCCGCTTGAGGTGGCATTTCAGGCACTTCAGTCGGCCAAAGAAAAGGACAAAGGCAATGCCAAAGCCATTGAAATTCAGCAGGCCCTGCTCATTATGTCTGAACTTACCTACAACTATGCAGTTGAAGCCTTCAACGCAAACAATTATGCATCGGCCAGCTCCAGTTTCCGCAGATCGTTCGACCTGTCGAAATCATTCGGCCAGATAGACACTACAACCCTTTACAACTCGGGCCTGGCAGCCGAGCTTGCTCGCCAACTCGATACCGCGGAGGACACTTACAGGAAACTCATCGACATGAATTACAACCAGCCTTACTTGTATTCATCAATGACGGCCATCAGAATGGAAAAAGGAGACACTGCCGATGCCACCAGCTTCATAAAACTTGGGCGCGAACGTTTTCCCAATGACCTGAACCTGATCTTTACTGAAGCCAATATTTATATTTTTACCGGAATGGTTAATGAGGCCAAAGATGTATTAAACCTTGCAATATCTTTAGATCCCGAAAATCCAAATCTTCACTTTGCTTTTGCAGCTAACTACGATCGCATGGCGCAAGATACATTATACACAACCGCCGATCGCCAGTTCGCATTTGAAGAAGCTGCCAAATCGTACAGAAAAGCAATTGAATTAAATCCGGATTATTTCGATGCCTTGTACAACTTAGGCGTACTTTATTTCAATGAGGGAATCAGAATATTTGAAGAGGCTGACCTTAAGTTGAGAAAAAATCCTACGGCTGCCTCATTTCGTGATTACGAAAAAGAAGAAATCAGATTTCGCGAAAAATGGTTGATGGCCCAACCATATCTTGAGAAAGCAATGAATATGATAGACGAAAATGATCCAAATCTGGAAGTGGTAGTGGTCTCTTTAATGCAATTGTATGCCAGAACCAACCAACCAGAAAAACTAACAGAAATGCAAGACATTTATCACGAGCGTTTTGCAAAACCCGAATAATCAATTTTACCAATTAGGGTTGAAGAAAAGAGGGAGTACCAAAAGGGGTTCCCTCTTAATTTTTCCAACCCCAATTAACATAATATTAATTATAGGACATTTAAATAGTAAGAATGATTGACGACTTACTGGTGCTGAAAACAGTATTGGGGCCGAAAACGAACTATTTTAAACTGATTAACACTAAGGGTGTGCAACGAAATAGTATTCGGTTTCGTTGAGGAAAACTTCCAAAAAAATTTCGCGGCTAAGCGGTTGTTTATTTTTAACAAAACTTTTTAACAATGAAACTTTGTAATTGAGATCGTTTTGCAAAAAATCAAAAATTTCCTCAGGTTTTACATCATAATGTTTTATTGACCCCATGCCACTTTCGAATACAATAACTGGCCGGTCTTTTTTTATAAGATGCCTGGCTCCTTTAAAAGCCTGATACTCCCCTCCTTCTATATCTAACTTAATAAAATGTATAACAAGTGTATCTGGAATCAAGGAGTCGAGCGGCATGGTTTCAACGGTAATTTCTTGAATATCAGGATTTTCAATAGTATAGGTCCGGATTTTAAGCCCACTGTAAGCCGGTGCGTTCCTTACATAGTTAAAATTCGAAAGCCCCTGATTTTCAGATATTGCAAAAGGGAAAAGCTCCACAATGCCCTTAAAGCGACTTTTTAGCTGATTATAATATTCGGGAATTGGTTCAAATGCAAAATGAATTCCATCGGGAGATAGCCTTACAATTTCATCAAGTATTTCGCCCTTAAAACAGCCTACGTCTATACAATTTGAATCGGGTTTGAGTATTTCCTTCATAATTTGCCTTGTAAGGCGGTCGTACCGCATATTTCTGGTAAGGTCTATATGCAGCGCTGATAATACTTTTTTAAACAAATCTTTTAAACCCATAATTCATTTTTTCGGCCAATCGGGCAAATTTTGCAGTCTTTACAATTCAGAGTACAAACTTATCTATTCTGGCTGGTTTAAAAAAGCAGTTAGGCGTATTCGGTAAATAATTGCTTTATGGGGTTTTGTAAACAATTGCATTTATGTTCATGCCTGCTCCTACCGAGGCCAAAATGTAATGATCGCCGCTTTGGAGTTGGTGGTCCTGGAGCTGGCCATTCATAATCATGTCGAGCAAAACCGGAACCGTGGCAACGGAATTGTTTCCAAGTCGGGCAATAATCATTGGCATTATTGTTTCAGGGCTATCTTTTTTTCCAAAAAGGCGAAGGGTTTTCTGAACAATTACGTAATCCATTTTACCGTTGGCCTGGTGAATAAGTATTTTTTTTATGTCAGTAATTTTAACCCCCGATTTTTCAATGCATTCCTTTACCAGAACCGGCACAAATGTTATGGCATATTCATATACCTTTCGCCCGATCATTTTTATAAACAATTCGTTGGTTGGGTAATTAGGGTTGTTAGATTGTGCCATATACAATATGTGGCTATGCTCAATGGTATCGCTTCGGGTTTTGTGTGCTAGCACCCCGACAGGTGTTTCACTTTCTATGCCTTCGAGCACCACAGCTCCGGCCCCGTCTGAGTAAATCATACTGTCAATGTCGTGGGGGTCTGAAACCCTTGAAAGGGTTTCGGCGCCAATAACCAGGGCAAGGTTTGCATCGCCCGATTTTATAAAATAATCGGCCTGAATAACGCCCTGCACCCAGCCTGGGCAGCCAAAGGGAAGGTCGTAGGCCACCGTGTCTGGGTTTTTTATGCCAAGTTTACGTTTTATGCGGGCGGCAATGGTCGGAACCATATCGGGCGAAGAATTGCCAGTATAAACATTGCCATAATTGTGTGCTACAATTATATAATCGAGCCGCTCCGGATCGATTTGCGCATTGTTTATAGCCTCAAGCGCAGCCAAATAGCCAAGTTCGTCGGTGTTTTGGCCCTCTTTGGCCCAGCGGCGTTCCTCAATTTCGGTAATTTCCTTAAATTTCTCAATAATTTCAGTATTGGGTTTTTCAATTGGATCGCCTGTTTTATCAAAAAATTTATAATTTAAAAAAAAGTCGTTGGTAATTACAATTTCGGGTATATAGCTGCCCGTACCTTTAATTACAGTATAGCGGTTTGAAATTGACATGATTCGAAAAATTTGTTCATTTTTAACTGCGCAAAGGTACGCAAATCCTTTTTTAGAAAAGTTAAAATTAAATTTATGTTTTAAACAAAAAAAGCAATTGTTGGAATAAACAATTGCTTTAGAGCAGGTTATATCT
>CAYGDW010000046.1:0-23933 GCA_964348755.1 uncultured Bacteroidales bacterium | reverse complement strand
GACTCGTCCCGCCTTAGGCGGGACGAGTGAACTCCATGTTTGCTATTTTGATAGGTGATTGAGTTTAATTCGCAAACATGTTTGTTTCATAGTATTTATTTCTGAAGTTCAATAACTTCCAGGTCGCATATATTGGTTTGGTCAATTGTAAAGCGACAAAAGGTAATTTTATGTTGGAATCCGGTTTTCCCGGCAGCTCCGGGATTGAGGGTAAGCATCCCGAAGCGCTGGTCGTACATAACCTTAAGAATGTGGGAGTGGCCGCAAACAAATAATTTGGGGGGATTGGCCATAAGCATTTGGCGCACCTCGGGGCTGTAGCGGCCCGGGTAACCGCCAATATGAGTCATGAGTACATCAACTCCTTCGCAGTTAAAACGCATATATTTTGAAAAAAGAAATCGAATTTCGTTGCCATCAATGTTACCAAAAACCCCACGCAATGGTTTAATAGCTTGCAAGGTGGTGGCAACTGCCAGGTTGCCGAAATCGCCTGCATGCCAAATTTCGTTACAATGCTCAAAATAGTGTGCCAGTTCGGGATGAACATAACCGTGGGTATCAGAGAGTAGTCCGATTTTTTTCATAAAATTTGGCAGAAAGGGTGGTGGAAATTAAATTTAAATTTGAAACCTTGGCAAACTTTCAAAAATAATAAAAAGCAGGTCAATGAACCATAAGAAAGACCAGAAATGGCTTTTTTGGTCAAAGTAAAACCTATTATTGAATCATTTTGGTCATACGGTCAAACACATAATTGTTGCATTCAGGTTTAAAAACTTCAAAAAAGCACCAAAATATTTCATTAATTCACAATTTGTTAATACTTTTCGCTTTATTTTGAAGTGCGGGAGGAGGCATTCGCTTATTTTTGCAAAAAATTCCCGCAACCGGGCTTATTTCATTTTTATGGATACAATTAAAATACATGATAAAACCTTTGAAATCTTTTTAAGGCATGAAACCATTTTATCTGCGGTAAAAAATATTGCCAATGCCCTTGAGGAAGATTTTAAAGGTAAAACGCCATTGTTTCTAATCGTATTGAATGGTTCATTTATATTTTCGGCCGATTTACTCAAGGAATACAATGGCCCTGCCGAGATTAGTTTCATTAAGCTATCGTCGTATCAGGGAACTGCCACAACCGAGACCGTCAAAACGATAATTGGGTTGACCGAGGCAGTTGAGCATCGCGACATTGTAATACTTGAAGATATAATTGACAGCGGTATAACCGTCTCGCATTTGGTTGCAGAATTGAAAAAACTTAAGCCAGCAAGGATTAAAATAGCCACCTTGTTACTCAAACCCAAAGCGCTACGGGTCAATATTCGTCCGGATTATGTTGGATTAGAAATACCCAATGACTTTATTGTTGGTTATGGTCTTGATTATGATGGAATTGGGCGCAACCTGAAAAACATTTACAGGCTTGTAGGATAAATAAAAATAACCACAGGGAAAAAATTGGAGATATGCTAAACATTATCATTTTTGGCCCGCCCGGATCGGGCAAAGGCACACAATCGGCCAGAACTGTACAGAAATATAACCTTGTTCATCTCTCTACGGGCGATCTTTTGCGTGAAGAAATGGCAAGGGGCACCTTATTGGGCATGGAGGTAAAAAAATATATTGACAAAGGAATGCTTGTACCCGATGAGATTGTTCTCCGGGAGTTGCAGGAAAAGGCTTCGGAGCATCTTTCTTCGCCCGGCATGATTTTCGATGGATTTCCGCGCACAATTTTGCAGGCCGAAATGCTTGACAAGATGCTGGAAAGCCGCAATATGGCCGTTGACCTGGTACTTTCGGTAAGGGTAGAAGAACAGGAGCTTTATAAGCGGATGATTGGCCGTGCAGATGATTCAGGTCGCAGCGACGATACTTCTGATATTATTTGGAGGCGCATTGAGGTGTATAAGGAGCAGACTTTTCCCCTTATTGAATTTTACAGGAATCAGGGCAAAATTGTTTCAATAAACGGTATGGCGCCGGTAGATGAGGTTTTCGGTAAAATAACAAAAGCCATCGAAACCTATCTTGAAACCCGCGTAATACTTTCGGAAATTCATTAACCCAGTTTTTTTACCGGAAGGGTTTGCTTATTAAGTTCACTGTTCAAAAAACAAAAATGACTTCAAACTTTATAGATTTTGTAAAGATTAACTGCCGATCGGGCAAGGGTGGAGCGGGTTCGGCCCATTTGCGCCGCGAGAAGTTTGTGCCCCGTGGTGGCCCCGATGGTGGCGACGGTGGGCGTGGCGGCAGCATTTTCGTTAGGGGAAACAGCCAATTGTGGACACTGCTGCATCTTAGGTACACCAAACACATAGTGGCCGAGTCGGGCGCTGCCGGAGCGAAGCAGCAAAGTAGCGGGGTATCGGGCAAAGATGTAATAATTGAAGTGCCCATAGGCACTATTGTAAAAAATGCCGAAACACAGGAGGTTGTAGCAGAAGTAACAGCCCACAGCCAGTCGGTAGTAATACTTGAGGGCGGACGCGGAGGCTTGGGGAATACGCACTTTAAATCGAGCACTAACCAAACCCCGCGCTACGCACAACCTGGAGAGGCTGGCAGCGAGGCATGGTTTGAATTTGAACTGAAGTTGCTGGCCGACGTGGGCCTGGTTGGGTTTCCGAATGTCGGCAAATCAACTCTACTTTCGGTTGTTTCGGCTGCAAAACCCGAAATTGCCGAATATCCGTTTACTACCCTTGTGCCAAACCTCGGTGTAGTGGCTTACCGCGATATGCAGTCGTTTGTAATGGCCGACATACCAGGTATTATTGAAGGAGCACATGAGGGCAAAGGGCTTGGACACCGGTTTCTAAGGCATATTGAACGAAACTCTGTATTGCTATTCCTCATAGCGGCCAACAGCGATAATATTGCTAAGGAGTATAAAATTCTGCTCAAAGAATTGCAGCAATACAACCCGGAGCTGATTGATAAAAAGCGCTTGCTGGCAATAAGCAAATGCGACCTGCTTGACGATAAAGGGTTGACAAAGCTAAAAAAGCAAATTCCAAAGGTTCCTTATGTGCTTATTTCTTCGCATACCCAAATGGGGCTTATGAATATGAAAGACGAACTGTGGAAATTGATGAACCCACAACTGTATAATGATTAACCGAAATGCAATTATTTAAATCGAATAATATACACTTTAGTTACATCCATTACTTTAAACCTCAAATCAAAGAACCGTGCTGGAATTTTTGCTTGACCTCGATAAACAGTTGTTTTTCTTTTTAAATGGATTGCGTCATCCGTGGGCCGATCCGGTGATGTTTTTGATAAGCCATAAGCTAAGCTGGATTCCTTTGTATGTTCTTTTGCTTGTACTGGTTTTTAAGCGGTATAAAATGAAGGGTTTGATGGTGCTGTTGTTTGCAGTGGTTTTGATAACGCTAAGCGACCAGGGTTCGGTGTTTGTTAAAAACACTTTTATGCGTTTGCGGCCTTGCAACGATCCGGCATTAGAGGGGCTTGTGCAAATGGTGCGCCGATGCCCTGGCGGTTACAGCTTTGTATCGTCGCATGCAACCAATACCTTCGCTCTTGCTATTTTTATGAACCTAATGCTGGGGCTGCGGTTCCGCTTTATTGTGCCGGTAATGATAACCTACGCCACGCTAAATGCATACAGCCGTATTTACCTGGGGGTTCATTACCCCTCCGATGTCATTTTTGGCTCACTATTAGGAATATTCGTGGGCTGGTTTGTTTACTTTTTGTGGACACAACTCAATAAATTTTTAAACAAAGCTGGCTGGTGGGTTGAGAGTTGATCTTTTTAGTACCCTGAAATTTTGGCTTCAATTTTAGAAATTTCAACCTTATAAATGGCAACGTTATTCACGGCCGGAGGGTTGTAAGAAAAATCTCTTCCCACGTATTTGCGCATGATCAAATTCAGCACCTTTACCTTTTCTTCGTATTCTTCAATAAAAGCAATTTTTCCGAAGGCCAGCACACTGCGGTAATCCATGCCGTAGCTGCATGCTACCGGCTTGTGCCTGAAAAACAGTTTATGGTCGGTGCTAAATGCTACACAAACATTGGGGTTGTTTTTTATAATATCCATTTTGCGGCCGCTTGGGGCCGAATGCAGGTAAATGACATTTTCCTCAAATCCGAAATTAAACGGCAGCACGTATGGCAGGCCCTCAGAATCGACCATTCCCAAATAGCATGCATCGCACTTGTCAATAATTTGTTTGATCTCATACTTGTCGAAACTCATTCTGGTTCTCATACGAAATTATTTTTAGAAGAAATTTACTTTTTTCCCAAATCCTGGGGCTAAAGTACTCCTGAAACCAATAAGCTGTTACCGGTATTTTATATTTAATTCATCAAAAATATTGCTTTGTATAAGGGTAATTGCCTTTTTGTAGGCATGATCGAGCTCCGAAACTACCTGAATATATGCACTGAAATCGAATAAATTTCGGGCTATCAACCCTTTTAACTGTAATGACAGATAAGGGAGGGTTGTTTCAAGCGATTCGCTTTGTGGCGATATACCTTGTTTTGCAGCATAATCATAAAGCTGTTGCAATAGCTCTTCAGAAACCTGAAAATTACTGATAAAGGAGCTTATGTCCGGAAACTGTTTCATAAGCTCCTGGCGTCTTTGATTTGTGTATTCAATACCAAAGTTGTTTAGCACGCCTCCTCTAACCAGGCGTGAGTAAAAGTTTGAAACCCTGGTTGTATCGAGCGGAATAAATACATCAGGCATAATGCCCCCTCCGCCATAAACCACCCGTTTGTTTATTTTGGTCAAATATTGAAGCGAATCGGGAAATGCAATATTTTGTGGGTTTACCAGTTCGCCCATTCTGAGTCGTTGGGTCAGGTCGTCAAAATACTCGTCATTTCCCTGGTCGAAAGGTTTCTGAATGCTTCGGCCCGAAGGGGTGTAATATCTTGCTGTTGTAAGCCTGATAGCGGAGCCGTCGGGCAAGCTGAAAGGTTGCTGTACCAGGCCTTTTCCGAAAGATCGCCTGCCAACAATAAGGCCACGATCCCAGTCCTGAACAGCGCCTGCCAAAATTTCACTTGCCGAAGCGCTACCTTCGTTTATCAAAACCACCAGTTTTCCCTTTTTAAAGGAGCCACGGTTACTGCTGAGGTGGTCTTGCCGGGGCGAGGCATTTCCTTCGGTATAAACTATTAGTTTATTGCTTTCGAGAAACTGGTCGCTCAGGCCGATGGCCACATCTAAAAACCCTCCTGAGTTAAAGTTCAGGTCGAGTATAAGGTGTTTCATGCCTTCGCTGTTTAGTTTTTCCATTGCCTGGCGAAACTCGCCCATGGTGGTGCGTGCAAAGCGGCTAATTTTTATGTAACCAATGCCAGGAGCTGCCATGAATGATGCATCTACAGAGTTGATTGGAATCCGGTCGCGGGTTATCGAAAAATCAAGCACCTGGCGGCTTCCCCGCCTGAAGATACCTACTTTTACCACAGAACCCCGCTGCCCCCTTAACCTATCGAGCACAAACTGATTGGTAATTTGACTTCCGGTTGATGAAACTCCACCGATGGTTACAATTTTGTCGCCCGGCAAAATGCCTACTTTTTCAGAGGGGCCACCCGGAACAGCACTTACAACCACAATAGTATCGCTTATGATATTAAACTGAACCCCAATTCCATCGAAGCTTCCCATCAAAGGCTCGTTGGCTGAACGCAACTCCTCGGCCGAAAGATAAACACTATGGGGGTCGAGCTCTCGAAGCATGCCTTTAATGGCATCCTCTACAAGTTTTACTTCATCGGTTGGCTCAATATATGCAACCTTAACTACTTGCAAAGCCCGGCCCATTTTTTCTAACTGGTGGCTGCTAAGTTGTGCTAATACCGGCTTGCTGAGTCCAATTAACAAAACCATGAAACCCAATATGGCTACTATGGCAGAAAAACGAAATTTCATTATACTTGAGGTTTATTTGAAAATTCTTAAGTTAAAGGTTTTCTTACAACAAAAATTAAACCACCTGGCTGCTTTAATTGTTTAAAAAAAGATAAAAGTAGAATAGATAAGCAATATTGCTTCCCAAGGCCTTAAATCATTTCCAAAATTACCAGTTTCTGACAAACATTACACAGAACATTAAATACTCACCCCTTGCAATTGGAAAGCTAAAACTTTGTGGCTAATTTTGAATAATTTAAGGGTTTAACACATTGTATTCTTGAACACCATAAGCCCAAATACTGCCCCGCAGCTTGATGAAAAAAGCAGTTTGCTACGCTTTGGTGTGGTACCTATTGCCTTTGTGCTGCTAATGTGGGGCGTAAAGGTGGTGGAAATGTTTTTTGATTTAGATTTTTATACCTGGGGTATTTTCCCCCTTAGTGCAAAAGGAATTGCCGGTATTTTTTTGTCGCCCTTTATTCATTCTGATCTTAATCATTTAATAAACAATACTTTGCCAATTTTGGTGCTGGGTTTTACCCTGTTTTATTTTTACCGCGAGGTGGCCTGGGGGGTGCTTGCTCTTTCAATACTGATAACGGGCTTTTGGGTATGGGTTTTTGCCCGCGAGGCCTATCATATTGGCGCAAGCGGGGTGGTTTACAGCCTGGTAACCTTCCTTTTTGTAAGCGGAGTAATTAGGAAGCATCCGCGCCTTATGGCCATTTCGTTATTGGTGGTATTTTTATACGGCAGCATGGTTTGGGGCATTTTGCCCATCAGGGAAAGAATTTCGTGGGAATCGCATTTAATGGGTAGTATCTCGGGCATACTCCTTGCCATAAACTTCAGCAAATTTGGTCCTCAGCGCAAAATGTACGAGTGGGAACTCGAGCCTGGTGATGAAGAGGAGTTTGAGCTTGAGCTTGATAGTGAGAATGAGAATGAAGATGAGCCTGGCAACCGGCAGGGGTTGGGCGAAGAAGAGGCTAAGGCAGGGAAAAATACAAAAAGCAAAATTTAATTATCCTTGATTTTTTTTTAAAACCAAATTGACGAATTGTTTTTTTTTGACCAGCGGCATTTTTCAGGCCTAAACCATTTACCACTGCTTGGTTTTTCAAAGTTATTAGCCGCGTTCCATCTCGCGCTGCACATCTTTTTTCTTGATTGTTTCGCGCTTATCGTAAAGTTTTTTCCCTTTGGCCAGGGCAATTTCCAGCTTGGCCAAACCGCGGTCGTTTATAAAAAGAAAAGTTGGTACCAGGGTTAGTCCTTTTTCGGCCAGCTTAGTTTTGAGTTTTCGAAGCTCGCGGGCATTTAGCAGCAGTTTGCGGTCGCGCTTTGGAAGGTGGTTATTGTAGGTTCCGTACTCATACTCAGCAATGTGCATATTTCTTACAAAGAGTTCGCTGCCTTCAAAAGCGCAGTATGCCTCGTTTATGCTGGCCTTACCTGCTCTTAATGATTTTATTTCGGTGCCGGTTAGCACAATGCCTGCTATGAATTTTTCCAACAGGAAATATTCAAAACCTGCTTTTTTGTTTCTAATGTTAATCTTTCCGGCCATAAGTCAATAGTGGCGCAAAATTACAAAAATAAGCGAAGGCCCGGCATCGAATCACTCAATACCATTAGAATCAAAAATTCGTCAAAAACTCTTTACTCCGATTTCAGCGCCCTGTTCAAAAATTGGTTGAGGGGTTGCAGGTTTTGCAATATTTGTATAACAGTATTAATGCCATTTGGATTGGTGAGCAACTGGGATTCTATTTTACGGGTGGCTGTAAAACTTTTAAATTTAAGGTAATTGGTTGCAGGGTGGTTGGCCTCAAACCCTTTTGGCGGCCGCAAAAGCACCGTGTCCTGATCGCGGTCGAGGTCGGAAAATGTATTTTTAAAGTTTTCGGCATTTAGAACAGATTCAAGGTCTTCATAAAAGTCAGCAATCTCGCGCCTGATTTTCTTGAGCGTTTCTGCCTGAGGCATATAGCAGCCTCCTCCAGCAAATGAGCCGCCTTCTTCGTCAATTTGTACATAATATCCGGCATAATTGAGGTTGCGGCCTCCGGGTGTCATAAAAATGCCCAGATGGGTTTTGTACGGGGTTTTATCGGCCGAAAAACGTATGTCGCGGTTTATACGAAACACGCATTCTTTAGGCTGAAGGTGGCCAAGGCCCGGATCGAAAGCCCTTATTTTGGCAAGCAACTCAGCCGTAAAGCGAAAATAATCTTTCTTAACCTCATCATACCACTTGCGGTTGCGGTCAAACCATTCCTTATTGTTGTTGCGCCTTAGCTGGCGGTAAAATTCAAGTGTGTTTTGGCTAAGCATGGCTTTTTTTTAGTGGTTTTTAAAATTTTTGCGACAAAATTAATATGATTTCACTATTGTCCGATAAAGTAAAAAAGGTTTGAATTTTATGCATGAGATTCCTCACTACGTTCGGAATGACAGTCAGTTAGCTTTTTAGTAATGGGGTAGGTGGCGGCTTCGTCGCCACCTACCCCATTAATTGCCAAAATCATTGAAAACCCTGTCATTTAGAGCGGAGCGAGAAATCACGTAATTTTTGTCGGCCAGTAGTGATTTACAAATTGTAAGGTATCTCATGGTTAGGCTACCCGCCATATTTCTGGGGTGCCATTTATAAAGATTATTTTGTGTTTTAAACAACAAGTCTATATGTTTTGCGTAAAATTAAACATGAAATCTATCAAAATCAATTTCGCGGTTTCCGTTTTGCTGGTATCAGGTTTATTATTGTTTTCCAATGTTAATTTCGCACAGGAAATGGCCGGAGTGGTTTCGGACAATATGGCTGGTTCAAACAGGGGCATTATAAACCCTGCCGCACTGTTCGACTCGCCCAACTGCCTTGACATTAGTATTGCCAGCGCCAATTTCAGTATTCAGAACAATTATTTCTATATGCCGCGGGGTACTTTTAGCTTTCGCGACCTTGCCTATTTCGATAATACCTATCTTTTAGAACCCGGTAATTACTTTTCGGTACGAACCGGTAAAAAGTCAATGAATGTTCGGCAGAATTTACGCCTGCAGGGTCCATCGGTCCTGTTCAGATATGGCAATCATTCTTTTGCTCTTGTAAGTGCTGCCAGAGGTGTAAGTTCAGTAAAAAGAGTGCCAGATCATGTCCTTAATTTTTTAACCGAAGGACTGTCGTTTGCTCCGCAGCACAATGTTGAATTTAATGAAAGCCGCCCTTTTTCTATTGCTTCGGCCGGGTGGACGGAGCTTGGTTTAAGCTATGCCACCAGATTGAACAAAGCTTCGGTCGAAAGCATTGTTGCTGGTATTGCTGCCAAATACCTTTGGGGTTATCACGGGCTGTCAGTAAGGTCAGATGATTTGGAATATATGGTGAACGATGCCCGCCATGTGAATTTTTCCCGTTTCAATGCTACTGGCTTAGCTTCGCTACCGATAGATTATATGTCGAATGAGTTTACCGGCTACCAAAACAGAGCCATAGGCCGGGGCTTTTCTTTTGATGTTGGAATAAGTTATACGCTGAATGATGAAGGCGTTTTGCCCGGGAGGCGCGATTTGACGAATTTTAAAACGCCTTATGTAACATATAAGTACAGGTTGGGGTTTTCGCTTCTCGACATTGGTGCCATGCGCATAAAAGAAAATACCAGAAGGGTAGAGTTTGATAACCTAAACCTGGCTTGGCCCAATCCTGACTGGTCAAATTACTCAAACCTTGATGCTTTTGTGCTCGACCTGAGGCAAAATATTAGTTCGGGCGAGATAATAAGCATCCAGGGTCAGGATTTTTGGCTTTATCTACCCATGGCGGCAAGCATACAGTTTGATTACCATCTGGGGAAGAACTTTTTCGGTTATATTTTTATGGTAAAGGATCTGCCAATTTTTCGCAACAGGGTTGCCCGGTCGTCGCAGCTTGGAATAGTTCCCCGGTACGAAACCCGATGGTTTGCATTGGCTTTGCCTGTTACCCTTCACGAGTACCGCAAACCACGGTTGGGGTTGTCGGTACGATTGGCATTTTTAACCATTGGCACCGAGCAGCCGGGTGGCATGTTCAATATAAACGATGCTGATGGGCTTGATTTTTATTTTTCCCTTACCTGGGGACTCAAAAATTGTCAGTTCAGAAAACGCTCTGCCAACCCCTGCCTGAATGCCTGGTAGGGTTGGTTTTATTGATTTTTCAAAAGGCAAATACCACTTATTTTTAAAATTATTGGGCTGGTATTTAAAGGTCTCCTACCTGAAAAACTTTTCCTTCCTCGGCCAGCAAGGTATTGGGAAATACCTGTTTGGCTTCAATTAAAAATTCTTCAAGGTCGTTGTACCTGGCAGAATAATGGCCCAGCAAAAGTTGCTTTACGCCTGCCTTTTTGGCCAGGGTTGCGGCCTCAATGGTGGTTGAATGGGTCTTTTCGGCCGCAACAGCTGCCATATTGTGCAAAAAGGTTGCTTCGTGGTAAAGCAGGTCTGCACCCATAATATGGTTTAAAAAATTTTCGGTATAAGCCGTATCGCTGCAAAAGGCATAACAACGTGGGCGGTGAGGTGGCAAAGTAATATCTTGGTTAGCAATAATTTGCCCATTCGAAACAAGCAGATCGGCTCCATCTTTAATTGCAGCCATTTGCCCACGCTGAATATTGTACTTAAGTATGCTTTCTTTGCAAAGATTGCGGGGCATTTGTTTTTCTTTAACCAAAAAACCAAAAGCCGGAATGCGGTGCTCCATCTCAATGGTTTCCATTGTAATATTCCGGTCTTCGTAAATCAGTTGGCCTCCGTGTGCAATTTCATGGTAAATAATCTTATACAATGGCACAAGGCGCGAAATGGTAAATTGCACCTCAATAATTTGTTGTATGCCTGGGGGCGAATACACATGCAGGTCTTTTTTACGCCCCAACAGATGCATCGAAAAAAGCAGTCCGGGAAGCCCAAGGTAATGGTCGCCATGCAGGTGGCTGATAAATATATGGTCAATCTTAAGCAAAGGCAACTTTTGCCGCCTTATTTGCATTTGGGCTCCTTCGCCGCAGTCTAACAAAAAGTATTTGTTGTTATAGGCAAGCATTTGGGCCGAGGTATGCCGGAGTGAGGTGGGTGTTGCAGCCGAAGACCCCAAAATGTGAATTTGAAATTTTCTTTGCACGTTGCACCTCCCGTTGTTTATTATGCAATGTAAATTTTTTGCAGCTGAGTGCTGGAAAACTAAATCCTGGCGCCTGCAAAGATAAATGCCGGCATTTATAGGCCTTTACCTGAACAATCGCACTACATCATTAAAGTTTGCAAAAACGATTAGCCCCATTAATAAAATCATACCCGCCATTTGCGCATATTCCATAAACTTTTCGTTGGGTTTTCGGCGTGTAACCACTTCGTACAATAGAAACATAACATGCCCTCCATCTAGAGCGGGTATGGGCAGAATATTCATAACGGCAAGTATTACCGAAAGGAAGGCAGTAATACCCCAGAAATGCAGCCAATTCCAGGTAGGAGCAAAAATGCTTCCAATGGTTATGAACCCACCAAGACTTTCGGTAGCTTTAACTTCGGGTCTGAAAAGCAAACCGAGTTGTTTTACATAATCAACGGTTGTAGTATAAGCCTTGGCAATGCCAGCAGGTACTGCTGCTAACAAGGAGTATGTTCTGTTTTTAAACTCAAAAATTTGATTTATAGGCTTAACATAGGCTCCAATTGCTGCTTCGGCCGGAATGCTAATAGGTAACTCAAGGTGCTGGCCCTGGCGATCGATTAAAAGGGTGGTTTGTTGATTTTTAAACTGGCCAATAACACTTCGAAACTCATCGAACGACCAGGTTTCCATACCCCCTATCCCCAATATGTGGTCGCCGGCCAATGCGCCAGCTTCACGCGCTGCCGATTGGGTGGTAAAACCTTCGACAATAAATGGGTACCTGATAGAGAAAAACCGGTCTCCGCGGGTACCAACCAGTTTCCCGAAAAAGCTCTCGGGCACCTCTATGGTTAACAACTGCCCGTGGCGATCGACTGTTACCGTTTTTACGTTACCCATAATGAATTCTTTTGGAATATCCATAAAGTCAACCGGTTTCTGCCCGTTTAGCATCACAATCCTGTCGCCGGTTTGCATTCCCAGCTCCACGGCCAATGAGTCGGCTACTATCCCGTATTTCACGTTTTCGGCAGGCAGGTATTGTTCGCCATGCGTAAAAAGCATAACAATATAAATGAGTGCGGCCAAAACCACATTGAGAAATACCCCGCCAAGCATAATAATAAGCCTCTGCCAGGCTGGTTTTGAACGAAACTCGTAATCTTTAGGCGGCTGTTTCATCTGCTCCCGGTCCATCGACTCATCAATCATTCCGGCAATTTTAACATAACCCCCAAGGGGTAGCCAGCCCAGACCATATTCAGTATCGCCCCTTTTAATCTTGAAAATAGAAAACCAGGGATTGAAGAAAAGATAAAACTTCTCGACCCTGACCTTAAACAAACGTGCGGCAAAATAATGCCCCATCTCATGTATTACAATTAGAATTGAAAGGCTGAGGAGAAATTGCAGGGTTTTAATTAAGGCTTCCATTATTAATACTTCGTGATTTGTTATTTTTTGATTATAAGATGTTATTTGAGTTTGCCAATCAGGGAGTTTGCCAGGTGTCGCGATGCTGTGTCAGTATAAATGAGTTCTTGCAGATTTGGTTCATTTATAAAGCTAATTTTTTGCATACATTCGGCAATAATGTCAGACATTTCAATAAATCCGGCCTTATCGTTAAGAAATGCAGCTACCACCATTTCGTTGGAGGCATTTAGAATACACGGCATATTGCCTCCTTTTTCCATGGCGTAATAAGCCAACTTAAGGTTAGGAAAGCTTTCAAAGTCCGGAGCTTCGAAACTCAATTGCGGAAAGTCTGCAAAATTGAATCTGGGAAAATTATTGGTTAACCTTTGCGGATAAGCCAGGGCGTAAATGATAGGCAGTTTCATGTCGGGCAGACCCATTTGGGCTTTCATGCTGCCATCGGTAAACTGCACAATTGAGTGTATAATTGATTGGGGGTGAACAATAACTTCAATCTGATTGGGATTAAGGCCAAAAAGCCATTTTGCTTCTATTACCTCCAGCCCTTTGTTCATTAGGGTTGCTGAGTCGATTGTTATTTTGCATCCCATGTTCCAGTTTGGGTGCCTAAGGGCCTCTTCTTTTTTAACGTTTCTCAGGTAATCTCGTTTTTTCCCCCTGAACGGCCCTCCACTGGCTGTCAGGTAAATTTTTTCTACGGGGTTTTGAAATTCGCCGGCAAGGCATTGAAAAATGGCCGAGTGCTCTGAATCGACAGGGTATATGTTTACCCCGCTTTCTTTTGCCATCCGGGTAATCAGGCTGCCGGCAACTACCAGGGTTTCTTTGTTGGCCAGGGCTATTTGCTTGCCAGCTTTGATGGCTGCAAGGGTTGGTTCAAGGCCTGCTACGCCTACCATTGCGGTTAGCACCAAATCAATACCGCCGAAATCGGTTACCTCGCGCAGGGCCTTCTTTCCGGCAAAAACCTTTATTTGGTACGGCTCAAGGGCAGCCTTTACCACCGGGTAGTAATCCTGGTTGCCAATTACAACTGCATTGGGTTTAAATTCGATCGCCTGTTTTATTAGCAGTGCGGCATTGTTTTGGGCCGAAAGCACCTCCACAGAAAAAAAATCGTGGTGCGCTCTGACTACTTCCAGGGCCTGCCGGCCAATAGAACCAGTTGAACCAAGTATGGCAAGGCCTTTTCGGGTGGAAGGGTTCATCAGAAAATAATATAATCAAGAGGGTTCATTGGGTTGCCATTGAACCATAGTTCGAAATGCAAATGTGTGCCACTTGAAAGGATTCCGGAATTTCCAATTATGGCAATTACCTCCCCGGCTTTTACTATGTCGGCATCGCGTTTTAGCAAAACGCTGTTGTGCTTGTAAACCGACAAAAGGTTGTTTGCATGCTGCACGGCAATAGTATGCCCGGTTTCGAGTGTCCAACCGGCAAATACCACTGTTCCGTCGAGGGTAGATTTTATGGCCTGGTTGACATCGGCAACCAAATCGACGCCAAAATGCCGGTTTACCGGGTCAAAATAACTGGTTACCACCCCGTTTACCGGAGGGAAAAAGAAAAACTGATTTATTTTGCTCTCAGGGCTAATGTCGGTACCCACCAGGGAGGTGCCATATACACCCATGCTTTCCATTTCTGCCCTTAGCAAAGAGTCTTCGCGCGAGCGTGGAAGCTGATCAAGAGTAATGTTGACAGGGTTTACCAGGCTGTCGGGCAAATAATCCTGAATTTCGCGGCCCTCAATAATATTTCTAATGTTAAGAATGTAAAGGTCTTTCTGACGGAGGTTTTTTTCGAGCGAATCGGCCCTGAGTGTTAATTCGCGAAGTATTCTGCGGGTGTTGAAATCGCCGTAGCCAGGTATGTACTCTCGCAGTGGTGTAAATGCAATAAGATAGGTGGTAGCTACCACCAGAAAAATTGAGAGAGCCCCGAAAAAGATAAATACATTAAATCGTGTTAATCGGAAAGAAATTTTTTCTTCGAAGGTGTCGTCGTTCATCAAAACAAGCCGGTACTTGTCATGAAGTTTTTTAAAAAATCCCTTTTCTTTGTCTTTTTTGCGCGCCATTTATTATTTTTACATTTACCTTGCAAAATTAAGAAAAATGCCGGGGCATTTCAGGATGCAAATTTCGCAATTTCAATCGGTTTTGTTTGGTTTGTTTGGGCGTGTAGCCTGATTTTTACCGTTAAAAATTGTTAAGTTCCAAAGATAGCTGCAAATAAAATAATTTTGCAGAATTGAAGTTATAATAAATGAAATAATACCGGGCGTTTTGATTTGAAAAACAAGGTAATTTTGAATGGTTTGAAAAGGGTGTTTATTGCACTCCTTTTTGTTTTTTTGTGGTATGGGTGTTCAACTCAAAAGAACTCCTGGCTAAGCCGCAATTATCATTCTGTGAGCGCCAAATATAACGGTTTCTTTAATGCCCGAGAGAGTTATCTTGCCGGGCTAAATCGTTTGTCGGCCGAGCACCACGACAATTTTGACCAGGTGCTGAGCATTTTTCGTTATGGCAATGCAGCCCAGGCGCAAGCTATTGCCGGCAATATGGAAGTGGCATACCAGAAGGCCAGCCTGGTAATAAGGCGGCATTCTATGTTTATTAGGGGGGTGGAACACAACCGCTGGATTGACGATGCCTATTTTTTAATTGCCCGTTCGCACTATTTCAGGGGAGACTACAACCGTTCCAACCTTACTTTTCAATACATAATAAGGTTGTATGAAACCGATGTGGCCTACCAATCGAAGGTATGGCTTGCTAAAATTGGCAATCAGACCGGTCGTTTCGACCAGGCTCGTCAAATGCTCGAAATGGTTCAGCGCGATTATGATCAGGGTTTGTTAAATGCCGAGGGAAGGCGTTTATTTTACCTTACCTATACCGACCATTTTGCCAGGCAGCAAAAATTTGCAGAGGCCATTCCGCATCTTCAACGTGGTATAAAGGCCACTCGTAACAACCGCGAGCAAACCCGCCTAACCTTTATTCTTGGGCAGTTTTATCATAATACGGGCAATTTTGCAAGCGCACAGAATACCTATGCCAGCGTGCTTAAGATGAATCCAACCTTCGATATGGCCTTTCAGGCGCGTATAAGCATGGCAATGGCTTTCGATCCATCCACCGGAAACAGCGCGTTTATAAGGTCTGAACTCAACCGAATGCTTCGCGACAACAATAACGAGCTTTACCAGGATCGCATTTATTATGCCCTGGCTCAACTTGCCATGCGCGAAAACAAACCAGAAGAGGCCATAGAACATTACCAGAAATCGACCCGTGCGAGCACCACAGGCGGTTTGCAAAAGGGGCTTTCATTTTTGCGGATTGGCGAAATTTTCTTTGCTCGCCCCGATTACCTCAAAGCCAGCATTAATTACGACAGTGCCATGACATTTTTGCCGCAGCACTACTTTGGTATTGAGCAGATTGCCGAACGCCGCTCAAACCTATCTGAGTTGGCAAGCAACCTTAGGGTGGTTGAACGCGAAGATTCGCTGCTGCGCCTGGCTGCCATGAGCCCTGCCGAACGCAATTCTATTGTTGATAAAATTATTGCCGAGCTACGCATGGAAGAGCAGCGCCAACGTGAACTTGAAAGCGACCAAATGCAAACCATGGTGGCCATGGAGCAGCAAAGGCGTCAGGGCGAAGCCCAGGATGCAAGCTGGTATTTTTACAACCCTTCGGCAATTAGCTTTGGACGAACCGAATTTATTAGCCGCTTTGGCCAACGACCCCTTGCCGACCTTTGGCGAATAGGCAACAAACAGACCATAGCTATTGGTATTGATAGCCCCAACGAAGACATTAGCCCAGAAAATAACAGCCAAACGAGCGACAACTTTGACCGGAACTTCTACCTGCAAAACATACCTTCCAACCCAGAGCAATTACAGGAAGCAAACAATAGAATTGCCCTGGCTCTTTACAATGCAGGCATCATCTTCAAAGACAGATTCAACGACCCCCTTGCCGCAATTTCGAGCTTTGAAACCTTAGTAACTCGATATCCCGACAACGAAAACATTTTGCGCACTTTTTATTTCTTAATGAGCATTTATAGGGGAATAGGAAACATAGCTAAGGCAGATGTATATAAAACGCGAATTATTAATGAGTTTCCTGAAAGCGATTTTGCCCGTATTTTGGGAGACCCCGAATACCTCAGAAACCTGCGCGAACGCGAAAACTTTGCCAACCACCTATATACCCAGACTTACCAAGCCTTTAAAGCCGGCAATTACAGCCAGGTGGTAGCAAACTGGCAAACCTCAAGTACGCTCGATCTTGAAAAAAACCTGCAAAGCCAGTTTTTCTATCTTAGAGCCCTCACTCATGGCCGAACCGGAAAACCCAACGAGTTTCGGCAGGATTTGGAGTTTATAATAAAAAATTTTGAAGGAACCATTGTGCATCAACCCGCTTCCAATCTTCTGGCCTCCCTTGGGGCACATTCCCTGCTTTTGCCCGAACATGACCAAAGCACCCCAAGCAACCAGTTGCAACAAGTGTTTACTTCTATATATTCTCACAACCCTGATGTAGTTCACTTTTTTGCCTGCGTAATTGATACCAGGCAAGTTGAAGCACGCGAACTCCGGAATTTTATAAGCGCATTTAACCGCGAGCATTATCCCGATACACGGCTTACCCTAAGCAATATTTTTCTGGATGACCAACGGCAAATTGTAACAATTACCAACTTTAGCAACCAAAATGCAGGCATGGAGTATTTCAGACGCATTATGGCCACTCAGGGAATGCAAAGCTTTCCGGCAGGTGCCTTGTCAGCATTTATAATTTCAGTTGACAATTACCCGATCTTTTACCAGGAAAAAAATGTGGATGAATATCTGACTTTCTTCCGGGCTATGTACACCAGATAAATTTTTTGAATTTGCTAATCCTCTGTTTTTTGTTATAAATTTGCTTTATCAAAATGTTTACAAATAAGAAAAACAACGAAAAAATGGCCAAACAACCCGAATCCGAGCACCCATCTATTAACCTTGTAGGCACTGGAACAACCATTAAAGGCGAAATTTATTCGAATGGCGATATCCGCATTGACGGAACAATAATTGGAACTGTAGAATCAAAAGGAAAAGTGGTTATTGGAAATACGGGAATTGTTGAAGGTGACATAATTTGCCAGAATGCCGATTTTTCGGGCAACATTAAAGCCCGTGTTACCGTTGCCGAACTGCTTACCTTAAAGGCTACCGCAAAACTTTTTGGAGAACTTATAACCAACAAGCTTGCAATAGAACCAGGTGCAGTATTTACAGGTACTTGCACCATGGAAAAACCCCAGGCTGGCCTTGCCCCAAAAGTTGAAGCTAAAAAAGAGGTAAAACTCGAGTTGTAACAACACCAAAAGGGGCAACCCTTTCCTGTAATTTTTTCTTAAATATTGTTTGAGATGGGTGGGGGCATGAAATTTTTGGTTTACCTGGTAATTTTTACCATTCTGGCTTATCTCCTTGCTTACGTTTTTTTGTGGATATCCCCACAATATTTGCATAGCAAAGTATTGCTTCTGATGCCAGCATTTTATTTTGTGGTTTTGGTCGGCTCAAGATTGATCCTTAGGGCTGCAATTAAAAATGATGACAAGAGATTTTCGCAGTTTTTTCTTGCTATTACCGTATTCAGGTTCCTGCTTTACCTGGCTATGCTTCTTGCTTACTCGTTTAGTTTTAGAGAAGATGCTGTAAGGTTTATAATCAGTTTTTTCACTTTTTACATTTACTTTACGGTAATAGAAGTTTTTTACATATACCGTGAATTACACCCGAGTAAATCATGAGGTATTTCATAACGAAATTTAGTTAAAAGCACCTGGTAACACAAGGTTTTAATTCTTAATTTGTAGGCTAATTAAATTGCTTAAATATGTTACCCGATTGGTTTTGGCCTTTGAAATCAAGACAAATCAGAGGAATTGGTATGCTGGTTCTTTTTATTTGTTTGCTATACAAACCTACTACGGTGTGGGCTTCAGGGGGCGAAAGCCCTGATGGTAAATTTGATGCAGGCAAAATAATCATTGGCCATTTACTCGATTCCTACGAATGGCACATACTTGATATAGGCAAAAAAAAGGTTTCAATACCACTTCCTGTAATACTGCTTTACCAGGGTCAACCTTACGTTTTTTCGAGTTCACGGTTAAATCACGGCCAAAGTTCATACAAAGGTTTTGCCATTGCTGGCGAGGGGTCCAGAAAGGGAAAAATAATCAGAGTGCTTAACGATGGCGTTACTCCCGAACCCAATGCAACATTCATAATTGACCTTTCCATTACCAAAAATGTTTTATCTATTTTTATTAATGCTGCCTTTATCTGCTTCCTTTTTATAAGGGTTGGGCGCAAATATTCACGCCAGGGTAGCCAGGCTGTGCCCCGTGGATTGCAGTCGTTTCTGGAACCCATTATCGTTTTTGTTCGCGACGATATTGCTCTTTCGGCAATTGGGCACACCCATTATATGCGGTTTTTGCCTTACTTGCTCACGCTTTTTTTCTTTATATTTTTCAGCAACCTGATAGGTCTTATACCTGTTTTTCCGGGAGGCACCAATGTTACCGGAAACATTAGCGTAACTTTGGTTTTGGCATTGTTCACTTTTTTTACCACGCAGTTGTTTTCAAATAAATCTTACTGGAAACACATTTTCAACACACCAGGGGTTCCGGTATGGTTCAAATTACCAATACCCCTTATGCCAATTATTGAGCTAGTTGGTATGTTTATTAAGCCTTTTGTGCTTATGGTTAGGTTATTTGCAAATATTACAGCCGGCCACATGATTTTATATGGTTTTGTAAGCCTTATATTTGTACTTGGAAGTGTTAGGGTTGTTATGGGTTATGCAATTTCGCCCCTTGCCCTGGTTTTTCTAATTTTTATGAACTTTATCGAACTGCTTGTGGCTTTTTTGCAGGCTTATGTTTTTACCCTGTTTAGCGCCCTGTTTTTTGGAATGGCAGTGCCTAAGGAGCATCACTAAGAATAGTTTGATTTTAACCAAATTTTTCAAGTTTCACTAAAACAAAAAAAATGTTACCATTAATTGTATTGTTGGAAACCAGTATTGAGGTTGCAGCCCAATGGACCAAGCTGGGTGCAGGTTTTGCCGCCGTGGTTGCCGTATTTGCGGCCAGTTGGGGTATTGGCAAAATCGGAAAAACTGCCCTAGAGTCTATAGCCCGTCAACCCGAAGCAAGCAACGACATTCGCTCAGCTATGATTGTTTCTGCCGCGCTTATTGAAGGGGTTACCTTTTTTGCCATTGTAGTGTGCCTGCTTGTTCTTTTCATCTGATCAATTACTGAACCTCCATATTTTTGGTGGCTTTCGCATTGAAGTTTACTGTTACTACTGCAATTGCATTAATTGTTCTGAAATTAAAAGGAATTTGACATGGAACTTGTAACACCTGGCTTAGGGCTAATATTCTGGATGGCCATTGCTTTTGGAAGCGTATTGCTGATATTGCGGAAGTACGCCTGGCAACCCATACTAAACACCCTCCACGAAAGGGAGAAGACCATAAGCCAGTCATTGCGCAATGCACAACATATACAGCGCGAGCTGGCCGCCCTTGAGCAGGTAAAAAACACCAAGCTAAAGGAGGCCGAAAAATTAAGGCTTGAACTTTTGGCCCAGGCTCGAAACGAAGCCAACGAAATACTTCGGAGTGCACGCCAAAAAGCCTCAAACGAAGCAATACAGCTCATGGATGATGCAAAAAAGGCCATGGAGGCTCAACGATACGCCGCGATAAACGAAATCAGAAGTCAGGTTGCCCTGCTTTCGATTGATATGGCGGAAAAGGTACTTGAAAAAGAGCTGAAAGACAAAAAATCCAGCCAACAATTGGTCAATCAGTTGCTCGACCAGGTAATTATGAACTAAGGTTTCAAAAATTAATTTATGTTCAGCAAAAATATTAGGGTTTCTAAAAGATATGCCAAAGCATTGCTTTCGCTTGCCATCGAAAACAGCATATTACATGAGGCCTACGCTGATATGGTATTAATAAGCAAAGCCTTTTCGTGCGACAAGGAGTTGAAGATTGTACTTAAAAGCCCAATTATACGCGAAGGGAAAAAACAGAACATTCTTAGCCGCATATTCGAAGGGAAAGTGCATCCACTAATAATGCATTACATGAAAATTATTGCCCGAAAGCGTCGGGCTGCATTGCTCGAGGGTATCTCGCACCAGTTTATAAATGTTTACAAAGCCCATTTAAATATTGAGTCAGTAATTGTAACCACTGCCTTTCCAATTGACCAGCAATTAAGAGAAAAAGTGCTTGAGGTTGCCATAAAACTGACACCTAAAACCATCGATTTTCTTGAAAAAGTCAATCCTGATTTAATTGGCGGGTTTATACTTGACATTGGCGATCGGCGCTACGATGCCAGCTTAAAGCGAAAGTTGTCTGATTTTAAACGACATTTAAATGTTAAATAATTAATATAGAAAAATGCCTGAAATTAAGCCGGCAGAAATTTCTGCCATTTTGCGCCAGGAGATGTCAGGTTTCAGGGCTGACACCAACCTTGAGGAAACCGGCACCATTTTGCAAATTGGCGATGGTATAGCCCGCATTTACGGCCTTTCGAATGTTCAGGCAGGCGAAATGGTTACCCTGAATGATGATGGCCTTTACGGGGTAGTTTTAAACCTTGAGGAGGACAATGTTGGCATTGTACTTTTGGGCGATCCAGGTACTGTAAAAGAGGGCGACATTGTAAAACGCACCCACCGAATGGTGTCAATACAAGCCGGCGAAGGCATGGTAGGCCGGGTTATTAACACCCTTGGCCACCCTCTGGATGGACGAGGACCAATTGCCGGGCCACAGTACGAAATGCCCCTTGAAAGAAAAGCGCCCGGGGTAATCTTCAGGCAGCCTGTAAACCAACCTTTACAAACAGGTATTAAAGCTATTGATACCATGATACCCATTGGCCGTGGCCAGCGCGAATTAATCATTGGCGACCGGCAGACTGGCAAAACGGCCATTGCATTAGATACCATTATAAACCAGCGCAATTGGTTCGAAATGGGCGAGCCTGTATATTGCATTTATGTGGCGGTGGGCCAAAAAGGTTCAACAGTAGCCAATATTGTAAAAACCCTTGAGCGCTACCGTGCCATGGACTACACTGTGGTTATTGCCGCCACGGCAAGCGATCCGGCAGCCATGCAGTTTTTTGCCCCTTTTGCAGGTGCTGCTGTGGGCGAGTTTTTTCGCGATACAGGCCGGTCGGCCCTGGTGGTTTACGACGACCTATCGAAACAGGCCGTATCGTACCGCGAAGTGTCATTGCTACTAAGGCGGCCGCCCGGCCGCGAAGCATACCCGGGCGATGTGTTTTACCTGCACTCACGCCTGCTCGAAAGAGCCGCAAGAATCATTACTTCTGACGAAATCGCCAAAAAAATGAACGACATACCCCAATCTATCAGCCAGATGGTCAAAGGCGGTGGATCACTTACAGCCCTGCCTATTGTTGAAACCCAGGCAGGCGACGTTTCAGCTTATATTCCTACCAACGTGATCTCAATAACCGATGGGCAAATTTTTCTGGAATTAAACCTTTTTAACTCAGGGGTGAGACCCGCAATAAACGTGGGCATTTCGGTAAGCAGGGTAGGAGGCAACG
This sequence comes from uncultured Bacteroidales bacterium, assembly GCA_964348755.1. Classification (GTDB taxonomy): domain Bacteria; phylum Bacteroidota; class Bacteroidia; order Bacteroidales; family UBA7960; genus UBA7960. Next base: position 1,674 of record CAYGDW010000046.1, on the reverse strand, counting down.
CTCAAATTACTGCCATGAAAAAAATTGCAGGAAACCTTAAAATTGACCAGGCTCAGTACCGCGAACTCGAAGCATTTTCGAAATTTGGCTCCGACCTCGACCCAAATACCCGAAATATTATTGAAAAAGGTGCCCGGAATGTAGAAATTCTTAAACAAGGGCAGTTTGCACCAGTACCCGTTGAAGAACAAATCGCAATAATATTTTGCGGGGTTAAAGGATTGCTCAGCGATGTACCTATAAACCAGATTCAGCTTTTTGAAAAAGAATTCATTCAGTATATGCGCAACAACCACAATGATGTGCTGCAAGGACTTATAACAGTAAGGTTTACTGCCGGAGGCAGCAACGAATTGCCCGATGAAATGCAGGTTGCAATTAAAAATGCCGTTGACCGGGTGAAAATGAGCCTTCCGTTAAATCAGTAAATTAAGTTTATTGGTATGCCAAGCCTCAGGGAAGTAAGAACACGAATCGCTTCAATAAAATCGACGCGGCAAATTACCAGCGCCATGAAAATGGTGTCTTCAACAAAGTTGCTGAAAGCCCAGCGCGGCTTAACAGGGCTTAAACCTTATGCCGAAAGCCTAAGGCAAATGATAGATATTTTGAACACCCGCCTTCAACCCGATGAAAAATGTCGTTTTGTAAGCCATTCAGCCGGAAACAAAATCCTTGTTTTAACCATAGCTTCAAACAAAGGCCTTTGCGGAACCTACAATACAATGATCATAAAAAAAGCTATTGATCATGTTCATCTTCTTAAAGAACAGGGTTTTGAGGTGCAATTGCTTATTGCAGGGCGCAAAGCCGAAGACTTTTTTAAAAAAAGCAATTATAGAATTTTTAAATCAGACCATTCCATAATTGATGGCATTAACTACATTAATTGTGCAACATTTGCCAATGAGCTAATGCAGCTTTTCGAAAACCAACATTTTAACCGGATTGATGTGGTCTATAATCGTTTTAGAAATGCCATAGTGCAAGATCTGATTACTGAGCAGCTACTGCCTATTCCAGATCGTTTGACCAATGAGTCTTTGCCATTTGAAAATAGTGAAACATTAAAGGAGCTTTCAACAATAATATTTGAACCCTCGCCCAAAGAAGTGGCCGAAAACCTTATTCCAAAGTTTTTTCATTTAAATATTTACAGAATTTTGTTAAATGCATCGGCTTCTGAACATGGAGTGCGAATGACTGCCATGCAAAAGGCTACCGACAATGCCACCGAATTGCTTAAGGTGCTAAACCTTACTTACAACAAAGTGCGGCAGGCAATGATTACCCGCGAAATTGTCGAAATTGTAAGTGGTGCCGAAATGATGTATGAGTAACTCCCTAAATAGTTAAATTAATTAAATCCCCTTTGTTTTTTTATTGAATTATAAGCTTCGTTTACTTGCTGAAATTTGTTCTCGGCAGCTTTCCGAAACTCCTCGCCCAGGTGAGCAACCCTGTCAGGGTGATGTTTGAAGGCTAAAGCCCTGAAAGCTTTTTTAATATCATCGTCGGTAGCATCGGGGGCTACTTCAAGTATATGGTAGGCGCTGTGAACATTCTTTATAAACATGTTTTTGATCGAAACTAAATCATTCTGATTAATGCCTAAACCATTAGAAATCTTTTCTATGGTTTCTAATTCGAGCCGATGATGCTGGCCATCAGATG
>CAYGDW010000045.1:12089-24144 GCA_964348755.1 uncultured Bacteroidales bacterium | reverse complement strand
GGAGCGAGAAATCCCGTCATTTTCATCGGACAAGGGTGAAAATAAATAATGCATAGCACAAAACCTGGAATGATAATTCCTTTTTCTTCTATTCTGCTTATTTTTATGTTACTTATTTCGTCATTAGCCATGAGCCAGCATTCCAACGAAACGCTGAAAATGATTCACAGCCGCACCAGCATACGTCATTTTGCCGATAAGGCGGTAAACGACCAACAGGTAGAAACCCTTTTGCGGGCAGCTATGGCGGCCCCATCTGCAAGGAATGTTCAGCCCTGGGTTTTTTACGTAATAAAAGACCGCCAGCTTCTAAAACGGCTTGCCGACGAATTGCCCTCGGCTCGTATGTTGGCTCAGGCACCGTTGGCCATTGTGGTTTGCGGCGATTCCCACCTTGGCAACCCCAACCAGGAGCAGGTGCTAAATTGGGTAATGGATTGTTCGGCGGCCACACAAAACCTTTTGCTTGCGGCAACTTCAATTGGGTTAGGTGCCGTATGGACGGGCGTGCATCCATATACTGACCGGATTGCTACCCTCAGAAAGGCGTTAAATTTGCCCCTGCACATTATTCCGCTCAATATTATTCCGGTTGGCTACCCCGATGCCCACCCCCAGCCAAAAGAAAAATGGGACCCAGCCAAGGTTGTTATCATTAAGCCCGAATAGTAAAACCACCCATCAAAGCGCTGGTTTTCAATGCTAAATAAGCTTGTGCGGCCTCAGGCCATTACACCTTACTGCTTTCCTTTTCTTAGTTTAGCAACAGAGCGTTGAAAATCAACTTGCTGGCTACCGGAGTTGACCCGCGAAAGTTTGGCGCAAAAGAATACAAAACCACCTGTCCTTTGCCTTTTCTGAGCCATACCATTGCCGGCGCCATTTCGAGCAATTCAACCTTTTCGGCAAAACCGCTCATAAGTATATCACCTTCTGGAAACCTTCCAATAACACGGCGATCCATATCAAATGCCGGAATACTGGTCTGCAGCACTGGGTTGGCGCGGTGAAAAACCCCGATACTCGCGGGCATACCAAAAGTAAGCGGGTGGTCTTTAACCAGGTCAAGCCTGAGCAGCGAGCCCGGAATATTTAACCCCAGGCGGGTCATATTTTGCGAAACATTATTCACGGGAAATCTGAAGGTCGTTTGAGGGGCTTTGGGTTCCATGCTGCCAATAAAAAGATCGACCGATCTCCCCCAAGAAAGCACCTTTCCACCGTTTTGAATGAATCCCAGCACGTTTTGCCAACCGTCTTTACCCATACCTTTTACAAATTCAGAAGGATAGAACGGGATTAATTGCTCATCGCCTCGCTGCGAGGTGCCTTGCATGAGTTGGTCTTTGCCCATATCAGGAAAAATGATTACATCGAAGCGTTGTGGCAAGTTTATGCCCGCCATTTCTGCAGGGCGAACAACAGAATAAGGCACTCCGTGGGTGTCGAACAGAAAGCGGGCCCAACCGGCATCCATATCGTGCAGCCAAGTTTCAACCAGGGCTATTCGCGGAAGCGTAAGCTTTGTAAATCCATTTGGCCTGTTTGGAATGGAAGCTGGCACAACAAGCAGACCGTTCAGAATTGCATCCAGGGTTTGTCTGTTGCGCGCAGAGGTTGCAATCAGAAAACTGCCTGCCGGAAAAACCTGGCCGCTTGCCTGAACCGGCTCGTTGCTGCGAAACACTTCGATCCCCATTTCCATTGCCCTGAAAGCTGCGGTATAGCTCTCGTTGAGGTTGCTGGGAAAAACCAGGAATTGCCCCTCAACTGGCCTTTTAACCGGGACCAGGTCATTGGGTTTGAGTTGGCTAATGATAGCCTGAAGTTGAGGCTGGGGCGTATTGATTTCGACCGAGGCGATGCCTCGGTGCAAGGGCAACGACCAAGAGGTAATATCGTAAGGCCTGATCATTTCGCCTCCGGGTGTAACCCTTCGTACCGGAAAGCGCTGACTCTCCATGACCTCCTTAATGAAAGGTCTGTAGGGCTGCGACAGCGGAATGACATAATCGCCTTTTCTGAAAACACGCCCGTCAACGGTGGTATCTTCGTTGAGCAGAAAGAGGCTCAGCCCGTGGCGGTCGAGCAACTGAAGCATGCGAAAAAGCTCGCCGGTATCGTGTTGATGTGCAGGCATAATATAAAAAAACGGTGCCTGATTTCGACCGCGTTCTACCTCTTTACGCACCAAGTCGTTGCGGCTGGTCAATATTTCGTTCTTTTGGCGCGATGCAGTTCTTATAAGCGAATATACCGACTGCAGCTCATACTCAACAATATTGCCCAGGCGCCACCAGCCACCGGGCCAGGGTACAGGCATATTGATGCTTTTTTTATATTCGGAAAGACCTTTGCCGCCGACCTGCAGTTCGTTTGGCTCTACAAAAACCGGGGTGGCCAAATGCACGCTTGCGGCTTCAGTTAGCAGACTTATAACATTTTTCCACAGGCTTGTTTCGGTCGAGCCAGGCCAATAATTGTCAAAAAGATAGTGCTGGCTTATTCCGCTCAGGCCAGTGGCGGTCATATCGCGCGACATGTTCGATCCGAAAACCCACGTCCAGTTCCACAATGTCTCGTCAATGTTTTCGGCTATTGGGTCGTGGTTTGGCGGCACAAAATAACGCACCCCGTTCATGCCCATCTGGTGTTTTTCAACCAACACATGGGGGTGCCAATAGCGGTTATAAATATCGGCTACTGCCTGGTTTTCCTTCAGAGCCAGGGTAATAAAATCGCGGTTTATGTTGTGGCCAGCATATTTGTGATACAATCCAGGCAGGCTGCTGCCTTCGTAGGGAGTGCCCAGGTAGCGGGTGTAGTGCTCCACCATCATATCGAGCCCATCGGGGTTGTGGCAAGGAACCATCATAAAAACCACATTGTTGAGGTGTTGGCTAAGGCCGGGTACAATACCAGCGGCCAGATTATATGCCATAAGTGGCGCGGCCTGAGTGGGTCCGGTTTCATTGGAGTGCATCGAAAGTGTAACTAGTACAAAGGCCCTGGCATCTTCAATCATCTTTTCTCTTTCCCTTTCGGGGATGCCCGGATCGAGGGCCAGGCGCCGGTTTATCTCCCTAAGGTCTTCAAGTTTCTGAATGTTTTCGGCAGCCGAAACAAAAACAAGGTACAATGTCCTTCCAAATTCAGACTGGCCAATTGGGACCAGTTTTACCATATCTGATTGCTTTTCAAGAAGTTTCAGATAATCGATCAATTGCCCATAGTTAAACATCTTTCGGTCGGCTCCAGGATTAAAACCAAAAAACGTTTCAGGGCTGGTAAGTGCTTTTTCTGTTTGAGCAAGGCTTTGGCCGGGCAAAAGTACAGTTACAATCAGCAACAAAACAAAAATAGAATTGAGAGTCCTCATAATGTATGGTTTTGAGAACCTAAAAGTAAAAAAATATATAAAAGCGAAAAAGAAAATTCGATTCAGTGTGTGGAATAATGTTTTATTAGAAGAACAACCAATGCAGGCGAAACCCATCAATGGAGTTATACTCGAGGGCGGGAGCCGGCATTTTAAAAATATTGAGGCCACTTAGCAAGGCTTTTAGCCAGGGGTTTTGGGTGTGTATTCGAGTAAAATCAATATCGGGTGCCAGGTACCACCTTCGGTACCTTTGAATCTGCGGAAGTTCAATTCCATTAAAAAAGTCAGGGTTGTTGCGGCTTCCGAGCATGCCGGAAGCGCCGTGACCTACAGCCAGGTTGAGCCATTTTGGCAATGAGCTGCCGGGTATTGCCGAGTGCAAGTTTAGCGAAAGCCAAAAAGTTTGTCCGTTGTAGTCCTTGAGCATTTGTTCGGGCAAAGAATTGCCCAGCAGATGAGGGCGATACTTAGCCAGCCCGCTTGCCGAAAAAGAATATTTCAGAACCATTTTTTGTTGCTCCCATGTAATTTGTTGGGTAAGAAACAGTGCAGTGCCAAGAGTGTTTGCCACGGCATCGGCTACCGAAGCTCCCCACTGAGCCGAGAAGCCATCGAGCACTTCGATTGCGGTTAAAAATGCAGTACCTGAAACCGCGCCCAGCCATGCGCTTTGCCGGTTTTCTATACCAGCCCACTGATACATGCCAAAGCTAATTCTTCCAAACTGATAGGCTGCAACCATGTGGCCCAACTTGTCTTGTTGTAGCCAGTCGGGCATATCGTTATGAAAGTGAAATGCCGACCTGGGGAAATCTTTATACCAAGCCTGATCGAGAGCAATAAGGGCACCAGTAAACCCAACCACCTGGGTGCTTGCTACCAGGTAAATCCGGCCATTAATGAGGTCAATCTGGTTGTTGCTGGCCATCAGGCTGTCGGGTGCTTGTGCTTTTCCCCCGAAAGGGGCAAAAATAACAAGCATCAAAAAAAACAAAGACCTGTATTTGTTTACAGATTGCAAGTTTAGTTTGTTTGCACAATTGTATCGAAGCCGGCCTGCAAAATATCCAGTGCTTCCTGGCGGTTGAGCCCTTCGGCGTAAGTGCGCAGCACCGGTTCGGTGCCCGAGGGTCTGATCATAAACCATTGGCTATCGCTGAAATAATATTTGTAGCCGTCAAGGTTTTCTTCGCGCAGCACTTTCCATGGGCCAAAACTGGTATAGCCTTTTGATTGACACTTTGCCACTATTCGCTCTTTGGATTGCTGGTCGAGCCTGAGGTCTGAGCGCTCAAATGCAAAGCTGCCTGTAATGGCATACACTTCATCAATGAGTTGCCGAATGCTTTTCCCCGTTTTTACCATTGCTTCCCAAATAACCAGCCCGTTAAAAATGCCATCGCGCTCGGGTATATGACCAGTTACGGCAATGCCTCCCGATTCTTCGCCGCCCACCAGTATGGTTTCTTCGAGCATGAGGCCGGCAATGTGCTTAAACCCGATTTTGACTATTTCGAGTGGCAGCCCGTAAGCTTCGCAAAGGCGGTTAATTTTTACAGTTGAAGAAAAGCCAGTGGCCACTTTGCCGGTAAGGCTCTTGTAATGAAAAAGATAGTGAATCAGCAACAATATAACATGGTGAGAGTCGATATAGTTGCCTTTATTGTCGAAAAGGGCAGTCCGGTCGGCATCGCCATCAACGGCAAGGCCGCAGTCAATATCTTCGGCCAATTTTATCACTTCAGAAAATTCTTGCAGATTGCGCAGCAGGGGTTCGGGCGGTATGCCATCAAAAAGGGGCTGCCGCTCGCAGTGTAGCAGGGTAATATCGGGAAACAGGCGACGCATTACATTTTGACCTGAGCCATACATTGCATCAAAGGCAAATTGAAAGTGCGATTCGCGAATGGCTTTCAGGTCAAATTTTTCCTCAAGATAATTGCAATATATTGTTTCAAGGTCGGTATATTCAATCAGGCCTTTTGCAAGGAGTGCCTCCAGGCTTATTTCGTCAATGTTATGGGGGTTTGTATCAGGGATAAATGTTTCTACTTCATGTATGTCGTCTTCGAGTAATGGACCGCCATAATAACCTTTCAGCTTATAACCGTTGTACTCGGGGGGGTTGTGGCTGGCAGTAATAACCACACCTAAAAAAGCACTATGGCGCAAAACCCCCAGCGAAATCATGGGTGTAGAAACAAACCCTTTTGCAAGATATACTTTTATGTTGTGGCTGGCCAATACCCTGGCTGTAACATCGGCAAAAAGTTCTCCGCCAAAGCGGCAGTCGTGCCCCACCACCACCGAAGGGTTTGCATGTTTTGAAAGTGCCCAGTGGGCTGTAGCTTTGGCTAGGCGGGCCACGTTGTCAGTGGTAAATTCCTTAGCAATTACTGCCCGCCAACCATCGGTTCCAAATTTTATTTCAGTCATTAAAGTAATTTTGTTCAAAGCTAAAAAAGAAAAGCCAGAAATGAACTTACTGGCATCAAGATATTTAAAATACTTATCCTTATCGCATTATTTGCCTTTGATTGAGGGCCTGATGGTATCGCCTGGCATTGCGCAGGTGATCCTGATAGGTTTTGGCAAAAGCATGGTACCCTGAAAAATCGTCGCGAGCGCAAAAAAACACATACTCGTGCTGTTCGTAGTTTAGCACAGCATCAATAACAAATGGTTCGGGCAGGCTTATTGGTCCTGGAGGCAGCCCAGCATATTTGTAAGTATTGTAGGGCGAGTCGATGGCCAAGTGGCGGTTTAGCACGCGGTTTATGCTGAAATCGCCTACGGCAAACACTATGGTTGGATCGGCCTGCAAGGGAATGTTTCGTTTTATACGGTTTACATATACTCCGGCTATGCGCGGCATTTCGTCTCTTTTGTTGGTTTCCTGGCGCACTATGCTTGCCATTATGGCCACCTCAACCGGGGTCATTCCAATTTTTTCGGCTTGCTGCCTCCTGCTTTTATTCCAGAAATTATTGTACTCGCGGTGCATTCTTTCGAGCAACTGCTCAGCTGAGGTGTTCCAGTAAAATTCGTAGGTATTGGGAATAAAAAGCAATTTGGCGGTTTCTTTATTCAACCCATATTTTTGCATTACTTCGTTTTTGTTGAGCAGGTTCAATATTGAAAGGGAGTCGGCTTCGATGCTGGCGCTAATTACACCTGCTAGTTGCTCCCTGACCCTTATATTGTTGAATGTTACCCTAACCGGGTCCTGTACACCTGAGCGCAGCAAATTAATTAACTCATTGTTGCACATGTTGTTGTAAATCCGGTAGCGGCCTGGCCTTACCCTGTTTGGGTAATTCTTTTTTTGGGCAAGCCATAGAAAAGTTTGCTCATTTACGATGACACCCTGTTCTAAAAGAATGGATTTCACATCGTCGAAGGTGCTTCCGGTTGGTATACAAACATGGGTAAATTCAGTTTCGATGTGCACATTGGGTTTAAAAATGGCTGAATAGGCAAACCAGGCCACAATGAGCCCTATTGCGGATAGTAAAGCAAATATAATTCCCAGAATTTTAAATGAATTTTTCTTCTTTTTCCTTGAAGTCATTGCGGTTTATTGTTTTAGGCCAAATGATACTTTAGCGGATCTGTTTGATTAAAATTTTTGCGCCAATTATTCCTGTTTCAAAATCAACTGAAGAAAATGTTCATCCAGCCAACCACTTGAGCGCCATTTCCATTGTTTCCGTTGTCCGGTTATTTCAAAACCCAATTTTTGAAAAAGCTTAAGGCTTCGGGTATTATCAAAATCGATAGTACAATGCAACTGATTAAGGTTTAGAGTGTTATTGGCGTAATTGATAACCAGTTGAAGTGCTTCGGTGCCAAATCCTTTATTTCGTGAGCCGGTTTCAACAAGAATACCGATGGCTGCCCGGCGGTTATGCGGGTCGAAGTCAAACAAGTCTATAGCCCCGCAGGTGGCTCCATGCAAATCTTCGATAATGAGCCTTAATTGCTTGTCGGCATAAATATCGTTTAAGGCACCCACCACATACTGCTCAAGAAAAAAGCGCGAAAAAGGAGTAACCGTATTGCTTACCAGCCAATTTTCAGGGTTGTTTTCCCACAGGTATAGGGCGTCAACATCTTTCATTTCAACCGGTCTGAGAAAAACATTTTTACCTTTTAGCATAGCAACTTCTATTCATTAAGTTGAATATTACCTTCAAACACTTTTTGGGCCGGGCCACTCAGCCAAACTTCCCTAAAAATTCCTTGTTGGTTTTCAGGGGGCAAAAAGTTGACCCTTAGCTGACCTCCGGGTGCATTCAATACGTAAACATTGCCCGGATTGCACACCCCAGATGCCCAGGCAGAAATGGCCACAGCGGTGGCACCGGTACCACAGGCAAGGGTTTCATTTTCGACACCGCGCTCGTAGGTACGCATTTTTATTGTATCGGCAGTTAGCACCTGAGCAAAATTAACATTTACGCCATTGCTGGCATAGGCACCCGAGTACCTTATTGCCCGCCCCAGGGTAAATACATCCTTTTCAGAAATATCCCCCGAAAATATAACCAGATGTGGCGATCCGGTATGCACAAAATACTCATTATTGTAGCCCGAAACAGTTTCAACATCATTCATTTTGAGCGAAATGTCCCAAAGATTACGTTCAAAAGAATTTATTGTTGCAAGGTGCAAACCATCTGTTGCCAGAAAAGTAGTTTGATTGGATAACATACCGAGTGTTTGAGCAAAAGCCACTATGCACCGGCCGCCATTGCCACACAAACTGCCCTCACGGCCATCAGAGTTAAAATAAACCATTTGGAAATCGGCAATATCCGAATTTTTGAGGAGCATAAGACCATCAGCACCTATTCCAAAATTCCTGTTACACACCCTATTAATGAACTCCCTTTGGTTTTTAACCTGGTTTGAAAACAGGCCTTCACGATCATCGAAAATGATAAAATCGTTGCCAGCGCCATGAAATTTATGAAAGGTCAGGGCCATCTTTGCTGAAATTCTTCGATTAATACCGGATCGACCAAAGGTGTTAGTGGTCTGTATTCGAGGGTTGGGCTTACCTGGTAAATATTTTCGAAATACTTAATAAAAAATGACTTTCCGTCTGAATGAAGGCTAAAGGCATCAACCTGGTCAAGCCCATACACAATGAGCTTGTGGTGCGACATTTTGTAGCCACGAAAATTGAGTGGCGATTGCCAAAACTCGACCAGTAGCATATTTTCATTGCCAGCACGCCGCGGGTAATTGCCAAGCAGCGAGTCGAGCTGCCTTATGGCCTGACTTTGAGGGAAGTTTCTTACTGTTGGGGGCAAATTGTAAGCCCTAATAAGAAGAAGTCTGTCCTGAGCAATACGCATGCCGGCCTTGTCTGGTGCATGGAACTGGCTGCTATCGGCAGAAGCCTGATTTGTTTCTTCATTAATAGGCTGGCCCAAACCCACCAAAGACTCATTCAATAATAGGCTGTCAGACTGAAAAAATTCTTCGGGTACTTCGAGGCCGTTTGTCTCATCGGCAATTGTATCAATATTGGCAATACCTTCGGGGGAAACAAAGTCAGTAATGGGTTTTGTATTACGGGCTTGGTTTGGCGGGACATTCAACTCGGTTTCAGAAACCATATAAGTGCCCGTTTTTTCATTGCCCTGAAAAAGCCTGGCCAGGTAATCCCAGACATTGCTTGCCAAAATACTGTCATTTTGGCGGTTCGAATACCAGTAAACGATTCCACTTCCGAGAAAGAAACCCAGAACAAGGCCAAGAATCACATATGTGAAACCATATTCGTCTTTGTTTTTACGGATGGGCATTTTTTAAAAAAATCTTTCAGCAAAATTACTAAAAAATAGCCTTTCTAAGGCCATTTATGCTTTGTGTCAATTGCAGGTCGGGTTTTGCCCAATTGATTAACTTTTTTTAACCTGAGGGCAAAAAAACTTTTTTTCATATTGTCCGTTTTCTTATGTAGAATTTAAATATTATTAAGATTTCAATAATAATGGAGGGCATAATATTTGCATAATTTTCTTTCGTTCAAGCAATTCAATTTTTTTTACAAAAAAACCAAACAAAATCTCTTCGAAAAAATTTTTGAAAACCAATAAAATCCTAAAACTATGAAAAGATTCTGGAGCCTGTTTTTTGTTGCAGTTTTAGCCAGCGGTATTACTTTGGCAATAAATCATTTTGTTTTAACCGGAGGCGGAAGAACAACCAAGTCTTTTATTCAAACAGGTGGTACCGATGGCCCGCCTGCCTCCCTGGCCCGGTATATGACCCAGTTGCCCACTACCCTGCCCGATTTTACGCTGGTTGCCGAAATGACGGTAAACTCGGTGGTTCACATTCGTACTTCCTATGAGCGCAAAAGCAGTGTATATGACTATTATTTTGGGGTACCTGATCCGTTTCGCGAATTTTTCTTTGGCCCCAGGCAGAACGCACCCCGCCAGCCTATTGTTGCCACAGGCAGCGGTGTAATCATTAGCCAGGATGGATACATTATAACCAACAACCATGTGGTGGCCGAGGCTTCAACCATTGAAGTTACCCTAAACGATAACCGCATATTCGATGCTCGCATAATAGGAACGGACCCCACTACCGATCTAGCCCTTATCAAGATTGAACAAGCCGGATTGCCATTTCTGTCCTTTGGCGATTCTGACGAAGCCAGGGTTGGCGAATGGGTTTTGGCTGTTGGCAACCCATTTAACCTTACCTCAACAGTAACTGCCGGAATAATTAGTGCCAAAGGGCGCAATATCAACATTTTAGGAGGAAATACGGCCATAGAGTCTTTTATTCAGACCGATGCTGCAGTAAACCGGGGCAATAGCGGTGGAGCACTTGTAAACACCCAGGGCGAACTGATTGGCATAAACGCAGCCATTGCTTCTCAAACCGGATCGTTTGCAGGGTATTCTTTCGCCATACCTTCAAACATTGCCAAAAAAGTACTTTCCGACTTACTTGAGTTTGGGCAGGTACAGCGTGGCATGCTTGGCGTTCAGATTTCGGAGCTAAACAGCCGCCAGGCGCAGGAACTTGGCATGACAACATTCAGGGGCGCTTATGTAACCGGGGTTACCGATGGCGGGGCTGGTCAGGCAGCAGGCTTAAAAGAAGGAGACCTGATTGTGGGTATTGACAATACCCCAATCCGCAGCTCGAGCGAACTTATAGAAACGGTAGGGCGCAGGCGTCCGGGCGACAATGTAACCGTAAAGTTTATCCGTGAAGGCCGCGAGCGCGAAGTCCGCGCCAAATTACGCAATATTTATGGTGAGTATTCGATGGTTACACCCGACCAGGGCACGCTAAACGAGCGCCTGGGCGCCAGCTTCGAAACAATTTCGGCCGAAGAACTAAAGCGACTGAACATTCCCCAGGGTGTTCGTGTTACCAATGTATCTCAAACCGGACTATTCAGAAATGCTGGCATACGCGACGGATTTATCATCACCCAGATTGATCGTCAGCCGGTAGGGTCCCCACAAGACCTAGCCCGAATCCTGGCCGGAAAGTCTGGAGGTATCCTTGTGGAGGGGGTTTTTCCCAATGGCCAAAGGGCATACTTCGGCCTGGGAATCAAATAAAATCAGGCTTGCAAATACGAAAAGTTCTTTGTACCTTTGTGCACCTTTTTCGCCCATGGTTTTGGCTCTTTACCCCTATTGCAAAATCTACATAATTTTTCATGAGACAATTAAAGATTTCTAAATCCATAACCAATCGCGATACCGCGTCATTGGACAAGTATCTTCAGGAAATCGGCAAAGTACCCCTTATTACTGCAGAAGAGGAAGTTCTGCTGGCACAACGTATCAAACAGGGCGATCAGGCTGCGTTGGAAAAGCTAACCAAAGCCAACCTTCGCTTTGTGGTTTCGGTCGCAAAACAATATCAAAACCAGGGCCTCAGCCTTCCCGACCTGATTAACGAGGGCAACCTTGGGCTTATTAAAGCTGCCAAGCGTTTTGACGAGACCCGTGGTTTTAAGTTTATATCTTACGCCGTTTGGTGGATAAGGCAATCTATTTTGCAGGCTTTGGCCGAGCAATCGCGCATCGTTCGCTTGCCACTCAATCAGGTAGGCTCGCTCAACAAGATTAAAAAAGAGGCATCGAAACTTGAGCAGAAGTTCGAAAGGCCACCTTCGACCGAAGAACTTGCCGAAGCCCTCGATCTGCACGAAGACAAAATAACCGAGTCGTTTCGCATTTCAACTCATCATGTTTCGGTTGATGCACCACTGGTGCAAGGCGAGGATGCAAGCCTGCTTGATGTGTACATTAATCAGGACTCGCCCAATGCTGACTCAAACCTTATTCATGAGTCGCTTGCCAAAGAAATACAACGCTCGTTGGCCACACTTACCGAGAAAGAAAGAGATGTGATTAATCTCTATTTTGGGATTGGAATGAACCATGGACTTACCCTCGACGAGATTGGTGCCAAATTCGACCTTACCCGCGAGCGGGTGCGTCAAATTAAGGAAAAAGCAATACGCAGGCTTAAACACACTTCAAGAAGCAGGTTGCTGAAAGCTTATCTCGGCCAATAGAAATAAAGAAATTTCACAGAAAGGCGCCCATTTAGTGCGCCTTTTCTGTTTTATTAAGATTCACTTATCTGGCTTTTTGTTAATTTTATGCCCTGTTAAAA
>CAYGDW010000045.1:0-12079 GCA_964348755.1 uncultured Bacteroidales bacterium | reverse complement strand
AAAAAAGACTATGCGCTTCAGGCAATATATTTTTATCTTTCTGGCAATTTTGCTAGTGTTTATTCCATCGGTTTCGGCCCGCGAAATAAAAATTCAGGTAGCCGTTACATCCGATATTCATGCAAGGCTTTTTCCGTATGACCTTGTAAACGATTTGCCCATAAGAAACTCAATGGCCCACATACACACCCTGTTAAGTGTGGCTCGTTCAAGGTCGGGGAACAACATAATACTGCTTGACAACGGCGACCTGATTCAGGGCACTCCTGCCGCCTATTATGCCAATTTTGTTCAAAAGTCAAGACACAACCTCTTTAGCAGAATTATGAACCTAATGCAGTACGATGCTGCAGTGGTTGGAAACCATGATATTGAAGCCGGCCCTGAAATTTATAACCGCCTGAAAAAAGAATTCAGGTTTCCGTATCTGGGTGCCAACGTCATTAACACTCAAACGGGTCAGCCTCACTTTCAGCCTTATACCGTCATAACGAGGCAGGGCATCCGCATAGCTGTGTTGGGTCTCACTACTACAGGTGTGCCCAACTGGCTTCCCGAACATCTCTGGAAAGGGCTTGAGTTTCAGGATATGGCCATAGCGGCAGCCTATTGGGTGCAGGTAATTAAAGAAAAAGAAAGACCACATGCCATAGTAGGCCTTTTTCACAGCGGCATGGGTTCGGCTAATCCTGACCCTTCGCAATTTCCGCTCGAAAATGCCTCCCATTTCATTGCCCGTACTGTTCCTGGGTTCGATGTAATTTTTACAGGGCACGACCACCGCGAGCGGGTAGAAACTGTTATGAATACAGCTGGCAAAGAGGTACTTGTAATTGGGCCTGGAAGCCATGCCGAAAAGTTGGGAGTGGCCGAACTTACCTTCAACCGCCTGGCCAGAAACGTGTTTGAAATTTCCGACAAAAAGGGAGAGTTGGTAAACACATCAAAAGTGGCTCCCAGCCAGGAGTTTTTTGTAAGGTTTGAAAAGGACATAAACGAAATTGTAGCATTTGCCAATGAGCCAGTAGGACAGCTTTCAAATACCTTGTCTTCAATTGAATCGCTGTTTGGGTCAGCCCCTTTTACTGACCTTGTTCACCACATTCAGCTCAAAATTACGGGCGCCGATGTTTCATTTACCGCCCCACTTTCGTTCAACGAAACCCTTAGGGCCGGAAACCTGAGGGTGCGCGACTTTTTTAAACTATACCAATACGAAAATTATCTCTATGTAATGGAACTTACAGGCATGGAGATAAGAAATTATCTGGAGTTTTCTTACGGAATCTGGCTTAACCAAATGCGCAATCAGGAAGACCACCTGTTGCTTTTTCGTTTTGATGAAGAAGGCAATCCTATGGTGGACGCAGGAGGCAGGCACAGGTTGCGCCACCCTGCTTTTAACTTCGATTCGGCAGCCGGGCTACGTTACACGGTCGATGTGAGCAAACCTGCGGGTCAAAGAATTTCCATAATTTCTATGGAAGACGGAACCCCTTTTGATAATGAAAGAAAATTTCGCGTGGCCATAAATTCGTACCGCGGAAGCGGAGGTGGAGGCCACCTTACACAAGGTGCAGGCATTGCCCACGAAAAAATCAGAGAAAGAATTACTTTCACTTCTGAAAAAGATCTTCGCACAGAACTGATTAAATACTTTAGGGAGGAAAAGGTGGTTAATGCGAAGGCCCGCAATAACTGGCACATTATACCGGCTCAATGGGCCGAACAAGGTCGCAAAAAAGACATTGAGTTACTGAATCCCTGATTGGAGTAATGCCTTGTTTATGCGCTTTGCAATTGCAGGGCCTGAATAAACAAAGCCGGTATATACCTGCACCAAACTAGCGCCTGCCCTGAGCATCTCAAGGGCATCGACAGGCTCCATAATGCCTCCAACTCCAATAATTGGAATCTTTCCGCCTGATTTTTTATTAAGGTATCTGATTACCATTATAGATTTTTCGAGCAGGGGCTTGCCACTCAAACCTCCATTTCCTATGGCTTCAACTTTCGAGGAAAGGGTAATAAGACCCTGGCGAAGTACGCTGGTATTTGTAGCAATTAAACCATCTATTCCGGTTTCAAAAACTACCTCCACCACTTCATCGAGCTGGCCAGGGTTAAGGTCGGGGGCTATCTTTAACAGTACAGGCTTTCGTTTGGGCTTGCTGTGATTAATCTTTTGAACCGCATTGAGCAAGGCAAGCAGTTGGTCTTTGTCTTGCAATTTGGCCATATTGGCAATATTGGGGCAGCTCACATTTACCACAAAATAGTCAACCAGATCAAACAATTCGTTAAAGCATATGCAATAATCATCAATGGCCAGATAATTTGGGGTAAGAGTATTTTTACCTATGTTTCCGCCTATAATAACCCGGGCTTTGTTTTGGCGAAGGTTTTTTGCAAATACTTCAAGCCCGGCGTTGTTAAAGCCCATTCGGTTTATCAGGGCATTATCGGCTGCAAGCCTGAAAAGCCTGGGTTTGGGGTTGCCAAGCTGACCTTTGGGGGTAACCGTTCCAACCTCAATGTGTGAAAAACCAAAGCAGGCAAGCTGATTGTAGAGCCTGGCTTCCTTGTCAAAACCTGCGGCAATTCCAACAGGGTTTGCAAACCGAATACCAAATACTTCGCGCTCAAGTCCGGGAGATTCAACCTGATAAATTTTCTTCAATAGCCATTGAACACCTGGAAAAGAACAAGTCATCCTGAGCAAAAAACTCACGAAATGGTGAATCTTTTCGGGATCGAATTGAAAAAGAATTGGCCTCACCAAATATTTATACATGAGCGCTAAGCTAAAAAAAAAGCCCGGAACTTCCGGACTTTAAAAATATTATTCTTTGGCCTTTCCCTTTTCAGGCCCTTTTATAGATGCGGGCGTAACTGATTCGTCTTCAGCGATTTTTGGTTCAACAATTTCTGCTTCCTGCACAGGTTCAGATGCTTCGTCGGGGCTTATCATTTCCTTTTCGAGCAAAATATTATACCAGGCATACACCTTTTTTATATCAGAAATATAAACCCTTTCGCGGTCGTAATCGGGTAAAATGGTTTCGAAATAGGCTTTGAGCTTTGCTGAATCTTCCTTAGGATCTATGCAAGGCCTGCCACCCTCCACTTCAAAAATTTTAAGAAAAACCTTCTTTAAGGGAATATCTTCTGTTAAAGTAAAAATCCTTATGTCGCCTAAAGCGCTGCTACGGTCTGACAAGAAAACGGGAATCTTTTTGCCATCAACCAGCGATTCAACTACCAGCCCGCCTTTAGATTGTGAAACAACCTTAAACAAACCGCTTTTGCCCGAAATGGTAAGTATTTTGCTTAAATCCATAATGATCGTAATTTTTTCAGATCGGCCCTGTGCAAATCTGGGTGCAAAAGTACAATTAATTTATAAATTGCAGGAGTTTTAAAATGCTGCAATCGCAAAACCCTATCAGGCCATAACTGCAAGCTGGTTGAATTCTGTAAAGTCTTTAATAACAGTATTATCAGGAACTACTGAGTTTTGGGGAATTATTACATGCTGGCCGATTTTGCAATTTTTCCCGATTTTGGCATTGTTGTCAATCAGCACATTTGAACCTATCTTTGTGCCATCGCCAACGCTTGTATTGAGCGAGAGCATAGAATTAAACCCGATATTAACATTGTGGCCAATAGTTACACCTGGAGCCAAACAACACCTTGCACCTACCAGTACATTATCGCCAATGCTTATTTTTCTGAAAACAATTACATCGTTGCCCAGCAATAGATGAACCGACAGCAGCACCTCAGTGCCAAGCCCAGAGTTTTTTCCAATGCTAATTAGGTTATTGGCATCCTGCATATCAACCATTTCGGCAAAATAGGTACTGAAGCTAATGTTTACGCGCATTAATCTAAGGAACAGGTATCTAATGGTTTTTGAGTAATAAAGGTATCGTCTGAAAAACAAAAATACAAATGAATAAAAATGCCAATTCATGCGCCAGTAAACAAACTGCCTGGAGTTGCTTTTAAAGTTGCCTTCCTTAAGTTTGGGCACAATTACCCTGCATAGCAAACCGGCTGCCAGAATATAAAAATTCATAAAAAGGTAAACCAGCAATGGTACTGCCATGGCAAAAACTATCAGGCTGGTTGTTTCAAAAACCAAGCGTCCAAGCAAGGCCACCGGAACGAGAGCCATGTTTGTTACTAAAATAAATCCAATTAACCACAAAAAATCGTAAATAAAGAAATACAAACTCTTATTCATAGAATTTTATTTATGAAAACATTTGCAGGCTGTGCAATTTGGAGTATATGCCGTTTTTCAAGAGCAGTTGGTGGTGGGTACCCTGCTCTGCTATTTCGCCCTGGTGCATAACACAAATAAGGTCGGCATTAATAACAGTTGAAAGTCGGTGCGCCACTACAATTGTGGTTCTGTTTTGCATAATATTGAAAAGGGCCTCCTGCACAAGCTTTTCTGATTCGGTGTCGAGGGCGCTTGTGGCCTCGTCAAGGATCAGTATAGGAGGATTTTTTAGAATTGCCCTTGCAATGCTTATGCGCTGTCGCTGCCCCCCCGATAGTTTGCCTCCCCTATCCCCAATATTGGTCTGATAGCCTTCGGGTGTGCGCTCAATAAATTCATGTGCATTGGCAATCATGGCTGCCTTTACAACCTCTTTTTCGCTTACTTCATTTTCGCCAAAGGCAATGTTGTTGTAAAAGGTATCATTAAAAAGTATTGGGTCCTGGTTTACATTGCCCATTAAAGCTCTCAGGTCTTTTGTTTTTAATTGGGTAACCGGTATTCCATCTATCAGGATTTCTCCCTGGGTGGTATCGTAAAACCTGGGAATAAGATCGACAAGGGTTGACTTTCCTGCGCCTGACTGGCCCACCAGCGCAACTTTCTGCCCTTTTTTTATGGTAAGGTTTATATTTTTGAGTACCGGCTCGCTTTCATATTTAAAACTAACATTTCGCAGGGAAATCTCACTATCAAAGCTGCTTTTTGAAACTGCATTTGCTGATTCGGTTATTTTTGTTTCGGCCCCAAGCACCTGGTCAATTCTTTCGGCCGAAGCCATTCCTTTTTGAATGTTGTAATATGCCTGTGAAAATGATTTTGCCGGGTTAATGATTTGCGAAAAAATGAGAAGGTAACCAATAAACCCATTTGGCGAAAGGCCAGAATTGCCAGAAATTACCATTGAGCCTCCATAAAGCATAATAATAATAACCACTGTAGTTCCCATAAATTCGCTAAGAGGCGAAGCAAGGTAATTGCGGCGGTAAAGGTGGTTCATTACGCGGGTGTACTTCCGGTTCAGGTCGCCAAAACGCCGGTTCATTTTTTCTTCGGCATTAAATGCCTTAACAACCCTTAGCCCCGAAAGTGTTTCTTCCATTACCGAAAGTATAATACCTAACTGGCTTTGGCCTTTAAGGGCGGTGCTTCGGAGCGACTTCCCGATTTGCCCAATCACCAGCCCGCTTATTGGCAAAAGTACCATAACAAAAAGCGTAAGGTGAGGGCTTAATACCACCAAACTTGCCAGGTAAACGATAATAGTAACGGGCTCGCGAAAAACCATTTCGAGAGAACTGATTACGCTGATTTCAATCTGTTGCACATCGCTGGTCATTCGCGAAATAAGGTCGCCTTTGCGCTCGCGGGTGTAATACGACAAAGGCAGCTCAGTGGTTTTTCGGTACATCGCATTCCTAATGTCGCGAACCACTCCATTGCGTATTGGCGTAAGATAGTAAAGGGCAAAGTACTTGAATCCATTTTTGAGAAGACTGGTAACCACCACCACCACACCTATCAGGATCAAGGCATAAAATGGGCCATAATTTTCAATTAGCCTGCTCAGGTAGTAGTTGAAATTATGCATAAGTGCATTAAGTGAAAGCGAAAACGGCACCTTTTCGTTAACCATTGGCTGCATTTGAAACAATATGCCAAGAAACGGGATGGCCATGGTAAGCGAAAAAAGCGAAAAAACTACCGACAAGAGGTTAAAAACCACATTGAGAGCAACCTTGCCTTTGTAAGGCAAGAGGTATTGAACGATTTTTAAAAAATTCTTCATTGGTAACAAGGAGGTATTATTTCAGTTCGGCAGGAAGAATTCCGGTATAGTTAAACGGGTTTATTTTTTTTAATTCTTCCTTTTGCGAGCCGGAAATTTCGAGGGAGTTTATAAATTGTTCAAGGCTTTGTTTGGAAACTGGCTGGTTGTAGCGTGTAAGGTCTTTAAGTTTTTCGTAAGGTTCGGGGTAGTTTATTTTTCGCAAAAAAGTTTGGATGGCTTCGGCCACAACGGCAAAATTTTTCTCAAGGTCGTTGTTTATGGCCTGCTGGTTAAGCAGAAGTTTGTCGAGTGCGCGCAAGGTGCTTTTAAGGGCAATAAGCAGATGGGCAATTGGTAGGCCTATGTTGCGCAAAACGGTGCTGTCGGTAAGGTCGCGTTGAAGCCTCGATACCGGCAATTTTGCCGAAAGGTGCTCGAATAGGGCTATAGCCATGCCAGCATTTCCTTCGGCGTTTTCAAAGTTGATGGGGTTTATTTTGTGGGGCATGGCCGAAGAGCCAATTTCGCCTTTTTGCACCATTTGCCCAAAATACTCCATCGAAATGTAGCTCCAAAAGTCGCGGTCAAGGTCAATAATTATGCTGCAAATGCGTTTAAGGTTATCGAAAATAGCCGCCAAGCCATCGTAATGGTCAATCTGGGTAGTTGGGCAGGAGCGTTTTAGCCCTAATTTTTTGATAAAGTCTTCGGCAAAGGCGTGCCAGTCGATATCGGGGTAAGCAATATGGTGAGCATTGAAATTGCCGGTGGCACCGCCAAACTTAGCCGGGAAAGGTAATTGTTTCAATTGCTGGTATTGGTTTTTTAATCTTTGGTAAAAAACCAGAATTTCTTTTCCGAGTATGGTTGGCGATGCAGGCTGCCCGTGGGTGTGGGCAAGCATTGGCACTTGTTTCCATTGATGGGCCATGGCCAATAATTTGGCTAATAGTTCATCAATGGCCATATAAATTACTTGCTCAAGGCCTTCTTTGAGCAATAGTGGAATGGCGGTGTTGTTTACATCTTGCGAGGTAAGCCCGAAATGGACAAACTCCCTGAAACTCGAAAGCCCCAGAAGATCGAATTGTTCCTTAAGAAAATACTCAACTGCCTTGATATCGTGTTGAGTAGTTGCTTCAATTTCTTTAATTCTCATGGCCTCGTTTGGGCCAAACCCGCTACAAACTACATTTAACTTTTCTATATTCGAGGCGGTTATGCCTTTAAGTTCGGGCAGGGATAATTTGCAGAGAGCATCAAAATAGGCCACTTCAATAAAAAGCCGGTATTTAATCAGTGCCTGTTCAGAAAAAAAAACGGCAAGAGGCTCGGTGGTGTTGCGGTAGCGGCCATCGATGGGCGAAATACAGTTGAGACCAGCTTGAATCATATTTTTTTTCCAAAGGTAATAAAACTATATTTGAAAATGGCAAAAGGCTTCGTTCATGGCTTTAACCTTGTGGTAATAAAAAACCCGCAGAGAAAAGCTTTGCGGGTTTTTAGCCTTTAATAATATCTGTTATTTGCGCTGTTTAGCTTTTTGTTGCTTTTGAATAGCCTCCATTCGCTCCATCCATTTCGATCGTTTCACTGGTTTTTTCATGTTTTCTTTAATCTTTGCATGCAACTTATCTTCATTAATAAACTGCCTTATAACAAATGTTTGCCCAAAGGTAAGCATGTTAGTTAGGAAGTAATAATAGCTAAGGCCTGAGGCAAAGTTGTTGAAAACACCCAACAGCATAATTGGCATAATGTATAGCATGGTTTTCATTCCCGGCATTTGTGCGCTCGACCCCATAAGTTGGTTGTTCATTCGGGTGTAAAGAATGGTTGACACCGTCATGAGTAGTGTAAAAAGACTTACATGATCGCCGTAAAACGGAATATTGAACGGAAGGTCTAAAATGGAATCGTATGATGAGAGGTCGTCGGCCCAAAGAAATGCTTGCTGCCTAAGCTCGATGGAGGCCGGGAAAAAGCGGAACATGGCAAGCAATATGGGCAATTGAAGCAACATTGGTACGCACCCAGCCATTGGGCTTACGCCAGCTTTTTTGTAAAGCGCCATTGTAGCCTGCTGCTTTTTCATGGCATCTTCCTGCTTTGGAAATTTACCATTTATTTCATCAATTTCAGGCTTTAGAAGCTTCATTTTTGCTTGGCCATGGTAAGTTTTGAAGGCTATGGGCAAAAGCACCACTTTAAGCAAAATTGTAAGAATCAGGATTATAATGCCGTAATTGATATTAAAGCCATCTAGAAAGTTAAAAACCGGGATAATTGTAAACCGGTTTATCCATGCCATTAGAAAAAAACCCCAGCCAAGCGGAATCTGGCGTTCGAGGTCGAGTTGATATGCCTTAAGTGTTTGAAAGTGGTTCGGGCCAAGATAAAGATTCATTTTGAAGCTATTGTCGCTGCGCGGATCGAATGGCATATTGAGCGACATGGAGACATCTTTGGTAAATCCAACTTCCTGCTCGGGTACTTTCCGGGTAGAAATCTGACCGTTTTCAAACCCGTTTTGAGAAATCAGGCCAATTGAAAAGAACTGCTGCTTAAATGAGACCCAGTTTATACGGGTTTGTAATTGCTCTTCACCATCGCGGGTTTCGCGCAGGTACGAAACGTCATCGTTTAAATATTTGTAATAAATGGTGGTAGTATTCTGCTCATTAACAAGGCTTTTTTCCTGCTGAGGCATTTTTATCTGCCAGTCGATGTTTAAAAAGGTATTGTTGGAGGCAATAACCTGCGATGTACCAACAAAGTTTACATGAAAATCAATCATGTAGTCATTACCCTTTAGGCCATAAAAAAACTCAATATAGCTTTGGTTTTCGGGGGTATGAGCATCGGAATAAAGCCGCATCGAAAATACGGTGGAGTCGTTTTCGGTGATGCTGATCTGGTTTTGCCCATCAAAGCGTTGGTCGGAGAAGTTTGGCTTAAAAAAAAGGTCGCGGGTAGAAATGTTGCGATTTCCGGCAAAAAACTGAAGGGAAAAATCATTATGCTCGCCGAAGAAAAGTAAAAGCGGTTTCTTTTCCCAGGTCAGGTATTCTTTTAATTCGGCCGAATAAATATGTCCGCCTTTGGTGCTGATTGTAAGCCTGATTTTTTCATTTTCGAGGGTAACGTACTCAGGAGTTCCAACAGCAGCATTAGAAAAACTACCCATGCGGTCGCGCAACAATACCTGATTGGCCGAATCGAGTTCTGAAAAACTTTCGGCATGAATGGAATCAAGAATATCGGGGGTTGCAGCTTGTTGTGCCTGCAGCTCGAGCTGCCGGGCTTCTTCGGCCTGTTGGGCTTGTTGTTGTACAAGGGCAAGGCTGTCCTGGGTGCGCCTGGCTTCCAATTGCTCCTCCTGGCCCGGAGCCATAAAAATGCTGTATCCTATAAGAATGACCGCAATAAGTAATAATCCGATTATGTTGTCTCTGCTCATCAGTGCAAAATAATTTTAAGGAATGCAAATATAGTTTATTTGGTAAAGCATAGGCCCTCTATGGGTTCAAAAAAAAATGCCAGCCTGCTGACTGAATGTTTACTGTTGAGCGTATTGATTAGCCGCATACACAAAGTTTACAAACAATGGGTGCGGATTATCGACTGTACTCTTGTATTCGGGATGAAACTGAACGCCGATAAAAAATGGGTGGGAATTCAACTCCATAATTTCTACCAGATTTGCCTGTGGGTTTAAGCCGGTGGCTTTCATTCCATGTATTTCGAAATCCTTCAGATAGTGATTATTGAACTCGAATCGATGGCGGTGGCGTTCTGAAATTTCTTCCTTTTTATAAATTTTAAATGCCAAAGTGTCTGGTTTAATCTGGCAGTAGTATGATCCGAGGCGCATGGTGCCTCCCTTTGTTGATATTTTCTTTTGCTCTTCCATAATGTCAATCACCGGCGATTTGGTGCGCGGATTCATTTCGGTTGAATGTGCCCCTTTAAGGTTCAATACATTGCGGGCAAATTCTATTACGGCACATTGCATACCAAGGCAAATTCCAAAAAAAGGAATGTTGTTTAATCTGGCATAATTTATAGCAGCAATCTTTCCTTCAACGCCCCTGTCGCCAAAGCCAGGTGCCACCAATATGCCCGAAAGCCCTTTGAGTTGAGCTTCAACATTGCTATAACTAATAAGTTCAGATTGAATTAGTTTGATATTTACTCTTGTTTCGTGGGTAGTGCCTGCTTGTATAAGAGACTCAATAATTGATTTATATGAATCGACCAATTCTACATACTTTCCAACCAGTCCGATGTCAACCTTTTTTACCGGGTTTTCAAGTCGCGAAATAAATTGCTCCCAGTTGGCGAAGTCGGGGCCACATTTACTTTTTATGCGCATTTTTTTCAGCACCACCTGATCGAGTTTTTCCTCGCGCATCAAAACAGGCACCTTATAAATTGAATTGGTATCGATTGATTCAATGACCGAACTTGCTTCAACATTGCAAAACAGGGCAATTTTATTGCGAATTTGGGCATTGAGGGGTCTTTCGGTTCGGCAAACCAGAATGTCGGGCTGCACTCCATATTCGAGCATAGTCTTTACCGAATGCTGGGTAGGTTTGGTTTTCAGCTCGCGGGCAGCCGAAAGGTAGGGTATCAGGGTAAGGTGTATAACCAGCGCCCTCGAACCCATTTCCCATTTAAGTTGCCTTATTGCTTCAACATAAGGAAGCGATTCAATATCGCCAACAGTGCCACCAATCTCTGTAATCACAAAGTCGAATTTGCCGCTTTCGCCAAGTTGCTTTATGCAGCGTTTAATCTCGTCGGTTATATGTGGTATTACCTGCACGGTTTCGCCAAGGTAATCGCCGCGGCGTTCCTTTTCGATAACCGATTGATAAATGCGGCCGGTAGTAATGTTATTAGCCTTTGAGGTAGTTACATTCAGAAATCGCTCGTAGTGCCCAAGGTCGAGGTCGGTTTCGGCTCCGTCTTCGGTTACATAACATTCGCCATGCTCGTAAGGGTTCAAAGTGCCTGGGTCAATGTTTATGTAAGGGTCGAGTTTTTGAATGGTAACCGAGTAGCACCTTGCCTGCAGCAATTTGGCCAATGAGGCCGAAATAATGCCTTTTCCGAGAGAAGATGTAACCCCTCCGGTTACAAAAATGTATTTGGTCTGATTGTTGGGCCTTGCCATGGTTGCCTTGTTTTCAAAAAAATTAAACCTTTGGGTGTAATTGTTTTTTCGGTTGCGAAAGTAACAAAAGATTGGTGATTAAGGACTTTGACAACCAATTTTTGATGAAAAATAGCACTTAAATAATATTCTGGTGTAATGATACAAAAGATCAGGTCTTATCCTCTGGGCGGTTTTTGGTTTGGCGCACCTTGCGATAACCAGGCTGCCACCGCGCATTTAGCTGAGAACGGGCAGGTTTTGGCTGGTTCTGCTCAGAGACCGCATTTTTCTTTGTTTTAACATCAAACAAATTGTTTTGAGATTTTACTCCGCTGGGCCCATTATTAGGTACATTTTCAGCCTTTTCATTTATTTCATCACCCAAAAAACCGCAGCCGCCAGTTTTTTTAATCAGGAAATATCCCGCCGAAAGAGATAAAACTATGGCTGCAATGCCTATTGTTTCCAATCCCGAATATTTATCAATGTCCATAACAATTACTTTTCGGGAAATGGCTATGATGGCCACCAGCAAAACCACCTCCACGTGTATTACATGCTTCTTGAAGTAGACTTTTATGGTATCGAGCAGTTCGATACCAATTAATACCAATAGAAATATTCCGAAGAGATTCAGGATTCCATCCAAGTCGATTAGAAAACCGTTTGATGACAATATGGCCATAACCACCTCATAAGCCAGTTGAATTGTTGCAATTATAAGCAATAGTGACATTAAGGCAATTAATGTTCTTATAACGTACCTTTCTATTCTTTTCGAAAAATTATTCAACCTTGATTCAGAATTTTCTTTACCAATATCTATAAATTCTGAACAATAGAATCCTTC
>CAYGDW010000044.1:0-24409 GCA_964348755.1 uncultured Bacteroidales bacterium | reverse complement strand
TCAGTTAGCTTTTTATTAAGGGGGGTAGGTGGCGGCGAAGCCGCCACCTACCCCCCAAATTGCCAAAATCATTGAAAACCCTGTCGTTTCGGGCGGAGCGAGAAATCACGTAATTTTTGTCGGCCAGTAGTGAAAAAATATTGTTTCTCTCAGACCCTGGCATCCAAATTACTGCAATCTTCCGGTTCATTTGACTGGCAGCTGCAGGCAAGGGCTTTTCCTGTTTTGGGGTCGAACTGGCTTCCGCATGTTTTTTTAAAAGTTTCGCCTGGAATAAAAAACATTTTGATGGCAATGCCGCCAATGGCCAGTGCCAGAAGTACTATCGCGAGAAGAATAACTTGCATTGCTGTTTTATTGTTTATTTAACTTTCTGAACATAAAGTTAGCAATTTATTGCCTTTTTTGCTCATTTTTTTGTAA
The DNA here is from genome assembly GCA_964348755.1 of uncultured Bacteroidales bacterium. Classification (GTDB taxonomy): domain Bacteria; phylum Bacteroidota; class Bacteroidia; order Bacteroidales; family UBA7960; genus UBA7960. The sequence goes on along the minus strand of CAYGDW010000044.1, from coordinate 23,986 downwards.
ACCATGCCATCATTATGGCAGCTGCTACCGAGGCATTCAGCGAATCGGCCCATTGCTGGCCTCCGGGCTGGTAGCCACCGTGGATGCGCACTTTTTTTTTTACGAAAGTGGAAACTCCCCTAGAAATACCCTTGGACTCGTTGCCAATTATCAGCACGCCATAGCCCGGAGTTTCTGTTTCAAAGAGGCTTTCTCCTTTAAGAAATGCACCATAAATGGGGGTTGTATGTGGTGCTTTTTCAAGAAATGGGTTTAGTTCGGTGTAAGTTACCTTTACGCGCAAAAAAGAGCCCATAGTGGCCTGCACTACCTTGGGGCTGAAAACATCGGCCGTGTCTGGCGAGCAAATAACCTGATTGATGCCAAACCAGTCGGCCGTTCTGATTATGGTGCCCAGGTTGCCTGGGTCCTGAACCGTGTCGAGTATCAGGTAAAGGCCTTTTGGAGAAATGTCAGGAATGGCCGTTGTGTCTGGCATTTTTAATACGGCCAGCACTCGGTTAGGTGTTTTTAGTCCGCTAACGCGCTCCAGCTCCCGTTCGCTTACCTCAGTAAGCTGGGTAATGCCTGAAAACTTATGCAGGTTTTGCTGCAACCATCCAGCAGTTGCATAAATGCTCTCCACTGTAAAACCACTGTTGGGTAGCTCCGATACAATCTTTTCGCCCTCGGCAACAAAAACCCCATGCTGCCGCCTGATCTTTTTCAGCTGCAAACCCTGTATGTATTTTATTCGCGAATGGCTCAGCACTTTTCTGTAATTGTGTTTGCAATATTACTAAAAAACCTGTCCACTCTGGCAAGAGGACAGGCTTAATCAGGGGCTTTGTTTTCGGCGAATGCCTACTCGGCCACCACTTCAAACTTTATATCGAATCGAACTTCTTTGTGTAGGTTTACTTTGGCACTATAAACGCCCAGCTCCTTCACTGAATTTCCGTCAACCATAATGCGCTTGCGGTCTAATTCAATATCAAACTGTTCTTTAATGGCTTCTGCAATTTGCAGCGCATTTACCGAACCGAAAATTTTACCGGAGGTACCTGCTTTGGCGCCAATTTTTACTTCAATTCCACGCAGTTTTTCTGCCAGTTTTTCTGCATCCTTCTTAACCTTTTCTTCTTTGAAGGCCCTTTGCCTAAGAGTTTCGGCCAGCTTCTTCTTTTCTGAAGGAAGGGCTAGTATGGCAAAGCCTTTCGGAATAAGATAGTTTGCACCGTAGCCATCTTTTACAGTTACAATATCGTCTTTAAATCCCAGATTGGGAACGTCTTGAATAAGAATAATTTCCATCGTGTTACCTCCTTATTTTAAAAGATCAGCTACGTAGGGCATAAGCGAAAGATGACGGGCGCGCTTTATGGCACGGGCAACTTTGCGCTGGTATTTTACCGAGGTACCGGTAAGGCGGCGGGGAAGAATTTTGCCCTGCTCATTCACAAACTTCAACAGGAAGTTCGCGTCTTTGTAGTCGATGTATTTAATGCCTGCCTTCTTAAAGCGGCAATACTTCTTCTTCTTGATATCAACGGCAATGGGTGCCAGATACCTTATTTCTGAATTTTGCTGGTTAGCCATGATTCAATGTCTTTGTTTCGTTAAACTACCTGGTTATTCTTTTTCCACCACTTTCGAAACGTCCTTGTCCTTTTCGGCACGCCTCTTTTGGTTGTAAGCCACCGCAAATTTGTCGAGGGCCACAGTGAGAAAACGGATTACGCGCTCATCCCTTTTAAATTCGAGCTCAAGATCAGCAACACGTGCAGGGTCGGCCTTAAATTCTATCAAATGATAAAAGCCGGTTGATTTTTTCTGAATCGGATAAGCGAGCTTACGCAGGCCCCAATGATCCTCATACACGATCTCGGCACCCTTGTTCTTCAGGTAGTCCTGAAACTTACTTACCGTTTCCTTCATCTGTTCATCAGACAAAACGGGAGTCATAATGAAAACGGTTTCGTACTGTCTTACCATTTTTTGTACAGTTTTTAAATGATTGATTTACTTGCTTTTTTCGTTTCGCAAAACGAGTTGCAAAGGTAATAAAAGTTTTGAAACCGAAAATTTATAGGCCAAAAATTGTTTGCCGGGTTCCAATGTTGGTCTTACACAAAAAATAACTCCTGTTTTGATTTTTTTTACCTTTGCCCCGCAAAAACAAGCCAATTTTATGCAAGAAGAATCAAAGCCCGGCCTGCAGGAGTGGATGGCCCTGGTGCTGCTGATGCTCATTTGGGGAAGTTCTTTTATCCTTATTAAAAGGGGCTTGGTTTCGTTTTCGGGCATGGAACTTGGCGCCCTTCGAATAAGTATTTCTTTTGTGGTGCTGGTGCCATTTGTTTTTAGGCGAATCAGAAAGGTACCGGTTAGCAAGCTAAAGTATTTTGCCCTGGCCGGGGTGGTGGGCAACGGTATTCCGCCATTTTTGTTTGCAATAGCACAAACCCGTATCGACAGCTACCTGGCAGGGGTTTTAAACTCACTTACACCCTTGTTTACTTTGCTGATTGGGGTTTTGTTTTTTTCAATCCGCACACGGTGGGTCAATGTGCTTGGGGTTTTTGTTGGATTGGCCGGGGCTATAGGGTTGCTTACAGCCGTACACAACCCCCAAAATGGCAATGGAGTGGTTTATGGCCTGCTTATAGTGCTGGCAACTATAATGTATGCACTAAATATGAATATTGTAAAAAGACACCTTGCAGGCTTCGATGCGCTTACAATTACTTCGGTGGTGTTTACCTTTATAGGAATACCCGCAGTCATTTTCCTTTTTGGCGGAACAGGTTTTGTACAAACAATGGCCATAGGCAAACAAAGCTGGGAAAGCTTTGCCTATATTGCAATATTGGCAGTATTGGGATCGGCAATAAGCATGGTTGTTCATAACTGGCTCATTAGGCGCACATCAGCCCTTTTTGCCTCCACGGTTACCTATATGATGCCCATTGTAAGTATTTTCTGGGGCGTAATTGATGGCGAAGCCTTTCTATCTCTTTTCCTGATTTGGATTGCAATTATACTCACCGGTGTTTATATGGCCAACAGTTCGTCTGGGCATTTAAAAATGTTAAATCCCCAAGCAAAACCTAAAATTAGTAAAAAACCAGAGGCTTAAAAATTTATTGTGATAAGGCATTGTAGATTTATAAAAAAATTCCTATCTTTGCACCCCAATATTTGAAGTAAACATCCAAATCAAAAATAAAAAATGTACGCAATTGTTGAGATAGGCGGGCAGCAATTCAAGATCGCCAAGGATCAGAAACTCTACGTAAACCTTATCCACGAAGAAGAAGGTGCAGAACTGGAGTTCAGCAAAGTATTATTATTTGTAGATGGCGAAAAGGTTCAGGTTGGTACTCCCGTGGTAAATGGTGCCATGGTAAAAGCCAAAGTGCTTGCCCATGTTAAGGCCGACAAAGTTCTTGTTTTCAAGAAGAAAAGAAGAAAAGGCTATCAGAAAATGAATGGGCACCGTCAGCCCCTTACGCAAATTCTGATCGAAGAGATCGTTGCTTAATTTTTTTGCAAACAGAAAAAATAAAATATTATGGCACATAAGAAAGGAGTTGGTAGCTCACGCAACGGTCGCGAATCGCACAGCAAGCGACTCGGGGTTAAAGTATTTGGCGGCCAGTTGGCTATTGCCGGCAACATTATTGTCAGACAAAGGGGCACAACCCATCATCCTGGCGACAATGTTGGTATGGGTAAAGATCATACCCTTTTTGCCCTGGTCGCTGGAAAAGTGGTTTTCAAAAAGAAAGCCGGTCAGAAATCGTTTGTTTCTGTTGAACCTGTTGCCACTGCTGAATAAGGCCCTTTGCCAAAAGGTTTAAATCCTGCACAAGCAGGATTTTTTTTTAAGACCTTAAGGCGGTTTTTATTATAGGAGAGATGCCAGAGCGGTCGAATGGGGCGGTCTCGAAAACCGTTGTTCGCGTAAGCGGACCCAGGGTTCGAATCCCTGTCTCTCCGCCATTAAAAAGGTTCCCGCCAAGTGGCGGGAGTCTTTTTTTATGTGGGTTTCCTTAGCGAAGCTTAAAGAAAAACACAGAAAAAAATACTGAGCGAAGCGAAGGATCCCTTTGATTGAACCTCCCCCTTTTTTGGGATCACTTTTTTGGTAATCCGTGTTTTTCCGCCAATAAATGGATTCCCGCCAAAAGGGGTGATCTTTATTTTGTCGATTTTCCTAAACGCAGTTTTTTGGAAAGCCTTTTAGTCACCGAATTCTTATTAATTTTGATGCTATAAAAACTGCAAATTCCTAATGATAGAAATACAGCTTATCCGCAGCCAGGCTGCAGGGGTGGTTGATCGCCTGAAGGTCAAAAATTTTGATGCTACAGCCATTGTAGGGCGCATACTTGAGGTTGATGCTGAGCGTCGCAAAACTCAAAAGGTGCTTGACGAAGCCCTGGCCCAAAGCAACCAGATTGCCCGCGATATAGGCGTCCTTTATAAAGCAGGTAAGCAAACAGAAGCCGACTCCCTGAAGGAAAGAACCGCACAATTGAAACTGCTGGCCAAAGCGCAACAGGATCAGCTTGACATCCTTTTTGGGGTGCAGGACGAATTGCTTGTTCAGCTTCCAAACCTACCGCACCAAAGTGTGACCGCCGGCAAATCGGCCGCTGAAAATGTGATTGTGAACGCTGAGGGTGAAGTCCCTGTTCTTGCCCCTGAAGCCCTCCCGCACTGGGACCTGGCAAAAAAATACGACCTGATTGATTTTGAATGCGGCACCAGGATTACCGGGGCAGGCTTTCCGGTTTACAAAGGCAGGGGTGCCCGGCTGCAGCGCGCCCTAATCAGCTTTTTTCTCGACAATGCCGTGGAGGCGGGCTACACCGAATACCAGCCGCCACTTCTGGTAAACGAAGCTTCGGCATACGCCACAGGGCAACTTCCCGACAAGGAAGGGCAAATGTACCACGTGCAAATCGACAACCTTTACCTTATACCAACCGCCGAGGTGCCGGTAACAAACTTTTTTCGCGATATGATTTTGCGCCAGGAGGACCTTCCGGTAAAAAGCACAGCCTACTCGGCCTGCTTTCGCCGCGAGGCCGGTTCGTACGGCAAGGATGTGCGTGGCTTAAACAGGCTGCACCAGTTCGACAAAGTTGAAATTGTGCAGATTACCCAACCTGAAAAGAGTTATAAGACCCTGGAGGAAATGGTGCAATATGTATCGGGTTTGCTCCGTAAACTGAAATTGCCTTTTAGAGTGGCCAAACTTTGCGGGGGCGACATGAGCTTTGCCTCGGCGCTTACTTTTGACATGGAAGTATTCTCGGCCGCCCAACAACGCTGGCTGGAGGTAAGCTCTATTTCAAACTTCGAAACCTTTCAGGCAAACCGCATGAAACTACGCTTCAGGGGCGATGATGGGAAAATAAGCCTTGCCCACACCCTCAATGGCAGCGCCCTGGCATTGCCTCGCATTGTGGCAGCCTTGCTCGAAAACAATCAAACACCCCAAGGTATTCGCATCCCCAATGCCTTGCAGCCATATACAGGTTTTGAAATAATCAGTTAAACCTCCATTGGCGGGAAGCAAAACATTTGGGCGCCACTTTCGTTAATCAGGTAATGCAACCATGCCAGCCATGCAAAAGCCGCCTTTCATTCTTTTTCTGCTTATTTCAATGATTTTGGCAGCTCATTTATCAGCCCAAACCAGTTCTGATGAATTGCTTGCAGACCAGTATTTTCGTCAAGGCGATTTTGAAAGGGCAGCGGCCATATACGAAACACTGATTGACAAGAACCCTACGGCTGTGGTTTATCAGAATTACCTCGAATGTTTGTTTGCCCTGGGCCATTTCCGCAATGCCGAACGCACAGTGCGCAATCGCATGCGCGAAAATCCCGGCAATGTTGGGTTTGAGGTGGACCTTGGCTGGGTTTTTGACCGCTGGGGAAACAAACGAAATGCCCAAAGTCAATTCGAAGGCCTGTTAAACTCCATGCAGGCCAACCCACGGCAGGTTACAGCAATAGCTGAGGCATTTCAGGCCAGGGGTTATACCGCCCTGGCCATAGAAACGTACCTTCGCGGGCGCAGGCTGATGGGAAACAGCCACCCTGTGCACCTTTACCTGGCCCTGCTATATGAACGCAAGGGCGATTTACCTGCCATGATGAACGAATACCTCGATTTGCTCGAAGTCAGAGCCACGGCAATTGAACAGGTTAGGGGCATTTTGCACGATGCCATTACCAACGACCCGGATTTTTCTCGTAACGATGCCCTGCGGCAAGTGCTTCTGACCCGCACCCAGCAAAACCCCAATAATACGCTATACTCCGAAATGCTTCTTTGGCTTTCTTTGCAGCAAAAAGATTTTCGCATAGCCCTTATGCAAGCCCGCGCGCTCGATCGCAGAATGCGCCAGGATGGAGAAAAGGTGCACGAAGTGGCGCAGTTGGCTGCCTCAAACCAAGATTATGCCATTGCCGCAGAAGCTTACCAATACCTGGTTGACAAAGGCCCAATGAACCTGCTATACCTCCCTGCCCTTACAGGTTTTCTGGATGTGAGATTCAGGCAGGCTACTACCTCTTACAATTATTCTGACCAGGACCTTGTAAAAGTGGAAAATGATTATAATGCGGCGCTAATTGAGCTGGGCACCAATGCACAAACCATACGGCTGGTACGAAACCTGGCCAATTTGAAGGCTTTTTACCATGGCCAGCCTGAGGCTGCAATTGAGTTGCTTAGCCAAACACTTGCCGTACCAGGGGTTTCGGCACGCATTCAGGGCGAATGTCGGATTGAGTTGGCCGATATTTTGTTGCTTTCATGGCCGGTTTGGGATGCTGCACTTTTGTATTCGCAGGTTGACAAAACCTTTAGAGATGACCCCCTGGCTCATGAAGCAAAATTTAAAAATGCCCGGCTCTCGTTTTACATAGGCGAATTTGACTGGGCCAAAACCCAACTCGATGTACTCAAGGCAGGCACCTCAAGGCTTATTGCAAATGATGCCATAAAACTTTCGTTGCGCATTCAGGATAATTTCGGTTTTGATAATTACACCATGCCCCTTAAAATGTATGCCCGGGCCGAAATGCTTACCTTTATGAACCGCTTCGACATGGCCGGTCTTACCCTCGATTCCATTGCCCAGCTTTTTCCTGGGCATCAGATTAACGACGATGTTGTATTTGCCTGGGCAAGTATAATGCTGGCCAGGGGCAATTACCCTGCTGCCGACAGTTTACTTGCCCGCATTGTAGAAATGTATCCGCTAGGCTTGCTTGCAGAAGAAGCGCTTTTTAAAAGAGCCGAATTGTACGAAAAAGTATTTAACGACACCCAAAAAGCCATATCGCTTTATCAGAAACTCCTGGTTGCATATCCGGGTAGCCTGAATACGGTGGCAGCCCGAAACCGTTTCGGGGCAATAAGAACCGCAATAATAAATTAATATTTATGCCCCATACTGTCAAAGCAAAAAAGTTTTTGGGTCAGCACTTTCTGCGAGATGAAAACATTGCAAGAAAAATTGTTGGCAGCCTCACCGGTTACGATCATTACAAAAAAGTACTTGAAATTGGTCCGGGTACAGGCGTGCTCACAAAATTTCTTGTTAACAACAGCGAATTTCAATGGCTTGGAGTAGAACTTGACCGCGATTCGGTTGCCTTTCTTAAAGAACATTACCCGGCCATAGGTAGCAACTTGCTTGAAAATGATTTTCTCAAATTGTCGCTAACCGAGGTTTCGGGAGGCGATCAAATGGCTGTTATCGGAAACTTTCCTTACAATATTTCCTCACAAATTGTTTTCAGGGTAATTGAAAACCGCCAAATTGTTCCCGAAATGGTAGGTATGTTTCAAAAAGAAATGGCCCTTCGCATAGCTGCCCCTCATGGCAACAAAACCTATGGGCTTCTTAGCGTGCTCACCCAAGCCTTCTTCAAGGTAGAATATCTTTTTCAGGTCGATGAGCATGTGTTTCATCCGCCTCCCAAGGTAAAGTCGGCAGTAATAAGGCTTACCAGAAAAACTTGTATGCCGGCCTGCAACGACAAAAAATTGTTTTTGGTTGTGAAAACGGCATTTAATCAAAGAAGAAAAACCTTAAGAAATTCGCTGAAAGGACTAAATATAGACTGGGCAGCTTTGCCTGCAGGGTTTGATGGAAAGCGGCCCGAACAAATTACGTTAGAAGATTTTTTTATGCTGGCAAATCATATTTAATTTTGTCCGAACAATTACCAGAAATTATTTTTTATTGCCATAAAATGGGCAATAATCTATTCGAAGTAGTAAAAAAATTAAAACTAAAACTATGGCTACCAGGAAATTAAAAAATTTTGAGTTTGCAGGCCACAAATATGTTGAAAATAATGACTCCGAAGGGCTGCATACATTCGATTCTTTTGATACCCCAAATGGATATGTGTTTGTGGTGGCTGGTTCTGACAGGCCTGTTGAGGGCAATTGGCAGGTAAGTGAAATTATAAGCGAAAGGGTAAAATATTATCTTGAAAACGACCAGCCCGGCGATCCGAAAGAGGCCGTTGGTAATGCTTTGGTGTATGCCAATGGGTATGTTTATGCCAAAGCCGGCAAAGAGCCCGGATTTAAGCCAGGTAGGGCCAGTGTGGCTTGTCTTCTGGTGGTTGAGGGCAAGGTTTATTATGCGTGGATGGGGCAGGTGAGCCTGTATTTGAATACCGAAAAAAAAAGATACTCGTTAATTAGTCCCACCAGACTTGAGGTTGATGGTACTGGTGACCAAATATTATTTCTTGGTCAACAGCAGATGGCAATTCCTGGTGTTGGCGAAAACCCGCTCGTGCCGGTCGATGGCGATATGCTGCTATTGGGAACAGGGGTAGGTTGGGGTGGTATTCGCGAAAAAATTTTCTGTAACACTCTAACCGATTCAATGCCCACCCACACCAAGGTGCAACAATTGGCCAAATTGGCTTTTGCCGAACAGGCAAACAGCCCGCTTGCTTCGTTTTTGATTTCGTTTTACAACCTGAATCAATCCAACAGGAGTTTTTCGGAAGGCCAGGCCAAGGAAGCTCCATCCATTTACGAAAAATTTTTACAGAAAATAGAGTCCCGGCCTGGCGGTTCAATTTTAAAACCCGTTTTGATTGCTCTGGTAATTTTAATTGTAGGCTATATGACCTACGATATGTTTTTCTTTAACCCCACCAAGCCAGTTACTGTCAGAACAACTGCGCCCGTAATTGACCCCGCAGCACCCATGGCCGATCCAACAGAGGCGAGTGCCAATGAAACCGCTCAGGTCAGGGCTGCCCCTCCGGCCAACATACTGTACACCATAAGAAGAGGCGATACCTGGGGCCGCATTTATCAGCAGTTCGAAGTATGCTCGTGGTTTATCACAAACCACCCGAACAATAGCGGAAAATTTGACGGGGCAGGAAACCCAAATTTAAATTCAACAATTACAATACCACTCAGGTATTCGGCAAGCCGGAGGCTCAACCCTGCCTATTTTCAGGAATTTGCAACAGCAATAGTTGGAAATGCATGCCAAAAAGTAAATGAGGCTTTCAAAGCCAGGATTGATCTGAAACTTGGTTTTGAAAATTAAATGGCGATAATTTGCTCACCATAGTAGGGTTAAATCCTTATTTCAACCCCTACGGCTAATTTGTGAACTTGCTATTCCGCTATGGCAGGGTGTTCAAATATTTTTGAGTTTGCAGGGGTTTGGTCAAAGAAAAGTTTCAGGTAAACCTTCTCTTTAAAAAAAAAACTGATTTTCATTCCTCACCCAGTAGGGCCACCCAGTATAACCAAGGCTATTTCAAAATCCTGAATACAAGTGCTTAAATTTTTTTACCGGACAATAAATACTTCTAATTTTTATTTTTCCCTCTGACAACCATCTGAAGCGTGGTGCGGCTTTTCTGCTCGAGCAGTACCTCGTTGTTTTCAATCAACGATTCAATAATGGCTTTTTCGTAGTGGCGAACGGTTATCAGTTTAAGGTCGAAGTTGTATTTTACGGTGAAGTTTTTTTCCAGGTCTTTCAAAAGGGCAGGCGTTTTTATGTGGTCGTGGTCAAAGCAAACCGAAAAGCTTATGGCTGAGTTTTGCATTAGGTTTATTTTTACACTGTGTTTTGCAAAATCAGAAAAAATTCTCGAAAGATTCTGCTCAGCAATAAAGCTGAAGTCTTTTGGGAATATCGATGCCAGCACCTGATTTAACTTTACGATATAACTCGGCACCAGGCTGTCGTTTTTATTGTTTTGGTTAATAATAGTACCTGGCTCAAAAGGCTTGAAAAACGATTTGACTTTTAGCGGTATATTTCGGCTCAGAAGAGGCTTAAGGGTTTTAGGGTGTATAACCGTAGCCCCATAATAGGCCAGTTCAATGGCTTCCTGGTAACTAATATTTGGAAGGAGCAAAGTTTGGTCAAACAATTTTGGGTCGGCGTTTAGCAGGCCCGGTACGTCTTTCCAAATTACCACCTCTTCGGCCCTGAGCGAGTAAGCCAGAATGGCAGCCGAGTAGTCCGATCCCTCGCGCCCGAGGGTGGTGGTAAAACCTTGTGTAGTTGCGCCTAAAAAGCCCTGAGTAAGTACAATGCCCGGCTTGGTACTGTTAGGGGCAGGCTGAAGATAGGGTAGCAGGGCTTTTTTTACAGCCTGAGAGGTCAGAATCCAGTCAACCCGCCCATCACGAAAACTGGCATCGGTAATGATTAGCTTGCGCGAATCGAACCACTGGTTGCGAACCCCAGCATGGTTTAAATAATGGCTTACAATTTGTGTCGAAACAATTTCCCCGGTCGAAACAATGCGGTCGTATTCGTAATTGTAATTTGCCGAAGGTTTTTCTTCAATGTAGCGCAGCAAATGAAAAAAAGTTTGCTCGACATGAAAAAATGCAGCATGCCTGGTATCGCTGAAAAGACCGGCGGTTAATTCTACATGAAACCGCTTGATTTCATGAAAAATCCTCATCATTTCGTCAAACTGGCCATCCATGTATAGTTGGGTCAGTTTTTCAAGGGCATTGGTGGTTTTGGCCATTGCCGAAACTACCACTACCAGCGATTGCCCCCCATGATCTTTAAGGATTGAAGCCACATTTCGGATTGAATCCGGATCTTTTACACTTGCCCCTCCAAACTTGAATACACGCATTGATTCGCTTTTTTTGCAGCAACAAAATTAACAAATTTGCTACGCAGATAAATAGGAAACCCTGGCTAAAATTTAACCAGGGTTGCAGGGATAATATATGGGTTGAAGATGTGCCGCCTACTGCTGATTAAGTGCCTCCATAAGTTTTTTGCGGGTGAAAAATATGCGGCTCTTTACTGTGCCTATCGAAAGATTGAGATCTTCGGCTATTTCTTTGTACTTGTACCCATCGTTATACATCTCGAATGGCTTGCGCTGGCCTTCATCAATATTGCTTATTTGCTTCTGAATTTCTTTTGCAGCATACGATGAGTCTGGCAAGCCAACATTGCTCTCTTTGGTGAGGTTGAGGTAGTAAAGATCATCGGTCTTGTCAAGAATGGTGTTGTTTCTGACATTCTGCCGGTAGTTGTTTATAAAGGTGTTTTTCATGATCGTGAATGTCCAGGCCTTTAAGTTGGTGTCCTCGGTAAACTTGTCACGATTGGTCAGAGCTTTTAGAAAAGTTTCCTGAACAAGGTCTTGTGCATCCTCATAATTAGAGGTAAGGGTGTAAGCAAAATATTTCAGGTTTTTCTGAAGACCCAGGAGTTTATAGTTAAATTCGAGTGCTGTCATAATTTTGAAATTTTTGAGTGTTTAAATTATTTTAAATAAAATTAAACAAAAAAACAACAACTTCAAACTATTTAAAACTTTTTAACATATTAAATTTAAACTTAAGCATTACTTAAACGCAAATTTGAAGCTTTGATAGGATAACATTATAAATTTCCTGCATCATTTGCAATATGCGAGTGTTTAGTTTTTGTTAAATATTCTTAATGAAAATAGGAACAAGAAATTTAATGATGCAATGAAACACCCAAATGCCTGTAAAATAAAAAGTTATGCCAGGCTGCACGCATATACAGCCCGAATTATTGGAACGGTTAGTTTTTAAACAATTCCTTTCAGAAATTCCTTTAACTCTTCCGCGTTTTTTATGGGAACCATGTTTTGGGCAAGATTGAGGTCGAGTTCACGCACCTGGAGACCGCTTAGGATTATTTTCTTATCGGCCAGGTCTTCGGCCATTTTTTTCAGGTAGCCAGAAACCTCTTTTGGCGTAAGGGCAGAAACAAAATAGGTAAGAATATATTCGGGTTTGCGAATTTGGGCCACTTCAGTCATGTCTTTAAAGGGCACATTCTGGCCAAGATAAACCACTTTATGGCCCGATTTTTTTATCAGATAATTATAAAACAGCAATCCGATTTCATGAAATTCCATTTCGGGCAGGTAAAGCAGAAATGTTTTCGCTTTGGGAGCCATTGGCTCATGCTGGCCATCTATGGCAACAATCATTTTCTGGCGAATGAGGTTGGTTAGAAAGTGCTCCTGGGCCGGATTTATGGTTCCGATTTGCCACAATACCCCTATTTTCTCGAGCAATGGGTATAAAACATGGGTTACGGTTTTTTCAAAGCCAATTTTAAGAATGGTTGTTGAGAGCACTTTCTCAAAAGCATCTTCATTAAGTTCCATCATGGCCACGGTGAGGTTGTTTATCTGGCTCTCAAAATCGGTGGCAGAGCGCGAAATATCGGCAATTTTTTCGCAAACCTCATCAAGGGGCATACCTACAATTTCAGAAATCTTAAACCCATATTTATTGAGGGTGCTGATATTGAGCAGGCGAAGCAAATCCTGATCGGTATAGTACCTTATATTGGTGGGTGTTCGTTTAGGGCAAACCACCTTATACCGTTTTTCCCAAATTCTGATGGTATGGGCTTTGATTCCTGTAATTTTCTCCAGGTCATTTATTGAATAACGCACCATGGTTTAAACGGTCTGTTTAATGTTTTGCTTAAAAGTTATTCCAAACCCATCCTGGTAGTTGGTTGCGGATTTTTAGCCCCGCTTATTAAACATTCTTTAAAGCGCAAAGTTCAAAAACTTATGAAACGTGCATCTCGCCTCAGGCGAGACAACCGAGCTTGCGAGCTCACCGCAGGTAAACAAGAATAAATTTTCATCATGCGAGTTCCATCCAACCTTAATTTAAAAATTTTTTACTGATGAAATAAATGTATGAAATTTACTTTCAACTTTAATTTGATAGGCCAGTTTGGTTTGTTTGAATTTTGCATTTGTTGATTAACAAACATTGCACATCACAAAATGTTTACCTGGGTTGATTTTTATTAAAAAACTCCGAAAAAATGCTTAACTTGCCCGACCCGTAGCAACCAGGCAAATGCTGTTTATATTTTTTTATGGTTAAAAAAGTTTCAGTACCAAAAGACTTGCTGATTAAACCTACCCAGACCACTTTTGGTATTGAGTTTTTGTTTTCCAAAGGGGTATTTAGGTTCACCGGCGATTCATATCCTGAAAATTCGGTTGAGTTTTTTCAGCCACTTTTAATTCGAATAACTGAATACCTGCTTTTTCCGGGTAAAGATTTAACCATTGAGTTTAGGGTAAATTACTTCAATACAAGCACTTCCAAATACCTGTTTCAATTCATGGAACTTTTGGCGGCCTACCAGGCCTATGGCAATCAACTTAACATAACATGGTTTTCTTCGGGCACCGACGATGATATGCTCGAAGTCTGGCGTGAAATTATGCTTGAGCTAGACCTTTCCTTCAGGATTGAGAATGCTTAGCCGGTTACTTGTTTTGTTTTTTTGAAAACACTTGATAAAAATGATTAATTATTGGGTCAGCCTTCAAAATCATTCTGTTTTGTTAAGACTGTGTCATTTATTTTCATTATATTTGAAGCAAATGTTGTTATTTTAAAACCCCAATGCCATGGAACTAAATACTTTAGAAATCACAGAGCAGTCAGAGGTGTTTGAGTTTGCCAGTATCCGCCAACTGGTAAACCAGGCACTTAAAAAAGACTTTTCCGGGCCGGAAAATATGCCTGGAATAAGCACAGGATTTAAAATGCTTGATAGTGTTACCGGCGGATTTCAGAATGGACATCTTTATACGGTTGCGGTTAAACCTGGTATGGGGAAAACCGCATTTTTATTGTCGGTTGCCAACAACCTGGCCATAAAGCAAAACTACTCGATAGGTATTTTTTCTTCCGAACGCTCAAGCGAGAAAATTACCAACAGGCTTATTGAAAGCGAAACGGGTATGTCACTCGAAAAGCTTCGCCTGGGTACCATGAAGGCAAGTGAGCTCGACCACATGTACTCTCTGGTAAGCAGCATTGCCAAGGCCAAAATATTTTTAGATGACACACCAGCACTTTCGGCCTCTGAACTGATTAAAAAGTCAAGGCAGCTAAAACAGGTTCATAATGTAGATTTGATTATTATTGATTACCTTGAACTACTCTCAACCAGTATAACTGATACCGACAGCCGGCCTGGTCAATTGACTAAAATAGTGCAGGTTATAAAAAAGATTGCCCTTGATCTCGATTTGCCAATATTGCTTTTTTCGCAAATCAGCTCGCCATTTGGTTTTGTTCAAAAGCCTTGCCTGGAACAGTTGCCCGAATCACTTAGCGAATTGTCTGATTCGGTGTGGTTTGTGCATCGCAGCGATTTGTTTGCGACACCAAAAAATGGAAACAGCAAAGACCTTGTTGAACTAATTGTTGCCAAACAAAACCTTCTCACTGAACCAGTAGTTGTAAAACTTACTTTTATTGAAAGCATTGCTAAATTTGCAGATTTTTCATAAAATACATTGGGTATTTTTTGCCCGGTAATATTTACTGCCGGGCTTTTTTTATGTTTTTAAAACCCAGCACCATGGCAATTTATAAAGAAGATGAGATTCGTAAAGACATCCTGACCAATGTGGCCGGGAAGATGCTTGTTGCAGCCCGCACTGCTCCGAAAGGCCGCGGTATAGATAACCTGGCCATGGCCATATTAACCGGCGAAGACCTGCAAAGGGTGTGCAAAGCAACACACCAAATTGGCGAAGAAACCGATAACCATATTTTTATAAGAGATGCCTCCAATGTGCTAAACTCGGCCGATGTGCTGGTTTTGATAGGCACCAGATTTCGGTCGCTCGGGCTTAAGGTTTGCGGCAATTGCGGTTTTACCGACTGCGCCACAAAAGATTTGCATCCTGAATTTCCCTGTTCTTTCAACACTACCGACCTTGGCATTGCCGTAGGCTCGGCTGTTGCCCTGGCAGCCGACCACCGGGTCGATTCCAGGATTATGTACACCATTGGCATGGCTGCCCGCCGCTTGAATATTCTTGGCGAAGACTATAAAATTGTTTATGGCATTCCCTTGAGCGCCACATCCAAAAATCCGTTTTTCGACCGTAAATAAAAAAAGGGTTGAGTCATCGCCCAACCCTTCTAAAAATAATAAAGGGTAATTACTTTACTTCTTCAAATGTAATATGTATTGATATTCAGTAATATACAAACACATGTTGCAAATATGACACAATTAAAAAGGCAATAAAAATAAAACATATAAACCTGTATATTAATCATTTACAACCTTTTCAATAAACAAATATAAATCTCTCACAAAGATACACTAAATCTCAGAATTTGAGAGCTGGAGAATAAAAAAACCGCCCCTTTTGAGGGCGGTTCTCGCAAGAAAACCATTTACCAACGATTAGGCAATAGTCACAGAACCTAAATAAATGCTGTTTGCTACTTCTTTTCCGTCTGCGGTAATGAAGCCCAGGAACACTTCAACATTTTCGCCAGCCCAATCGGCAGGAACTGAAATATCTTCTGTGCCAGCTACCCTTTGGTTACCACCTGCATCAAATACAGATTCGGCTCTTGTTGGGTTCAAAACAACAATCAAAGCTTTGTCTGTTTGTGTTGCAGTACCGCTACCGGAATTGTCATCCCATGTAAGAGTTACAACACCATTTGCAGAGGTTGCTTGCGCATTGGCTGCCCCTGTAAGATTACCACGAGAAACAAGCACTTTTGAAAGGTCAATGCTGTAATCAGCAGAAGAACTGCCAGTAACAGCGTTGTTCAAAATGTAAGACATTGCAGCGTTGAACGCTGTTTGTTTGATTGCGTACTTTTTGTAACCAACTCGGAGAAATCCGGTTATTGGTTTCAAAACTGCCAACACTAAAGCAAATTTAGTACGCTGATTTACCTGTCCATCGGTGCGAGGATTGCTTACCGAAGTTGCTTTTGCACGCATGTAGCTGATACCTTTCCAGTTACCACCTACGACATTTCCCACTTTACCTGAGAAACTTCCGAGAATACCTAAATTAATTTTTCCCATTACTTAAAAATTTATGGAGTTAATAAAATTGTTTACTTGGATTTGGTACGGAGTAAAACCCTTTTTGACCTTGTCCGAAACAAAATTAATACGCCGTAAGTGATAGATAATCAATTTGGTATCTTGTGCTTTTCTTTGCTGTATCTTGCCTTAATCATTGAAACAAAGTTGAGTTAACGAGCAATATTTTCATCAATCGACAAATCAAAAACAACAATTATTTTTCCCCGAAAGGAGAAAGAAAAAAGAAAGAAGAAAAAAAGGATATGCCTTTCATTCAGCCAGTGAAGCGGCGGCTGTCAAGGTTTTTTGATAAAATACTACCCGACCAACGGGAGGTGTGGAGATTTTGGCAAAAACCCGAAGGGCTTGACCTTTACTGCCGGTAAGCGAAACGGCTATCTTTGCATATTACTTTTTTTTCTGGGCAAAATTATAATCAACTCTTATTATTTGCCTGAGTTATACTGCCCGAAGGGCTTATAAAATAAATTTCAACTGCATTTCTTTAGGGGTGGGTGGTCGGGGGTTGGCGTGGGAGAAGCAGGATTAAACCGAAAACAGGTAAAGCAGCCTTGAGCCGGAACGAAGCGGTAAAAAACAAGCGGAGCGATAGCGGAGTTGTTTTTTGCCAGCGTAGTGGAGAGGCGCGAGCCGACTGCGAGTGGAGCAAGGGCGCTGGCAGCAGGAAGCCCGGAACGATAGTGAGGGCGGCGGACGGCTGCCGTTTACGGCAGGGCTGGCGGAGTTTTTGTTTTGGGAGCGAGTGCGTTGGAAAAAGCAAGTGCTGGACGAAATGAGGAAGTGAAGAGAAATGCAGAGAATGAACGGTTAGGGGCTTTTGTGTGGGGCGGTGAAGCTTAGTGGAGCGAAGCGGAACTATGCTGCAACCGCATGAATTGTGGGTGGAAAAGACAAATGCCCCTAAAAGTGAAATGAGCGGAATGAAACGAAACTGACGATTGAAGGACAGCTCTTGCGTGGGGTGGCGTTGCGGTGTGAATGAAGGAATGCAGCTTTGCGGAATGACTGAACGAACACGGCAAAAGACTCAAGGGAGCGACCACAAAAACTGTGACAGCCCGATTAGCCCGCAGCGACCCGCAGGCGAGCACAACAATAAGCGGCGGCTGCCCCCTGTATAAAAATAAATGAGTGAAGCGAATACCTTATTGGGGTTTCAGGGGGCAGGAGTAGCCGCGAATGAGGAATGAACGAGCGTGTGTAGCAAAACAAGCAGGCACGCAAGCATGAGCACCTACCGGAGCGCAATGCTTAGTGTGGCTGCGTTAGCTGACAAGGGCAGACGGAAAAATACTACCCGAAGGGTGGAGATTTTTTCAGGCTGCTTGTTTTACCCTTGCAGCTATGTTTTTGCGAACAAAGTGAGTGATTGACGAATACCTTTTTACCTGTTCGGTTTAATCCTGCGTGGGCAGGTATTCAAATAATTTATACCGCTTAAATTAAAAAGAGGATATTGGGGAATTGGAGGAAATGGAACATTTCCCCGATTTCCTATAAATCCTCTATTTCCTCAAACTTTATATTTTATAGATTTCTTGCCTTCGTTTAAAGGCTTGTTTGCCCCCTTCAAGTATTTCACAACAAAGTTTTCTTGTTTTTTCATTGTCGATAGAGCCTCTTTCTATAATCATCGACTTAATGCTTGTGCTTTTTAGAGGCACTATTAACTCAGCATCCCCAAGAACAGCGATATTCGGATTATGGGTAACAATAATTACTTGTCTAAATTCTTTAATTAAGCGAAGATTTGCAACAATTGATTTGTATATAAATTCACTGTCCAAATTATCTTCGGGTTGGTCTATTAATAATGGAACTTTACTCTTTGATTGTAATAAAATTGCTAATAAAATGGATTGTTGTTGACCAAGCGAAAGTTGATTTAATGGTCTGTTAATTGTTTTAGCAGTACCATCTTGGTCTAAAACCGTTTTAGAAACTATAATACTCGGTTTGTCATCGAACATAAGCGAGTCGAAATCTTCAAAATTGAAATTGTCTAATGCCTTAGATAATAATGAATTTATTTCGTCATCAGAATAAACACGACCATCTTCATCGGAAATACTTTTCATAAAGTCAAGATTTCTACTTCTTACAGCATTAGCGAAAGCAATAGGTGTACAATTAGCAACAAGCAGCTCTGATTTTTTGAGTAAACGCCATTGAGATAGACCTTTTATTGCACTTTCAAAGGCAGGGGAGTAATTACCTTGTTTGTATTTCACAGAAACAAAAAAATTGTCAACACTGTTTTTTAAGTTGTTATTTATCGTTTTAGCAAATTCAAGGTGAAAATAGTAGATTCTGTTTTTTATATCAGTTCTTGCCGCAATTAGTCCTTCTCTTTCTTTGATAAGGGCTTTTAAATCAATGTCTTTTTGTTGAAGTAATTTGAGTTTGGTTTGGTATGTTACAACATCTTTCGTGATTTGATTTATCTTACCTAAATCAAAAGGTATTCCCTTGTCTTCGAGTTCTTTTTTCTTTGCATCAATTTTACTTTGAATCTCTTTTTCTTTACCGCCCCATTCTGTTAATTGAGCTTTCAAATCTTGAATATTTTGAGCCAATTCAGTATTTAATTCAGATTGTTTTGCGGCAACAATATTACCAAATCTTTTAACTATCTCTTTAACTTGCAGAAAATTGTCCTTCCCAACTTTAATTTCGTTACTATCAATAGTTTCAAAATTATTGAATATGGTTTTATCCGAAAGAATTTCTTTATACTTAGCAACTAAAGCGTTCAAATCAGTTATAATAGTGCTGCGAATTTCTCTTTCTCGAATTAAAGCTAAATGGAAGTTAACTAATTCACTTGCTTTGTCTTGCTGGAGTTGTTTTAATTTGCCTTCAAGGCTATTTTTCATTTTAGTTACTTCGGGTATTTGAGAAACATCGATTCGCAAAGCTCTTAGTTTACTTTGATTATCGTTTAATTTTTCTCTCAAAGCATTATCCTCTGAATTTAGGTTTTCTAAGTCTAAAAACGAATTTAAAAAGTCAATTAAATATTGGGGATTTTTTTCACTGAACTGAATTGTTTTTGCTGTTTCACCTTGCCCATAACTTTCAATTTGAATTTTAGAAAGGCTATCTGGGTTTGTTGTATTGATAGTAGTTGCATTTTTTTCTCTTGAGAAATTGAAAACCTGACCTGTTTCATCCTCATATTGAAGATATATTTTTTCAGGCCACACTTCGCTATCAACAACACTCAAATCTGATTTATTGCCAGAGCTTTCCCTCAATGATTCCAACATGGTAGATTTACCAGCTCCACGCCCACCAATTATGCAGGTTAAGTTATTGCTAAATTGAATGGTTTGATTGTCAAGTAGTCCACCTTCAATATGTAACCCCACAAAACGAGGTAATTTTTCAGGGATTAGATTCTCAATTCTAATACGGGAATTACTACTCAATAATGCTATTCTAAAGGCATTAAAGTCCAATGTATCTAATTTAATTCTGGTTAATTTCTTCTCACCACTTGCGTTCAAACCAAGTTTGTTCAGGGTATGTGCATCAGAAGACATTAGTTTTGGTAATTCATAATTATTTTCCAGTTCTAAAGCCTGTCGTCTTTCATTTATTAACCTTTTTCTTTCTGCTGCATCTTTACTTATGTCATTATCCGTATATAAATCAACGCTATTCTTATCACTAATTTCTAATGCAAACAAAGTATCATGAGTTAATATCGCAGACATTTTGGGGTCAAAACGATTAATCGTTTTTTCAAAGCCAGAATCCAACTCTATGTGTGCAAGAACACCAATTCCATTATATTGCTTTGCGAGGCTTAAACATTCAACAATACCCTGAGCACAAGTTTCTTTATTATCTGAAATTGTGAGTTTACCCCTGAAGTTTTTTAAATCATCGTATTTTTCAAAATACACGAGTAAATGACCTTGTAGTGTTGAAACTTCAATACCAGGGATTACTAAAATTTTCTTACCTTGTGAATATTTAATAGCTCTATTTGAGTTGCGGTCTTCATTGTGGTCTGTTATGGATATTATTGACAGACCCTGTTCAATAGCAGTTTCTACTATATTTTCAGGGGTCATGTTAGTGTCTGTAACATCATAAGAACCTTCCTCACCGAAACTATGTACATGCAAGTCAGCTTTATAAAAACTGGCACCGGAATTAATAGCACTAAAATCAATCATGGCGTATTTAAATAAGTATTGTTTGTATCTATAAAAACCACAGATTTGTTTTACCAAAAGAAGGTAATTCAGCATCGGAAAAATGAGGAACAATTTCGGCAACCATTTCTGGGTATTTTATGGTGATTGGAAGATTTTGCTGCTTAACTGATTTCCAGTACATGCGTGAAAATTGATATACCTGATTGAGCATTTCTCTTACTTCCGGCATATTTGCCTGGTTATCCTCTTTGCTACCATTAGTTACGACCTTTGAAATTTTTACTTTAACTGGAAATAGTATGTCGTATTTCTGTGAAGTTGGATATTTGGCATTGTTGTAAAGCAAGAATTGATTGTACCCAACCTTAACATAGGTGCCACTTAACGGCATTAAATCGGCTGAATCAGAATCAAAAGCAACTATGTCGCTCGATTCCGTTTTGTTGATTGTTACTATGAATACAGGAATGTTAAAGCCTAAAGTGTATAGCATGTCTGTAATGGGTTTTGACTCTCTTTTACCCATTGTTTTGTAGTAATGAATGATAAGTCTCTTCGGCTTTTGGTCTTGATTCTGAACTAAATAAATACCGATAGCTTTACGAATATCCTTAATTAAATGCTCCAAATCGTTATCCCGGTAGCAATCGAAGTTTTGGAAAATGCCATCTTGATTGAAACAGAAAGCACTACCAACATATCGTTTACCGACTTTCTCAGATTTAAATGCACCTACTCCAATAATCAAATCATTTTTTGTTCGGGAAGGATTTAACTGCCACGGAATCCCTCCAATTTTTGAAAGTAATGCTATTGCTATGTTTGGTAAGTGAAAACGGAAATTGTTGCCAGCCGGATTGTCTTTATAGATTACCTGTGAGGTTATCTGTTTTTCAAGTAACATTTCTTTGATAGCAAAATAAATATCATGGTGCGGGCTGTTTACATCATCTTTCCGAACTGGACTGATATAAATTGCTACATAGTTGTAATCGTTTTTCAGGTTCTTTTGGCTAAGCTTTGTTTTTATCTCCTGAACGGCTGTTTCAAGGTTTGAAAATGTTAGACTTCCGTTTGTTTCCGTTTCAAAAGGTTGTTTTATAAGTTGGGGCAAAGTTTTATATGTAATGCCATTATCACTTTTAATATCTTTCTGCTGATATTTTAGACTACCATCCGGATTTTTCGTATTAAAATTTAAAGTTGAATTTGCACCATAAAAGAAGATATTGTAAAGTCTTTTACTGACATCAATATCTTTGACATGGCATATAAAAAAGAATTTAAGATTGTTTTTCGTCGAGGCTCGAAAAGGACCGTTGTTAATTATACCGTTGTAAGCCTCAAACCCTGAGCTGTTACCACCGAACAGCAATACATTTGAGCCATCGGTTACTTTGTTGTCCTCGGGGTTTTTGAACGAATAAAAATCTTCTTTATGGAATTTGATTATTGCCTGAAAATTATCGGTAAACAAATAATTCTTAGCAAAAGCAACTATCTGTTGGCGTGTTTTAAGGTACTTGTTTTCTTTCGGCGGACGAGTTTCGGACACATTTAATTCGGCTGCAAGCTCACGATTGATAATTGGGAATATATTTCCAATATTTTGTTTTTGTTCCGGTGTAATGTGTTTTCTCTTGACAATTTCATTATCTGCAATCACCCTATAACGCTCTGTTTGTATGTCGAGACTGTCAATTGATTGATTGTAAGCTGTTGAAATACTATTGTAAGAAACGAGCAATTCCCAACTGTCCGTTACTTTCTTGTATTGTGGGACAAGCGAAAACCGAAGGAACTGAGTTGTTTGAGTATGAGGCTGAATTGAATCTTTTATCCAAACTTCTACATTATCAACAAAATCAAAACCAACGGCAGCCGCATTCTCTTTGAAGTAGTTATAAATTAAGTGATTGAAATAATGTTTTGCAATACGAGAATTTTCATCGAATTTTATTGATATATCATATTTATCTCCAGTACAACCCTCTGGGTGAACAATTGAAAAGAATAGATACTCTTTGTCGGACAATTCAGGGTGCTGCTCCCAAAACTGAGGGCATTCATTACGAAACAACTTTAATGGATTTGAGTTTTCCACCTTTTCAGTATAAACCGCAAGGTTTATGCTTTCTGCAACTGGGGTAAATGTAAGGAGATTGATTTTCATAATCGGAACATTTAATTCTTTAAAAACCTGCCACCCGATATATCCCAGAATTTATTGAAAAACGAACTGAGTTTTTCGAGTACCGATTCTCTTTTCTTTGTACGGTCGCCTGTTGGCGTAAATCTTGAAACAGGTGGCAGAACTTTGCTTAATGCTGTGCCTGTTGATTGTACATAACCGTCACGAAAAGCATTTGTTATAAACTTGTATGTTTCTTCTTTATCCAAATTTTCATCGTTGATAATTTGGTCTAATTCTTCTACTTTCTTAGCATCAACAAACGAATGCCAATCATCATCCACATTGGTTGAAGGGGTCAACGAATCAATAAATTGTTCGATAAGCTCTTTTTTATTGCGGAGTTCCACACTGGAATCAATGGCTTTGCTAATACTGATAACAATTTCCTTGTCTTTTAAATGACCTTCGTGGTACTTCTTAATGAGTGCGAGGATATAATCAATGTTGATTTCGACCTGTTTAATCAGCTCCATTTCAAAGACTATATCATCGTTTACATTTTCGTTGTCGCCTTTGCTTTTGCCACGAAAATCGTTGTATATATTGATATACATGCTGTGATAATCCTGTACATCTCTTTCCGAAAGTATTTCATTGCCTGAAAATTCATCGAATGTGGAAAGTATGTTTTTTACTTTCAGAATGGCACTGTAAAGCTTGATAAATTCTTTTTGGTTTTGTTCTCCGATAATCTGTTCACCCACAGGGAATTTTTCTTGTAAGTCATCCACTAAATCAGCATAACCGGGAATGTCTTTATCTCCTTTTTTGTAGCCGTTGTAATATTCATCGTAAGTTTTGAGTAAAACCACTCCTCCGGCTTCTTTGTCGCCAAATAGGGCAATGCTCTCGTTGGTGGCTTTTTCGAGGTTGCGGAAACAAATAATATTTCCAAAGGTTTTAACCGTGTTCAAAATGCGGTTTGTGCGAGAATAGGCTTGTAAAAGCCCATGCAAACGGAGGTTTTTATCTACCCAAAGGGTATTTAAAGTGGTGGCATCAAAACCAGTAAGAAACATGTTTACCACAATCAACAAGTCAATTTCACGATTTTTCACTCGTTCGGACACATCTTTATAATAGCTTTGGAACTTTTCACTTGAAGTATCAAAGTTCATTTTAAATATCTTGTTGTAGTCCTGTATTGCCGATTCGAGAAAGTCCCGTGAGCTTTGGTCTAAAAG
>CAYGDW010000043.1:0-24625 GCA_964348755.1 uncultured Bacteroidales bacterium | reverse complement strand
TTAATGACCTACATTTTCATAATTTTGCAGATTATTTAATATCCCTATTGTCAGATGAAACGAGCAGGATTCGTAAAACACAAAAAAGGATAAACCGAAGTTCAGCGAAGCCAAAATTCATCATGCGAGTTTCATCCGACCTTAATTTAAAAATTTTTTGCGGATGAAAATGGGGGGATTTTTCGCTCCGCTCATAATGACAAGTCATTCTGGGTTTTTGGGGAAGATTTAGGGTGGGCAGCGGCTTCGCCACCGCTCACCCTAAATCAAAAAACTAACGATCTGTCATTTTTAACCTAGTGAGGAATCTCAAACAAGTAATTCTTCCGTTATTAGATTTTGGCAGACAAAAATTATTTAAAATATTTCTAAGGTGAGTTATTTTCAGGCGCAACAGATTACCAAGGCATACGGCGAAAAGGTCTTGTTTGAGGAGCTTTCATTCAGCATTTCAACTGGCCAAAAGGTAGGGCTGATAGCGCGTAATGGCGCCGGAAAAACCAGCCTCTTGAATATAATTGCCGGTATCGACAGCCCCGATTCGGGGTTATGCACCTACCAGTCAGGTCTTAAAGTGTCGTATTTGCAGCAAGACCCGTTTTTCGAACCCGGTCAGAGTATTTCTGAGGCCCTTTTAAATGCCGGCAATGAGGTAAGTAATACAGTAAAAGAATACGAAGAACTGTTGCAGGCCTCTGAAACAAGCCATGAACCAGGCTTGAATGCAAGGCTACAGCAATTGGTAGAGCGTATGGATGCCCTGCAAGCCTGGGATTATGAAATCAGGGTTAAACAAACCCTTACGCAATTAAAAATTGGACGGCTCGATTCAAAAGTAGAAGATCTATCGGGCGGACAGGTAAAACGCCTTGCCCTTGCCCGAATTCTTATTGAAGAGGCCGACCTGATTTTGCTCGATGAGCCAACAAACCACCTCGACCTTGAAATGATTGAATGGCTTGAGGGTTACTTATCGCGACGCAAACTTACCATATTGCTGGTTACCCACGACCGATATTTTCTTGATTCGGTTTGCAACGAAATTGTTGAGCTCGAAAATTCCAAACTGTTCAATTACCGCGGCA
This sequence comes from uncultured Bacteroidales bacterium, assembly GCA_964348755.1. Classification (GTDB taxonomy): domain Bacteria; phylum Bacteroidota; class Bacteroidia; order Bacteroidales; family UBA7960; genus UBA7960. The sequence continues at coordinate 23,540 of CAYGDW010000043.1, read as the reverse complement.
ATTACAGCCAATTTCTCGAAAAAAAACAGGAGCGTCTTGAGGCCGAAACCGCACAGGCCGGCAAAGCGGCAAACCTTCTTCGCAAAGAAACCGAGTGGATGCGCCGCACTCCGCAAGCACGCACCACAAAGTCGAAGGCACGCATCGAATCATTTTTCGAACTTAAGGAGCAGGCTGCAAGCACCACCCAATCGGGTACGGGCGAAATAAAAATGGAAATGGCCCGGTTGGGCAAAAAAATTCTGGAACTAAAACATGTAATCAAACAATTTGATGGCCAGCCCTTTGTAAATGATTTCAGCTATGTTTTCAAAAGGGGCGAACGAGCCGGCATTGTGGGACCTAATGGAAGCGGCAAATCGACCCTGCTCAATCTTATTTCTGCAGGGCTAAGGCCCGATAAAGGGATTATTTCAACAGGCGAAACCATACAATTTGGGTATTACAGGCAGGAGGGACTTAAAGTTGACGATCATAAAAAGGTAATTGAAGTAATTAGCGACATTGCTGAAAGCATTAGCCTTGGTAAGGGAAAATCATTTACTGCTTCACAATTTCTGCATTATTTCAACTTTCCCTATCATGTGCAACACGACTTTGCAGGAAAGCTAAGCGGAGGCGAAAAACGAAGGCTTTACCTGATGACGGTGTTAATGAAAAACCCAAATTTTCTTATTCTTGACGAACCAACAAACGACCTCGACATTGCCACCCTCAATGTGCTTGAAGATTTCCTGGAAAATTTTGAAGGCTGTCTGTTAATTGTTTCGCACGACAGATATTTTCTTGACCGCCTTGTTGACCATGTATTTGTGTTTGGCCCCAATGGTCAAATAAAAGACTTCCCTGGCAACTACACCCAATACCGGCTTGCCCGCAACAAACAATTTCAATCCGGCAAAAAGTCCGAAAAAACTGAATCCTCTGCCAAACCTTCGGTGCCAAAACCAAAAACAAAGTTTTCGTACAAAGAGCAAAAAGAGTTTGATGCCCTCGAAAAAGAAATTGAAATGCTCGAAGCCGAAAAACGGTACTTGCTCGAGAATATGAACTCGGGGAAACTAAGCCCCGACGAGCTAATAAACATTTCTACCAAATATGCCGAAACCGAGCAAAACCTTGAGGCAAAAACCAACCGCTGGATAGACCTTTCGGAGTGGAGTTAATGTGCGCAGTAAAAAGGTAAAGACTGACAGAAATAAACCCCGTTCAGGCACGAGCGGTTTAGTTTTTTGTCCTTGACAAAAAAAGTGGGAGTCTGATAAGACCTTTAGAATGAGTTGATTTGCCCTGCCATACACTGGGCAAACGCTGTGATACACTTTTAACAGCAAATTATTAATTTCGCTGAGTTCTTCACGGAGATACACCGATTTATTTCAGATACCCAATTGTTGCAATGGCTTTTCCAGATTGGGCCTTTATACGTTTAACATTACCGGCATTACAAGCATAAGGATTTCTTCGTCCTTGTTTTCGTTGTTTACGGGCAAAATTAATCCGGCACGGTTTGGCTCCGACATTTCGAGCCTAATTTGCTCGGTTTCGAGATTATGTAGCATTTCAGAAAAAAAGCGGCTGTTGAAACCTATTTCAATATCGTCGCCTTCGTAGTTGCAAGCAAGCCTTTCGCGGGCTTCATTGCTGTAATCAAGGTCTTCGGCCGATAGTGTAAGCTCGCTGCCAGCAATACGAAACTTAACCTGGTAAGTGGTTTTATTTGAAAAAATCGAAACCCTGCGAATGCTGTTCAAAAAGGGTAACCTGTCAACAGTCATTTTGTTGGGGTTTTCTTTTGGAATTACAGCCGTATAGTTGGGGTATTTACCATCAATAAAACGGCATACCATAATAATGTTTTTAAATGAGAAGCGAGCATTTGTGGTACTGTAATCAACCTTCACAATTTGGTCGTCCTGCGAAAGGATGTGTTTGAGTTGATTCAGAGGTTTTTTGGGGAGAATAAAATTAGTTTCTTCATTGCTTTTTACGTCGCGCCTGTGATATCGTACAAGTTTATGGGCATCGGTGGCCACAAAAGTGGCGCCTTCCGATCCTATTTCGCAATAAACGCCCGCCATTACCGGCCTGAGGTCGTCGGTACTGGCAGCAAACAAGGTTTTGTTAATGGCCTGAAACAACACATCAGACTCAATAAAAAAACTCGAATCGCTTTCAATGGCTGGTACGCGAGGGTACTCTTCGCCATTTTGCCCGGCTAGCCTGTATTTTCCTTCGCCTGCAGTAAGGGTAACCCCAAAGTTGTTCTCGTCAATATCGAGGGTTATGGGTATATCAGAAAATGTTTTCAGGGTATCGAGAAGTATCTTGGCCGGAATGGCCACATTGCCTTCACCATCGGCCATATCAACATTGATGCGGGCTGTCATGGTGGTTTCCAGGTCCGATGCCGATATCTTAATCTCAGTGTCGGAGAGTTCAAACAGAAAGTTATCCAAAATTGGAAGGGTATTGCTTGAACCCAACACCCCGCTGATAGCCTGCAATTGTTTAAGCAATAACGAACTGGATACAATAAATTTCATACTTTACCTGATTTTATTTGTGTGTAGCAAAGATAGTTTTTTATTAAAGATTTGCTTTAGGTTGCCATATTTTTTTGGAATTTCAGTTGGCATCATCCTTTACGAAATAAGAAAATGGCCTCATTATCCGGTTAAACACAAAGTACTGGGCAAGGGCAAATGTGCCCCCGTTTACCCGAATGTAAAAGCGGTTGGGATCGGCCATGCCGGCAGCTTCAAGGCCTGTTGCTGCTTGGGCCTGGGCCTTGCGGCGAAAAAAATGAATTGTTGTTTCGCGCCCGGCATAGTCAGTAATTCTAATTATTAGAAAGTGAGGCATCATCATTTCGTTTTGCCGGGCATTTTCTTCAGGCCCGGTCAAAAGTCTCTCGTAATGAAGTTCGGTAAAAGACTCTAAAAACCTGTTCATTCTTATGCCATCAACCCTAAGCGAATCAACCGCCTTACCGCCCTGCACCAAAACCGGGTGCCCATCCTGGTTGTCTATCAGAAAAGCCTCCTGTTCATTTTCATTAAATTCAACTTCAATTTTTTTTATCTGCCGCGGAGCCAGATTAACCACCACCGGGTCGCGCCAAAGGACCTCGCTGGCCGAAAACAACTCGCCAATACCACCCTGAATACCGGGCACGTGTACGGCAAATGGAATTCCGGACCCTCTCAGGCGCATATAGGTACTTTGCCCATCGGGCGTGTTACCGCCCGATATAAAACTTTTACTTCGTTTGAGGCGTTGAAAAAACCGGATTTTGGGCGAAAGGTTTATCCAAAAGGTTTTCACGAAAACATCTACGCACAATCCTTCATTTTCCAACTTTTTATTAACCGAATCTTTTTCTGATAATGATACCGGAAGCCTTACGGCGAGGTTGCGCAGGGTTGAAACCAATTCGCGCACAGCAGGTTCGTTTGCTCTGTAATCTGTGTTAACCCACCACACCTGGTTCTGATCTTTTTCAAGGACCAGCAACAAACCGTTCTGGTCAACCATTTCAATTCGGGCAATATCAGCCCCGTCTTCAATCTTAAAGTTGCCATGGCTTTGGCCAATGGTGCTTTGCCGTGGCAAAAGGGCAAAAAAAAGGGCAGCAGCCAAAAGCATAATTGAGACCGAAAGTAAAATGATGCTTTTAAATTTCACTTTATTTTTTTTATTTGGCCGAGTATAAGCGTTTTCGCCATAAAAGTCGTATGCTCCCGAAAACAATTACTATCAGTACAGGCACAATAATATTAACTATTTGAATATGATTGCGGCTTCGGTTCAGGCGTGTTCTGTCGAGCATTCGCAGGCGCATATCCTTGGCCCTGGCTTCAAGAATTCCTGAATCGTCAGAAAGGTAGTTTACTGCATTCAGAATAAAATCGCGATTGGCAAAAGTACTGTTAGAAAAACGGTCGAATCCCAGCGGAAGTGGTTGGCCATCGGCTCCTGTCTGGTTGCGTGCAATGTCGCCATCGGCCACTACAATCATGGCGGTGTGTAAGCTTTGTTCGAGCCTTCTGAAGCCGGCAGGGAGCTTAACTTCCGGAGCCATTCGGTTGCGAAACACCGATTCGAAAGTACCTTCGAGCAGGACGGCAATATTTTGCTGACCTGCCGAAAACTGTCGTTCGTCGGGTTGTTGCTGCAAAATTCTAAGTGCAATTTCGGCCGGTGTGGCTACTACGCGGGTGTAGGGCGAGGTGCTGAGTAATATGGTCTTTTCAACTCCGGGGGCTGTTACTGTATCGATGCTACTGGCAAACTCGGTTCGTATCAGGTTAAGATTTCTGGTAATTTTATGATTATAAGAAGGCTCGGCAAGTGGGAAAAAAAACCAAGGCAAAAGGTTTATCTGGGGCCGGTTGCCAATCATGCCGGTGGTAACAGGTATAGGTGCAGCCCGCAAATCCATTAGCAGGTTGGGGTTGAGCCGTACTCCATATCGAAAAAGCATATCGTCGAGGTTTATGGGCCATGGCATACCTATTGACTGAAATGCCGGAGGTTTTAGGCTGTCCATGCTGGCAAATACCGGATCGATTAGCCAAAGTACCGATCCGCCATGCATGATATACTGGTCAATAATAAATTTTTGCGGTTCGGTAAAAGGTTTTTCGGGCTTGGCTACAATAAGGGTTCTGAAACCTAAAATTTCGTCAATATTATTGTCGATGCTTATCCTTTCTACCAGGTAAAAATTTCCGAGAGAGGCAGCCAGGTCGGCCAGGTGCCTGGGGTTGAGTTCGCCCTGGCCTTCAAGTAAGGCAACTTTTTCTTTTTGAGTAGTTGTTAGTTGCCTAATAGCTGTTGCGAGGTTATACTCAAGGGCTTGAGCAGAATTGTTTAACACCTCCTCGGCAGGCTTTCCTATTTGATCCTGAAGCAGTTGAAGCGCAATTTCTTTTCCACGATAGGTTACCAGTGCACCTGGAAAAATAATTTGCTGCGAGGTGGCATCGTCGGCACGCACCTGCAGCCTGGTAGGCTGAAGGCCTTTTTGAATGAGCATGTCAACCATGCCTTGGCTGCCCTGCCCCTGAACCGGATTAATAAACTCGTATTGAATCTTGTCAGAAAACGCCCTGAACTCATCAAGTATCTCGCGGGTCTGGTTACTCAGGCGCTTAAAACCGGCTGGAAAATCGCCTTCGAGATAAACCCTGAAATACACAATATCGTCGAGTTGCCTAAGCATATTGCGAGTTCCATGGGTAAGGGTGAAGCGCTTTTCGGATGTAAGGTCGAAACGGGCAAACCATACAGCACCAAAAGCATTGAGGGCAACGATAATTGCAATACCTGCAACCAACTGAAAAATGTTTTGCCTGCGCACATCGCGCCGGCCCGTTTCATTTATTTTGTGGGTCTGCTTTTTATATTTGCCGAATATTGCCATGAGAATAAAAACTTTACATTAAACCTTTGCTACCATTTTCGGCTTTCGAGCCTGATCTTTGTTAGAATTACAAAAAGGGCGGTCAGGCTCAGAAAATAAATAAGGTCGCGCGTGTCAATCACCCCTCTGCTCATTGAGGTATAATGGGCATAAATGCCAAGGTTGCGAATAAACAGGTCGGCATTTCCAAACAAATCGAGGGTATATATCAACTCAAAGCCCATAAATATAAAACCACACAAAAATACAGCCACAATAAACGAAACTATTTGATTATCGGTAATTGAAGAAGCAAAAAGTCCAATGGCTACAAACGCAGTTCCCAAAAAAAGCAATCCTGAATACGAGCCCCATGTTCCTCCCAAATCCATATTTCCGGCAGGAAGCCCAAAATGATAAACTGTGGCTACAAAAACCAATGTAGGGATTAACGAAAGCACCACCAGCACCACCGCTGCAAAGAATTTCGAGAGAATTATCTGCACATCGGTAAGTGGCTTTGTAAGGAGCATTTCGATGGTACCCGATTTTATTTCATCAGAAAAAAAACGCATGGTAATGGCGGGTACCAGAAAAAGAAACACAAAAGGCCCTATCACAAACAAGCCATCAAGGTTGGCATATCCGGCCCTGATTATGTTGTAGCTGGTTGGAAAAACCCACAGAAAAAGGCTTACAGTAATCAGAAAAACGGCAATTACAATGTATCCTATCAGGCTGTTGAAAAAATTATTGATTTCTTTTTTAAAGAGTGTAAACATATTTTACCGGTGGTTGCTGAAGTCGATGGTTACAGTTTCGTTCATACGCAGCCCAAGCAGGCGCGATGCATTTCCTTTGTTTATGGCAATTTCAAGAAAGCCGGTCGAACCAAACAAGGCCAGTTTCTCGCCTTCGGCTACATCAGAATAGGAAGTTGAAATTTTATCAATGCCTGTATCTGCCGAGCGAAAGTTGATAACAAAAGGCCTTCCCACACCAAATTTCCTGAAAAGGGGCTGATCTATGTTTACAAAAACATTTTCGTAATCATCAATAAAAATAACTTTTCCGAGTATCTGATCTGGCCTAACCACGGGCCTGAACATGATACGTTCATTGAGGACTTTGTATTCAAGCCCTAGTTTGCTAAGAGGCTTGCCCTGGGCAATCATGGAGGCGGCGCGTGCAAAAACATCGCGTGTAGAAAAGGTGAAGTAGTTGCTGTCCTGAAAAATATCAATAACTACCATCTCCTGGGGGTTTTGATCAAAAAGTAAAGAAAAAATGCCATTGTCGGCACCAATAAAGTAATGCCCCTGATGCTTTACTACAATATGTGGCGACTGCAAATCGGCTTCGGTGTTTATCCCAACAAGGTGAATGGTATTTTCGGGGAAATGCGGATAGGCATTGCGCAGCACAAAGCTGGCATGCATAATGTTATAGCACGGAACCTGGTGAGTGATATCTACAATGGTTACACCGGGAATCAGCCTCAGCAGCGTTCCTTTTACAGCCCCGGCATAATGGTTGCCAACACCCCAGTCACTGGTAAGGGTTACAATGGTCATTATTTAATTATTCCCATCCTAAATTAAAACTTTGCCAAAAGGGCAAAATTAATAGCAATGCCGCAAAATTGCCAAATTTATTGTTATTTTGCAGCATCAAAAATAAAGAAATATTGCAAGCCCATTGGCCATAAACAAGGGCTTTATTAAAATAATTTTCAAAATAAAAGGGACGATACTGCCTGCTATGGGTGAAAAGACAATAAAACTGGAAGGTATTCACCCTCCCGACATTTTCGGGCTTCGTGAAGAGAAGTTGCAATTGTTGCGCAACATTTTCCCAAAACTCAAACTTATTGCCCGCGGTGAGGATTTTAAGCTCATTGGCGACGATGCCGAAATACTTTATTTTGAGGCCAAGTTTGGCCTTATTGTAAACCATTATGAGCGATATGGCAAACTGACTGAGGAGAACATTTTGGAGGTTATGGCCCATGATCATGGTATGGTGCGCGAAACCCAGGCTGAAAATGGCGAAGGCGAGCTGATACTTTACGGCAAGAATGGAATGCTTATAAAGGCCCGCACTCCCAACCAGAAGCGAATGGTTGAGAGTTTTAAAAAGCACGATATGCTTTTTGCCATTGGCCCGGCCGGCACCGGCAAAACCTATACTGCAGTGGCACTGGCCGTAAGGGCTTTGAAAAACAAGGAAGTAAAACGAATTATCCTTGCGCGGCCGGCTGTTGAGGCTGGCGAAAACCTGGGGTTTTTGCCCGGCGACCTCAAGGATAAGCTCGACCCTTACCTGCAACCGCTATATGATGCTCTTCGCGATATGATTCCTCCTGCAAAACTGGCTGCATACCTCGAAGACGGAACCATTGAAATTGCACCACTTGCTTTTATGCGCGGACGAACCCTCGACAATGCATTTGCTATATTAGATGAAGCCCAGAACGCTACCGACAGCCAACTCAAAATGTTTTTGACACGAATGGGAAAATCGGCCAAATTTATTATAACGGGCGACATTACCCAGGTTGACCTGCCGCGCAACCAGGTTTCGGGCCTTATAACGGCCACCAAAGTACTGAACAAAGTGCAAGGGATCGACTTCATATTTCTGAATGAAAAGGATGTGGTTCGCCATCCTTTGGTTACCAAAATTATTGATGCTTACGAACGCACAACAGCCGGCGTTTTTAAGGAAAAAGAAAACAGATAAATCTAAACTGTCCAAATTTTTTTCAATGGAAGCCATAACCCGAACCAATTTTAATTTCCCGGGCCAAACCGGTTTCTACCAGGGTAAAGTGCGCGATGTTTACACCATTAGCAACCGCATTTTGCTCATGGTAGCAACTGACAGGATTTCGGCCTTCGATGTGGTGCTGCCAAAAGGTATTCCATTTAAAGGGCAGGTACTTAACCAGATTGCTGCAAAGTTTTTAGATGCCACTGCCGACATTGTTCCAAACTGGAAAATTGCAACCCCCGACCCCATGGTTACTGCAGGCTTTTATTGTACGCCTTACAGGGTAGAAATGGTGGTGCGCCAATACCTAACAGGGCATGCATGGCGCGAGTATAAAAATGGTAACCGGGTCATCTGCGGGGTGTCAATGCCCGACGGAATGAAGGAAAACGACAGGTTTCCAAATCCAATAATTACAACCACCACCAAGGCAATGGCTGGCCACGACCTGGATATTTCGCGCCAGGAAATTATTGCCGGCGGGCTGGTAAGCCCTTCCGATTATGCCAGGCTCGAAGAATACGCCCTGGCTTTGTTTGAACGAGGCACACAAATGGCCGAAAAAATGGGCCTGATACTGGTTGACACAAAGTACGAATTTGGACACAACAATGGCAGGATTTATCTAATCGACGAAATTCATACGCCAGACTCATCGCGCTACTTTTACAAAGAAGGATATGAAGCCAGACAGCACAATGGATTGCCACAAAAACAACTCTCAAAGGAGTTTGTGCGTCAATGGCTAATTGAACGAAATTTCAGCGGGCAAACCGGTCAGAAAATGCCCCAAATTCCACTCGAGTTTGTTTTGCAGGTTTCAGATAGATATATTGAACTTTTCGAGACCTTAACAGGCGAAATTTTTAAAAAATCGCTTGTGGAAAACCCTCTTAGAAGGATGGAACTCAACTGTCTTGACTTCCTTAGTAAGCAAAATTGGTAATTTAATTCAATACAATTGAATGGAAAATGCTATTTGGCTGTTGTTTTTATCATTGTTATATAACCATTGCTGTAATTTTTGCGTAATACTAAAGAAAAACTAGCCACAGCTAATGATTATACGCTTTTTGTTATTTTTTACGACATTGTTTGGGTGCCAAGGCCTTGCAGCCAATGAGCCACTGAAATGCCATATTTCGGCAACGGGCAATCAGTCGGTTATTTGTCAGGGAAATCCGTTGTTTCTGATTATTAACCTGGATGGCAATGAAGACCTTTTTTCTGACCGTTTGTGGCAAACCGACGGCAATTTCCTCTCGGCCCCCGATGGTTTGTTCGTAAGGTTTGATACCTCAAAACCCGGAGCCTACCTGATAAACTTTTCAGCCAGTAACCTGGAAGGCGATTCGGCCTATTGCGAAATAAAAATTGAAGTACTGGCCCAACCAAACATTGAAATTGTGGAAAACTTTAGGCCTTTGGGGTGGTTTTTGTTCAAAAAACCCATGCCGCGCCTTCATATTATTCCAAAGGAAAATTATATCTTTCAATGGTTTTTTAACGGCAATGAAATTCCGGGAGCAACCAAGGCCAGGTACAGGCCACGTAAGCCCGGACGTTACCATGTGAAGGCTGATAGCCCACAAGGCTGTTCGGCTTTCTCAAAAACCATCATTGTAGAGTGATGTCTTTTTTGATAAATAAATGCGACGCAATGAAAAGCATTTTTAGTAATGACTTTAAAACCGGAAGCTCCCGTTTGGGAATCATTTCATTTTTGTGCCTACTTTTCTGCACTACTGCGGTTTTTGGGCAACCTATTACAGTTTTAATCCAAACCCCTGATGGCGCAAGGGAGGTGTGCCAGGGACCTTCTTCCTTTATTTTGACTGCCTCAGCCCAGGGAGGCAATCAGGAATTTGTAACATATACCTGGTCGGCTTCCCCAGGTATGATTACACCCGTGGGCGACTATGCCATTTTCAACAACTCTTTTTCGGCAATCCCGGGCAATTATGTCATTTCTGTAACAGTTCTTGACAGTTATGGAAACAGCGGAACAGGATCCATTACCATAACCCTTAAAGCTACACCAACCGCAAGCATTACAGCCAACGGCCCTACCACATTTTGCCTTGGCGAGTCGGTAACATTAACAGCAAGCCCTGCCAATAGCTTTCAGTATTTGTGGCGCCGGGGTATAACAGATATTAGCGGTGCAGATCAACCTAACTACACAGCCACCGAAGACGGGAATTACCGGGTCAGGATTACAGCTGAAAATGGTTGTTTCAGCCTCTCAAATATAATTGCAGTAACAGTAAATCCTTTGCCTGATGTAAGTGCAAGCAACAACGGGCCTGTGTGCGAAGGCCAGAGTGTGCAACTTACCGGCGGTCCATCAGGCTTGGCCTCATATAGCTGGACAAGCCCTACTAATCCGGGGTTTAGCTCAAACTTGCAAAATCCGGTTATTTCAAATATTACCTCTGTCCAGGCCGGTACTTATACCCTTACGGTAACCGATGCCAACGGCTGCCGCAATACAGCCTCTACTTTGGTGGTGGTAAACCCTGTTCCAACTCCCCCTGTGTCGGCAAGTGCAAGTCAAACCAATATTTGCTCAGGTTTAAGCGGACAACTTACCCTTACAGCAAATGGCGGAAGCGGGCAGTTGCTCAGGTGGTTTCAGGGCAGTTGCGGGGGTACAGAAATTGGACAAGGGAATAATATTTCGGTGGCCTTCCCCACGGTAACCACCACTTATTTTGTGCGCTGGGAAACAGCAGAATGTGGGCAATCGGTGTGCGCATCGGTTACAGTGAATGTAACCCAGGCTCCCATTTTAAATACTTCATCCACCCCAATTAGCTGTGCCGGACTTGCCAATGGCACGGCCACGGTAAATATTTCGGGCGGCACACCACCTTATTCAATTTTATGGAACACCGGGGCTACTACTGCCAGCATTTCGAATCTGGCACAAGGCACTTACACAGTAACAGTAACTGACGTAGCAGGCTGCATTGTTAGCCGCGATGTAACCGTGAGTGAGCCCGAGCCAATTGTACTAACTTTTACAAACGTAGAGGTCCCTAAATGCAATGGTGGTGCTGATGGACGCGCCACGGTTGTAGTAAACGGAGGAACGCCTCCCTTTTCTTACCTTTGGAGCAATGGGCAAACCACTCAAACAGCCACCGCCCTGGCAGCAGGTACCTACCAGGTTACTGTTACCGATCAGGCTGGTTGCATTGAATCTGCAAGCATTACCATAAACCCACCCCCAGTTTTGGCAATCAACACCGTATCGCTTACCCATGTTTTGTGTCATGGGCAAAGCACGGGAGCCGTAAGGGTGGTGGCAATCAATGGCACTGAGCCCTATACATACCTCTGGAATACAGGCCAATCCGGACCAGAACTTATCAATATTCCAGCTGGAACCTATTCGGTTACTGCTACCGACGCCAATGGGTGCCAGGCAATCTTAAGCATAGTTATAAACCAAACCCCGCCTTTAATAGTAAGTGCCGGAGCCGACCAAACCATTTGCACCGGCCAGTCGGCCACCCTTACCGGCACCGGCGCAAACACCTATGTGTGGAGTACTGGCGAAACCACAGCAAGCATAGAGGTGGCTCCCCTTGTTACAACTACATATAGTGTAACGGGAACCACCGAATGCGGACAAGCTACTGCACAGGTTACTGTTTTTGTAAATGAAAGCCATGTAGTAAATCTTGGCAATGATGTAGAAGTATGCCAGGGGCCGCAGCTTACCATAGATGCAGGTGCCTTTGCCAATGTAAGTTATTTATGGTCAACCGGCGATATTTCGCGCACAATTACAGTAACCACCACAGGAATTTACTGGGTTAGGGTTACCAATACAGGCAATGGCTGTATTGGATCCGATACCATAGCAGTTATTATTAACCCCCTGCCACCGGCCGAAACCGGTCCGAACCAGACCTTATGCTTTGGCCAGGAAATAAGGCTGGGGCCAACCAATCCGCCTCCTTCGCCCACCAGTACCTATATGTGGACCAGCGTGCCCCCCGACCCAAGCCTTGTACAACCAACCATTTCAAACCCAACCGTAAGGCCCCTGGTTACCACTGTTTACACACTGGTGGAAACTTATTTAAATACCGGCTGCCAAAACACCCGATCTGTAACAATAACATTGGTTGGCGCGGCCCCCGACCCTGGCCCAAACCAAACCATTTGCCAGGGACAGTCGGTAACTATTGGGCCTGCAACCCCCAACCCAGGCAGTACATATTACTGGACCAGCAGCAACCCTAATGAGGTTTTTGACTGGCAAATTCCAAATCCGGTGGTTACACCCCAAATTACCACAACCTATACTATACATGAGGTGGCAGGGCAATGCACCTTTACGGCTACCGTTACCATTACAGTAAACCCTGCACCCCAGGCAAATGCCGGAACCGACAAACAGATTTGCCGGGGCGAAACCATTATGATAGGACCCGAGGTTTTTGTGCCCAACCCGGCCAGCACATACCTTTGGACCAGTGTACCGCCCGATGCAAGTATTTCAAACCCCGCCATTTCTAATCCTCTTGTGCGCCCTTTGGTAACTACAGTTTACACCCTTATCGAAACCTTTACGGCAACAGGTTGCTCAAGGCAAAACAGCATAACGGTTACCGTAAACGAGATTCCGGTAGCGCTGGTAGCCAGCGATGCCACAATTTGCCAGGGTACTTCGATAAACATTGGCAGCCCCAATGCACCCCAGGCACTCACCTACCAATGGACGTCAGTTCCTGCAGGGTTTTTAAGCAACCTTAGCAATCCGCAGGTTAGCCCCACGGTTACCACCACATATTATCTGGAGGTTACCACTGCTGCAGGCTGCAAAGGTTTTGCCGAGGTTACAATAACTGTAAATCCGGCTCCGGTACCCAATGTTTCTCCAGATATATTGTTTTGCTCTCAGGCCGAAGTTCAGCCTGTAAACATTGGTGGTGCCCCTGTTGCCGGTTTGGTTTATTCATGGACATCAAACCCCCCGGGTTTCTCATCCAATGAAGCCAATCCGCTGGTTACCCTTACAGGAACAAGCCCGGTTACTTATATTCTTACAGCAACCAATCAATTTGGATGTGCAGCCGTTTTCACTGTCAGGGTTTCAATTTCCGATCTAAGGGTTGTAACGGTAAATCCTTCGCTTTGCGAAAATGAAGCAAGCCTGAATTTGGGAAGCCTTGCAACTGTTTCGGGTGGAAAACCACCTTATACTTACCGTTGGACCGACCCTGCCGGAAACCAATTGAGTACGACATCAAACTTTGTTGCCTCACCCCCGTTTTTTAACAGCTATAGGCTGCAGGTAACCGATGCCGACGGCTGTAGCCGTACACAAACCATAAACCTTGTATTGTGGCCGGCACCTGTAGTGCAATTGTTGGTAAACCCAACCGGAACAGCCTTTATTGGCCAAATTGTAACCATTACTGCCTTACCTGCCGGATTCCTGAATTACGAGTTTTTTGTTGATGGAGTATCTGTGCAATCGGGGAACTCAAACTTTTATTCTAGTTATATGCTTCGCAATGGACAGGTGGTTGCCGTAAGGGCAACAACGGTCGATGGTTGCTCATCAACCGCCCAACCTGTTACCATGGTTATCAGCGGACTTCCAAATGCATTTACGCCTGATGGCGATGGCATAAACGACACTTTCGGCAGGGGTTACCAGTTGGTAATTTTTAACCGCTGGGGACAAACAGTTTATCAGGGCACCGAAGGCTGGGATGGCAAACACAATGGCAGAAATGTAAGCCCCGGAACCTATTACTACATTCTCGAAGTTGATTACGAAAACGATGAAAAAACCGTTTTAAAAGGTTCGGTAACAGTAATAAGGCACCGCAGTCAGGGGTCAGGCTAACTGAAAACCCTTATTGCAAAACGCCTTGGTTTGTTGTAAAATGAATTTATGGCACAAAAAAGGAAAGTAAAACATTGACCTGATTGATTTTTTGACAGCGCAAATTTGGTATGCAATTGCCTTTGCGCAGACACAATGAGACAAACATAGACTTTTTTTGTAAACAGGGATGAAGATAGAGAGTTGGTTTTTATTCCTGCCTGGCTGGAGGGCCATCAGTCGCTTAAAAAATTATTACCATGAAAAAGTTATTGATTTTTACTATGTTGCTAATTTTGGCCATGCCTCTGCCGGCCCAGCGGGTATTGCGCCTGCTCGAAGCCGGCGATGAACATTTCCGCAACGCGCAATATACAATGGCTCTTGAGGCTTACCAGGCCATCCTGAAGAGAGACCGGTCGGCCAATATAAGGAGGGAAGTATCTTTCAGAATTGGGCAAACTTATCAGCAAATGCTCAACTATGCTGAAGCCCGCAAATGGTTTACCCTTGCCCTGAATGTGGGTTACGACAAACCCGTCATTTTTTTGCACCTCAGCGAAATGAGCCTGGGTTTGGAAGATTTTGACCTGGCAATAGAATATGCATCGCTTTACCTTAGGCAGCGCCCCGACGATTTGTTTGGGAAAAAACTTTTGGAGTCGGCCAGGTTTAGTAAAGAAAACTATTTTAAACTCACCCTGTTTGAGGTAACCAACGAAAGGGCACTAAATACAACCGGGCAGGAATGGGGTATTTCATTTTTTCCGGGCAACCGCATCCTTTTTGCCTCAACCTTTAATCAGACAGGGCGGCTCGACTCGCGCACCGGTACCGGATTTTCGAGCATTTATGAGGCAACCATCAACAGGCAAACCGGCGAATGGTCAAAACCAACACAAATTGAAGGCAGAATCAATACAGAATTTTACGAAGGATTTCTATCGTTTGATGCAGATAATAAAATTGGATATTTTATGAATTGCGGAGGCCCAAAAGGCTTGCGCGAAAGCTGCGATATATACACCTCAAGGTATGACGAGCAAACCAACTCCTGGTCAGAACCCCAAATATTTCATTTAAACAGCGAGCGGTTCAACGTGGGTCACCCATCGATAAACGATGATGGCCTTACCCTGTATTTTGCCTCTGATATGCCCGGTGGTTTTGGAGGATACGATCTATACCGAATATCAAAGGATCCGGTAAGCGGAAATTGGGGCAATCCCGAAAACCTGGGGCCTAAAATAAACACAAGCCTCAATGATGCATACCCATTTATTGCCGGAAACATTTTGTACTTCTCATCCTTTGGCCGTCCGGGATTTGGCGGTTTCGACATTTTTTATACCGAAATACTCGAAGATGGATCCTTTACCTCCCCCGTTAATATGGGATCGCCAACAAACTCCAGCGCCGACGACTTCGGGTTTATAATAAACCGCGAATATTCCAGCGGATTCTTTACTTCAAACCGCCCGGGCGGGATGGGCAACGATGACATATACTCATTCAACATTATTAGCAGAACATTTGACCTAAAGGGTATTATTGCCGACGAAAAAACCAACAAACCCTTGCCAGGCATTGAAGTAATTCTTTATGGCGACGACGACAAAATTATCAGAGTTAGATCGGACAGCCAGGGCCGATATATTATACCCAGGCTTAATTCTGAGGTAAACTTCATTGTAGAGGTGGTTGAAGATGGATTCACCCCTTTTTCTGAGTCACTTTCAATAAAAGACAAACTCATTGCCAGCAGATTTTTGTCGGTGCCTGAGTTTGAAAAAAACATTGCTTTAAACCCTGCTCCTGCCTTGGCAGCACGCCCACCTGACCGAACAGTAGAAAGCGGTACATTCCTTGTGCGCCCGGCCATTACAGGCATTACCGAAGGATTGCCCACCGTTTATTTTGAGTTTGCCCGTTTTGATTTAACCCCATTTGCCCGCCAGCAACTTGACAGCGTGCTGACATTCTTGAACAGATTTCCGGGTGCCGGCCTTGTGGTACATGCCCATACCGACGAAGTTAGCGGTTACCTTTTCAATTTCTTCCTTTCGCAAAAAAGGGCACACAGCATTATAGACTATTTGGTTAGCCGTGGCATTGGCGAGCAACGACTGTATCCCTTCGGGCATGGGAAAATGGATCTGGTAATAACCAATGCCCGCTACGCTAATGAGCATCGCCTGAACCGCCGGGCTACATTTGAAGTAATACCAATGCCCGACTTTTCTGAGTTTTTGGCCGAAGCCCCTAGGCACAGCTTCAGGTACCTTAACTCCTTGCATAAGGAAGCCTACCATGCACGCGGCGTTGAATTTATGGTGCAGTTTGCGGCCACACGAAACCCGGTTCACCCCCAATTTTACCGCAGAATAATGGAAACCTTTCCTCAGGCCGATATACTGTATTATTATGACATTGACCGCTTCCACAGGTATTCTGTAGGTACATTTAAAAATTTGAACCAGGCAATGGACTTGCACCGGCGCTTGCGCGATCTGGGATTCGATGCATTTGTGGTTGCTTTTCGCGATGGCGACAGAATTAGCCTGAGCGAGGCAACACGATTACTTCAAACCCGCTAAAATTGAAGTAATTTCCTTTAGACCTGATGGTCAAATAAAAATAAACGGGCCAGAATAGCCAAATAAAAATAAAAATAAAAGCACCCATGGAAAACCCTGAAAAAGTCGCCGGCGGTCTGAATAATAAAATTAAACTCCGAATGAAAAGATTATCCTTGCTTTTACTTTTATTTTCATTTTCGGGTCTGAATGTATTTGGGCAAAGCGACCCCTCTTTCAGCCAATACATGTTTAATGAAAAAATATTTAATCCTGCTTCAATAAACCTTAGCAACACCATCGATTTTTCGCTGGTAGCAAGGCAGCAATGGATAGGGTTTGATAAGGCTCCTTCATCGCAGGCATTCAATGTAAGCACCTATTTGCAGGATATTTATGGCGGAGTTGGCCTCAACATTATAAACGACAAATTAGGGTATGAAAATTTTCTTACCCTAAGGGCAAATTATGCTTTTCCGGTGCAGGTTGGTATTATTTCGCATTTAATTTTTGGCATTGGCGCAGGCATTGTAAACCGTACAATAGATGGTACGCAACTGATTTACGAAGACCCCAACGACCCAAATGCCCTGCTTTCGAGAGAAGCATTTACCCGGCCCGATTTTTCGTTTGGAGTTGAATATACCGACCCAAGCCTTAGAATGGGTTTTGCAATTACCCACCTTCACCGATCGGCATTGTATGCCGGAATAGACTATGCCCCAAGGCATTATTATATGTATGGCAAATACCGCTTCGATAACGTTTTTGATAAAATTGACCTCGAGCCATACCTGCTAATAAAAAGCAACCGGCGCAGCACCCAGTTCGACCTTAATTTGACAGCCTATTACGATAAAACAATGTGGGCAGGCCTTTCATACCGGCTTGGCGACGCATTTTCGGCCATGCTGGGAATGGCAATTACCGAAAGAATAAGAGTGGGTTATGCATACGACTACAGTATTGGGGTCAACAGGCGCTTCAGCGGAGGTTCGCACGAATTAATGTTGCTGTTAACTCTCGATGGCTTAAACCAACAAAAAATATCGCCCAATACGCCGCGTATTTTCAATTAAAAAGGTTCACTACTGTCCGTCAAAAAATACGAGATTTCTCGCTCCGCCCGAAAAGACAGGGTTTTCAATGATTTTGGCAATTTAAGGGGGGTTAGGTGGCAGCGAAGCCGCCACCTAACCCCCTTAATAAAAAGCTAACCGACTGTCATTATGAACGTAATGAGGAATCTCATGCATAAAATTCTACCCTTTTTTACTTTATCGGACAATATTGAAAAAGTATATATCAATCACAAATAAATAGTCTGACCCCATTATGCCAGACTGTTTTTTTTGTTATGTTTGCCACAAAAATTAACATAAGAAACTTTTATAAATAACCATAAATTGAATGAGTGTATATATAGGTATCAGGCACGAAGATAAATACAAAATGGAGCGCAGAGCGGCCATTACCCCCGGCCAAATAGAAATACTGATAAAACATCACAGGCTCGAATTTATAGTACAAAGCTCGCCAAAACGCATTTTTAGCGATGAGGAATATCGGCTGGCCGGCGCAAAAGTTGAAAACGACCTTAAAAAATGCAACATTATTTTTGGAGTTAAGGAAATTCCTCTCGAAGCATTTGAAGCCGGAAAAACATATATTTTTTTTAGCCATGTAATTAAAGGCCAGCCTTACAACATGCCTATGCTCAAGAAAATGATGGAGCTTGGTTGCAACCTAATTGATTATGAACGTATTGTTGACGACCAGAACAAACGCCTTATTTTCTTTGGCAAGTTTGCCGGGCTTGCCGGAATGATAAATTCGCTTTGGAGCCTTGGCCAGCGTTTAAAAGAATATGGGTACGAAAACAATCCGTTTATTACCATAAAACAAGCCTGCAATTACCATTCGCTCCAGGAGGCCAAACAGCATATTTCAGAAGCAGCAATTAGTATTGCCCTCAACGGACTCCCCGAAGAACTCCTACCTTTTTCTATAGGTTTTACAGGCTATGGCAACGTATCGACAGGGGCACTGGAAATTGCAAGCCTGCTTCCCTCACAGGAAATTTCGCCTGAAAGCCTTATGGAACTAAAAAACAGCAAAAAAATTCCAAACAACATTATATACAAGGTAGTTTTCAAAGAAAAACACCTTTCGCGGCGCCTCGATGGAAGTGAATTTGAACTTCAGGACTACTATCAGCATCCCGAAAAGTATGAGAGTAATTTTGAGCAATATATCCCTCACCTTTCGTTGTTGGTTAATGGTATGTACTGGGATGAACGATATCCGCGCATTGTAACCAGGGATTACCTCGAAAAAGCTTTCAGCAAGGGCAGGCCCAAACTTATTGCAATAGGCGACATTACCTGCGACGTTGATGGCTCGGTTGAATGTACACACAAAGGAACAGCCATAGATGATCCGGTGTTTGTTTATAACCCTTTTACAAGAAAGCAAACCATGGGTTTCAAAGGCGAAGGTATGCTTATAATGGCTGTTGATATATTGCCTAGCGAACTTCCGCGCGACTCGGCCGAAGCTTTTGCCGAGGCCTTATCCAGATTTATTAAACCCATTGCCGAGGCCAATTATGGCTTGCAGTTTGAAAAAATTGAGCTTCCTGTGGCAATAAAAAAAGCAATGATACTTAATAATGGGCAACTTACTCCCGATTATACATACTTAAAAAGCTACCTGAAATAAATAATTACAGAGAAATTTCAAATCCGGTTTTACCATGAGGAAAGTTTTGATACTTGGTGCAGGCATGATTGCAAAGCCAATAGTAACCTACCTTTTAAATAAGGGATACCATGTAACCGTGGCCACGCTGATACAGGCAAAGGCCGAAGAATTAATACAAGACCACCCTAACGGCAAAGCTGTAGCCTGGAGTGCCGACAACACCCCTGCCCTTTCAGAGTTGGTTGAAAGCCACGATTTGACAGTTAGTCTTTTGCCGTGGGTTTACCACATTATTGTTGCCAAACGGTGTATTGCGCACAAAAAAAACATGGTAACCACCTCCTATGTAAAACCCGAGATGAAAGCCCTTGACCAGGAAGCAAAAAATGCGGGCATTATAATTTTAAATGAGCTTGGCCTTGACCCGGGCATAGACCACATGGGTGCCATGAGAATTATAGACCATGTACATGGCCTTGGCGGCAAAGTTGAGGAGTTTTACAGCATTTGCGGTGCTTTGCCTGCACCCGAAGCGGCCTCAAACCCATTCAAGTACAAATTTTCATGGAGCCCCAAAGGGGTGGTTATGGCAGGCAACAACGATGGAAAATTTCTAAGACACGGAAAGGTGAATCACATACCTACAAACAACCTTTTCAAAAACCCCCTCTCGGTCAATTTTCCAGGCGTCGGGCTGCTCGAAATCTACCCCAACCGCGACAGCTTGCCTTATATAGACATTTACGGCATACCAGAAACAAAAACCATGTTTCGGGGCACATTCCGTTATCCGGGCTGGTGCCAAAGCCTCGATGCCCTCAAAGCCCTGAAACTGATAACTACGGACAATTATAACTTTGCCGGGATGAACTATGCCCAAATGGTAGCAATGCTGATTGGAGCAAAAAACCCTGACAACATCAGGCAAAAGACAGCCGAATACCTTGGCTTGCCATTAAATGATTACGCCCTGGATGCTATTGAATGGCTCGGTGTTTTTGCCCACGAGCCAATGAACCGACAAACTGACAGCCCATACGAGATTACCTCAGACTTAATGATTGCCAAAATGGAACTTGGGCCTCAGGAACGCGATATGGTAGCAATGCAACATATTTTTCTGGCCTCGTACCCAAACGGTAAGCGCGAAGTAATAAAATCGTCAATGCTCGATTTTGGCTCCATAGATTCAGATACAGCTGTGGCACGAACCGTTGCATTGCCCGCAGCTATTGGCGTTGAAATGATTATGAATGGCGATATTGTAGAAAAAGGAATTCAAATTCCGGTTTTGCCAGCTATTTACAAACCCATACTTGATGCGCTGGAAAAAATGAACATTAGGATGGTTGAAGAGTTTGACCTGCCCGAGTCAGAAATACTAAAATAACCCGGTTAAATCAGTATGGGACTGGTTTTTTACCACTTTTCTCTAAATCGTTTTAGCAAATGATTACCTTTGCAGATTATCCACCCTTATACTGATTGCTAAAAAAAAGAAAAATGGATTATAGTAACGATAAGCGAACAGTACTTACTCTTGACGGGGGGGGTACTAATTTAGTATTCTCGGCCATGCAGGGCAACCATGAGGTAGTTGACCCCATAACTTTACCTACTTACGCAACAGAGCTTGATAGGTGCCTCGAAACAATTATTGAAGGTTTTCGCCAGGTAAGCAAGCAGCTTGACCAAAATCCCAAAGCCATCGGTTTTGCATTTCCCGGCCCCTCGGACTATTCAAACGGAATTATTGGCGACTTGCCAAATTTGCCCGCATTTCGGGGCGGGGTGGCCCTTGGGCCAATGCTCGAGGATATTTTTCAACTGCCGGTATTTATAAACAACGATGGCGACCTGTTTACTTACGGCGAAGCAATTTCGGGCTATCTGCCCACAGTAAATGAAATGCTTAAAAAAGCTGGGAGCAACAAGCAATACAAAAATCTGATTGGCATAACCCTTGGAACCGGTTTCGGCGGTGGATTGGTTCGCAACCGTGAGTTAATAATAGGCGACAATGGGGCTGCCGGCGAAATCTGGGTGGTGCGAAGCAAGCTATTCCCGCGCAGCTTTTCGGAAGAGTGTATCAGCATAAGAGCCGTAAAAAGAGTGTTTGAAGAGCATTGCCCCGATTGTGCAGGTAAAAATTATACGCCAAAGGACATTTTTGAGATTGCAACGGGTAAGCGATCCGGCCATCGGCAGGCTGCTCTTGAAGCTTTCAGGCAGTTGGGCGAATCTATTGGGGAGGCTCTGGCTACAGCTCTCACACTTTTTGACGGGCTGGTAGTAATTGGTGGTGGGCTTGCAAATGCCTGGCCATTGTTTTTGCCCGTAACAATAAAAGAACTAAACAACACCATTGAAAAACTCGACGGAACGCCCGTTGACCGGATGGAAATTAGCGCCTTTAATCTGGAGGACGATGCCGATACCCAAAAATTTATAAAAGGTAGCGTAAGTACCATTAAGGTTCCTTTTTCTAAAAAAGAAATAACTTACGATGCAATGAAACGAACAGGCATCGGAATTACCCGGCTTGGAACAAGCAGAGCCGTTTCAATAGGAGCCTATGCATACGCCCTGAACCAAATTGACAAGAAATACTAACCTGCTTTAGAAGCCCTGGTTCAGAAAAGGCAAATTCCTGCGAAATAATTTTATGAACAGGTAGTAACTAAAACTAATGATTAGAGCCACAAGCCAAAAATCCAGGTCAAAGGTTATAAACCGGTTTTTAAAGGAATCTTCGATAAGGTCAAAAAGAAATACAACGACAAAAATTGCCAGAAATCCAGTTTTTTCCCTAACCAGGACTTTCTTCCAGTTAAAGGGCAATGGGTTAGGTTTCCAGTTGGCCAAAGAAGGAATGAAGGCCGGAGTTTTTGAGGCCCAATCAAGATAAGTATCTCCGAATTTGCGCCTTAAAAATTGCTCCTCGGCAAACATAATACGCTCATAATAAAGCCAAAAAATAAGAACAAACCCGAGGATAAACCAAAGATTAAGGGTTAGAACCGAAACGCCAAGCCACATAAAAAAATTACCCAAATACAAGGGGTGCCTCACAATAGAGTAAATTCCGCTGGTATTCAACTCATCGGCCAGTTGGGCTTTGGTATTTCGTCCGGATGTGTTTTTTGGGGTATGGCCAACTGTGTATATTCTTAAGGCAAAACCTACAAGGCAAATAGTGATTGCAATGATTTGGTCGAAACGGTCAAAAAAAAGCCCGAAATCTTCCTGTGCTTCCCCTTTCCATTCTGAATAAGAAAAAAGGGCTACCCCCACAAAAAGAATGATACCTGGTAAAATGCCGCGATACTTAAACAGGAAATTACCCTGCTGCTCCATTTCCTCAATTAAAGCCATAAACAATAGGTTTTTGTAAGTTGTAGATGCAAAAGTAAAAAAGAATAACTACTGGCCGACAAAGATTACGTGATTTCTCGCTCCGCTCGAAATGACATGTAAACTTCCCCGACCTTCGGCCTTTTAAAATTAAAGTTCACAAAGGTATTGGTGTAGGTGTTGGCATTGCCCAAACCAAAATTGGCATTTGTTAGGAAAGGAATAATAATCCTGGCTGACTTTGATTAATTTTACTCTTGTATTCATTGACAGACAGTTTTTTGAGGGATTAAACTCATTTGATTTTGGCTATCCAATTTTAGTTTAATTTCACCACTGTCAGATTAAGCAGCGACTAATTCAACCAATTCGACTACAATTGAAATTACTAGTTTTGCACTACGAGAAACACTGATACAAATTAATTTTGTTTTATTACATTTGCCTCGCCAAAAAATGGAAATTTTATAATGAGGGTAAGGAATAATCTTTTGTTTAATGTAGGTTTTAGCCGAATTTGCACGAAAGTTATTTTTTTGTTTTTATTTTTACTACCCATCGGGCTATTTGCACAAATTAATATTTCAGGTTCTGCGGGTGCCGATGGCAGCTACGCTACTCTCCAGGGCGCCTTTGGTGCAATCAATGCCAATCCTGATCAGGCCGGAAGAACCATTACTATTTCAATTACAGGCAACACCACCGAATCAACTTCGGCTACATTGAACCAGCCTGCTATAAATTCATGGGTTTCGCTGACTATTCTTCCTTCAGGTGGCGGTGCCCGGAATATTACCGGTAATACTGCTGCCCCGCTTATTGATTTAAACGGCGTGCGCAATGTTGTTATTGATGGATTGAGGGATGGGGTCAACTC
>CAYGDW010000042.1:0-24766 GCA_964348755.1 uncultured Bacteroidales bacterium | reverse complement strand
CTACGTTCGGAATGACAGTCAGTTAGCTTTTTATTAAGGGGGGTAGGTGGCGGCCAAGCCGCCACCTACCCCCCAAATTGCCAAAATCATTGAAAACCCTGTCATTTCGGGCGGAGCGAGAAATCACGTAATTTTTGTCGGCCAGTAGTGAAAAAAATTTAAGCAGTTAATGCAGGAATGGTAAATTTGCAATCAGTCCAAAGGATAGGGTAAGCCTCATTACACAGATTTGGTTTTGATTATCAAGTCAAAATTTTCAGGATCAAGGACAAAACAAAATTTTTTTTGCTTCGAAACATCAGTAATTACACGGAAGTGTTTATGTAAAAAAAATGTTTGCTTTGCCCGGTATCCCGGACAATATCTAACTTAAATATTTGCATTACAAGCCATGCAAAAAACATCCACTGATTTACTGAAAAAACAAAGCCAGTTGCGCGAGGTATGGATACTTGATGATGACCCCATGATGGTCAGCCTTATTGAAAAGCAACTCACCGGACAAGGCTATAATGTAAAAGGTTTTATTGATGAGTCAGGGTTTATTGCGGCGTATCTTTCAGTTTGGCCTGAGTGGTTGCTTGTTATTATCGATTACCAGTTGGGAACTACCACAGGTTTGGAAGTTATACAAGACCTTGGCCGAATGGGGCGCCCCCCCGATTTTTTGGCAATGACTGGCTATGGCGACGAAAAAATTGCTGTTGGATTGATGCAGGCAGGGGCTATTGATTATATAATAAAGGAAAAGGGCTTTGTAGAACACATGCCGGTTGTGGTAGAGGCAGCATTTAAGCGCATGGCCATTGACCGAAAGCTCAAAAAAGCAACGTCTTCGTTAAAGAGCAGCCTCGAGAGGCAGAAAAAACTTAATCAGCGCATACGGGCACAGAATGCGGAACTTGCCGATGAGAAGGCAAAGGTTGAAAAATTGCTTCAGAATATTCTACCGGCAAGGGTTGCCCACGAGCTGCTTACAACGGGCACGGCAAAAGCCCGTTTTTTCCCCTGTGTAAGCGTATTGTATGCCGATGTTGAAGATTTTTCGGTAAAGTCGGCAATGTTTGGCCCTATTGAGCTGCTCGAAAAACTCGATGAATATTTCAGTATGTTCGATGGCATTATTGGACGGCTTGGACTCGAGAAGATCAAAACCATTGGCGACTGCTATATGTGTGCCGGAGGAATTCCAGAGTCTGATGCCCTTAGTCCGCCCAGGGTGGTGCTGGCCGGACTTCAGATTCAGCATGCTGTTGAATTGTTTGCCCGTGATGCCATTGAAGAAAACCAACCCTATTTTACTTTAAGGGTTGGCATACATACCGGCGAAGTGGTTGCAGGGGTAATAGGACGCCGTAAGTTTTCGTACGATATTTGGGGTAATGCCGCGAATAAGGCCCACTGGATGGTGCAGGAGGGCGAGGTAGGAAAAGTGAACATTTCTGCCCAAACCTATGATTTTGTATCGAAATATTTTGAATGCACCTACCGTGGAAAATTGGAGACAAAGCACCACTTGTTTGAAGATATGTACCTTGTTCGCCAGCTAAGGCCCCATTGGGCCGATGATGACAATGGTCTTGAACCCAACGTAAATTTCCTGAAAGCTACGGGTTTATTATAATTTTACAATTAAAAACCCATATCGGTTTTTTTAATTGATTACCCGGATGTATTTATGTCTTAAAAGAAAATTATAGTAAATTTGCCTTTATATGTTTAAAAAATTATTCGAGCTTGCAATGACGGTAAAAATTGGAAATTCGGGTATTCATCAACTCATAATTACCATTATTGAGGATGACTATATTCTTAATCAATTGATTCAGAAGACTCTGGAGCGAGAAGGTTATGCCACCCAGGGTTTTCTATACGGAAAAGAAGCTCTTGACTGGCTAAGAAACAATCCAGCCGAAGAAACCCTTTTTTTAATTGATTACCAACTTTCTGATACTTTGGGCGAAGACCTGGTAAAATCCATACAGCAAATCAGACCGGATTTTCCGTTTGTTATAATTACTGGCCACGGCGACGAACGCACGGCAGTAAAAATGATGAAACTGGGTGCCATTGATTACCTGGTAAAAGACAACAGCTTTATTGACCTGTTGCCCTCGGTTATTCATCAGGTAATCAGCAGGCTTAGTATTCTGAAGCAACTTTATGAGTCGCAGCAAGCCCTACGGCAAAGCGAAGAGAAGCATCGCAGTATTTTCGAAAACATACAGGATGTTTATTTTGAGTTGACCTTAGAAGGAGATGTGATTGAATTGTCGCCATCGGTAGAGCAGGTGCTCAATTACCGTAAAGAAGATTTGGTTGGCAGGCCTCTTTTTGAAAACAAAAACAACTTAAATACCTTGCTGGAGCATTTAAACCTAAAGGGATATTTATCTGATTTTGAAATGCTGCTGGGCAATAAAAGCAAGGAAATGTTTCCATGCTCAGTTACGTGCAAATATATTTATGATTATGATGGCGAAGCCAAAATGATTGTTGGCACCATCAGGAATATTACCCTCAGAAAGCAAATTGAGGAGAACCTGAGGCTCAGCGAAGAACGCTACAGGTTGCTGGCCGAAAATTCGAGCGACCTTATTTCGAAACACTCGTGGGATGGCACATATATGTACGTATCGCCGGCGAGTCAACGCCTGCTGGGCTATTCTCCTGAAGAAATGATGGGCAATTCAGCATTTGTTTTTATACATCCTGACGATATTGAAAACATTCGACAAAACCACATAAAACTCCTTGAGAAACATCAGGAAAATTTTATTGAAAGTTATCGAATACGCAAAAAAAATGGCGATTATATATGGTTTGAAACTAACAATCAGGTTGTTTTCAGCCCTAAAACATTACTTGTAGAAGAAATTGTTTGCGTTAGCCGCGATATTACGCTGCGTAGGGAGCACGAAGACCTTGTACGGGCCAAGGAAGTTGCCGAAAACTCGAACAAGGCCAAATCTGAATTTTTGGCCAATATGAGCCACGAAATCCGCAATCCCCTCAATGCCATAATTGGAATGACCCGCACAATGGCCAAAACAAACCTGAGCCAGGAGCAGGAATCATATATTAATTCAGTATTGATTTCGGCTGGAAACCTATTGCATATTTTAAATGATATCCTGGATTACTCAAAAATTGAGGCAAATAAGGTTGATATAACCCTGACCGACTTTAATCTGAAACAAACAATAAAAGATACCATTGAATTGTTTGAACCTCAGGCCAGGCTTAAGGGGCTTTCGCTGGTCATGAAATTTGATGCGAATGTACCTGAGGTAATCCATTGCGATGAAAAAAAAATTAACCAGATACTAATCAACCTGCTGAGCAATGCCATTAAATTTACAAATACAGGCGAAGTAGAAATTGGGGTAAATGTTAAATCTGTAAATAACGAAAACATTTTGCTTAAAATTTTCGTTAAAGATACAGGTATTGGTGTTAAAGCCGAAAATATACCAAAAATTTTTGACTCGTTCCAGCAACTTGATATCTCCTCTCGCAAAGAATACCAGGGTACCGGTCTTGGCCTTACCATTGTAAAAAGCCTGGTTGAGCTAATGAATGGGAGCATTAAATTCGAAAGCACTTTCGGTAAGGGGAGTACGGTTTCATTTGAAATTCCGGTTGTAATTTCTCAGGACCTGCAGTTTGAAAATAATGGCGTTTTATTAATGCATAATGAAACGAATGCCCAGATGAAAAAGTTACATATTCTTGTGGCAGAAGACGATGCTATCAATCAGATGTATCTGGCTGGTTTTCTTCGTTCGCATGGCTGGAAGGTTGACACTGCTGCCAATGGTTTGGTGGCAATTGAAAAATATGCCAGCAACTCGTACGACCTTGTACTTATGGACGGCCAAATGCCCAAGATGGATGGGTTTGAAGCCACCCGTCGCATCCGCGAAATGGAATTAAATACCGGTAGGCGTATTCCAATAATTGCTATTACAGGCTATGCCATAGCGGGCGATCGCGAGAGGTTTATCAATGCCGGCATGGATGATTATGTGTCAAAACCTATTGACGAGCTAAAACTAATGGCGATTATTTTTCGCATGACCCATTAAAAAAACCGGAGGATACTCCGGTTTTTTTAATGATTATTTAGTGCTATTATTCATTGATAGCTTGAACACCCGGCAAAATTTTTCCTTCCATGTATTCAAGCAGCGCCCCTCCGCCGGTGCTAACATAGCTTACCTGTTCGGCAAGTCCAAGCTGGTTTATTGCAGCCACCGAGTCTCCGCCTCCAATAAGGGTAAAGCCGCCGTTTTGGGTGGCAGTTACCAGGGCTTGGGCTACGGCTTTGGTGCCAGCAGCAAAGTTCTCCAATTCAAACACGCCCATTGGGCCGTTCCAAAGCACTGTTTTCGATTTTTCGATGGTTGAAGCAAAAGCCTTAACGCTTTCAGGGCCAATGTCAAGACCCAGCCATCCTTCGGGAATTGCACCGGCTTGACTGGTTTTGATAGCGGCTTCGTTTGCAAACGCGTCGGCAATAATGGCATCAGCCGGCAAATGCAGTTTTACGCCAATTTCCTTGGCTTTGGCCATTATCTCTTTGGCTTTTTCAATAAAGTCTTCCTCAACAAGGCTGCCGCCTATTACGCCGCCCTGGGCCTTGATAAAGGTAAACATCATGCCCCCGCCAATTATCAGGTCATCTACCTTGTCAATCAGGTTTTCAAGAATTTCGATTTTTGAACTTACCTTGGCACCGCCAATAATGGCGGTGTAAGGCCGTTTTACATCCCTGAGCACCTTGTCAATACTCGAAAGTTCATTGGCCATAAGGTATCCGAACATCTTATCGTTTGGAAAAAATTTAGCAATAATGGTGGTTGAGGCATGTGCCCGGTGTGCTGTACCAAAAGCATCATTTACATAAATATCGGCCAGTTGTGCTAATTTGGATGCAAATTCTTCATCACCTTTTTCTTCCTGCTTATAAAACCTTAGGTTTTCGAGCAAAAGCACTTCTCCGGGTTGCAGGCTGGCAGCCTGTTCGCGGGCCGATTGGCCTATGCAGTCGTCGGCAAACTTCACCTGGGTATTTAGCAATTTTGCCAAATGCTCACGAATGTGCCGTAGCGAATACTTATCAGTAGGGCCATCTTTTGGGCGGCCAAGGTGCGACATTACAATGACCGATCCGCCCTCATCAAGTATTTTGCGGATGCTGGGAATGGCCGCCCGCATGCGCGAGTCGTCGGTAATCTGGAAGTCGCTGCTTAGCGGTACATTGAAATCTACACGCATTATGGCGCGTTTACCCTTAAAATTAATTCCGTCAATGGTCTTCATTCTTAGTGATTTTAAACTGGTTGGGTAAAATTTTATAATTAATTAGAGCAGGTACAAAAAAAATCAACCCTGCTGTTGAATTATTTCTTTTAATTTTGTGGCACTTAATCTGGTACAAAAGGAGCGTAAAATTAACGATTCTTGCCGGATTTTTGCTTATTAAAATACTACCTTATGAACCTTTTCCCAGAAGCCATTCATTCAAAGCTTCCGCAAACAGGTACTTCTGTTTTTGCAATTATGACCCAACTTGCCCGTGAACATAATGCCATAAATCTTTCGCAAGGATTTCCTGACTTTCCTGTTTCGGAAAAACTTATCGAGCTGGTTTTTAGACACATGCGCCAGGGGAACAATCAATATGCTCCAATGCCCGGTTTACCTTTGCTGCGCGAACGAATTGCCCAAAAAACCAAGGACTTGTACGGTGCAGTTTACAATCCCGAAACCGAAATTACAGTTACGGCCGGGGCCACACAGGCCATTTTTACTGCCATTAGTGCTTTTGTTCGCGAAGATGATGAGGTAATTGTATTTGAACCAGCATACGACAGTTACGTGCCTGCCATAAAACTTAACGGGGGCATACCCATTGTTTCTAAGCTCAAGTTGCCCGATTATCATATTGACTGGAGTGAAGTAAGGAAGCTTGTGAGTTCCCGCACCAAAATGATCATTATAAACAGCCCCCACAACCCCAGTGGCAGCATTTTGTCGTCGGCAGATCTGACGGCGCTCGAAAAGCTTACCCACAAAACAGGAATTATTGTGCTGAGCGACGAGGTGTATGAGCATATCATTTTTGAAAACAAGGTTCATGAAAGTGTATGCCGCTACCCCGGGCTTGCTGGGCGAAGCCTGGTTGCCTGCTCGTTTGGCAAAACGTTTCATGCCACCGGCTGGAAAACCGGATACTGCCTTGGGCCTGAAAATCTAATGAAAGAGTTTCGCAAGTCCCATCAATTTATTGTGTTTTGTGTAAACACACCCATGCAATACGCCCTGGCCGATTTTCTTGAAGACCCTTCCAACTACCACGGGCTGGGAGAATTCTTTCAGCAGAAACGCGATTTTTTTGCCAATGCCTTGCGCACAAGCCGCTTTAAGGTAGTACCTGCTTTTGGTACCTATTTCCAACTGTTAGACTACAGCAAGATTTCTGATGAGGAAGAAATGGCCTTTGCGCAGCGACTAACACGCGATTTTAAAGTGGCTGGGGTGCCCACTTCTTCTTTTTACAGCAAAACTTCAAACCAGCAAATGCTTCGTTTTTGTTTTGCCAAGTCCGAAGAAACACTTTCAAAAGCTGCAGAAATTCTATGCAAAATTTAAGGGTTTGTCTTGTCCAATCTGACCTGTATTGGGAAGAGCAATTGCGCAACCTTGAAATGTTTACTGAAAAGCTGAAGGGTATTTCAGATAATGCCGATTTGATTGTGCTTCCCGAAATGTTTACCACGGGTTTTTCGATGAACCCGCAAAATGTGGCCGAGCCGATGGGCGGAACTGGCCTGCAGTGGATGCAACAGACCGCTGTCAATAGCAAATGCGTGGTGTGTGGCAGCATAGCGGTACAAGATGGCGGAAAATATTATAACCGTTTTTTTTGGGTCAGGCCCGATGGGTCTTTTTCACATTATGACAAAAAGCATTTGTTTACCTATGCCGGCGAAAATAAGGACTATACAGCTGGCTCTCAAAAACTCATAGTAGAGCTTAAGGAATGGAAAATAATGCCCCTGATCTGCTACGATTTACGTTTCCCGGTTTGGAGCCGCAACCAATTCAGCGAAAGCAATGGTTTTGATTATGATGTGCTTTTGTATGTAGCCAACTGGCCCGATGCCCGCAGCCATGCCTGGCGCATTTTGCTAATGGCACGAGCCATCGAAAACCAGGCTTACGTTATTGGGGTTAACCGCACTGGTGCCGACGCAAACCAGATTACCTACTCGGGCGACTCGGCAGTAATTTGCCCCCGGGGCGAAAACATTAGCAACCTTATGCCAAACCAGCAAGGTATTGAAACCGTTGTACTGCCACAATGCCAGATAAAAAGCTACCGCGACAGTTTCAGGGCGTGGGCCGACTGGGATAAGTTCAGTCTGGAATAATCGGAAATTTAAGGATTTGTGTTTAATGCCTGTGATAAATTCACTGGCTTGCTGTTTTTTTAACAATCGTAAACGTTCGTTCTGATTGTTTTAATAATATGTTCAATATTTTCGGTGCTTAGACTATTGCTGGTACTCATAAGTTTCAGTTCAGGCCCTGGTGTTATTCCATCGTAGCTTGGCTGAACATAATATTTATCGAGCAAATGAAAACCATTGCGCTGGTAAAAACCAATTCTCCTTGCGCTAATTTCATCTAAAGGAAGTTCGGTTTCGAGAACTACAGGCCCGCTGCAAACCATTCGTATTTCTTTCAGAATGATATTTCCAATGTTTTGACCCCGATATTGAGGCATCACGGCAAAATGTTCAATAAAGCCAAAGTGATCAAAAGTCCATAGGGAAATAAAACCAAGGGTAAGGTCAGTATTTTTTGCTAAATAAACCTTGAAGTATTTCTTTTGCAAAAACTGCTGGCCGAAACCTTCGAAAGTTCTTCTTTCTTCGGGTGGAAATGCGGTAAGATACAAATCTTCGATTTGCTGCAACTCAGACAGGAAGCCTGCCAGTTCAAGCCTTATGGTCATGATTCAATAGCGTTGAGTTCAACCCTAAGGTTGCTGATTATAAAGTTCTGGCGCTCGGGTGTATTTTTCCCCATATAGAAGGCCATCATTTCGGCCACGCCCAGTTCTTTTTTAAATATAACCGGGTCTAAGCGAATGCTTTTGCCAATAAAGTTGCCAAACTCATCGGGCGATATCTCACCCAGCCCTTTAAAACGTGTTATTTCGGGTTTGACACCAAGTTCGGCCATAGCGGCCTGCTTTTCTTGCTCTGAGTAGCAATAAATGGTCTTTTGCTTGTTGCGTACCCTAAATAAGGGGGTTTGTAAAATATACAGGTGACCATTGCGCACCAGGTCAGGAAAAAACTGAAGGAAAAAAGTTAGCAGTAACAGGCGAATATGCATACCGTCCACATCGGCATCTGTTGCAACTACAATATTGTTGTAGCGCAAGTCTTCGAGGCTTTCTTCTATGTTGAGGGCTGCCTGAAGCAGGTTGAACTCCTCATTTTCATAAACAATTTTTTTTGTAAGGCCGTAGCAATTGAGCGGTTTTCCTTTCAGGCTGAATACGGCTTGCGTGTTTACATCGCGTGCTTTGGTAATGGAGCCGCTGGCCGAGTCGCCCTCGGTAATAAACAGGGTAGAGTTTAACCGCAAGGGGTGGTTGTCGTTGTAATGAATGCGGCAGTCGCGCAGTTTCTTGTTGTGCAGGCTTGCTTTCTTAACTCTTTCGCGTGCCAGTTTTTTTATGTTGGCCATATCCTTGCGCTCTCGCTCCGATTGGAGTATCTTGCGCAAGAGGGCATCGGCCGTTTCGGTGTTCATGTGCAGGTAGTTGTCGAGCCTGCGTTTTACAATTTCAGTAATGTAGTTTCGAATGGTGGGGCCTCCGGGTTCGGTATATTGTGAACCAAGCTTGGTTTTGGTTTGCGATTCAAAAACCGGCTCCTGCACCTTTATGCTCATGGCAACAATGAGCGAGGTTTTTATGTCGTTAGCATCAAAGTCCTTTTTATAAAATTCGCGAATGGTCTTGCTGAGTGCTTCGCGAAATGCTGCCTGATGGGTGCCGCCCTGAGTAGTGTGCTGGCCGTTTACAAACGAATAGTACTCCTCGCTGTATTGGCTGGTACTGTGCGTAAAAGCAAATTCAAAATCTTCATCCTGAAGGTGAATAATGGGGTAGCAAACCGGAGTGTCGATGTTTCGTGTTAGCAAATCGTGCAAGCCGTTTTGCGACTGAAACTTTCGCCCGTTGAAAATAATGGTAAGGCCACGGTTAAGGTAAACATAATTCCAAAGCAGTTTTTCAATGTAATCGTCAATGTAACGGTATTTGCCAAAAATCTGCTCGTCGGGTACAAAACTTATAATTGTACCTCCGCGGCCAGGGGTTTCGGCTTCAGCAATTTCCTTAACAAGTTGCCCCATTTCAAACTCGGCCGCCTTGGCCTTGCCTTCGCGTATTGACTCAATGCGAAAATAGCTTGAAAGGGCATTGACGGCCTTGGTGCCTACACCATTCAACCCTACTGTTTTCTTAAAAACTTTGCTGTCGTATTTTGCCCCGGTATTGATTTTCGAT
Source organism: uncultured Bacteroidales bacterium (assembly GCA_964348755.1). Taxonomy (GTDB): domain Bacteria; phylum Bacteroidota; class Bacteroidia; order Bacteroidales; family UBA7960; genus UBA7960. The sequence continues at coordinate 15,171 of CAYGDW010000042.1, read as the reverse complement.
ACCACATCGACCACTTTGCCCAAAGGCACTCCCCGACCATAATCCCGAACGGTTATCTGCCTGTCATCAATGAGTATTTCTATGGTTTTGCCAAACCCCATAATGTATTCATCAATAGAGTTGTCAACAACCTCTTTTATCAGTACATAAATGCCATCGTCCTGCGAGGCCCCATCGCCCAGCTTGCCAATGTACATGCCTGGCCTCAGCCGTATGTGCTCTCTCCAGTCGAGCGTGCGTATGGAGTCTTCTGAATATTTTTCGGTAATCATAGTGTATAGCCATTCAGCCAATCAGGGTGCAAAGTTAAAATAAAGACAACAAAATGCATTGCTCCAACTCATGCGTTTTTCAACAATGCGGTTTTGCCCCCAGGTTTATTGGAAAAAAATTAAGTGCGGTTTTAAACCTTTACCAATATGCATTGTCTTAAATGCAACCACTATTATAAAGCAAAAAAATTGCTTTATTTAGGAAAGGTTAAAATGCTCAAAATTAGGTAGTTTTGGTTTTTTAGGTTTAGTTGGTTAAGGCAAGGGGGTCAGTTTTTGGCTGCCCTTGCCCTCTTTTTGGGCATGCCGTAGCCGAAAAGATTTTTACTTTTTATAAACGATGACACATACCGTGGCACCATTTTTTCCCAGCCCGGGTCGTTTTCTTTCATTTTTTTCATTACCACGTGCGAGAAGAATGGCAGTATTTCTTTGCGATAATCTGGAATATCGACCACGCAACGATTTTGTACAAGGTATTGGAACAAATTCCTAACCTCTTCATCTACAGGCAAATTTTCGAGGGTTGTAATCTCACTTTCTTCGTTTTCGCGGCTGGGGTATATGTATAGCTTCAGATTTTCCATAAACAGGTTTCCGAAAGCTTCAAGTATTCCTCCGCGCAAGTGGCTGTAATATTTTTTTTCCAACACATTCTGAAAGGTATATGCACCAATTACCATGCGAATGTGGCCCATGCGGAAGCGTCTGAACCATTCGGCCAGCCTGTAAAACTCCCTGAAGTTCGAAATCATGACATTTTGCCCCATTCCACAAAGTACATCCACGCGGTCCAGGAAGTCGCGTTCATCAAAATCGCCCCCTCCCAAAAGGTTGTTCAGGGTCATTTCGCAAAGCACAGAGGTGTTTTTTTTGTCAAACCCCACATCTTTTTTAAAAAGGGCAAAACCGGTCTTGAGCATATCGAAACCCACATAAGTAATGGGCCTGAAGCTGCCACGCAGTACCATAAGGTTTTTTTTATACAAAAGGTCTGCAGGTTGCTGCACTTTGCCGTGACGGTCGAACATGGTTACGCTGGTCATTCCATTTTTTACAAGCTGCACCGCCAGCAGGCGGTTATCAACATAATCGAGATCGGGGCCGCTCATGCGTATCATGTCTATTTCAATGCGGTCGTCCGAAATGGATTCGAGCAGCGACTTAAGAAAGCTGTTTGGGTATTGGTATATGTAATAACAGGCATAAATTAGGTTTACGCCCAGAATTCCAATTGATTTTTGCTGAAGCAGGCTGTCGTTTTCGAGCAGCCGCACGTGCAAAACCACATCATTGGGGGGTGTACCGGGGTTAAGTTGAAACCGGACTCCAACCCAGCCGTGTGGGTCGTTGTCTTTTTTGAAATTAAGTGTGGTCACGGTGTTGGCAAATGCAAAAAAGCGGGTGTGCTCTCCACGTTTGGCGCCCAAAATGTCTTCGAGGCTTTTGTACTCAATTTCGAGCATTTGCATTAGGCGCTGCTCTGAAACATAGCGGCCACCGGTACTTTTGCCATAAAGCGAGTTGCTGAACGACATATCGTAAGCCGAAATGGTGCGTGCCACAGTGCCAGATGCCCCTCCCGACTGAAAAAAGCAGCGGGCAACTTCCTGGCCGGCGCCAATTTCGGCAAACGAACCGTATATGCTGTCGTCGAGGTTTATAAAAAGGGCTTTGCGGGTAGAATCGAGCACCTCGCGGGCTACTTGTGATTGGGGCATTGTAGGTTAATTTAGGCCTTAAGGAATATATCCCAAATTTAAAAGAATTATTTTATATGTTCAAATACATTGCTTTCAAATAAAGGGCAATTTTTGATTTTTTTGAAAAATTCAAAATTGAATCGAAAAGCAAGTGAAGTCAGAAAAAATAGATAATTTTGCCACAAACCATTTCTGCCAGGCCAAGTCTGGTAGATTTTCCAATAAAATGAAAATGAAAAAACGAATTCTGGTAACCGGTGGAGCAGGTTTTTTGGGCTCACATTTGTGTGAGGCCCTTTTAAAACAAGGCCATGAGGTTTTTTGTCTCGATAATTTCTTTACCGGTCAAAAGCAGAACATTGTTCAACTGATTAGAGATCCATATTTTGAATTAATCAGGCACGATATTACCATACCGTATTTTATTGAGGCCGACGAGATTTACAACCTGGCTTGTCCGGCCTCGCCTATACATTATCAGTACAACGGCATAAAAACCATAAAGACTTCGGTAATGGGCGCCATAAATATGCTTGGATTGGCCAAAAGGCTCAATGCCAAGGTATTGCAGGCTTCAACCAGCGAGGTGTATGGCGATCCAGAGGTTCATCCTCAGCCCGAGTCGTACTGGGGCAATGTAAACCCTATTGGACCCAGGGCTTGCTATGACGAGGGCAAGCGATGCGCCGAAGCACTTTTTATTAATTACCATCGCCAAAACCGGGTAAAGATTAAAATTGCCCGCATTTTTAATACTTACGGCCCACGTATGCATCCCAACGATGGAAGGGTGGTTTCAAACTTTATTGTGCAGGCCCTCAAAGGCAATGACATTACAATTTTTGGAAATGGCATGCAAACCCGGAGCTTTTGCTATGTCGAAGATATGGTAAAAGCCCTTATTGCCCTTATGGAATCGCCCGATAATGTTACAGGGCCAATAAACCTGGGCAACCCCAAAGAGTTTACCATGATTGACCTTGCCGAAAAAGTGCTTAAACTCACCGGCTCAAAATCCAAACTTATTTTTATGCCATTGCCTCAAGACGACCCAATGCAACGGCAACCCGATATTTCGCTGGCCAGAAATACCCTTGGCTGGAAGCCACAGGTGGATCTCGACCAGGGATTAATTCACTCAATCAGCTATTTCAAATCAATCCTGACCACCTAAAAGATTTTTTCCATGAATATACTCATAACTGGTAGCAATGGACAGCTCGGAGCCGAATTTAAAGACCTTGAAGCTGCATTTTCCAAACACTCTTTTTTCTTTACCGATATAAATAATCTGGATGTTACCGATGCCGATAAGGTTAATAAATTTATTAAAAGCAACAAAATTGAATGCGTTATAAATTGTGTTGGTTTTACTCAGGTTGATAGGGCAGAGGAAGACAGGGCACGGGCCATTTTGCTCAACTCAACCGCTACCAAATACATTGCCGAAGCCACAGCCGCCTATGGGGCTTTGATGGTACACATTTCGACCGATTATGTGTTTGATGGCAAAAATCATAAGCCATATACCGAAAACGACACAGCCAACCCCAAATCCATTTACGGAAAAAGCAAGCTTGATGGCGAAATTGAGGTAATGTTCAACGCCAAACGCGCTATTATTATACGCACTTCATGGCTCTATTCAAGCTATGGCCATAATTTTGTTAAAACAATACTCGAAAAAGCCAAAACCGAAAAAGAGCTGAGAGTGGTTTTTGATCAGATTGGAACCCCCACCTATGCCCGCGACCTGGCAAAGGCCATCCTGGAAATTATTCCTAAAATTCCAGCGAAAGTTCGTGGCGAAATTTACAACTACAGCAACGAAGGCGTGGCCAGTTGGTACGATTTTGCCTGCGCAATTACCGATATTAAAGGGCTTGGTTGCCGACTTGTACCGGTGCTAACCAAAGATTACCAGCAGGTTGCACAAAGGCCGCTCTACAGTGTGCTGAACAAAAGCCATATTAAAAAGGATTTTGGCATTGAAATCCCATACTGGCGTGACAGCCTGAGGGATTGCCTTGCAAAGCTTTAAAGTTGTGGTTGGGCACAGGTTTTAATTCAAAACATATCTCTTTTTAGTATTCTTCTTTCATTAAAAAGCAAGAATTAGCCCAATTAATAATTGCCCTGAAAATTTTCCTTAACCAAGGGTCAGGGTTTTTCGGTAATTGCAAACAACAATTGACTCATTTTTTCGGTCAGATGCTTTCTTGAATACTCCTGGGTTGCGGTGGGTACCAAAACCAGGCTTCGGTCCTTAAAACTTCGGCTCAGGTCAAGCAAATGATTTTTTAATTTCTGGCTGTCTGAAAAACCAGAGACTAATCCGCTGTTGGTTTTCTCAATGATTTGGGCTGTATCGCCCTTTTCGGGCCCAATTGCCAGAATTGGACGTTTTAGGGCCAGGTATTCAAAAAGTTTTCCGGGAATAATGCCCATTTGGTTTGGGGTATTGTTTATTGGTAGCAGCAAAATGGCCGATTGGGCCGCCAATTTTAGGGCCTGTCTATGGGGCAGGAAGCCGGTTTTTTCAACGAAATTGGATAGCCCGTTTTTCGAGAGCGATTCTGAAACGGAAATATCGGCCTGGCCAATTAACCGGATCCGCAATTTTGCGCCAAAAAATTTGTTTTCTTTTATCAGTTCCCCAAGAACTTTCCAAAGTTCATGGGGGTTTCGGTCTGCATTGAGCGAGCCCAGGTGGGTTATGCTAAAATAATCATAATTAAACTCAGGAAAGTTTTGGAAGTCGTCGGGGTCGAAGCCGTTGGTAATTATATTATACTCACGGTTATAGATGTTTTTAAGGTCGTTGGACCAGTTTTGACTTACAGAAACCACCTTGTCGGCTTTTATAAGCACTTGTTTTTCAAGGCGTTTGTGTCTTCTGTTGGCACATGGGCTTAGCATTAGTTTGTCGTAAAAGTCTATTTGCGTCCATGGGTCGCGAAAGTCGGCCAGCCATGGTATTTGGGTTTTTCCCTTTAGAGCCAGGGCTATCAGGTGCATGCTGTGGGGAGGGCCTGTAGAAACCACTGCATCGACAGGGTTTTCGCTGAGCCACCTCATTAGGAATTTTACAGAGGGTCTAATCCAGAATTTTCGGGCATCGGGCACAAAAAAGTTGCCCCGCACCCAGGTTGAAAACTGTTCGGCCAGGCCTGGTTTTTTTTGTTCGCTCAGGAAGCCTGTTTGCACTTTTTCGTGCTTTTTGCGACCGGTAAAGAGTTTATACAGCAGGTAAGGTTCCCATATTTTTGTTTTAAGAACCTTAAGACCCTTAGGAATATCCTTTTCGAGCGAAGGGTCGATGGCAGGCGATTCGGGATTTTGCGGAGTATAAATAACCGGCTCCCAACCATAATCCCGCAGGTACTTGCAAATCTTGAGCCAACGGTGCACTCCGGCACCTGCACCGGGAGGCCAATAGTAAGTTATTATCAGTACCTTTTTCAAATTTTACCTTGTTTAAAGATCTAAATTGCGGTTGGCCCGATTGTTTTGGTACCTATTTACCTTCATCCAGATAAAAAGGCCAATCAGCACCAATAACAGGGCACTAAAAACCCATGCAATCCTACCTCCGGTATGATAGGCTTGCGGCCTGAAAACAAACTCGATTTCGCCACTGCCAGCTGGCACTACCATTGCACGCAATATATAATTGACGCGGAAATGCTCTACCTGGTTCCCGTTAAGGCTCGCAATCCAGCCATCGGGATAGTAAATTTCAGAGAAAACTGCAAGCTGTTCAGTTTGTGTTTGGTACTTATATCTTATTCTATTGGGTTGGTATTCTGTCAGGCTAATGGAAGCCAGGGTGTCCGAATTAAAATTGACATTATCTACAAACCTTGAAAACCTTTTATCGGTAACAGCGGTTGTGGCCGGGTCAATTTCGTTTAGGGCCGTCAGTTCAGTATCTGCACTTTCAACCACCACCACCTGGCTTACAAACCAGGCATTGCCCAGGGCCGATGGGTTCATTCTGGCTTCGGGCTGGCCGCCCTCGTTGGCCAGGATCAAATACCGCGTATTAAGCATGTTCAACACAGCCATGTTGCCTTCGGCAATATGGAAGTCTATCAGGTCCTGATAGCGCTGCAGCTTAGCTCCGTGGTATCCACCTATTGATTTATGAAACCATGAGGTTGATGTTTCATTAAATGAGTTGACAGCCAGGTTATAAACCCTGAAATGAGGACTTTTGTCTTGCAGTATCTGCAGGTTTGCCTGCGTGGGTTGAAACGGATTTTCGACCAGGCGGCGGGGCAGAAAATCGGCCTCGTTGAGATAACGTTTGTTTACGGGCCACATATCAAGGGTTATCAATGCCACCACAATACCTGCAAATGCTGCTGCCTTTATTTTTTTTAATGCAAATAAAAAGGTAACACCCCCGGCCAAAAGGGCAAAAAGCATACTACGCAGGGCATCGGAGCGGAAAATTTCTATTCGGGCATCTTTCAATGCCGCCATAAATAAGCCAATTTGACCTTCAGCTTCCGGGTTTTCAGCCTTCCAGCCTGCAAACAAGGTTTCTTCCATTTGACTGGTAAAGTTGAAAAATGCCGTAGGCGCAATGTAAAAAACCAATGCAAGGCCGGCAGTTAGTCCGATGGCAGTGAAAAACTCCTTGCCTTTAATATTGAAAAGGCCAGGATTCTTAACCAGTTGTTGCATTCCCAGAAAGGCCAGTGCCGGTATGCTTAGCCCGGCAATGACAAGCGTCATTGAAACTGCCCTGAATTTATTGTATCCAGGAATGTAGTCGATAAAAAATTCGGTAAGAGGCATAAAATTTTTACCCCATGCTAATGCGATTGATAGAATTGTTGCGGCTATCAGGCCCCATTTCAAAGGCCCTTTTACATAAAATATACCAAAAAAAAAGAAAAACAAAACCACTGCTCCTGCATAAACCGGGCCTGAGGTAAAAGGTTGGTCGCCCCAGTAATGGTTTTGTTGTGCCACGAAATTGCGGTATTGCTGATCAACCTTTGCCATTGCCTTTGTATTCTCGCCCAGGGCTCCGGTTGCTCCACCTTTTACGTTGGGTATCAGAAGAGAAAATGTTTCGCCTACACCATAACTCCAGTTGGTAATATAATCTTTAGAAAGGCCACTTGATGGCTGGCGGTCGCCAATGGTCAGCTCTGTACCGCCCCGCATGGTTTCGGAAGAATAGGAATAGGTGCCCCACAAATTTCCGATATTGATGCCTGCTGCAATAACCAGACCTGCAACCAGTACGGCAAAGCTTTTAAAAAAGTGTCCTGTTCGGCCCTGACGCAAATGCTCATAAAACTCAAAAATTCCGTAAAACAACACCATCAGGGCCAGGTAATAGGTAATCTGGTAGTGGTTGGCAAAAATTTGCAATCCCATGAAAATGGCAAACAACAGCCCCCCTGCTACCAGGCTTTTTCGAAAAGTAAAAACAATGGAAGCCAGCACCGGGGCCATATAGGCAATGGCCACGGCTTTGGAATTGTGGCCTGCTTCGATAATGATAAAGTTGTAGGAAGAAAATGCAAAACCCACCGCCCCAGCCAGGGCAACCCAGGGGTTTACATTAAGTAAAAGCAAAAAAATAAAAAAGCCTGCAAAGTACAAAAAGATCATATCGGCAGGGCGTGGCAGGCCAAGGGTGATTATTTCGTGAAACCAGTTTGATACATTATATGCCCACTTTACCGAAATCTGGAAAGCCGGCATGCCGCCAAACATTGAGTTGGTCCAAAGGGCTTCCTGGCCAGTTTGCTCCCTAAAATCGGTTATTTCCTTTGCCATGCCCATAAATTTTACAATGTCCGGTTGCAGCAACCGTTTGCCTTCGAGCAGAGGGTTGACGTAAACAATGGTCATGAGCACAAAAATGGCAATGGCAATAAGATATGGGGCAAGTTCCTTAAAACCCGGAATCAGTCTTTTTTTGCTTTCCATGGGGGGTTGCATAAAAATTAGTTTTTTTTAATTTCCTCAAAATCAGTGTATTCTCCCAAGTTGTCAGTGTCGCTGCGTTTTTTTTCCTTTCGAAAAGAAATGGTCATTTCACCTTGTTTTTTTTGCTCGTCGGGGGTAATGTGCGGGTTGTCGCGATAAAATTTTGCTTTTGCCCGCTCAATAAACCTTCTTACCAGAAATGGTAGGATATAATGAGTAAAAAGCCTGAACAACAGGTAAATGAAAATAAAAGTTGCAATTATCTCAAGCATGCTTCTTCTGGTATAACAGGCCGTGGGGCTAAGCTCTGGGGCTGTGTTTCTTTTAAGGTGGTAAAGTTACAAAATATAAATACGGGTAGCTATTGGGTTTAAATCGGTTTCGCTAAAAACCATTGTGCAATATGTTTCCAGAAATTCCGGTGAAAAGATTCGCCCTTTGCCCCGGGATAAAGCTCCGAATAGCTTTGCGTGCCTGGCTCAAAAGGTCGTAATCTTAGTTTGTTCTCTGGTATGAAAATGTCGCGCACCTCCGGGTGAAACTGCACTCCAATAACGTGCTTGAATTTTTGGTGCTCGATGGCTTCTGCAATTTTTCCGTCAATCGACCAGGCTGTTTCTTTCAGGCCTTTTCCAATGGCCTCGGCTGCCTGGTGGTGCGAACTAAGCACAAATGGCCAATTTTCTAAGCCCTGGTTTATGGCGGCCAATTGCCCCCCTGTTATTTCAACCTGGTGAAAACTGCCTGCAAAAAGGTCTTTGTCGAGGCTGTAATGGGCGTAATAATTGCGGTGCTGCATTTGCTGGTCGGCTTTAAGCACCTGTTCAACGGTTTTAAACCCGTAAATTTCGGACGGAATGTCCTGCACCATAGTGCCGCCTGTGGCCACATTCATGGTTTGCATGCCCAGGCATATTCCCAAAACTCCGTAATCGGGCTTTTCTTCAAGAAACGGTATGAAATCTTTGTTTTGTGAGCCTCCCAACAGGTGAAACATAAATGAGAGTTCAAGATAATGCCGGTTGGGGTCGGTAATTACAGTTAGCAAGCTCAGCGGTTCGCCATAGGTAGAGGGCGGCAGGTCGGGGCCTCCCCAAAAAATGATGCCTTCTGAATTCTCAAAAATATCTCTGAAAATGGGCGTCCATTCGTTTTCCCCGTAAAGGTTACCGATTTTGAGAACCGGCGAAATGCCAAGCAAAGCAATGTTCTTATGGCCTTTATCTTTTATAAAGCTTTCGCTGAGGCGGTAATCATAAGATGCACTATCGTGAAATACCCCAACAACCCTGTAATCCTCAGGAAGTGGAAAAATGCCTTCACGGGTAAGGTAAACAAATGTACGCAGGTTGTTTATCGTTGGGTTCATGATTATTATGTGCCTCTGGCCGGGAGCAAATACCCATGATTCTGTGGCTGGTTGCTGGTTGGTGTTGCAGGCCGAAATGAGCAAAGCCAGAAAAAGCAGCCTGATGATTTTGTTCATAATAAGGGTAAGGATTTTGATTTTGCTGTGTAAAGGTCATAAAAAAAAGGTAACCCACAAATGGGTTACCTTTCTGATAAACCTAATTTTTAACCAAAACCTACTTATGAGTCTTTTCGTCAGACACGGTAAGCCTTTGGCGGCCTTTTGCCCTGCGAGATGCAAGTACTCTGCGACCATTTTTGGTGGCCATTCGGCTTCTGAATCCGTGTTTGTTTTTTCTTTTTCTAACAGAGGGTTGAAATGTCCGTTTCATTATTCAAAATATTTTTCAGTACGTATTTCTCTTATTGCCGGCTATGCTGTTTTTTGATTCCGAAACGGTGAATGTCCCGCTTCATTTTCAGGACTGCAAAGATAGATTATTTCTGTTTCCAGCCAAAAGGTTTTTATAAAAAAAGTGACAGTTTTTTGAAAATGAGAAAAACAGCCCCAGAAAACCCTTGTTTTTCATATTCCATGCAAATATTGTCCGATAAAGTAAAAAAGGGTAGAATTCTATGCATGAGATTCCTCAATACGTTCGGAATGACAATCAGTTAGCTTTTTATTAAGGGAGGTAGGTGGGGGCTAGCCCCCACCTACCTCCCAAATTGCCATAATCATTGAAAACCCTGTTATTTCGAGCGGAGCGAGAAATCACGTAATTTTTGTCGGCCAGTAGTGATTCCATGCAAATATTTTGAGCCATAATTCTGGATGCAATGGCTCTGTTAATATTTTATTAACCTTTACTTAACACAAACTTCATGATTTCATAATCAGGAATTTTTTGTTGGCTCATGACAGCTCAGTACCTTTGAATAATAAATGCTAAAATCTTTTTATGACATCAACTACAATTGAATCAACCAGTTACAGTATATCAAGGGCAAACATTTTTAGGTGGGCTGCAATAATAGTGCTTGTTTATTTATTGCTGGTGGCGGTTGCTGTTATAGGTAACGGATTTCAACTTGCCTCAGCAGGTCAGGCAGTTAGGTTATTTGATTTTGCCTCCAACCCTGTAATTGCCGTCATTATTGGGGTGGTAGCTACAGCGTTGATTCAAAGCTCCAGCACTGTAACTTCTATTATAGTTGGTTTGGTGGCGGGCGGTATGCCTCTAGGTATTGCTATACCCATGATAATGGGAGCCAACGTGGGTACTTCGCTAACAAGCACCCTGGTCAGCCTTGGCCATGTACGCGACAGAATGGAATTTAAAAGGGCATTTTCGGCCGCTACTGTGCACGACAGTTTCAACCTGCTTGCGGTGGCTCTGTTGTTTCCCATTGAGCAGCTTTTCAGCCCCCTGGAAAAATTATCAAGTTTTTTTGCTGCATTTTTAAGACCCGGATCAATCAGCGAAATGGGTGGATTTAATTTGGTTGGAATGGCTGTAAAACCTGCTGCCGACGGCCTCGAATCTGCCTTTTCGCTCATTCCTGGTGTTGTGGGCGGAGCACTTATGGTTTTGGCAGGAATTGTTTTGATTTTGTTGGTAATAAAATACATGGGCGAAATACTCAAGAAAGTAATGACTGGCCGTGCGCTCGAAATTCTGCATCGCACAATTGGAAGAAATCCAATTTCGGGTATAGGCGCTGGCGGTTTTATCACGGTTTTGGTGCAGTCCTCATCTACCACCACTTCATTGATTGTGCCAATGGCCGGCAATGGGCTGTTTTCTCTTAAACAGGTTTATCCTTTTGTATTGGGCGCCAACCTTGGAACAACTGTTACAGCACTTTTGGCAGCTGTTGCCATTTCGGGGCCGATGGCTACCATGGCAATGCAAATTGCCCTGGTGCACTTTTTTTTCAATTTAAGCGCTATTATATTGATATATACCCTTCCGTTTTTGCGCAACATTCCGTTATTTATGGCCGAAAAACTCTCGATGCTTGCCATTCGTAATAAAGCTTATGTGCTTGCATACATTATTGTGGTGTTTTTCATTGGGCCGCTTTCTGTAATTGGTGTTTCAAGGTTGTTTGGCCTGTAGCCTGCAGTTGCGGTTTTTTCATTCCAGAAAGTTTTTTGGGCTTTTACTTGTTTTGAAGGCTGCTTCCTATTTAGTCTGCAGTCTTTTGGTTTATTATTTAATCAGGAAAAGTGTTTTTTATTTCATCTGATTTTTTTTGTGCCATAAGTTTAAAATATGCTAGGTAATGGTATAATTAAGTTGAAAAAGGGGCAGCACCGCTAAGGTGTTGCCCCTTTTGGTCGGTGGTTTTCAGTTTTATTTTTTCGGAGCGTTTTTCAGGGTTTCCACAAGGTATTCCCAGAAAAGGCCTACGGTATCAATTTTAACCATTTCGTCTGGCGAGTGGGGGTTGCGAATTGTGGGGCCAAATGAAATCATGTCGAGGCCAGGGTAGTTTCCGCCGAGGATGCCACATTCAAGCCCGGCATGAATTACCTTCTGCTGGGGTATTTTTCCGAATCTGTTGTGGTAAACTTCTTTCATTGCCTTAAGTATGGGCGAGTTTACGTTTGGTTTCCAGCCTGGGTACGAACCCGATTGTTTCACTTTAAAACCACCCAGTTTAAATGTTGCCCGCATCATATTGGCCAGGTCTTCCTTGGCCGAGTCAACAGAGCTGCGCTGCAGGGAAGCAATTTCTATTTTTCCGCCAGCCGATTTTATAATGGCAAGGTTGGTGCTGGTTTCGACCACTTCGGGCATATCGCTAATCATGCGCAAGGATCCATTGGGGCAGGCATAAACCACACCAAGGAGTTTTTTGGTGGTTTTTTTGTCTATGATAAACTCAGGGGTGTTTGTTTTAGTGGCTTTCAGGCTCAGATCAGGATCAACATTGCCCAATTCTTTTTTAATGGTTGCTTCCATATTTACAACAAATTCTTCAAATGCCTGAGCATTTTTGGCCGGAATGGTTACAATTGCTGAAGCTTCCCGGGGTATGGCATTGCGCAGGCTTCCCCCTTCAATTTTCGAAAGTTCCATGTCCATTTCGCGGTTTGCTGTCCACATTACCCGGTTCAGTATTTTGTTGGCATTGCCGCGGCCCAGGTTAATGTCGAGACCGGAGTGGCCGCCTTTAAGTCCTTTTACTTCAACTTTGTAAGCGGTATAATCTTCTGGTACCGACTTTTCTTTGTATTTAAGGGTGGCAAAGGTGTCGATACCACCTGCGCAGCCAATGTAAAGCTCACCTTCGTCTTCCGAGTCAAGATTTATTAGGATGCTACCATTAAGCAGTCCGCCTTTGAGTTCGAAAGCGCCGGTCATTCCGGTTTCTTCATCAATGGTAAGCAGCACTTCAATGGGTCCATGTTGCAGGGTGTTGTCCTGAAGAACGGCTAAGGCAGCAGCAGCTCCTATGCCATTGTCGGCCCCCAGGGTAGTGCCATTGGCCTTAACCCACTCGCCCTCAATTATAGGTATAATGGGGTCTTTCTCAAAATCGTGCACAGTGTCGTTGTTTTTCTGGGGCACCATGTCTAAGTGACCCTGAAGAATAATACCCTGGCGGTCTTCCATACCCAGGGTGGCTGGCTTGCGTATAATTACATTGCCCACGTGGTCAACAATGGTTTCAAGGCCAAGCTTCTCTCCAAAATTCTTTACGTATTCAATTATTTTGGCCTCCCTTTTCGAAGGGTGAGGAATGTTGCAGATATCTTCAAAGATATTCCACAAAGGTTTTGGTTCAAGGTTTTCAAGTACTCTGCTCATGTTATTGTTCTTTAATGATTTCACGAAAAATAATCAGGTCTTGTTGGTAAAGCTGTGAAAGAAACCTGGTAACCCTTTCTTCTGCAGGTTCAATCTTTTCGCCAAGTTGTTCACGCAAAATGTTGCATAATGACCTTACATCAGTTTTGCCATCAAGCAGCACCCAGGTTGCTGACCCAAGCTCATCAAGCGAAAGCTTAATATGGGGGCTTCTGCGCGGAGATTGAAACATAAATTTGGTGATTTTCCCTTGGAAACGCGGAATAAGCACCCTTACATTGCCTCCTTCTTCCAATTCATGGTCATACATGGCTTTGGGGTGAAGGTCAAGAAAATTGGCGCCCTTTAATATCTCGCGCCGTTTAAAGAATCCGATTTTTTTATACATAGCAGCAAAAATAATGTAAAAATGCCAAAGGCTGCCTGCCTGGGCAACCTTTTTCTGAAATTGTAATGTTGGTCTGGTTCAGCTTATAATCTGAGCCACATGGTTTTTAGTTTCAACCTTTTCAATTATCTCGCTGATTAGCCCATTTTCGTTAATTATAAAGGTAGTTCTGTGTATTCCGTCGAATTGGCGACCCATAAATTTTTTCGGACCCCAAACCCCAAATGCTCTTAGTATAATTTTGGCGGGATCGGCAATAAGGGGGAAAGGCAGGTTGTACTTCTCTATAAATTTTTGGTGCGATATTTCACTGTCAGCGCTTACTCCAACCACTTTAAATCCTTTGCTGAGCAATGCCTCATAATTGTCGCGAAGATTGCATGCTTGCGCTGTGCATCCCGGGGTGTTGTCTTTGGGGTAAAAATAAAGCACCAGCTTGCTATCTTTAAAATCTGACAAGGCAATGGAGTTGCCATTTTGATCTTTTCCCTTAAAATCGGGCACTTTGTTGCCTGGTTTTAAATGTGTCATTGGAGTGGGGTTTGATTTTGGTTTTGAATATGAAACATATTTTCTTAACAAAAGTTCAGGGAGGCAGGTTCAGGTTTTGAATTGTCAGTTTTTAATGTATTTATTAATTTTACCATTATAGATTGCCCGAAACTATTGTTTGCTTTTAGACTGAGGCACCTGTTTCCTGATTGGCAGGTTTCTTGCGTCCTTCCTTTTCTGGTAATACAGGCAACCTTTTGTAAGTGGACATTCTTCGCATCTGGGGCGGCGCGCCTGGCACACATAGCGCCCGTGCAGTATTAGCCAATGGTGGGCTATAGCTACCTGATGCTCAGGTATGTATCTGAGCAACTGTTTCTCTGTTTCGAGCGGTGTTTTGGCATTGATAGTGAGGCCGATACGAGCCGAAACCCTAAAAACGTGCGTATCGACTGCCATAGCGGGCTGGTTATAAACCACCGATGCTATTACATTGGCAGTTTTTCGGCCAACACCCGGCAGTTTCATGAGTTCGGTCAAATTGTCGGGAACCACGCCACCATACTTATTTACCAACATTTGAGCCATGCCTATCAGGTTTTTTGATTTGGCATTTGGAAATGAGCACGAACGAATTACCTGAAAAACTTCATCCTGATGGGCAAGGGCCAGCAAACCAGCTTCCGGAAAGCGCTCAAAAAATGCCGGAGTAATCATGTTTACCCGTTTGTCGGTACACTGGGCCGACAAAATTACTGCAACCAGCAAATGATAAGGACTCTCGTAGTTCAGTTCGGTTTGGGCAACCGGCTTATGCGTGGCAAAATAATTGAGCACAAAAGCAAAACGTTCTTTCTGGTTCATTTTCTCCATTTCTGTTGGTTGCGAAAATAACTATTTTAATTCCTTTCGAAAAAGGTTTTCTGAATTACCAGAAACCGCAAACGCCTTGTCATTTCGACCCCGTATGTGCGGGAGAAACCTCAAAGTAGCAGCCAAGGTAAATCCAAAATAATTTACCGGACAACAATGATTTCATTTTCATTCAGTAAAACTTGATTAACCCTTGTGATTTTTAGCGGTTTTGGCAACCGGGATATTTGGGGTCTCTGTTTATAAAAACATTAAAAGACTTAAATATGGCATAGAATTTGTGATTTTCTTTTTTAAAATCCATACGCAAACAATTC
>CAYGDW010000041.1:0-26940 GCA_964348755.1 uncultured Bacteroidales bacterium | reverse complement strand
ATGTGTAACCCACTATTTCTGCACCTTGTCGCTCCAAAATCTTGGCCATGATCCCTATTCCATCGTTAAAATTTTCGGGATACCCTTTTTGATCGCCCAAACCATAAATAGCAACCCTTTTCCCATTTAAATCTATTTCTTCGATGGCGGGAACCAGTTCATCCCAGTAATTGGGCAATTCGCCGTCAAACCAAGTAGGAACTCCAAGGATAATGTTGTCAAATTTCATGAATAATCCCTCATCAACCTCTTCTGCATTGATAACTTCAAGATCATAATCGGCTAAAGCGTCAACAATCTTTTTGCCCATTTTTGCTGTTTTGTTTGAATTAAAGCTGTAGAACACTCCTATTGTTTTCATAAAAATATCTTTAATATTAAATACATTTACATTTAAAATTCTTTATTGTGAAAAGAACAAGTTTACTCATTTTTCTATGCCTGGCTTTTGCCGGTACAATGGCGCAATTGCCTCCCAATAGTGCATTTACCGAAAAGGAAGTAACCCTTCAGACGGCCACCGGACAATTGCATGGCCTGCTTACCATTTCTCAGCAAACCCCAAAAACGCCACTGGTTATAATTGTGGCAGGTTCGGGCCCCACCGACCGCGATGGCAATAACCCAATGGGCGTAAAAGCTTCGACTTACAAAATGTTGGCCGAAGACCTGGCTGAACTTGGCATTTCTGCCTTACGATTTGACAAGCGTGGCATAGCAAAAAGTGCCGGGGCAATGGTATCAGAAAGCGAACTCCGCTTCGACCATTACATTGAAGACGTGATGGCTTGGGTAGAAAAGCTGCAGCTTTACCCCCAGTTTTCTCAAATAATTGTGGCAGGCCATAGCGAAGGCTCTCTTTTGGGTATGGTGGCAGCGCGCCGGGCCGGAGCCGATGGTTTTATTTCAATTGCCGGCCCGGGCAGGCCTATTAATCAGATTCTGGAAGAGCAACTGCAAAATGCCCCTCAAAGCATGAAAGAAGAAATAAACAAGGTAATGAAAAGCCTTAAAAGTGGCGAAACTGTTGAAAACGTGAGTATGGCTCTATTCAGCCTTTTCAGACCAAGCGTGCAACCCTATCTGATAAACTGGATGCAATACGACCCTGCTGTTGAAATTGCCCGGCTCAATATTCCAGTACTGATTGTTCAGGGAAGTACCGATTTGCAGGTTCCCCAAACTGATGCCAAACTGCTTGCCCAAGCCAAACCCGAGGCGCAAATTGCAATTTTTGAAACCATGAACCACGTGCTGAAAGATGCCAAAGCCGACCCTGCCGCAAACCTTGCAACTTACAGCGATTCTACTTTGCCCCTTACAAAAGGTTTGGTTGAGGTTATTGCAGAATTTATTATGTACAACAAGTGAAGTTTTAGCTTACAAAAGGAAAAGGATCGAGCAAAAATTATCAGGCAACAGGCTTACTTAAAAACCTCTTTAACCTTAAGGTTTGTTGTCCCTGGCTTTTGTAATTAAATTTATGATTTTCATTTAAACCTGAATGACATGAAAAACGATCACGGTAGTGGTTCGGCCAGCGCAGTGTATGGCCTTGGATTTATTGGTGCAGCCATATATTACATTTCGGCAGCCACCGGATTATGGATGGGCGTGGTGGGCTTTCTAAAAGCTCTTGTTTGGCCTGCATTCCTAGTTTATGAAGCCCTGAAAACCCTCGGAGCATAATAAATTTAAAACATTTTAACAAATATTTATCAACCTGGATATCTTCCGGGCCGCGATTGCTTTTTTTCAGGGTAAATTCCATTAACCCTACAACCTTATATCTTCTCAATTACCAATCTCCCTCATTTTTCTTACTTTCGCATTTCAAAAAAAACTCCTTTAAATGAAATTGAACCTAACCCGGCCGCTGGCCTTCTTCGATCTGGAAACCACAGGCGTAAACGTGGTAGCCGACCGAATTGTTGAAATCGCTATATATAAGGTAAAGCCCGATGGAACCTCCGAAAGTTTCTCGCGGTTAATAAACCCCGGAATTCCCATTCCTGCTGAGGTTACAGCCATTCACGGAATAAACGACCAGGACGTTAAAGATGCTCCTACTTTTGCGCAACTGGCACCTACTCTTGATAAGTTTCTGGCAACCTGCGATCTGGCAGGCTACAACAGCAATAAATTCGATGTGCCTATGCTTATCGAAGAGTTTTTGCGGTGCGGAATAAACTTCGATTTGAAAAAGCGTCGCTTAATCGATGTACAGAACATATTTCACAAAATGGAGCAACGAACCCTCAAAGCAGCTTATAAGTTTTATTGTGGCAAAGAACTGATTGATGCCCACGAGGCCGAAGCCGACACCAGGGCAACATTCGAGATTCTAGAAGCCCAGCTCGACCGCTACAGTGATACCGAATATACCGATCGCGATGGCAAAATTTCAAAACCGGTACAAAACGATGTGGATGCGCTCTATCAGTTTTCATACAACCACCAGCATGCCGACCTGGTGGGTCACATAGGAATAAACCGCCAGGGAAAGGAAATTTTTAACTTCGGAAAACACAAAGGGCGCGAAGTGGAAGAGGTTTTTAAAAAAGAACCTCAGTATTACGATTGGATGATGAACGCAGATTTCCCGCTTTCAACAAAAAACGTGATTACAACCATATATCTCAGGGGTAAGAGCCAGGGTCAGTTTATCTTTAAAACCTAATTGACCAAAAAGTATTGGTAAAGTCTTGTTATCGTATCAGTTAAATACAGGAATAAAGATTCGGGCTGACCGGGCAGTTTTTAGTGTAAAGTAAATCTTATGAAAATCATTTGCATAGGCATGAATTATATGGCCCATTTGGCCGAGTTAAAAAACCCGGTTCCGGAGCAGCCTGTTTTTTTTATGAAACCCGAAACGGCCCTGATTAGGGTGGGTTTGCCGTTCTTTTATCCCGATTTTTCGAATGAAGTGCATTATGAAGTGGAGCTGGTGCTGAGGATTTCGAAAACCGGCAAGCATATCCAGGAAAGGTTTGCCCACACATATTATAATGAAATTGGCGTGGGTATTGACTTTACAGCCCGCGACCTGCAGCGAAATTGTCGAGAGAACGGCCTTCCGTGGGAAATGGCCAAGGCATTTGATGGATCAGGTCCGGTTAGTAAATTTTTGCCCATGCACAGCCTCAATTATCCCGAAGAGATTTCTTTCAGCCTTAAAAAAAATGGGCAACTAATGCAACAGGGTGTGTCAACAGATATGATTTTTAACTTTGACAGGCTGATTGCACATGTATCAAAATATATTACCCTGAAAATTGGTGACCTGTTGTTTACCGGCACCCCATCGGGTGTTGGGCCTGTGCAAATAGGCGACCACCTCGAAGCATTTCTGAATGAGAAAAAAATGCTCAATATAAATGTAAAATAACGCTTTTTCTTTTTATCAATCACTAAAATTTTATCCGCAGCCAGTATTTTTTTCTTACAGAAATTTTCATGAGCAAGCTCCCTATCGATTATTACCTTAATCCCGATGTGGTTTTTTTAGCCCGCGACTTGCTGGGAAAGGTACTTATGACCAATATTGACGCCAAAGGTTTAACCGGCGGTATTATTGTGGAAACAGAGGCTTATGAAGGTGAGACCGACCGTGCTTCGCACGCTTATGCCGGTCGCCTTACCCGGCGCACCGAAACCCTTTATTTGCAGGGTGGAGTAGCGTATGTTTATCTTTGCTATGGCATGCACCACCTGTTTAATGTGGTAACCAACACCAGTAGAATACCTCATGCCGTTCTTATAAGAGCAATAAAACCTGTTATCGGACACGAATTAATGAGCCTTCGAAATGGCATGGACCTTGGTAAGTTAAATCGGATTAATGGTCCTGGAAAACTTACCAAAGCCTTGGGCATAACTCAAATCCACAACAAAACACTGCTATGCAACCATACAATATGGATTGAAGACCCTGAAGTACAACAATCTGAAAAATTAGTAATTGAGGGTCCGAGAGTTGGAATTGACTACGCTGGCGAACATGCCCTCTGGCCTTACCGTTTTACACTTTGTGAATAATTTTCACCCTTCGGCAGGTAACAAATAAAAAGTCTTTGTATTTTTAATGGCATAACCAGAATTTTTTTATCCAGTTTGTTTATTTCTTTTTTGATAGCAATGAAAACCTCCCTTGAACATATTTTGGGCAGTTTTTACAAACCGGAAATGGTGGCCTATATGGCTGGGCATCCTGAAGAATTTAAAAATGCCATTGAACTTGCCATTTCCGAAAGACAACCTTATGCCTGGCGTGCAGCCTGGCTGCTTTGGAGCTGCATGGAAAAAAACGACCCCAGGATAAAAGAATATATACCGGCTATTATTTCGGTTTTAAAATCGATGCCCGATGGCCAGCAGCGAGAGCTGTTGAAAATTCTTCACCTTATGGATTTGGATGAGGAGTCGGAAGGAATCCTTTTCGAAACTTGTGTTAATGTTTGGGAAAAAGTGCACAAGCAGCCATAAGTAAGGTATTATGCCTTTGTAACGATTTTAAAAATATCCGGAAAATATCCCGATCTCTTTAAAGATTTGCTTTTTCTGACACAAAACGAATACCTTGAAACGCTTTCGCCCGGAATTAGAAAGGGAATTGAGAAAAAGTTTAAAAAGGCAAGCCAAAGGCAAACGCTGCCAGGATGACATAAAGTTACCCGGTGGGTGTTAGCAGATATTGATTAATTTTGCAGCCTGTTATGCAAAATCCCATAAAAATAGTTCTTCAATCTGGCAAGGAAGGCGCTATCAGGCGTTTTCATCCATGGGTTTTTAGCGGAGCCATAAAAAAGATTATAGGCGAATCGACCAATGGCATGCCCGCAGAGGTATTTAGCCATCGCGATGAGTATTTGGCGACCGGCATTTACCAAAATGCTACTATTGCTGTGCGAATTATGGCATTTGCACCCGAAAGACCCGAAATTCAAAATGAAGTTTTCTGGATTGACAGGCTCGAAAAGGCCCTTCAGCTTCGTAAAACAATTGGGCTGGCAAATAGCGGTCATACCAATGTTTACCGGTTGGTTCATGGCGAGGGCGACCACCTGCCAGGTCTTATTATTGACTACTACAATGGCCACCTTGTTATACAGGCGCACTCAACCGGCATGCATGCTTTTGTTACGCAAATTGCAAATGCACTTAAAAAAATATATTCGGCTACACTTAAAAGTATTACCGACAAAAGTTTTGAAACTTTGCCCGATTCTTACTGGCAAGGCAAATCGTTCGAAAGTCGTATTTTTGGCGAATCCCAACAGGTTGAAGTCAATGAATACGGGCATAAATTTTTGATTGACATAGCAAAAGGGCAGAAAACAGGCTTTTTTATCGATCAAAGAGAAAACAGAAAACTGCTTTCCAAATATACTTCAGAAAAAAAAGTGCTGAATACCTTTTGCTATTCGGGCGGATTTTCGGTTTTTGGGCTGAAGGCAGCAGCCCGCGAAATGCATTCGTTAGACAGTTCGGCAAAAGCCATTGAGCTAACCAACCGAAATATTGAATTAAATTTTGGCAATGAGCCTCGCCACAGGTCAATAACCCAGGACACCCTCAAATACCTGAGGCACAGCAACGAAACTTATGATTTGATAATTCTTGACCCTCCGGCCTACGCCAAGCATACGCAAGTAAGGCACAACGCCCTTCAGGGATATAAGCGCCTTAACCTCGAAGCCTTTAAACGAATAAACCCTGGCGGCATACTTTTTACATTCAGCTGTTCGCAGGTAGTCGATATGCCCCTGTTTCGCGGAGCAGTGTTGGCAGCAGCCATCGAAGCAGGCCGTAGTGCAAGGATTTTGCACCTTTTGAGCCAGCCACCCGATCACCCAATAAACATTTTTCACCCTGAAGGTGAGTACCTTAAGGGTCTGGTACTGGTGGTTGATTAAGGCGGGTGTAAGGCTTGTTTCCGCGAAAGCGTTGTCGTTTTTCGAAAAAAAAGGCTGGAAACCATGGTCAATTAGTTTATAAAACAAAACATAGTCCGGGCAGGAATTAGGGCAATTTTTTAAAATGATTGCAACAACAAAACTGCAAATAAAAAATTGCAAAGCGAATAATACCTATTAAAGGAAAAACAGATTAATGACCCCCATAGTTTCAAATACCTACCGGAGCATTTGGAGCATCTCCTACCCTATTATTATTGGTTTGGTTGCCCAAAACTTAATGGTGGTTATTGATACTGCTTTTTTGGGCAGGCTTGGCGAGGTTACCCTTGGAGCTGCGGCCATAGGGGGTACTTTCTATTTAACCCTGGTTATGCTTGGCGCTGGCTTTGGCGTTGGTTTGCAAATTATGATCGGAAGACGCAATGGCGAAGGGCAGCTTCGGTCTATTGGCCGAATTTTTGACCACGGTTTCTATTTTATGGTTTTTCTTGCCCTGGGCCTTATGGTGTTTATGAGTGTTGCAGGCTCATTTTTGCTCGAAAACATAATCAGTTCTGAAGCTATTGTCGATAAAAGTAAAATATTTATCAGTTACAGACGGTTCGGGTTCTTATTCGGGTTTCTCAATATTGTTTTCAATTCCTTTTATGTGGGTATTGTTCGCACCCGGGTGGTTTCCGTGGCCACTATAATTATGGCCTTAAGCAATATAATTCTTGATTATGGGCTAATATTCGGGAACCTCGGCATGCCCGAAATGGGCATAGCAGGCGCAGCCCTGGCTACCAACCTTGCCGAAGCAATTGCCTTTTTGTTTTATATACTTTGGTCTGTAAAAAACAGGTGCATTGCCTCATTTAAACTTTTTGCATTTCAAAAGATTAAAAAAAGACTCTACCAGGGCCTATTTAAACTTGCATTGCCTGTTATGATGCAGTATTTTATCTCCTTTTCGGCATGGTTTGTTTTTTTTCTGATTTTGGAGCAAATTGGCGAAACAGCTCTTGCCGCCTCTAACATTACCCGCAGTGTGTATATGTTGCTTATGATACCAGTTTGGGGATTGAGTTCGGCCACCACAACCCTGGTAAGCAATATTATTGGTCAGGGGAAAAGTGAGGATGTGCTTCCAATGATGAAAAAAATTCTTACCATAAGTGTGCTGGCCAACCTGGTTATGGTGCAGTTTCTTATCTTTTTCCCGCGGCAAATTATTTCGTTTTTTACCTACGATTCATCGCTTGCCGAGGCCACCATTCCTTTGCTGCGGGTTATAACCCTTGCACTAACTGCCTTTTCGGTAGGTATGATAATTTTTAGTACCCTTTCAGGAACCGGTAAAACCGGCACGGCACTCCGTATCGAAATCTTAAACATTGCCTTTTACCTGTTTTTTGCTTTTGTGCTGGCGGTAGGGTTTAATGCCTCAGCCAGCGGTGTTTGGTTTGTCGAGGTTATTTATTTCTCGCTATTGGGCTTATTCTCTTATATTTACCTCAAACGCGGAAAATGGAGGGAGTTGAAAATTTAAGTGCAGATTTGGCCAATGCCAGAAAAAACACTGCCTTTTTTGGGCAAAGTTCGGTTTTAAAAATTTTATATACTTAAAAAGTAAATAGCAACAGGCTAATTGCCATAGTGGCCATTCCGCAAATCAGGCCATAGATTGAAAGGTGGGGTTCGCCGTATTCGCGGGCGGCTGGCAAAAGGTTGTCTATTGAGATAAATACCATAATGCCCGCAACCGCTGCAAAAAGAAATCCGAAAAGCGATTCGCTCATAAAGGGTGCAAGCAAAACAAATCCTACGATTGCTCCCAGGGGTTCGGCCAGGCCCGAAAGAAATGAAAATTTAAATGCTTTGCGTTTGCTGCCTGTAGCATGGTATATTGGCACCGAAATGGCAATCCCTTCGGGAATGTTGTGTATTGCAATGGCCACAGCAATAGGAATTCCAAGCGAAAGGTCCTGAAGCGCGGCAATAAATGTAGCCAAACCTTCGGGAAAATTGTGTACGGCAATGGCAAAGGCCGACACAATGCCCATGCGATATAGCTTGCTTCGGCGTTGTATTTCTTCCGGATTGCCTTTAATATCCTCAACCATTTTAATTTCATGAGGATTTTCGAACGAAGGAACCAGTTTGTCGATAATTGCAATAAAAATCATCCCGCAAAAAAAAGCAAGCAAGGTAAGCAGGTATCCTGTTCTAAACCCCTGTTCGGCAATCAGGATTTCTTTTGCTTTAAAAAAAATTTCGACAAATGAAACGTAAATCATTACCCCTGCCGAAAAGCCAAGGGCTACCGACAAGAATTTTGTATTGGTTCTTTTGGCAAAAAATGCTATGGCGCTGCCAATACCAGTTGAAAGCCCTGCAAATACTGTAAGGCCGAAGGCTATTAAAACCAGGCGGTAATCGGCAAATAATTCTGCAAAACTTTCCAAGGTTCGGCTATTAAATTTTATGTTGCAAAATGTTTTCACATTCTTTGAGCAAGGCATTTTTTATGCCATTTGCATCAAAGCCACACTCGGCGTGCAATTCTTCGAGTGTACCCTGGCCCACGAAATAATCCGGAATTCCCAATCGTTTTATGGTGGTTTTGTAGCCATTGTCGGCCATAAACTCCAGTACCATGCTTCCCATACCTCCAGCCAGGGCATTGTCCTCGACGGTAATTACAATATTGAAATTTTTGAAAACCTGGTGCAACATTTCCTGGTCAATGGGTTTTAAAAAGCGTAAATCAAACAGGGCTATGTCGAGGTCATGCGAAATTTTTAGTTCGTTGGCCACCTTCAGGGCAGTATTTCCGACAGGGCCAATAGAAATAATTGCGACATGAGAGCCATCTTTTAATTGTTTACCCTTACCCGGTTGGATTTCAGAAAATGGAGTTTGCCAATTTTTCAAAACCCCATTGCCTCTGGGATAGCGTATTGCATAAGGTTGGTGTGGCTTAAGCTGGGCCGAATACATGAGGTTTCGCAAATCTTCTTCGTTTATAGGCGAAGCTATTACCAGGTTTGGAATGCAACGCAAAAACGACATATCGAAAGCTCCGTGGTGTGTTGGGCCATCCTCACCTACCAGCCCTGCGCGATCTAAGCAAAAAATTACAGGCAGGTTTTGCAGGGCAACATCGTGCACAACCTGGTCGAAAGCCCTCTGTATAAATGAAGAGTAAATGTTGCAAAACGGAATGAGCCCCTGGCTTGCCAAACCCGCCGAAAAGGTAACGGCATGCTGCTCGGCAATTCCTACATCTATGCCCCTGTCGGGCAATTGTGCCATCATAATATTGAGCGAGCAACCTGTTGGCATGGCCGGTGTAATACCAACTATTTTTGGGTTTTGGAGGGCCAGTTCAAGTATGGTTTTTCCGAAAACTTCCTGATATTTTGGAGGCAGGTCTTTTTCTCTTGAATCAATAACTGTTTGGCCGGTTGCCTTGTCGAAAAAACCGGGAGCATGAAAACGCGTCTGTTCCTTTTCGGCAAAGGTATAGCCCTTGCCCTTTAGGGTAACAACATGAAGGAGTTTGGGTCCTTTAATATTTTTGAGGTCGGCCAGAATACGGGTAAGGTGATGAACATCGTGCCCGTTTATTGGCCCGAAGTATCGGAAATTGAGCGATTCGAAAAGGTTACTTTGTTTGAACACAGTGGTTTTTATGGCTGCTTCAAGCTTTTGAACCATTCCCCTGGCGTCGGGGCCAAATTTGCTCAGTGCGCCAAGGGCATTCCATATTTCGTCTTTTATTTTGTTGTAGGTGCGCGAGGTGGTAATATCGGTCAGGTATTCCTTCAGAGCACCCACATTTTTGTCAATGGCAATTCCGTTGTCGTTAAGTATTACCAACAGGTTTGTATTTGAAACTCCGGCATGGTTCAGGGCTTCGAAAGCAAGGCCGGCAGTAAGGCTGCCATCACCTATCACAGCAATGTGCTGCCTATCGGTTTCATTGTTAAGCCTCGAGGCCATGGCCATGCCCAGGGCGGCCGAAATGCTTGTAGAAGAGTGCCCGGTGCCGAAAGCATCGTAGGGGCTTTCGCTCATCTTAGGGAAACCGCTAATGCCTTTGTACTTGCGATTTTGGTGAAACAAGCTGCGCCGGCCTGTAAGAATTTTATGCGGATAGGCCTGATGGCCCACATCCCAAATCAGCTTGTCGTATGGGGTATTAAAAACATAGTGAAGAGCCACGGCTAGCTCAACCACACCAAGGCTCGATGCAAAATGCCCCGGGTTGCAACTGACTGACTCAATAAGAAACTGCCTGATTTCTTCGCACAGGACAACCAACTGATCAACCGAAAGTTTTTTCAGATTTTCCGGATACTGAATGCGGTTCAGCAGGGTATCGTTCATTGACTGGTTAGAATTGGCTAAAATATACTAATAAAATATAGAAAATTAATTGGGAAGCAAATACTGATCGAGGGTTTGCGACTCGAAATAACTCTTAAACTGCTGTGTAACTTCCTTTACCAAACCTCCCATAAGACATTTATCGAATGGGCAAATTGGCCGGTCGAGCGGGCATTCGGGCAAGTAAAGGCGGCCTTCAATGGCTTCATAAATATTGAGTATGGAAATGTCTGAAGGAGGCTTGTGGAGGATGAACCCCCCGCTGGGGCCCCTTACCGACCTAAGGTAATTAAACTTAACAAGCTGCTGCAATACCTTTGCCAGGTGGTTTCGCGAGGCACCCATTTCTTCGGCAAGGGTGTTTACATTTACATGATTTTTGTTTTGGGCAATCATTACCATTGCATGCAGGGCAAGCGACGCCGCTTCTGAAAATTGAACCAGTTTAGCCATTCTTTTGGGTTTACAATGTTTTTACCTGATATTAAATAATTGACGCTAAAATTGTGGGCTGGTCAGAAAACCATTTTCTGCACCCTTACCCCTGGCAAGGCCCACAATTCGTTTTCTAGCCTTATACACTCGCTGGGGTCGCCCGTAAGCTCCAGAATAATTAGTCCGCAGTTTTCGCAACCGGGTTTATCGAGGTTGTTTAATCCCAGCCTTGTTTTTATGCTGCAACCATATTTTGTAAGGGTGGCCTGAACCGCCAAAGAAGCCTGGCTTTTTTCCTGTACCATTACACCTAATATTCTGATTTCTGACATTTTAAATGGGTTTATTGAAACAAATAATCGAACATCATTTTTTTAATTTCAATGCCTCCAATTTCTCCGAGATCATTTTCAAGTTCTTTCCACTCTTCCGGTTTACCTTCAAGCACAAGCAAAATGGTACCAATGCGGCTGCAAACTGCCTCATTAAGTTCGTGAAACCCTAACCTGGTTCGAATGATACCTGAGTGCCTGGTAAGCACCTTTTGTGTTTTTCCGGCTTCCTTTATCCGGTCAAAAACCATTATTCCCAAAATCATGGTTTGTTTCATATCTCTGGTTTTTTTAGAAATATAAATCCCGCTTCCCCTCTTTCACAAGTTTTAATTTTTCTTTGAGGTTTTCAACTTTCGCGTTTATAGCCAGTTCGTCAATTTTTTTGTCAATAAGCTTATACCCGTCTTCTTTGGTTTGTTGGGGGGCATAATCTTCGAGGTATTCGGCCAGGGTAAGCAATGCATTTGGCGAACAGAACCGCTTAATAAAACCGGGTACCGAAAACTCCATAAAATGCTCGCCGGTTCGGCCCAGGCGGTAGCAGGCAGTGCAAAACGATGGAATATAGCCAGTGCGTATCAGTTCGTCCATTATTTCGTTGAGCGACCGGGTGTCATTTATCTGAAACTGTTCGAGGCTTAGGTCTTGCTGGCCTTCTTTTTTTCCTTTCGAATAGCCGCCCAGTTCAAGGTTGGTGCCACCATCAATTTGCGAAACTCCGAAGCGCAGCACCTGGTCGCGTGTATGAGCAGGTTCGCGGGCAGTTAGTATCATTCCGGTATAAGGAACTGCCAGGCGCAGTATTGCCACCAGTCTTACAAAATCATCGTCTTTTACAAGGTTTTCGGTGTCGATATTTAGCGAAAGCGCGTTTTGTACTCTTGGAAAAGAGATGGTATGCGGCCCTACGTTATAAACTGCTTCAAAATGATTAACATGCCTTACAAGGCCAAGCACTTCGAAGCGCCAGTCGTACAGGCCGAACAATGCACCAATACCCACATCGTCAATTCCAGCTTCCTGGGCGCGGTCAAGGGCCGTAAGGCGCCACTCAAAGTTGCGCTTCAATCCACCCAAATGCACTTTGGCGTAAGTAGGCTCGTGGTAGGTTTCCTGAAAAATTTGAAAGGTGCCAATGCCTGCATCTTTTATGGTGCGAAAACCTGGAATGTCGAAAGGTGCTGCATTTATGTTTATGCGGCGTATCTCGCCCTTATGATGCTTTACCGAGTAAACAATACGGGTAGTTTCGGCTATAAATTCGGCCGAGTATTTGGGATGTTCGCCATAAACCAGAATCAGGCGTTTATGACCCTGGTCAATCAGGGCAAGGGTTTCATTTACCAGCTCTTCGGAAGTAAGGGTAATTCGCTTTACCCCCTGGTTGGATGATCGAAAACCACAATACTGGCAGTTGTTGGTGCAAAGATCGCCAACATATAGCGGGGCAAAAAGCACTATGCGCTCGCCATAAACCTTTTCTTTAAGTGTTCTGGCCCCCTCTTTTATTTCCTCAATCAGTTCAGGATCAGTAGCGTTGAGCAGGACAGCTGTTTCCTGAAGCGAAAGCCTTTTTTTATCGAGCGATGACTGAATAATTTCACGAACCCTTTGCTTGTCAGATTTGGTTTGGTTGATGTAATTCCAAATCTCGCCGGGGTCAATAAAAGGTTTCATCCTTTCATCCTTAACACGGTATATTTCAGGATGGTAAATCATGATGAATGGTAAATAATTTTAAGCAAAGTTACTTAATCTTTGGGTGGTAAAGTAGCAGCCGTTGGGTAATTTTTGCATTGTAAGATTTAAATACCTTGATTACCTGTTTAAATTTATAGTTCTACCCTCAATCCGTCGTAAGCCACATAAACATTTTCGGGCAGGTTTTCCTGTATTTCATGGTGCAAGCCAATAAAATGGCTCAAATGGGTTATATAAGCTCTTTTTGGTTTAAGTTCAAGAATTAAATCGAGCGCTTCGTCGAGCGAAAAATGCGAAACATGTTTAGATTTACGCAGTGCATTGATTACCAGTACATCAGACCTCATAGCTTTGGTTTTTTCGGTTTCAGAAATAAAACTGGCATCGGTAATATATGTTAATCCGCCAATTCGAAACCCAAAAACGCTAAGTTGGTGGTGCATTACTTCAACGGGCATTATACGTGTTCCGTCTATTGAAAAGGCTTTGTTTTCGATTACATGGAATTTAAGTTGCGGAGATCCAAAAAACCGTTTTTCAGTAAGAATGTACGGAAATTCTTTATTAATGTCGTTTATTACCTGCTGGCTTGCGTATATATCCACCGTTTTGTTCAGCACATAGTTGAATGCTCTTACATCGTCAATGCCGGCAATATGATCGCGGTGTCCGTGGGTAAACAGAATAGCCGTAATATCTTCAACCTTTTCGCGTATCATTTGATATCGAAAATCGGGTCCGCAGTCAATAATGAATTTATTTTGGTTTACGTCAATCATTACGGAGGTTCGCAGCCTTGTGTCGCGCTCATCGGTGCTGCGGCAAACAATGCAGTTGCAGGCAACCACCGGCACTCCGGTTGAGGTGCCGGTACCCAGAAAGGTCAGGTTAATTCGTTGCTTGCTTCTCATAAAAATCAATATATAAGGTCTTCAACCATATCAATGGCTTTCTCAAAGCTTTGCAGGTCTATGATGTTATTTTCCGAAAGGGGCAAATCCATAACCTTTTTATAAAAAAAGATGGTGCCCTTTTGGCCTAAAGGCGCTTTTTTGTTATAAAACAAGTGCGATATTACTTTGGGGTTATTCTCACTTTCGTTTAAAACCAGTGTAATAGACTTCAGGTACTTTTCGTTGACATACAGGTTTGAAGCATATATGCCCGGTGGTGGAACGAGTTTTTCTGGTTCTGAAATTTCGATATTAAAAAACGTGATTTCGTGGAGTTGCTTAAGTTCCGCATTGTTTTTGAGGTTGCCTGTAATAATGTATTGGTGGTCGAGGTAGGCATTGGCGCGCTGAATGTTTCCGCCCAGCAGGGCTTTTCTGATTTTTGTTGAACTTACTGTTTCGTTTTCTATGTCTTGCAAGGGTATTTCTACCACCCCAAATTTATACTGTTCGGCAAGGTGGTGCAGGTAGGCAAAGTCGCCTTGACGGTTATGGCCAAAATGGTGGTTGTGGCCCACCACCACAACTTTTGCATTGAGTTGCCCGACTAAAATTTTGGTAATAAATTCGTGCGAAGATGTTTTCGAAAACTCGATGGAAAACCTTACAATGATTAGGTTTTGAAGTCCGGCTTTGCGTAGCAATTCAATTTTTTCTTCCTGGGTGTTTATCAGTTTCAGGTCGGTTTGTTCGGGGTAAAGCACCTTTCGCGGGTGAGGGTGAAAGGTTATCAATACCGACTCACCTTCAATTTCGTGGGCAATTTTATTCAGGCGGTCAATAATTACCTTATGCCCAATATGTACACCATCGAACGAGCCGGTAGTAACTACCGCATTTTTAAATTTTCCTGCTGCTTTTGCAGTATCGTAAAATACCCTCATGTTTTATGATTAACCATCCATTTTTAAAAATGGTTGATATTTGTTTATTATTGTCTGTCAAAGATTAATAACGGAAGAAATACGTGATCGAGATTCGTTACTACGTTGAGATTGAAAGATAGTTGGTTTTTTGATAAGGGGGTGGGCGGCGGCAAAGCCGCCGCCCACCCCATATTTTCCCCAAACCCCTGAAAGTCTTGTCGTTTCGAGCGTAGCCAGAAATCCAGTCATTTTCATAAGGCAACAGTGATATTTTTTATTGTTTTACGTGGTAGGCAAGTTTTTCGAGAGAGGTTACAATGTCGTATTCTTCAAGAAAGATACCAACGGGAACAGTCAGCGGCACCGAAGTGTAATTCAGTATGCCTTTTATGCCAGCATTAAACAGCATTCTGGCTACATCATAGGTAGCTTCGGGGGCCACTGTTAGTACAGCAATGCTTATTTTTTCGGCCGGAATCATTTCGCTCATTTTGTTTATGTGGTAGCAAGGCACACCGGCAATAATCCGGTCTGTTTTTTGCAAATCATTGTCAAATGCAGCTACAATTGAAAGTTTTTCGCGTTTTCCGGTAAAATAGCTGGTAATGGCTCTTCCTAGGTTTCCCATTCCAACTATTGCCACACGCTCGTTGGTTTCGCTGTCAATTATTTTCCCGATAAGGGTAATGAGGTCTTTTATAACATAACCCTTACTTTGGCTTCCTGAGTATCCAATAAGCATTAGGTCGCGTCTAACCTGCACGGGCGTCAGGTTCATGAGCCGGGCAAGTTCGTGCGAAAAAATATTTGTTTTGCCCTGGCGCACCTGGTTGTAGAGCATTCGGCGATATTGGCTGAGCCTTTCAACGGTTTTGCCTGGTAAATCTTCAATTATTTTGTTTGGCATTTATGTTTTGTTTAATTGTTTTCGATTGGCAAAAAAACTGTAAAACTGCTTCCTTGCCCTGGGGTGCTCTCTACATTTATTTTGGCATTGTACATATCGGTTATTTTTTTAACAATTGAAAGGCCCAGTCCGCTTCCGCTAATATGTTTGGTTTCCTCGGTTTTTATGCGCACAAAGTCTTCAAAAAGTTTTTCAACATCCTCGGGTTTCATTCCAATGCCGGTATCATCTACCCTGATAATTGCATTTTTACCATCAATATTCAGGCTCACATCTACCCTGCCTCCTTCTTTGTTGTATTTTATAGCATTGCTAATCAGGTTATTGAAAATA
The DNA here is from genome assembly GCA_964348755.1 of uncultured Bacteroidales bacterium. Taxonomy (GTDB): domain Bacteria; phylum Bacteroidota; class Bacteroidia; order Bacteroidales; family UBA7960; genus UBA7960. Next base: position 11,115 of record CAYGDW010000041.1, on the reverse strand, counting down.
ATCTCCATTTCTTTGCGGTCAGCTTTTATGGGTATCCTATTGCCGCAATTCAGGTATATATCTATTCCTTTCTGAATGCTGAATGGTTGAAATGCATCTATGCATTGCTGAGCAATTTCGCAAAGCAAAATTGGCTCAATGTTTCTCGATTTTTTTCCTGACTCAATACGTGTAAAGTCGAGCATATCGAGTATAAGGTTTCGCATACCCTGCACCCTGAATAAGGCCCGGTCAATCATTTCCATATAATTCTGAATGTTTTCGCCGGCTTTTTTTTCCTGCATCATTTTCAGGTAGCCTTCAATAGCATTCAGGGGGGCTTTCAGTTCGTGCGAAAGCACCGAAAGGAACTGAAACCGTATTTGCCTGCCCTCGATATTCATTTTCTGAGTCATTCTTCTCAGAAACAACTGTTTGGTAATGGTTTCGAGGGTTGCTCTGAGTTCCTTTGGGGTAAAAGGTTTGGGTACAAAATCGTAGGCTCCCTTGCGGGTGGCTTTAACGGCCAGGTCGAGCGAGGCATACGAGGTAATCATAACCACCACCACATCAATTTGTTTGTTATTAATAAATTCCAGCACTTCTATGCCCTGTATGCCGGGGAGTTTGTTGTCGAGCAAAACAATATCGAATGGGCGGCTGGTCAAAAGCTCAATGGCGTCTTCACCTGTAGGGGCTTCGGTAATGGCAAAGTCAAAATCCTCGTCCATAAAAGGGTAGCTGACCGAAAAATTTTCGATAATACGAACCACTCCGCTTCTTATGCCAGGCTCGTCGTCAACCACCAGAAGGTTTAACTTTCCCATGCTTAAATTTTCAGAAGTTTATTAATTTCCTTGTGTAATTGGTCCATTCTGATTCCTTTGTCAAGAAAAAGGTCGGCTTTAATCCAATCCTGGTCGTCCTGGGAATTCACGTCGAAGATCATACCGGTTTCGGCAGTAACAGCCGAAGCAATAATAACCGGCACTTCAGGGTATTTGTTTCTTATTTTGTGGCAGAGAATAAATCCGGTGTCCTGGTTTTCCATCATAAGGTCTAATATGGCCAAATCAGGCCTTGTCCGGGCAATAATGGTTTCGGCTTCTTTCTGGGTTTCGGCGGCAATTACTTCGAAACCCATTTCGGCAATGGCATTTTTCATTTGTAACAGGTAATCGTAATCGTCATCGACAACCAGAATGGTTTTTTTTTCCTTTTTTAACATGGCAGCTCCTTATTAATTATTCAGGCTTTGGCCTGGTTTTCTTCTTCAACATCAACATTTTTTTGGGGTATGGTAACCAAAAATGTGGTTCCGGTATGGCCTTTTGCGGCATCGCAGTTGCTTTGAACTTTAATATTTCCGCGGTGCATTTTTACAATGCCATAAATAATTGGCAGTCCGAGGCCGGTGCCTTTGCCGTTGTCTTTGGTTGTAAAAAATGGTTCGAACATTCGCTCGAGGTTTTCGGGCGAAATACCTGTTCCGGTGTCTGATACTTCGAACAACATCTCACCGGTTGATTGTATTTGATCAACAACCACTTTAAGGGTGCCTCCGTTTGGCATGGCATCAACGGCATTTTTAAAAAGGTTTCCGAACACCTGCACCATTTGGTCGTGGTCGCATTCAATTACGGGTTCTTTTGCCCGCACCTGTATTACCAGTTTGATATTGGCTGGCAGCACTATGGTGCGCAGTCCGTTTTTTATCAGCTGATTTACATTAACCTGGCTAATTGAAACCTTGCTTTTTCGGGCAAAGTTCAAAAGGCCTCCAACAATTTTTTTGCAACGGTCGGCCTGTTCAACAATAAGTTGGAGGTCGCGAAAAATGGGTGATCCGGGATCCACCTCATCAATCAGAATATGGCTATACATAATAACCACTCCCAGCGGGTTGTTTACTTCGTGGGCAATACCTGCAGCCAGTTGCCCCATCGAAGCCAGTTTTTCGCTTTGTTTTAATGCGGCCTGTGCCGATTCGAGCTTTTTGTTCGAAACATCCAATTCCTTAATGTACTCATGCAGTTTGTCTATGGTGTATGGCAGGCACATTTCTATTTCGGCTATACCCTTTAAAATGGCAATGGCATATTCGTAGCAAGTGTCGTAGCCGCAGGCACCGCAGTTCAGTTCGTCTTCGACCAACTCTTTTCCTAGCGTTCGCAATACTTCTCTTATTTCATGAGGTCCTGGCGGATTGGGAAACCGCTGGTCATCGGCCCTGAAAGTGCGGCTAAGGTCGAGCTGCATATAAGTTTCGAGGTTTTTATTCCACTCATTTACATCAAGGCGGTCAAATTTTCTTTTTGCAAAGTTTGAAATGCTTTTGCGTTTGTTAAAAAACTGATGTTTGTGGCTCATGCCTGGCCCGTTAATACATCCGTTGCAGCAAAGCAAGTCAAACATTTTGGCTTCAAGGTGGCCTTCTTCAAACTCGCGCAGCACCTCAATAATGTCCTGACGACCTTCAGCTACTACAATTTCTCCTTTTATATAATCCTCTTCCAGATCAACAGTCTGCAGCATTCCTCCGCTTATTGGAAACACCGCACCTTTGCCGGCAATGGGCGGGTCAAAGTCAGTTGATTCCACGTTAAACTCCGTAAGGCCTTTTTCCTGAAACATTCGGCGAAGCTCAACAAAAGAGATGGACTCATCGACAAGTCCTGCAAATTGATTTAGAACCGCCTCGCCTTTTTTGGCAATGCAGGGGCCAATGAAAACTATTTTAAGTTGCTCGCCATAAATTTTTTTCAATACCTTGGCGGTGGCTATCATTGGCGAAACCACTGGTATAAGGGCATTAATTACCTGAGGGTGATGCTTTTCTACATAGCTGACAATGGAGGGGCAACTTGTAGAAATGAATGAATGGTCGGGACTGTTTTGCAAAAACTCCTGGTACTTATAAGCAACCAAGTCGGCCCCAAAAGCCACTTCGTTTACATATTTAAACCCCAAGGCCCTAATCATGCCTACAAATGCCTGATAATCAGAAATATCGGTAAACTCTGCCGCAATGCTGGGTGCAACAATGGCGGCCACTTCATTTTGTTCGCGAAGTAGTTTTTTTACTTTGTCAATGGAAAAAGAGAACATTTTTGCATCGCGGCTGCAAACTTTTACACAATTTCCGCAAACTATACAGCGCGTGGGAATAATTTCAGCCTGGCCGTTTACAATTTTTATAGCTTTTGCAGGGCACTCGCGCACGCAGGTATAGCAAACCTTGCACCGGTCTTTAATGGTGTAAATAAACAGAATATTTTCGGGTTGAGTCATTTTTCGGCCGTATGTTCTTATTTTATGACTTCAATCTTTTTAATCCTGCATAAAAAAATTCCGTTGGGGTTTTACCGTCCAAATCCAAATTCAATTTTCTTAAAAATTTTTCGGTAGCCGGGTGCTCTGCGGGAGTTTTCCAATGTGCAAGGCGCTCCATTTCCTGGCACATTTTCTTTCGGTTTTTTGGTTTGTCGGCCATTCGGTTTATAGGTTGCCCGCCGCCGCCTGCACAACCTTCGAGGCAGGCCATAACCTCAACATAGTGTATATCTGTTCGCCCTTCGGCTTTGAGTTGTCTCAGGTAAGCATCGGCATTGGCCATGCCACTTACCCAGGCAAAGCCATAGGTGTTTTTTCCAATGATTACTTTTGACTCCTTGCGCCCTGCCATGGCTTTCGGAATGCTGAATTTAAATGCCTCTTTTGAGGTTCCTTTAATGAGGTTATGCAGCTCAAGTGCCACGGCTTCGGCTTTTCCGCCCGAATAGCCAAGTTTCCAGGCTGCAGCCGAAGCTGCTTCAAAAGGGGCATCAAAACCGATAGGTTCAAGGTTTCGGAAATCAATGCCATTGGTGCGCATCATTCTGATAAGCTCGCGTATGGTCAGCACTGCATCTACCTCAGAAATACCTTTTTGGGTGGTGTCTTCGCGCGAGGCTTCAAATTTTTTACCTACACAAGGCATTACTGATACAGAGTATATCGAATCAGGGTGAATTTTTTCGGTTTTGGTGTAATAAGTCTTTAGTATTTTGCCAAGCATTTGCTGAGGCGACTTTAAGGGGCTGAGCTTTGAAATCAGCTCGGTATTAAATTCTTCAATATACCTTACCCATGAAGGGCAGCACGAAGAAAACATTGGGCTTTGGTACCCGTTTTTTATCCTTTCGGCCAGCAAACGGGCCTCTTCTGTTATGTTGAGGTCGGAGGCAAACCCAAGGTTAAAAACTTTTGAGGCACCCATTTTTTTAAGGGCAGCGCAAATAAGGCCCCCAAGATCGTTTTCGGGCTTCAAGCCAAAATGTTCGGCAATTGAAGCGGTTACTGATGGCGATACAAAAAACATCACTGCCTTTTTGCCTTTGTCAATGGTTGCCTGTATCTTTTCTATATGCGAAATATCGACAAGGGCCCCGGTTGGGCACACCATAATGCATTGTCCGCAGTTTATACAGCTCGAAACATTCAGTCCTTTTATAAACGCGCTGTTGATGGTTGTTTTGTTTCCACGCGAAATAAAGTCGATGGCATTTACCAGCTGTGTTTCTTCGCAAATTCTAACGCATCGGCTGCACAATACGCATTTGGCCGGATCGCGAAACACGCTTGTGCTGGAGCCATCGGGAAAATATGGATTTTTTCTGGCAAAGAACTTGCGTTCTTTTACGTTCATTTCGTCGGCAAGCCATTGCAGTTCGCAGTTTCCGTTTCGCTCGCAATACAGGCAATCGTCGGGATGGTTAGAAAGAAGCATTTCGACAATCAGCTTTCTGGCTTTTATTACCCTTTGGGTGTTTGTAAACACTTTCATGCCAGGCTGTGCCGGTTGGCTGCAAGAGGTAACCAGGTCGCGCCGGCCCTCTAATTCTACCACGCAAAGCCTGCATGCTCCCGTTGGCGAAAAGCGATTCATGTGGCAAAGGGTAGGTACCTTTATGCCTTGCCTGCGCATCACCGTGAGCAGGGTTTCGCCTTCGACGGCTTTTACGGCTGTATTGTTGATTTCTATTTGAATTTCCATAGGTCTATGTTCTGCTTACTGTATCAACACCGCGTTAAACTTGCAGGCATCATAACAATTGCCGCAACCAATGCATTTTTCTTCTACAATAAAATGTGGCCGGCGGGCTGCACCAATAATAGCATCGGTAGGGCATTTTTTGAAGCAGGCAGTGCAGCCGGTGCATTTTTCAAAGTCGATATGAAACACCCTCAGGTCGCGGCAAACTTCGGCCGGGCACCTGCGCTCAAAAATATGGGCATCGAATTCACTTTTAAAGTTTTTAAGGGTATTCAGTATCGCGTTTGGTGCCGACTTTCCGAGGGCGCAAAGCGAGGTGTCCTTCATTACAACAGCTAGCCCGCGCAATTGCATAACGCCTTTAAACCGTTCGAGGGTGGTGAAATTGTGGTTTTTGTCCGGACGCCGGGTGGCCGCCTCTGTAATTTCGAGCAGCCTTGCTGTACCTTCGCGGCACGGAATGCACTTGCCGCAGCTTTCTTTTTTAAAAAATTGGGTGAAGAATTTAGCCAGGTCAACCATACAAATGCTCTCGTCAATAACCACAAAGCCGCCACTACCCAATGAGGTGCCAATCTGTCGCATTTCTTCAAAATCAATACGGGTGTCGAGGGTTTCTTCTATCACATAGTTTCCGCTGTTGATGCCCAACACTATGGCTTTGAATTTTTTGTGATTGGGGACGCCGCCACCAATTCCCCATACAATGTCTCGAAAACTGGTGCCCATTGGTACTTCGGCCGTGCCGCAATGTTTTATTTTCCCCGACAGGGTAAAAAGTTTGGTGCCTTTGCTCTTTTCTGTTCCAATGCTTTTAAACCAATCGGGACCGTTTTTTATAATGAGGGGCACATTAAAAAGTGTTTCGACATTATTGACTATGGTTGGTTTGCTCCAAAGGCCTTTTTCCGATGGAAATGGAGGTTTTGATTCGGGCATTGCCCTTTTGCCTTCAATGCTGTTGTTGAGGGCGGTTTCCTCGCCGCAAACAAAGGCCCTGGCGCCTTCTTTTACAATAATTTCGATATTGACCCCCGAGTCGAAAATATGATGCCCCAGCAGGCCAAATTCGCGTGCACGCTCAATAGCAAGTTTAAGACGTTGGGTAGCAAGGGTAAATTCTTTTCTGATAAAAATGAACGACCGGGTGGCTCCAATGGCATAAGCGGCAATTAGCATTGCTTCTATAAGCCGGTGCGGGTTGCTTTCAATAATGGTTCTGTTCATATAGCTTCCAGGATCGCTCTCAACGGCATTGCACACCATAAACTTTTGGTCTGATATGGTTTTGAGGGCTGCCGTCCATTTTATGCCGGCCGGATAACCTCCGCCTCCCCTTCCGGCCAGCCCACTGCTTTCAATCATTTGGCAAACGGCACCGGGCATTAGTTGCGAAATAGAGTCGGCAAAAGCCCAGTACCCGCCCCTGGCAATGTATTGTTCAACCGAAACAGGATCAATCATTCCGCAGTTGTCGAGCAAAATCCTTTGCTGCTGTGCAAAAAACGGATGGTCGGAAATGGGGCGCACATCTTCCCACAACTGCGAAATATTATTGCTGTATTGCCCAATAACTTCAAGGGGTGGAAGGTTGTGGTTCAGAATTTCATCGAGGAGTTGTTGAACCTGGTCTTCAAAAACCTTTGCAAATGAGATTCTCGCTCTGCCTGGTAAATGAACATCAACAATAGGCTCTGCACTGCATAAGCCGTTACAGCCGCCTTCAATCAGCTCCACATCCAAGTCATGGTCTTCAATATATTCGGCAATGGCATTGAAGGTTCGCGTGGCCCCGGCAATTTTTCCGCATGTTCCCATGCCTACATAAATAGTGGGTTTGTTTACCCGCTCCAGGCTGATATACGAAAGCTCCCGGTCTATTTGAGGAATTTCCGACCGGCGTGGATTGAGCAGCACCTGCGTTATAAGAAACTGCTTTAACTCGGTGGCGGTTTTAGCTTTCATATAAAGTTTGTTCTTTGGCTCTGAATGTTTTAATTATTTCATGAAGCTTTTGCAAGTTAAGGCCTGTAAAATATTCGCCGTTAATTTCCAATAGCGGTGCCAGGCCGCAAGCCCCAATACACGAAACTACCTCAAGGCTAAACAAGCCTTCCTTGTCCGTTTCGCCGGATCGTATTCGAAGTTGTTTTTCGAGTTCCTGCAAAAGTGTTGTTGCTCCTGCCACATGGCATGCAGTGCCATGGCAGAGCCGGATGTGATAACGCCCCACAGGCCCGAAACGAAAATTATCGTAAAAGGTGGCTACCCCGTAAATCTTGTTAACAGAAATATTGAGGTAGCTGCCTACCCTTTGCAATATTTCTTCTGATAAAAAGCCATACTCATCCTGAATGGTTTGAAGCAAGGGTATCAGATCCTCGCGCTGCCTGTTTGGAAACCTATCCAGGATTTTTTCAATGGAAGGCTGCATGAAAATTTGAGTTGTAATTTTTTTCACAATAATAATCAAATCCGTGCAATAATGAAACTTTTTTTGTTCAAATATTGTCAATTCAGAGAATTTAAGCATTTTTGATTGCCTAAACCGCATGGTACTTTCAGGCCGGGTTTTGCAAGTTGCCTTTTTGCAAGCAATTAACGCCTTATTGTTATTTAGACTAAATCAGAATTAAAACTAAAAAAACGGAGATGTTAGGTTGGTAACTTTATATTCGAAAGGTTTCCTTAATTTTGTTAGCCACTGATAATTAGCAAAACATTTGATGGAAGACCGGGGTACAGAAATAACTATTTGTATGGGAAGCAGTTGTTTTTCTCGTGGAAACAGAAAAAACCTTCAGATTATACAGGATTACCTTCGGGAAACCGGGCGTTTAGGGCAGGTTACCTTTAAGGGCTCGCATTGTTTTGGTCGTTGCGAACACGGGCCTATGCTCAAAATCAATGAGAAACAGTTTAATCATGTTTCCATAAACAACGTGTTTAATATTATTGATCGTTTTTTTGAATCGCGTTAAGGCCTGGTAAAGGAATTCAATTAAAACAAAAAAGGGACCCATGCATGTTATTGAAATAGACCATACCAGGTGCACCCAGTCGTATGCCTGTATTCGCATCTGCCCGGTAAAGGCCATTTCGACCCGAGGCGATGGCAAGCCTGTTGTAAACCATCAGCGGTGCATTGGTTGTGGAAGCTGCCTTTCGGTTTGTAGTTCAAATGCTGTTTCGCATACCAGCCAAATTGACTATGCCATTGAACTTCTGAAGTCGGAACACAAGGTTGCAGCCATTGTTGACCCCACCATAAGTGGCGAATTTCCTGATATTCAGGACTACCGTAAGTTTGTAGAAATGATTCGGAAACTGGGGTTTGATTATGTGAACGAAATTTCTTTTGGTGTTGACCTGGTGGCCCGCCAATACAAAGAGCTGCTTGAAAATTTCCGGGGCAAGTACTATCTTGCTGCCAATTGTCCGTCGCTGGTATCATTTGTCGAAAAGTTTCATCCTGAACTTATCGAAAACCTCGCTCCCGTGGTAACTCCCATGACTGCCACAGCCAAGGTGGTAAGGAAAACCTTTGGCAGTAATATAAAAGTAGTGTGCTTTGGCCCCTGCCTCTCGGCCAAGCACGATGCCTTTGTGTTTGAGGATGACGGGCGGGTTGATGCCGTGCTAACTTTTCGCGAGCTTAGGGAGCTATTTTCGCGGTTCGATATAAAAGAAAGTAAGGTAGAATATTCTGATTTTGACCCGCCCATAGGAAACCTGGGTTCATTATACCCATTGCCCAATGGAATCATTTATGCTTCGGGGGTAAGCGCCGATCTTTTGTCAGGATCTGTCATTTCGGCAAGCGGAAAGGAAAACATGATGCAAGCCGTGGAAGAGTTTGGGCAAAATACCGAAATCATTAAAAAACACTTTAGCCTGTTTTACGACCAGGGCTGTCTTATGGGTCCTGGCACCACCGACCATTCCAATAAGTTTTTGCGAAGGTCGATGGTAGTAGCATATTCGAATAAGCGCCTGAAAAACCTTGACAAGGTACGCTGGCAAACGGACATGGATAATTTTTTGCAGCTCGACCTGAGCCGCAAATTTGTAAATGACGATCAAAGGCTGCCTGTTCCGGGCAACGACCGCATTGAAGAGATAATGAAAAGCCTTGGAAAGGACCTTGAAGAGAGGGCTTCGTGCAGCGCCTGCGGGCACAAAAGCTGCCGCGACTTTGCCATTTCAATAAGCCAAGGTTTGAGCAAACCCGAAATGTGCCTGAACTTTGCCCTGAAAAGCAAAAACGATTACGTAAAGGTGCTTAAATCCAATAACGATAAACTAAAGAAACAAACCGAGCAACTCCATGACCTTGAAAAAGCCCTTAAAACTGAAAACCAGCGAATAAAGCAGGAAATTGAAACCATTGCTACACTGCTTCAAAACCTACCTTCGGCAGCCGTCATTGTTGACGACAAACTACGTATCATTCAATCAAACCAAAGCTTTATAAAAGTGCTTGGAGAAGATGCCGAAATGATTAATGAGGTAATTCCAGGCCTTGCAGGTGCCGATCTGAAAACTTTGCTTCCCTACCCAATTTACAACCTGTTTACTTATGTACTCGAAAACGACGAAAATATTGTTGGCAAAGATGTAAACTACGGCGAAGGTTTGTTAAACATAAGCATTTATTCGCTAAAGTCCAATAAAATAGTTGGTGGGGTATTTCGCGATATGTACGTGGCCGAGGTTCGCCAGGAAGAAATTATAAACAGGGTTACCGAGGTAATTGATGAAAACCTGAAAATGGTTCAGAACATTGCATTTTTGCTTGGCGAGGGAGCCAGCACCACCGAAAAAATGCTCAACTCAATTATTGAAACCTACCAGAAAATAAAAAAACCCTGAAGTGGCTATGAATGAGCTTTTTTATATTGAGGTAGGATCGTTTCAGAAAAGCCATTCCGGAGAGCGAATTTGCGGCGATGTGTTTGTTTCGCAAAAGGTTAAGGAAGAAAGTCGCACCGTGGTGGTACTTTCTGATGGTATGGGGCATGGCGTAAAAGCCAATTTGCTGGCAACCCTTACGGCTACAATGGCATTAAATTTTACCAAAGAACACAAGGATGCCCGCAAAATTGCTCAAATTATAATGAATACACTCCCAGTGTGTTCCGAACGAAAAATCAGCTATGCAACCTTTTCTATTGTCGATATTGAAGAATCGGGGCAAACAATCATAATAAACTACGACAACCCTGACCCTATTGTACTGCACGGAACAGAAAAGCTAAAACCCGATTGGCAATACCTTTTTATTGAAACCAACGACACCAATGAAAAAGAAATAAAAGTCTGCACCTTCGAAGCCCAAAAGGAAGACCGAATAATTTTGATGAGCGACGGAATAACACAGTCGGGGCTGGGAAAAGGCAAATACCTATTGGGTTGGGGTATTGAAAATGTTGAACAAATTGCTTCTGAAAGTGTAAAAGAAAGGATTGAAATTTCGGCAGCCAAACTTGCCGGGCGAATTGTAAACAAGGCCCATGCCAACGATGGTTACCAGGCTAAGGACGATATGAGCGCTGTGGTAATTTACCTGCGGAAACCCCGAAAATTGCTGCTGTGTTCAGGGCCTCCATTTGATAAAGAAAAAGATAAAAATCTGGCCAGGATTGTCGAAAAATTTGAAGGAAAGAAAATAATTTGCGGAGGTACAACTGCCGATATCATTTCAAGAGAAATAAACCGACCCATAATAGATACCCTAGATTTTGACGACCCCGACCTCCCCCCCATATCGTATATGGAAGAAATCGATCTTGTAACTGAGGGCATACTTACTTTGAGCAAAGTTTCGGAAATCCTTGAAAAACTAAGCCCGCGAACCGAACTTGGTAAAGGACCCGCCGATACTATCGTAAAAATGCTGCTCGAAAGCGATGCCATTCAATTTTGGGTTGGAACTGCAATAAATATTGCTCATCAAGACCCAAACCTGCCCGTGGAACTCGAAATAAGGCGTACGGTAATAAAAAAAATCGCAAAAAGCCTCGAAACTAAATTTTTAAAAGAAGTTAGTATTCAATTCATTTAGAACGTATTAGAGTAAATTTTAAAAAATTGCTTAAACT
>CAYGDW010000040.1:0-27010 GCA_964348755.1 uncultured Bacteroidales bacterium | reverse complement strand
TCAGGGCTTAAAAAGGTTTAACAGCAATAACTTTTCATGCTGCAGCAACCAATCTTCGTCTTTAAATTGCGGTGCAAATTTAGCAACTTATAAAGAAATGACACTCAATGAACCCATTATTTTTAAGGTTGATTAATTATTCACAAAATCTACCCTGCTTGCATTTAACCAGGCTAACGAAGATAACGCCAACACTTACGTTTCTTTGCGGTTTACCTTTGGTTAGCCCGCAGGTTCGGTTGTCCAGTCCAGCCTTAGGCGGGACGGGATGGCTCATTTTATAGAGCAACTTTTTGGATTCACTAATACTTTCAATGAATTACGGATTTGAGAAACACCTTTCAGTTACGACACCTGTTTCTCTTCTTAAGAGTTCTCTTAGTATAGAATGAAGTTCGAAATAATTATTTGTGTATTCATCAACACTCAGTTTGTCTGAAATCGATATGAGAAAATCGATATCACAATCCTCCCGAAATTTATCAGTATAACAGAGCCGAATGCATAAAGCCTTTTTGTTCACGCAATTATATTGTATTTTTTGCTTTCGTAGCCAATGATCCTGTTTCGTGAATACAGTCAAGGTTAACCTGCCTGCTACCTCTTAAAGGATGAGGGGGCTGTGAAGCGCTTTCCTGCCTATCTCCTCTGATGGCATGGCACGGGAACTGTTACATGGTGTTGCAACCCTTCCCGTGCCACAGTTACAATCCTGGCTTGGCAACCCGCCGGCAAACCTCAATGCTTCACAACCCTAAGCACAGCCCTCCTGTTGCCTGACTCTATAACAATCAGGTAAATACCTGCCTCTCCATCAAGGTACAGCTCCAGTACCTGTTGGTTCTTGTAGTACTCCCGCCTTATTACCTGGCCGTTTAATGCCCTTACCGTCAGGAGTATTTCGCGGTAGTTTAGTCCCTATTAATCGGACAATCGTATAGATTGGTTTTCAAATTTATTAATTTATTAAGAACTTTGCAAGGGCAAGAAACCACCGGCGGTGATTTTTATACCGATGGTTGCAGACCTGCCCGACCGACAGGCGGGAATGATACGGCGCCGTTCATTTCCATTTTATTCTCAACCTCAACCCCATCGAAGGGTATCGGCTGAGGGCAGGAAACTTCCCCCAGGTTCATTTTGCCCGATAATTGCTTATAGGGCATCAACGATTTGAACTTGATTTTTCTTTGGTTTTGGTTTATATCAACCGGCACCAGCCCTTCATCCCAGCGTTGCCAGAATACCATTGGTGGTAAATATAGCGTAGAACTATGCAGCCTGTGATTGTTATACTTTTCGTAAAACAGTACCAGACGTTGCTCCAGATCCTTCAATAACCAAAAAACGTAGCGCTTGAGCTTTTTATAGAGAATGGCATGAAAGCTATCAATGTGGCCGTTTTCCTGGGGTGTATAAGGATGGGTAAATACCTGGCAAATTTGGTTTTCTTTGAAGAACTCCTGCACCGAAGTGGCAATAAACCGACTGTCATTATCATTTCTGATTTCGATTGCGATCTGCCGGTTTAAGCAGTCATAGGGCTGCAGGTAGCTTTCAATGATCTCGCCCCATGTTGCTTTACCAGGTGTTGATTGATATTGAATGCGGTTTTTCTGCCCGGCACGGCACGGGTAAAAGTGTCAATGACGGTAAGCTCAAAGGCATGCCTTCGATCCTGCTCTATCCACACGAATTTAATATCCATTTCAAGCACTTCAAGGGGCTGGGCAGGTAACACCTTGCGGTACTTTACAAATTCTCTGGCTGCTTTTCGGTATCTGTCTTGCAGCAATAAGGCCTTTTTCATTAACCGGTAAACTTTTTTATGATTGATAACACTATTGGCCGACAAAAATTACGAGTTTTCTCGCTCCGCTCGAAATGACAGGCCTTTCAATGATTTTGGCAATTTGGGGGGTAGGTGGCTGCGAAGCCGCCACCTACCCCCTTAATAAAAAGCTAACTGACTGTCATTCCGAATGTAGTGAGGAATCTCATGCATAATATTATACCCTTTTTTACTTTATCGGACAATAGTGGTTTGATAAAAAAACCCAATGCCATCAGTGCAAAGGTCATTTTCCGGTAACCATAACCGGTGTCCGGATCCTGATGGAACTGTTAGATTTGATCAATTACCAGGGTATCATCCATACGCTCAACATTATCCCCATCCGGGGTAAACCTGAGGGTATGGCCGGAGGGTTTTCTGCCTCTTTGCCTTTACGGGGCTTATGATGGTATTGATGCTTGCTAATCCCAGCTATTGACCATGCGCTATCACGCTTTTGGCCTTGTGAGATATAGCGGGCTACAATCTCTGTTTTTTTCTCCAAGGCCCACTTCTTTTTTAGCAGGTCTCCCTTCAACTTGCTGTCGAGTTCTTTTTCTGCCAAAAGTTGTTTGATGGCATTGTTCTCTTTCTCTAATTCGCGGATTCGCTTCAAATGCTCTGGGGTCATACCATGATGGAAGCCTTCTTCGCCCATCTGCTCAAGTTTGGTCCTCCACGAATAATACGAAGCAGGATAAATGCCATGCTTCTCAAGAGTGGCCTTAACGCCTTGCTCTGATGCTTCCTTGATAATCTGAAGCTTCTCTTCTTTGGTGAATTTTCTTTTCATCGTCATAAAGTTACAGGGTTTAATCTATAACTTAGTCCGGTGATCTAAGGGGCCATTACAACAAGCAGTTAATAAAGCAAAAGATAAATTAATTTATTGTTTTCCCAGACATTAGTGATAAGATTCGAAGCCCTAAAAACCAACATACTAAACCTAAAGCTGTTGTATTTTTTTTCATGCCCTGATATCAAAAGCAAATCAGGATATCGTATAGTATTTAAAGCACAGGCAGGTGGTGGTTTGCAATCACAACCCGAAACAAACTTATCAATACATCCCCGGTAGGGCAATCTTCTCTTTTTTAAAAAAGGCATTGAAAAATGCAAAAACTTTCATACCTTTGTGCCCCTCAAATACAGGAGATCAATTTAATTGACCTACAGAGTGCATCTAAGTTTTGACTAGGGCAGGTATTGGGGACAAATAAGTAAAACGTGTTCGAAGGCATAAATTTTTGATAAACCATATTGGTTTTCAAAAATAAACGCTTACCTTTGCACTCCCAAAAATATCGAGGATTGACCTTAAATAAATAAAAACGAAGAATTTACAAATTTAAATTGCAGTATGCCAACAATACAACAATTGGTTCGTAAAGGACGCCATAAGGTTACTTACAAGAGTAAGTCACCCGCTTTGGATTCATGTCCCCAGCGTCGCGGAGTGTGTGTAAGGGTATATACCACTACCCCCAAAAAGCCCAACTCGGCCATGCGTAAAGTTGCCAGGGTAAGGCTTACCAATGGCAAGGAAGTGAACGCTTATATTCCCGGCGAAGGACACAACCTGCAGGAGCACAGCATTGTGCTTATTCGTGGTGGCAGGGTAAAAGACCTTCCTGGTGTGAGGTATCATATTATACGTGGTGCATTAGACACCAGCGGTGTAAGCGGACGCAACCAGCGCAGGTCGAAATACGGAACCAAAAGGCCCAAAGCCAAGAAGTAATCTTTTGAAAAAGATCAAGCTTTAATTTTCGCCATACAATGAGAAAATCAAAACCCAAGAAAAGAATTCTGCTACCCGATCCGAGGTTTAATGACGTGCTGGTAACACGTTTTGTAAACAACCTAATGGAGAGGGGCAAGAAAAATACGGCATACAATATTTTTTATGATGCCATGGATATTGTTACTACCAAAACCAAGGAGGATGGTCTTGAAGTTTTCAAGAAAGCTCTTGCCAACGTAACTCCCTCGGTTGAAGTACGCAGTCGCCGTATTGGAGGTGCTACCTTCCAGATTCCATCAGAGATTCGCCCTGAGCGCAAAATGTCGATAGGCATCAAGCATCTGATCAATTTTTCGCGCAAGCGCAACGAAAAAGGGATGGCCGGCAAACTGGCGGGTGAAATTGTGGCCGCCTTTAAAGAAGAGGGTGCAGCATTTAAGCGCAAAGAAGATACACACCGGATGGCCGATGCCAACAAAGCATTTTCGCATTTCCGTTTT
Organism: uncultured Bacteroidales bacterium; assembly: GCA_964348755.1. Lineage (GTDB taxonomy): Bacteria > Bacteroidota > Bacteroidia > Bacteroidales > UBA7960 > UBA7960. The sequence continues at coordinate 22,932 of CAYGDW010000040.1, read as the reverse complement.
TAATAATTTTATAACACGGCGGTATTAATGGCCCGAGATTTAAGATATACGCGCAACATAGGCATTATGGCGCACATCGATGCTGGTAAAACAACCACTACCGAGCGCATTTTGTTCTATACCGGCGTAAATTACCGCCTGGGCGAAGTGCATGATGGCGCTGCCACCATGGACTGGATGATACAGGAACAGGAGCGTGGCATAACCATCAGTTCGGCCGCCACTACTGCCTTCTGGAAATATAATGACAACCAGTATAAAATCAATATAATTGATACGCCAGGCCACGTTGACTTTACGGTAGAAGTGGAACGAAGCCTGCGTGTGCTTGATGGGGCAATTGCCTTGTTTTGTGCAGTAGGTGGCGTAGAACCACAATCGGAAACTGTTTGGCGCCAGGCCGACAAATACCGTGTGCCCCGAATAAGTTTTATTAATAAAATGGACCGGGCAGGTGCCGATTTTTTTGCTGTTGTTGCCAAAATTAAAGAGCGCCTCGGAATGAATGCCGTGCCGGTTCAGATTCCTATCGGCTATGAAGAAGACTTCAGAGGAGTGGTGGATCTAATAACAGGTAAAGCCTTCGAATGGGAAGAGCAGTCGCTGGGTATGGTGTTTAATGAAATACCCGTTCCGGAAGATCTGCGCCAAACCGTTCACGAGCTTCGAATGCAGCTTATTGAAGGCTGTGCCGAAGAGAGCGAAGAGCTTCTTGAGAAATTCATGGACAACCCCAATAGTATTTCCGAAGTTGAAATGCTTGCCATTATCAGAAAGGCAACCATAGACCTAAGGATTACTCCGGTACTTTGCGGTTCGTCATTTAAGAATAAAGGGGTTCAATTGCTTTTGGATGCCGTGGTTAAATACCTTCCTTCGCCTTTAGATATTGAGGCGGTTACTGGCATAAACCCCAAAAGTGACAAAGAAGAGTTAAGAAAAGCCGATGCCAGTGAGCCGTTTTCGGCCCTGGCATTTAAAATTGCTACCGACCCCTATGTTGGCAGGCTTTGCTTTTTCAGGGTTTATAGTGGCACTCTCGAGTCGGGCTCTTATGTACTCAATGCCTCTACAGGTAAAAAAGAACGTATTTCGCGCATACTGCAAATGCATGCCAACAAGCAAAATCCGATCGACCGCATAGAAGCAGGCGATATCGGTGCTGCTGTCGGATTTAAAGAGATTCATACTGGCGATACCCTATGCGAAGAAAAACACCCTATATTGTTGGAGTCAATGACTTTTCCTGACCCGGTAATCAGTGTAGCCGTTGAACCCAAAACCCAATCCGATATTGACAAGCTTAGCCTGGCCCTTGGCAAGCTTGCCGAAGAAGACCCCACCTTTAAGGTACGCATTGATGCCGATAGCGGCCAAACCATTATCAGTGGCATGGGCGAGTTGCATCTGGAAATACTGGTTGACCGCCTTAGGCGCGAATTTAAAGTAGAATGCAACCAGGGCGCACCTCAGGTAGCTTACAAAGAGGCAATAACCGGCACTGTCCGCCACCGCGAAGTATATAAAAAGCAAACCGGCGGCCGTGGCAAATTTGCCGATATAGTATTTGAAATCAGCCCTGCCGACGATGGCGTGGTAGGCTTGCAATTTATTGACGAAGTTAAAGGCGGAAACATCCCCCGCGAATATATCCCCTCGGTTGAAAAAGGTTTCCGCCAGGCCATGCAAAATGGCGTACTTGCAGGTTATCCGCTCGATAGCCTTAAGGTTAAACTCATTGATGGGTCTTTTCATGCAGTTGATTCCGACTCACTCTCGTTTGAATTGGCCGCTAAAATAGCTTACAAAACAGCATGCAAAAAAGCAGGTAGTATATTGCTTGAGCCCGTTATGAAACTCGAAGTGGTTACACCTGAAGAATATATGGGCGATGTGGTTGGCGACATTAACCGCCGCAGGGGCCATTTAAAAGGACTTTCATCAAGAGCCAAACTGCAGGTAATCGATGCAATGGTGCCCTTGTCAGAAATGTTTGGATATGTTACTTCACTGCGCACCCTCACCAGCGGCCGCGCTACCTCAACCATGGAGTTTTCGCACTTTGAGGAAACCCCAAAAAACATTGCCGACGAAATTATTTTTAAATTGTTTGGTATTAAAGCATAATCGTTTAATTCAAAATAAATTAAACCGTGAGTCAGAGAATCAGAATCAAGTTAAAATCTTACGATTACAACCTGGTTGACAAGTCAGCCGAAAAGATCGTAAAAACCGTAAAATCAACCGGAGCAGTTGTAAACGGGCCTATTCCGTTGCCAACCAACAAAAAGATCTTTACGGTATTGCGCTCTACCTTCGTAAACAAGAAATCAAGGGAGCAATTCCAGCTTTGCTCTTACAAGCGTTTGCTGGACATTTACTCGTCTTCATCCAAAACCGTTGATGCGCTCATGAAACTTGAGCTGCCAAGTGGCGTGGAAGTTGAAATTAAAGTGTAACTTTTTTAAACTATTGCTGAAAGAGCAGAAAAATCTTAAAAATGTCAGGATTAATTGGAAAGAAGATTGGAATGACCAGCATATTCGATGCCTCTGGGAAGAACGTCCCATGCACGGTAATAGAGGCTGGTCCCTGCGTAGTGACCCAGATCCGTACGCAGGAGAAGGATGGCTATGAAGCCATTCAGCTTGCCTTCGAAGAGAAGAAGGAAAAGCACACTACCAAGGCACTTAAAGGCCATTTTGCCAAAGCCGGTACCACACCCAAAAAGTATATTGCCGAATTTACCCGTTTTGAAAAAGAACACCAAAAGCAATTTGGTGATATTCTCACGGTTAATGTTTTTATTGAGGGTGAATTTATTGATGTGGTAGGCACCTCTAAAGGCAAAGGTTTTCAGGGCGTTGTTCGCCGCCATGGATTTAGTGGTGTAGGTCAGGCTACACACGGCCAGCACAACCGCCTAAGGGCTCCTGGCTCCATTGGTGCTTCTTCATGGCCCTCGAGGGTTGTGAAAGGTATGCGCATGGCAGGCCGCATGGGAGGCGACCGCGTTAAAATGATCAACCTTAAGATCATGAAACTCATTCCCGAGAAAAACCTTGTTGTTGTTAAAGGTTCTGTTCCAGGGCCAAATGGATCATATTTAATTCTTGAAAGATGGAGTTAACAGTTTATAATATTGACGGAACCAAAACCGCCAGAACCGTAGTGTTGAATGACGGTATTTTTGCTATTGAGCCCAACGACCACGCCATCTATCTGGATGTGAAGCAATACCTTGCCAACCAGCGACAGGGCACTCACAAGACCAAAGGGAGAAGTGAAGTTATGGGTAGCACCCGTAAGCTTCATCGCCAAAAGGGTACCGGCGGTTCGCGCAAAGGCGACATTAAATCACCCCTTTTTCGCGGAGGCGGTCGCATTTTTGGCCCCGAACCACGCGACTACTCATTTAAGGTAAACAAAAAAGTTAAAAGACTTGCCCGCAAGTCGGCACTCACTTATAAAGCACAGGACAACAACATAATGGTGCTTGAGCAATTCAGCATGCAGGAGCCTAAAACCAGGAACTTTCTCGAAATTCTGAAAAAGTTCAATGTTGAGAACAAAAAGTCCTTACTAGTAATTCCCGAGGCAGACCGCGGCATTTTGCTTTCGTCGAGAAACCTTCCAAAAGCAAAGGTAGCCCTTGCAGCAGAACTGAATACTTATATGATACTAAATGCCGATCAGCTACTGATAATGGAAGGGTCGCTTGCCGAAGTGGAAAATATTTTGCTGGATTAAAAAAACAATGAACGGGTTGGAAAAAGATCGACCCCTAAACTAAAAACAAACATGGAAGTTTTGATTAAGCCTCTGATTACCGAAAAAATGACCGCGGTAACCGAAAAATTTCCCACCCGCTTCGGGTTTGTTGTTGATAAGCGTGCATCAAAGGCCCAGATTAAACAGGCTGTCAGAGAAATGTACAATGTTGAGGTAGCCTCAATCAACACAATGATTTATCTTGGCAAGCGCAAAAGCCGCTTTACCAAGACCGGCTTGCAGAGTGGAAGAAAGAACAATTTTAAAAAGGCCATTATTACATTGGCCCAAGGTCAAACCATTGATTTTTACAGCAATATTTAAGGATAAATGGCTTTAAGAAAATTTAAACCAACTACCCCAGGTCAGCGCACCAAAGTAACCAGCGCTTTTGACGACATAACTGCCTCCGCTCCTGAGAAGAGCCTGGTAGTTGGTAAAAACAATTCAGGAGGCAGGAATAAAACCGGAAAAATGACCATGCGCTACCTTGGTGGTGGTCATAAGCGCCGCTATCGCATTGTTGACTTTAAGCGCGAGAAAGATGGCATACCTGCCACTGTTCACTCCATTGAGTACGACCCGAACCGTTCGGCACGCATTGCACTTCTTTTTTATTCCGATGGCGAAAAAAGATACATTATTGCACCCAACGGGCTTAAAGTCGGCCAGGTTATTATGTCGGGCGAGAAAGCTACCCCCGATATCGGCAACACCCTATTTTTGCGCGATGTTCCCCTTGGCAGTATTATTCACAACATTGAGCTGAATCCCGGACAGGGTGGAAAGATGGCCCGAAGTGCCGGCACCTATGCCCAACTCATGTCCAGAGAAGGCAAATACGCTATACTTAAACTTCCCTCGGGCGAATCGCGCATGGTGCTTGTTACCTGCCGTGCTACCATTGGAAGCACTTCAAACCCCGACCACATGCACGAAGTATCGGGCAAAGCGGGTCGCAGCCGCTGGCAAGGCCGCAGGCCACGCACACGTGGAGTTGCCATGAACCCCGTAGATCACCCTATGGGTGGTGGCGAAGGCCGTGCCTCTGGTGGACACCCCCGCAGCCGCAAAGGCATTCCTGCCAAAGGTTTCAAAACCCGCAACAGGAAGAAAATGTCGAACAGGCTAATTGTGGAAAGAAGGAAGAAATAATTTAATTGAAATCAGGAAAATACGATCGATATGAGCCGTTCACTTAAAAAAGGACCATTTATTAGCGTAAAGCTCGAGAAGAAAATCCTTACTATGGCAGCCAGCAGCAAAAAGTCTGTTGTTAAAACCTGGTCGAGGGCCTCGATGATTTCGCCCGAATTTGTTGGTCAGACCGTTGCCGTTCATAATGGCAACAAATTCATTCCGGTTTACATTACCGAAAACATGGTCGGTCATAAACTGGGCGAATTTGCCCCCACCCGCATCTTTCGCGGTCATGCAGGTAAAAAAGATAAAGCAAAAAAATAAAAATTTCATCTTAAAATGGGATTAAGAAAACACCTAAGGGCTGAGAAACTCAAGGAAGAGAAGAAAACTCAGTATTTTGCCAGCCTCCGCAATTGCCCCACATCGCCCAGGAAAATGCGCCTGGTAGCTGATTTGATTAGGGGTAAAGAAGTAAATAGAGCCCTTGGAATACTCAGGTATTCAAAACAAGATGCCTCTGACAGGCTCGAAAAGCTCCTGTTGTCGGCCATCGCAAACTGGCAAAGCAAAAATGAAGGCACCCGGATTGAAGACGGAAACCTATTCGTTAAAAGCATTAATGTTGACGGTGGCCGAGCGCTAAAGCGCCTGCGCCCCGCACCTCAGGGCCGTGCTTTCCGGATTAGGAAAAGATCCAACCATGTTACCATTTTTGTTGATAGTAAAATTAAAAACGATTAATCTTTTTCAGATGGGACAAAAAACAAATCCGATCGGTCTTAGGCTTGGTATCATCAAAGGTTGGGATTCGAACTGGTATGGCGGCCGCAAGTATGAGGCCAAACTTATAGAAGACGAAAAAATACGTCAATATCTAAAAGCCCGCCTTGCCAAGGCAAGCGTTTCAAAAATCATTATTGAGCGCACACTTAAGCTTATTACCGTAACCATAAACACTGCCCGCCCAGGCATAATTATTGGAAAAGGTGGCCAGGAAGTTGACAAGCTTAAAGAAGAATTGAAAAAAATCACCCAGAAAGATGTGCAGATCAATATTAGCGAGATAAAGCGGCCCGAATTGGATGCCTTTCTGGTAGCCACTACCGTTGCTAAGCAAATAGAAGGTCGTATCTCTTTTCGTCGTGCTGTAAAAACTTCCATTGCCTCCACATTGCGTATGGGCGCCGAAGGTATTAAGGTTACAGTTGGCGGCAGATTGGGTGGAGCCGAAATGGCACGCACTGAAACATATAAAGAAGGACGAATTCCCTTGCACACCCTTCGTGCCGATATCGACTACTCAACTGCCGAAGCACATACCACCTATGGCCGAATTGGCGTAAAGGTATGGATTTGTAAAGGCGAAGTATTTGGCAAACGCGATCTGACTCCCCTTGTTGAGGATGCAGCAAAAGGCAGGCCAGTTCCTTCTGGTGTTGGTGGTGGTGGCCGTTTTAAGGGCCGTCCGAAAAGCAAAAGGTAATTTTTGATTTGTCGAAAAGAAAAATTGTTGAATAATGTTACAGCCCAAGAAAACCAAATTCAGGAAACAGCAAAAAGGCCGAATGAAAGGAAACACCAAGCGTGGCGCAGAGCTTTCGTTCGGTTCGTTTGGCCTAAAGGCGCTCGACAGCTGCTGGCTTACCGGCCGCCAAATCGAAGCTGCCCGCCAGGCCATTACCCGTTTTATGAAGCGCGAAGGCCAGCTGTGGATCAGGGTATTTCCCGATAAACCCGCAACCAAAAAGCCCGCCGAGGTGCGTATGGGTAAAGGTAAAGGAGCCCCCGAATATTTTGTAGCACGCATTACTCCTGGTCGCATACTGTTTGAAGCAGAAGGCGTTAACCTTGAAACTGCAAAAGAAGCCATGCGCTTAGGCGCACAAAAATTGCCCATTCTTGCCAGATTTGTGGTAAGAAGGGATTATGTTGAATAAATAGATTTTTAATTCAAGAATAATTTTGTAACTTTGCAGCCTTTTTGCAGGGAACCAAAACCAACACAGCCGTTACCTGTCTGGAAAGTTCTCCCTATAAGGCCCGCACGGAAAAAGATCGGGCGGGAATAAGATGGCAAAATTTAAAATTCACGCAACAAAATGAAGCCTAACGTAATACGTGAAATGTCAACTAATGAGCTGAAGGAGCGTTTGGTAGAGGAGAGAAAACATCTTCGCAAGCTGAAGATGAACCACGCAGTGGCTCCGCTCGAAAACCCCATGAAAATTCAGGCATATCGCAAGACCATTGCCCGGATAATGACCGAGCTCGGAAAAAGGGAAACAGAACAACTTAAACAAAAGTAATTGTAAACAATGGAAACCAGAACTCCCAGAAAAGAAAGAACGGGCATTGTGGTGAGCAACAAGATGGAGAAATCTATAGTTGTTGAAGTTCAGCGCAGGGTAAAACATCCCAAATACGGGAAATTTGTCTCGCGTTCGTCCCGTTTTATGGCTCATGACGAAAAAAATGAATGCAATCCGGGCGATACCGTACGCATTATGGAAACTCGTCCGCTGAGCAAGAATAAGTGTTGGAGATTAGTTGAAATACTTGAAAGAGCGAAGTAATTATGATACAACAAGAATCCAGACTAACGGTTGCCGACAACAGTGGTGCAAAGGAAGTTCTTTGCATTCGGGTGCTTGGCGGAACTCGTCGCAAGTATGCCGGCATAGGCGATAAAATTATTGTTTCGGTAAAAGACGCTATTCCTTCGGGCAACGTAAAGAAGGGCACTGTATCAAAAGCAGTAGTGGTGCGTACTAAAAAGCATGTTCGCCGGCCCGATGGCAGCTATATTCGTTTTGACGACAATGCTGTAGTGCTTTTAACCGCAAACGAAGAAATGCGCGGAACCCGTATTTTTGGGCCCGTTGCTCGCGAATTGCGCGAAAAGCAATTTATGAAAATTGTTTCTTTGGCACCTGAAGTGCTTTAATGCAAAATTTAACCAGAGCTATGCAAGCCAAATTACACATAAAAAAAGGAGATACCGTAAAGGTAATTGCCGGAGATGAAAAAGGATCTCAGGGCAAGGTACTTGTGGTATATGCCGAAAAACTTAGGGCGCTGGTAGAGGGCGTTAATATGGTGTCAAAGCATACCAAGCCCAATGCCGCCAACACTCAGGGTGGTATCGTAAAAAAAGAAGCCTCCATTCACATCTCAAATCTTATGCTTGTTGACGGCAAAGGAAAGGCAACCCGCATCGGACGCAAGCGAAATGACAAAGGCAAATTGGTACGTATTTCCAAAAAGACAGGGGAGGTGATAAAATAATGAGCTACATTCCAAGAATTAAGCAGAATTATTATAAGGAGGTAATTCCTGCATTAATGCAGGAGTTTGGCTACAAGAGCCAAATGGAAGCTCCCAAGCTGTTGAAAATCAGTCTTAACAGGGGGGTTGGCGATGCCATTGCCGACAAAAAGATTATTGAATCGGCCCTTGATGAACTCACCCAGATTGCCGGCCAGAAAGCTGTTACCACCAAATCGAAAAAGGACATTTCGAACTTTAAGCTCAGGAGAGGTATGCCTATCGGTGTTCGGGTAACCCTTCGCGGTGACAATATGTACGAATTCTTAGACAGGCTCGTATCCGTTTCATTGCCCCGTATCCGCGACTTTAAAGGAATCAATGAAAAAGGTTTCGACGGGCGTGGAAACTTTACCCTTGGCGTATCTGAGCAGATTATTTTTCCTGAGATTAATATTGACAAGGTAACGCGTATAAGTGGTATGGACATTACGTTTGTAACAAGTGCCAAAACCGACAAGGAAGCATTTGCTTTGTTGCGCGAATTTGGTATTCCATTCAAGAACCTTAAAAAATAACATTGAATAATGGCAAAAGAGTCAATCAAAGCCCGCGAAATTAAAAGAGCAAAACTGGTTGCAAAGTATGCTGCAAAAAGGGCCGAACTGAAAGCCCAGGGCGACTATGAAGGGTTGCAAAAACTTCCTAAGAATGCATCGCCTGTTCGTCTGCACAACCGCTGCAAGCTTACCGGAAGGCCAAAAGGATATATGCGCCAGTTCGGAATCAGCCGTATTAACTTTCGCGAGATGGCTAGCAACGGCCTTATTCCTGGCATTACTAAAGCCAGCTGGTAATAATTTTAACAATCAACTTTTATAAAAACAAAATGGTAACCGATCCAATTGCAGATTATCTGACAAGAATAAGGAATGCCGTGAAGGCCAATCACAGGATTGTAGAAATTCCTGCATCGAATCTCAAGAAGGGGATCACTAAAATTCTTTTTGAAAAAGGCTTTATTCTCAATTATAAATTTGAGGATGACAAAATGCCTGCTATCATCAAAATTGCCCTGAAGTATAACCCTGTAACCAAAGTGCCTGCTATTAACGAAATTACCAGGATAAGTAAGCCTGGTTTGCGTAAATATTGCAGTGCCGAGAATTTGCCGCGTGTACTCAACGGTCTTGGTATAGCCGTTATTTCCACTTCCCAAGGTTTGATCACTGATAAAGAAGCCCGCGTACTTAAAGTGGGTGGTGAAGTAATTTGTTACGTAAGCTAAAGGAGGGGAAAAATGTCAAGAATAGGTAAATTGCCCATTACTTTGCCTGCAGGCGTCACTGTAAATGTTTCCGACAATAATGTTGTAAATGTTACAGGGCCCAAAGGCGAGCTCAGACAAGCTGTTGATCTGGATATTAAAATCCGTGTTGAAAACGGCACATTGTATGTTGAGCGTCCATCAGACCAAAAAAGGCACAAGGCTCTTCATGGCCTTTACCGTGCCCTTATCAACAATATGGTTGTTGGGGTTTCTGTAGGTTATAAAGTTATACAGGAGCTTGTTGGTGTAGGTTATAAAGCCTCGAACGATGGCAACCTGCTCGAACTCTCACTTGGTTATTCGCACAATATCTTCTTTGAGTTGCCTCAGGAGATCAAACTGCAAACGATTACTGAAAGGGGTAAAAACCCTACCATTATTCTTGAATCGCACGACAAGCAGCTCATTGGGCAGGTAGCGGCCAAGATTCGCTCATTGCGCAAGCCCGAGCCATACAAAGGCAAAGGTATCCGCTTCCAGGGCGAGGTTCTGCGTCGTAAGGCCGGTAAAGCTGCTGGTGCTAAGTAATTTTTGTAAATCTTTTAATTTCCTAATCAGGATGGCAACACATAAGAAACTCAACAGACGGACCAAAATAAAATACCGCATCCGCAAAAAGGTGTTCGGCACCAGCGATCGTCCGCGATTAACAGTATTTCGCAGCAACAAGGGCATTTATGCCCAGGTTATCAACGATCTGGAAGGCCACACACTTGTGGCTGCATCTTCCATATCGAAAGAACTGGCCGAAAAGAAAATGACCAAAGCCCAAACAGCCAGAGAAGTTGGCAAGTTGGTTGCTAGCAAGGCTGCAGAAGCAGGAATCGATAAGGTTGTTTTTGACCGTAACGGTTATTTGTATCACGGACGTATAAAATCATTGGCAGAAGGTGCCCGCGAAGGCGGTTTAAATTTCTAAGAATATGACAAACGCGAATATAAAGAAAGTAAAGTCGAGCGAAATCGAATTTAAAGACAGGCTTGTTAGCATCCAGCGCGTTACCAAAGTAACCAAGGGTGGTCGCACCTTCAGTTTTTCTGCAATTGTTGTTGTTGGCAACGAAAATGGCGTGGTGGGCTATGGTTTGGGTAAAGCCAAAGAAGTTACTACAGCTATAAGCAAAGGTATTGACGATGCAAAAAAGCACCTTATTAAAGTACCGGTACACAAAGGCACCATACCACACAGCCAGGAGGGCAAATACAGCGGAGCCTTGGTACTGATTAAACCTGCCTCTCACGGTACTGGAGTAATTGCAGGCGGTGCCATGCGCGCAGTGCTCGAAAGCGTTGGAATAACCGACGTACTTGCCAAATCTAAAGGCTCTTCAAACCCGCATAGCGTTGTAAAGGCAACTATCGATGCCCTTGCAAAACTCAGAGATCCTTTTACTGTTGCACAGCACAGGGGCATTGATGTTGAAAAAGTTTTTAAGGGATAATACTGTGTGGGGCGCAACAAATGCACCCGGCAGCAAAGTTCCAGTTATCAGAAAAACACTTTGAAATGAAAAAATACAAAATTGTTCAGGTGAAAAGTGGCATCGGCCGGCCCGAACGTCAGAAAAGAACATTGATAGCCCTTGGTTTGCGCAAGCTCCATCGCCCACTTGTGGTTGTTGGTACACCCCAGGTCGAAGGCATGATCAATGCTGTGAGGCACTTGCTTGTTGTTGAAGAAGTAAGTGAATAGTTTGGATTTGTTCAATAATTTTTAATTGCATAACACAATGGATTTAAGCAATATAAAGCCAGCAAAGGGTTCGGTAAAAACTGGCAAGCGCATTGGACGTGGTGAAGGTTCTGGCAGGGGCGGTACCTCTACAAGAGGCCATAAAGGCGCTCAATCGCGCTCGGGCTACAGCCGAAAAGCCGGTTTTGAAGGTGGTCAGATGCCCTTGGTGAGAAGAGTACCCAAATTTGGTTTCAAGAATCCCAACCGAGTTGAGTATGCCGGAATCAATGTCGATGTTTTACAAAAACTTGCTCAGGAAAAAGGCATTGAAGTTATTGATATCAACGTGTTGATGGATAACGGCCTGATGTCGAAAAATGATTTGGTTAAGATTTTGGGACGTGGCAAACTAACTGCAAAAGTTGAGGTTACTGCCCATGCTTTTTCGGCTACAGCCGTTAAAGCTATTGAAGCCAATGGTGGAAAAGTAAACAAGATTTAATTCCTGATAATGAAACGATTTATCAAAACGCTTCAGAATATTTACCGGATCGACGATCTTCGAATCCGCATAATAAACACCCTTGGCTTTATTTTGATATATCGCTTAGGGTCCTTTATTGTGCTTCCGGGGGTTGATCCGGCTATGCTTGATCAGCTTCAGGCGCAGACTCAGGAAGGTCTTTTGGGCCTGCTCAATATGTTTTCGGGTGGTGCTTTTAGCAATGCATCAATTTTTGCTCTGGGCATTATGCCTTACATCAGCGCCTCTATTGTTATACAGCTTTTAGGTATGGCGGTTCCTTACTTCCAGCGGCTTCAAAAGGAAGGCGAAAGTGGTCGTAAGAAAATAAACCAAATGACCCGCTACCTTACGGTGCTCATTACAGCCGCCCAGGCTCCGGCTTATTTGGCCAACCTGATTAGTCAATTGCCCCCCGAAGCTATTTCGCCTTTCGACCCGGGTGCAACATCACCAACCACATTTTTCATGATTTCGTCGGTAATAATCCTTATTGCCGGAACCATGTTTGTAATGTGGCTGGGTGAACGTATTACCGAAAAGGGCATCGGCAACGGTATCTCACTTATTATCATGATTGGGATTATTGCCCAACTACCCTTTGCCTTGTTTGGCGAGTTTATTGCCCGCAATACCGAAAGCGGAGGTTTGGTGGTATTTCTTCTTGAAATAGTGGTGCTGATGGCTGTGGTGGTATTTTGTATTCTGCTGGTGCAAGGCACCCGCCGCATTCCTGTTCAGTTTGCAAAACGAATTGTTGGCAACAAGCAATATGGTGGCGTACGTCAGTACATACCACTCAAGGTGAATGCAGCCGGTGTAATGCCAATAATTTTTGCACAGGCCATTATGTTTATTCCCATTACCCTTGCAGGCTTCTCGGAAACACTTGGAGGTTTTGCAGCCGTTATGTCTAATTTCTACGGGTTTTGGTATAATTTTACCTTTGCTGTACTAATAATTTTGTTTACTTATTTTTATACTGCCATAACCGTTAATCCTAACCAAATGGCAGAAGACATGAAAAAGAATGGCGGGTTTATTCCAGGTGTGAAACCAGGTAAAAAAACCGCTGAATTTATCGACAATGTTATGTCGAAAATTACCCTGCCGGGATCGTTGTTTCTGGCCTTTGTTGCCATAATGCCTGCCCTGGTAGGTATTATGGGCGTAACCGGGCAATTTGCCCAGTTCTTTGGCGGAACTTCGCTTTTGATTATGGTAGGGGTTGTGCTTGATACTTTGCAGCAGATCGAAAGTCATCTATTAATGCGTCATTACGATGGACTCACCAAGTCCGGCAGGATTAAAGGGCGTTCATCAATGGGAATGACCGGCTAAAACGGCTGCCGTAATGATTCATTACAAGACCAACGAAGAAATTGAATTAATAAGGGAAAGTTCTTTGCTTGTTGCAAAAACGCTGGCAGAAGTAGCACGGCACATAAAACCGGGCATAACTACCCAGCACCTCGATAAGGTTGCCGAGGAATTTATTCGCGACCACGGCGCTTCGCCAGGCTTTAAAGGGTATCATGGGTTTCCTTATACACTTTGCGTTTCGCCCAACGAAGTAGTGGTTCACGGGTTTCCCTCCAAAACCGAACTGAAAGAAGGTGAAATTCTTTCGGTTGATTGCGGGGTGCTAAAAAACGGTTACTATGGCGACTCGGCCTATACATTTGCCATTGGTGAGATCAGCGAATCGCTCAAGCGGCTGTTAAAAGTTACTCACACCTGCCTGTATCTTGGAATTGAAAAGGCTGTTGGGGGTAATACTTTGGGCGATATTTCGGCCACCATTCAGCAATATGCCGAAAAGGCTGGTTTTTCGGTGGTACGTGAGCTTGTAGGCCACGGACTTGGCCGCAACCTGCACGAAGCCCCTGAGGTACCAAATTTTGGAAGCAGTGGAAAAGGTGCAAAGCTGAAAGAAGGACTGGTAATTGCCATTGAGCCAATGATCAACCTGGGTCAGCGTTTTGTTGTGCAGGAACGCGATGGCTGGACTATACGAACAGCCGATCGTAAACCTTCTGCACATTACGAGCATACCATTGCCATAAGGCAAGGTAAGGCAGATGTGTTGTCAACGTTTCGGTATATTGAAGAAGCTTTGATGGAAAACCAAAATAATTCAATCATTATTCGATAAGTTTATATGGCAAAACAAGCATCAATACAACAAGATGGCGTGGTCATCGAATCGCTGGGCAATGCAATGTTCAGGGTTGAACTCGAGAATGGCCACGTAATCACGGCTCACATTTCGGGCAAAATGCGTATGCATTACATTAAAATTTTGCCAGGAGACAAGGTTAAGGTTGAAATGTCGCCTTATGATCTTACCAAAGGTCGAATATCGTTTAGGTACAAGTAAAAAAGGTAATAGAACACACACAAAAAACTGAAAAATGAAAGTCAGAGTGTCAGTTAAGAAAAGAAGCCCTGAGTGCAAAATTGTTCGCAGAAAAGGGAGAATTTACATCATTAACAAGAAGAATCCCAAGTACAAGCAACGTCAGGGATAACAAAACTTAATTTAACACAAAAAAGCATATGGCACGTATAGCAGGAGTTGACATTCCGAGGAACAAAAGAGGCGTTATAAGCCTTACCTACATTTACGGTATTGGCCGCAGCACTGCTGCCTATATTCTCGATGAAGCCAGGGTTGATCAATCCTTAAAGGTTGAGCAGTGGAACGACGATCAGTTAAGCGCGATCCGCAGCATTATTAACGAGAAGTTTAAAGTTGAAGGCTCGTTGCGGTCTGAGGTTCAAATGAACATTAAGCGATTGATGGATATTGGGTGCTATCGTGGTATCCGGCATAGAATTGGGCTGCCACTCAGGGGTCAGAAAACAAAGAACAATGCCCGCACCCGTAAAGGAAAGAAAAAGACCGTTGCCAACAAGAAAAAGGCAACCAAGTAATAATTAACCAGAAGAGGGTGCAAGGAGCACCCCTTGATCAGAGCAAAACAGTTTTTAACAATGGCAAAAACAACCAAAAGCGCAAGGAGCGTCAAGAAGAGAGTGGTAAAAGTTGAACCTGTCGGACAGGCTCATATTTTCGCTTCTTTCAACAACATTATTATAACCCTAACCAACCAAACCGGGCAGGTAATCTCGTGGTCGTCGGCCGGCAAAATGGGCTTTAAGGGTTCGAAAAAGAACACCCCCTATGCCGGTCAAATGGCTGCCGGCGATGCCGCAAGAGTCGCTTATGACCTTGGCCTGCGCAAAGTAAAAGTTTTTGTAAAAGGCCCTGGCTCCGGACGCGAATCGGCAATCCGAAACCTGCATGCCGCCGGTATTGAAGTAACCGAGATCATGGATGTTACTCCTTTGCCACACAATGGCTGCCGTCCGCCAAAAAGAAGGAGAGTATAATCATTTGTTTTTTGTGTTTGTAAATAAAAGATTTTAACAAAACATGGCAAGATATTTAGGCCCAAAATCAAAGATAGCCCGAAAATTTGGTGAACCCATATTCGGGGCTGATAAGGCATTTGAAAAGAAGAAGTACCCCCCGGGAATGCACGGGCAGGCCAAGAAGCGCAAGAAAATGTCAGAATATGGCGTTCAGCTTCTTGAAAAGCAAAAAGCCAAATATACTTATGGCTTGCTCGAGCGCCAGTTCCTGAATACTTTTAAAAAAGCCCTTCGAATGAAAGGCATTACAGGTGAAAATCTTCTGGCCTTGCTCGAATCCCGCCTTGACAATGTGGTTTACCGCATGGGAATTGCGCCCACTCGCCGGGCAGCGCGCCAACTTGTTGGCCACCGCCACATTACCGTAAATGGTGAAGTTACAAACATACCTTCATTTACCGTAAAAACTGGCGATGTAATCGGGGTACGCGAAAAGTCGAAAAGCCTCGAAATTATTGTTGAATGCATTGCCGCAAGACCAAGCAGCTATTCGTGGCTTGAATGGAACAAAGAGCAAATGCAGGGCAAGTTCCTCAATATGCCCGAAAGAGAATCCATCCCGGAGAATATCAAGGAACAACTCATCGTGGAACTTTACTCCAAGTAACGATCATTTTCTTTTTTAATTCAAAACCCAACAATAATGGCAATTTTAGCTTTTCAAAAACCGGATAAGGTGATCATGGTCGAATCAAGTGAACGATTCGGCAAATTTGAGTTTCGGCCGCTCGAACCCGGTTATGGTATAACCATTGGTAACGCCCTCAGGAGAATCCTGCTGTCGTCGCTCGAGGGTTTTGCCATTACCTCGGTAAGAATTGAGGGTGTTGATCATGAATTCTCGACAATTAAAGGTGTGGTTGAAGATGTTACAGAAATCATTCTCAACCTTAAGCAAGTGCGGTTTAAAAGGCAGGTAGAGGAAATTGAAAGCGAAAAATTCAGCATCAATATTTCTGGCCAGGAAGTCCTCACTGCAGGCCACCTGAACAATTCGCTTGCCAGTTTTCAGGTACTGAACCCCGATGTGGTCATTTGCAATTTGGAACCAGGGGTTAGCTTTTCTCTGGAATTAACCATTGAAAAGGGCAGGGGATATGTTGCCGCCGAAGAGAACAAGCCCCTTAACCCCGTGTTTGGCACCATTGCAGTAGATTCAGTCTTTACCCCCATAAAAAACGTGAAGTTTTATGTTGAAGACTATCGCGTGGAGCAGAAAACCGACTACGAAAAGCTGGTTGTGGAAATTCTTACCGATGGTTCTATTTCACCCAAAGAGGCACTTAAAGAAGGCGCCAAAATTCTCATTGTTCATTTCATGCTGTTTTCTGACGAGAAAATTACCATTGATACCGAAGAAAAAGCGGCCAGTGAAGAGTTCGATGAAACTTCACTGCACATGCGTCAGTTGCTCAAAACCAAACTTGTTGACATGGACCTTTCGGTTCGTGCCCTCAATTGCCTAAAAGCTGCCGATGTTGAAACCCTGGCCGACCTTGTTTCATTGAACAAGCATGATTTGCTCAAGTTTCGCAACTTTGGAAAAAAATCACTCACCGAACTCGAGGAGCTTATTAAATCGAAAAGCCTCACATTTGGAATGAACCTGGCCAAATATAAATTAGATAAGGAATAACAGAAATGAGACACAGAAAGAAAGTCAATCATCTGGGAAGGAAATCTGCTCATCGCAAGGCCCTGCTTTCAAACATGGCAGCTTCCCTAATCCTTCATAAACGCTTAAACACTACCATTGCCAAAGCCAAAGCTTTGAAGGTATATGTTGAGCCACTGATTACCAAATCAAAAGACGACTCAACCCATTCGCGCCGCATTGTTTTCAGTTATCTCGAAGACAAACATGCCGTTAGCGAACTGTTTCGCGAAATTGCACTAAAAGTAGCTAATCGCCCCGGAGGTTATACCCGCATTCTAAAAACAGGCTTTCGCCAGGGCGATGGCGCTGAAATGTGTATGATCGAGCTGGTCGATTACAACCCAATGCTTCTTAAAAAGGGAGAAGGTGATCAGTCGAAAAAAACTCGCAGGGCCGGCCGTCGCAAAAAAACAGAAGAGGATGCGCCCGCGGCTGTAAAAGAAGCCCCAATGGCTGAAAAGCCTGTAAAAGAAACTGTTGCAGAAAAAACTGAACCAAAAGCCCAAAGCCTAACCGAAACAACAACGCCAGAAAATGTTGCTGATGAGGCGGTTAATCCTGAGGCACCTGATACTGAAAAGTAATCAATGTTTACAATAGGGCATTAAACTGAAAGGATAAAGATGGATAATCCGCTTTATCCTTTATTTTTTTTGTGGCGTGTTTTTTCTTAATTTTACCCATTAAACAGACCCTTAACACTAATAAAAATATTATGAGCGCAATTTTAAACATTCATGCAAGACAAGTTTTAGATTCAAGAGGAAACCCAACCATTGAAGTGGAAGTAATTACCGAGAATGGCGTAATGGGCCGCGCCATAGTTCCTTCTGGTGCATCGACCGGTGTGCACGAAGCAGTTGAACTCAGGGATGGCGACAAGCAGAACTACCTTGGAAAAGGAGTTTTGAAAGCTGTTGGAAACGTAAATAATACCCTGAACAACGAATTGAAGGGCTTGTATGTTACTGACCAGGCTCTGATTGACAAAACCATGCTTGAACTCGATGGCACACCAAACAAAAGCAATTTGGGCGCAAATGCCATACTTGGTGTTTCGCTTGCCGCAGCTCAGGCTGCAGCTATCGAAACAGGCCAACCCCTGTTTAGATATGTTGGCGGAGTGAATGCAAACCTGCTTCCAATCCCATTAATGAATATCATTAACGGTGGCTCGCATGCCGATAACTCAATTGATTTTCAGGAGTTTATGATTATGCCAATTGGCGCTTCCTCTTTTACACATGCCATTAAAATGGGTGCCGAGGTGTTTCATCACCTCAAAGCTGTTTTGAAAAAACAAGGCTATTCGACCAATGTTGGCGACGAAGGCGGTTTTGCCCCCAATCTTAAATCAAACGAAGAAGCCGTAACAGTTATACTTCAGGCCATCGAAAATGCTGGCTACCGCCCAGGAGAAGATATTTTTATAGCCTTAGATCCTGCTTCGAGCGAATACTTTTTAACACAGGAAAATGTATATCATTTGCATAAATCTACAGGCGATAAGCTAACACCAGCTCAGATGGTTGATTACTGGGCTGACTGGGTGAAGAAATATCCCATAGTTTCAATCGAAGACGGCATGGCCGAAGACGACTGGGAAGGCTGGAAAATTATGACGGACAGTCTTGGCAAAAAAATTCAGCTCGTAGGCGACGACCTGTTTGTAACCAATGTAAATCGCCTTGGCCTTGGTATTGAAAAAGGCGTTGCAAACTCAATACTTGTTAAAGTAAACCAAATTGGCTCGCTTACCGAAACCATTGAAGCTGTGAACCTTGCCTACCGTAATTCGTACACCGCCGTTATGAGCCATCGCTCGGGCGAAACCGAAGATACTTTTATTGCCGATCTTGCAGTGGCCCTCAATACCGGCATGATTAAAACCGGTTCGGCATGCCGCTCAGAGCGCATTGCAAAATACAATCAGCTATTGCGTATCGAAGAAATGCTCGGCGAAACCGCCCGATACCTTGGCAAGGATTTTAAGTTCCTTAAAAAATAATTTTTCTTTCCATAGAAAATAAAGAGGGCCAATGCCCTCTTTATTTTTGTGTATTGGGCTATTTTATTGGGTCTTCTTATAAACCTAGCATTAATTTTATGTTAGAAAATAACTATTGGCCCGGATTTGTGTAATTTTATGCCCTTAAAATCAGGCCATCATGAGTTATAGTTTATTGCAGTTTTTGACCCTCTTTGGTTCGCTCAGCTTATTCCTTTTTGGCATGAAAACCATGAGCGAGGGAATTCAGAAACTTGCCGGAGACAAAATGCGCTCCATATTAAACTCCATGACTTCAAACAAATATATTGGAGTTCTTACAGGCCTTGCCGTAACCTCTCTGGTGCAATCTTCTTCGGCCACCACCGTTATGGTGGTGAGTTTTGTAAATGCAGGGCTGCTAAATCTTTCGCAAGCCATAGGTGTGATTATGGGTGCAAATATTGGTACTACAACCACCGCCTGGTTAATTTCGCTGCTTGGCTTTAAAATTAGTATAGCCACCTTTTCAATACCCCTTATTGGCATCAGTTTCCCGCTGCTGCTTATGAACCGCGAAAGGTTGAATTCGCTTGGCGAAACCCTTTTGGGCTTCGCTTTGCTTTTTTTAGGACTTGAGTATCTCAAAAACTCAGTACCCGATCTGAACAGCAATCCACAAATATTTGAGGCACTCGGACAACTGACCGATTACGGATTTCTATCCACCCTTATTTTTCTTGGAATAGGAACACTAATTACCATTGTGCTTCAATCATCGAGTGCCACAATGGCCCTTACCCTGGTTATGTGCAACAATGGCTGGATTGGTTTTGAGCATGGGGCAGCAATAGTGCTTGGCGAAAATATAGGTACAACCATTACTGCCAATCTTGCTGCATTGGTAGGAAACATTCAGGCAAAGCGAGCTGCATTGGCACATACTTTTTTTAATCTTACAGGTGTGTTTTGGATGCTCATTATTTTTAAACCATTTTTAGGTCAGATCGATCATTATATGATGCACTTAGGGTTGTCATCGCCCTATACCATTCCCACAATGATTCCGATTGGCCTTTCTGTTTTTCACTCTGCCTTTAATATAATAAATACAGTTTTGCTAATTAGCCTTCTTAAATATTTCGTTATTCTTGTTGAACGCGTATTACAGTCGAAAGGCAAGAAGTTTGAACGACCTCAATTAGAATATTTTAACAGTGGATTTCTGCAGGCTGCCGAACTATCGGTTTTTCAGGCAAAAAGGGAAACAAAAAGATTTGCTGACCTGGCCCAGCGTATGTTCAACTTTATTCCGGCCATGATTATTGAAACTGACAAAAAAGAATTTGAAGAATTGCGCGAGCGGGTAAGTAAATACGAAGAAATTACCGACAGGGTAGAAGTAGAGATCACTACCTTTTTAGTAAAGGTTTCGAAAAAGCAACTTAGTGGACAAACTGCAGAAGAATTGCGGCGTATGCGCTTAGTTTGCTCCGAAGTTGAAAAGATTGGCGACATTTGTTTTAAGATGTCAACCATTCTGGCCAAAAAGAAAGAAGAAAAAGTTTATTTTACCCCGGCGCAACGCAGCGAGTTGTTTGAAATGTTTAAACTTACCAACGATGCTTTTGAGCAGGTGTTGGAAACCCTTGCCAAGGACGAGAATTCTGCCAGAGCCAACCTGGCACGCAGTATTGAACTTGAAACCAGAATCAATGCTTTTCGCGATGCTGTTGCTAGCGCAGTAATCGAGGATATTGAAAAGGGCTTGGGCCATGTTAAAAGCGCTTTCTATTACAATAAGCTTATAACCAGTTGCGAAAAGGTAGGCGATGGACTCTTAAATATTGCCGAGGCCGTAGCTGGAGTAAACATCGAGTAACTTACCCGTAAAAAAACCGCCCCGGAAATTATTTCGGGGCGGTTTTTTTATCCTTTTAGCTAAAGTGAACCGAGCCACTTTGGTAAGACTGTTTCTTTCCATTCTTTCTTTTCGCCACGCAGCTTTGGCATATCAAGCCCAATAAACTCCTGGGCTTTTGCCTTGCTTGAAATATCAGGAAGGTTGGGCGGGAAGTTCTGGCCATACTTGTGATAAATTGATGAGAGCAAAAGCCTGGCTTCATTTACCTTTTGAATAGCTGTGCCCAGCACCTTGAGCGATTCTGAAGGCGAATGAACACCCATTCCTTTTGCAGCAGCAACCCAATCCCAACGCCATTGAGCATGCCTTATGTTTTTAAGTACATTGGCCATTTCCTGCTCGGTGGCACCTGCATCCCATGCGCCTTTGGCTTCAATATGCACCCTGGCAAGGTTTATTTCACAAATCCGGCGAAGCTCAGCAATTCTATTTTGATTGTCAAAAACATTTTTTCTTAATTCATCTTCGCTTTGCCTGTGGCAGGTTTGGCAAGAGCTAGAAATATCGGCCAAAGGGCTTCTAAGGTGGTGGTCGGTAAACTTTATACCTCCTTCTCTTTTGTAGGGCATGTGGCAATCGGCACAAGAAACTCCCCTTTGTGCATGAATTCCCGTCATATACAACTCATAATCCGGGTGTTGGGCCTTAAGCATGGGGGTGCGGCTCAAAGCATGAACCCAGTCGCGATGTTGCAAACTATCATAATATTCCTCCATAGCCTCGGCCGAAAACCCTTTGTCCCATGGAAATGTCAGGTAATTGCCTGGTTGCTTAAAAAAATATTCAACATGGCACTGGGCGCAAACCAGCGACCTCATCTCCTGGCGGGTGGCCTTTGTAATATCAATACCTTGCCTGGCAAATGCTTCAACAAGGGCAGGGCGGGTAATAATTAGATTCATGTTTTTATGGTCATGGCAATCGGCGCAGCCTATATGATTATGCACCAGGTGTCCTGTTTCGGCCATGGATTTGGCATAAAATTCGGCTGTGCCCATTTCGGCTATTAGCCTGGGAAAATCCGAACTCTTACACGCCCAACAGGTAGCGGGTTGGTTTACACCGGTACGAAGGGTATTATGCACATCGTTTACAGCATAATAATGCCCCCGGGCTTGGTTGTAATCGCGCGAAAAAGGCATACCAGCCCATAGGATTACCAATTCGGGGTAATCCGAAAGATAATCTATCCAGGCCGATCCAAAATATTTGCTGCGAAAAGTGGTGTCGGAAGTTTGCATATAAGATTGATACTGCCGGGGGAAATTCTCACCCCAAACAGCATTGTCTGATTCGAACTGGCCTATTTCGCGCACCATCTGAAAATATAATTGTGCTTCGCTGCGCCTTTCAACAATGCTTGCTGCAAAAAGCCCAATTATAAACACTATAATTACAGTTGAAAAAAACAACACCCAATTTACCCAGGGTTTCCTTTTTAAAGTTTCAGTATTGCTCATGATTATGGTCGTTTTTGTGGTTAGGCGAATATTATTTAAAGATTTTATTTACAGTATGCCAAAATTCGTGCTATCTGTCAGGGCTGCCCAAAAGCCATTCGAGCCATGGAGGAACTACTGTGGGCAACCGCTCTACCAGCGAATGGGGGGCGGCCGAAAGGCTTTTTACAGTGCCATGGGGCGTTTCGCGGTGGCAATCCCAGCAAAATTTTCCGTCGCCAGCTTCGGCAACCTTCCTGGTAACCTCAACCAACTGGGTCATGTCAACCATTTGGCTATGGCAACGAATGCAGTTTTCCTGAACCGCTCCTTTTCCTGGTCGTTTTAGCATAAGAACCTGTGGCTCCCAGCGAAATGTAAAGAATAAACTATGCCTGAACCCATCGTTTGCCTTAAAATAGTATTTCCTTACCAGATTATCCTGAGGTACATGGCAATCGCTGCAGGTGGCTACCTCGCTGTGGCTGCTTTTTGACCATGAAGCGTAATGCGGATACATAACATGGCAATTAATGCAGGTTTCCGGCTTGTCTGACAAATATGAAGTGGCCTTCGAAATGTGAGCCACAAGAAGCAAAATCCCTGCAAAAATGCCAAAAAGTATTATCACGGTCATTCGCCAGCTTGCCGGCGGAGTTAAGAACCGGTATAATTTTTTTAATACGTTCATCGCTTTTGGTTTGTTGCGTTTTAAGGAAATCAGTACCTAAATGTAATTGTTATTTCATTAACAGAGATATATTTGCACTATAATTTACTT
>CAYGDW010000039.1:14005-27313 GCA_964348755.1 uncultured Bacteroidales bacterium | reverse complement strand
AATAGTGATTTATTTTGTATTTCTGGATAAAGATATGAAAATCTGGGTTTTTTGCACAAATGGCGAAAAATTAGATGGTGTTGTATTAAAGATTTGCGAGAACTTTTCGCTGGACAATGAAAAGTTGCAGTTCGAAAAATTTTTACCTTATAAAAGCAACTATTTTGCATATAAGGCAGGAACCAGCAAAACCTGGTCCCTCCTAAAAGTTTGTCGTTGGTAATGTAGCCTTACTTATTCCCTTATTGCAGCAAATACCTTTTTCCCGTTCACGTATGTGTATTTTACTTGCAGCGTTAAAATTTCTTCGGGGGACATTGTCATTAGGTCTTTTTCCAATACTATGAAGTCGGCAAATTTTCCTGGTTCCATGCTTCCTTTTTCATGCTCCTCGAATTGCGCTTTTGCCGCCCAGATAGTCATAGCGCGCATGGCCTGTTCGCGCGTGAGGGCATTCTCCATTTGAAATCCTTCCTGGGGGTAGCCTTGGTGATTTTTTCGAGAAAATGCAGCGTAGAAGCCATACAGAGGGTTTATATGCTCAACCGGGAAGTCGCTTCCATTGGGCAGCCATCCATTTTGCTGCAACAGTTTCTGGTAGGCATACGCGCCTTTCATTCGTGCTGGCCCAATTCGGTCGGCTGCCCAAATCATATCGCTGGTGGCATGGGTGGTTTGTATAGAGGGAATAATGCTGTAACGTCCGAATAGTTCAAAATCATCTGGGTGTATAATCTGGGCGTGCTCAATGCGCCAGCGAAGGTCGTTTTTTGACTTTAGAATATTAGCGTAAATGTTAAGAACCAGCCTGTTTGCCGAGTCGCCTATAGCGTGCGTATTTACCTGGAAACCATACTGAAATGCCCGGTTTGCCACTTCAACCATAAATTCGGGCGTTTCTACCAGCAGTCCTGAATTGCCCGGATCGTCTGTGTAGTCTTCAATCAGTTTAGCACCACGCGACCCAAGTGCCCCGTCGGCAAAAAGTTTTACCGATCGAACATTAAGAAAATCGGACTTAAATGGCCCCTTTTTTACAAATGTTTCAAAATTTTCTTGTGTAGGGCTAAGCATCACATATATCCTGGTTTTCAGTTTGCCAGCCTTTTGAAGCGAATCGATCAGGTGCACTATGCTTGCATCGAGACCTGCATCGCTCACGCTGGTAAGCCCCACTGCAAATGTGTTGGTCTGGGCGTTTAAAAGGGCATTTATTTCATCTTGAAGGGAGGGAGGGGGAATCTGCGCGCGCACCAGTTGTATGGCATTGTCTATTAGGATTCCGGTGGGTTGGTTGTCTGTTACAATCACTTCGCCTCCGGCTATCTTTGTGCCGGGGGTGATGCCCGCGCGGCGCAGCGCTTCGGAATTTGCAATGGCGGCATGGCCATCAACGCGTATGAGCAGCACCGGAACATCTGGAAAAGCTGCATCGAGTTGGCTGCGGTGCGGAAACTCCTTCACTGGCCATAGGTTCTGATCCCAGCCCCGCCCAATCAACCATTCAGATGGGTAATTGGCCTGGTGGCTTTTCAAAATCTCAATAATTTCTTCGAATGAACCTGTACCCATAAGGTTGGCATGGGCCAGGTATCGCCCATAACCAAAAAAATGACTGTGGGGGTCAATAAGGCCCGGAAAAACAAAAGCGCCATGCAAATTGGTCTTTTCGGCCGATTTATATTTTTTAAGAATTGCACTGCTGCTGCCTGTTTCAACAATCTTTCCGTCCTTAACCGCAAAAGCCTCGGTTGTGGAGAAAGCCCCGTCAACAAGATAAACCGTGGCGTTGTGAACAATCAGGTCAACCTGTGTTTTGTGGCCACACGAACTAAAGGCCTGGGCTGCCCCAAGCAACATGGCGTAAAAAGTCTTTTTCATTCTTTACCGTTTTTTTTAAAATACAAAGTTAACCAAAAACCATGGTCTGGTTTAATAGTCGTATTGCCCGAATACCTCATCAGTTATTACAGGTATTCGTCCCAGCTTTTTATTTTTATTTCTTCAGGTTTGATAAGGCAAAATGCGTTAACGAATGCGCTTGCCAGTCTTGCATTTGTTATCAGGGGGATGTTATAGTCAATGGCATTGCGCCTTATTTCGTAATCGTTAAAAAGTTCAGACTCGCTGTGATCTTTGGGTATGTTTATTACCAGGTCAATCATTTTGTTACGCAAAAAGTCGATTACGTTTGGCTTGGCATCTTCGTCGGGCCAGTGCAGGCTTTGAGCTTGTATGCCGTTAAGGAGCAAGAAGTTGGCCGTGCCGCGTGTTGCAAACAGGTTATACCCTTTTTCTACAAGTATTTTGCAGGGGTTTAGCATTTCAACCTTTGAGCGCATGGGGCCAGTGCTTAGCAAAATGTTCTTTTTTGGTATTGAGTAACCCACCGAAAACATTGCCTTTAAAATTGCTTCATAAAAAGTATCGCCCAGGCACCCTACTTCCCCTGTCGAAGCCATTTCAACGCCCAGCACCGGATCGGCCTTGGCTAGCCGGGAAAAGCTAAACTGGGGTGCTTTTATCCCAATATAATCAAGGTCGAATATCGACTTGTTTGGCTTTTCAGGATTTAAACCCAGCATAATCATTGTAGCCAACTCAATAAAATTAACCTTCAGCACCTTCGAGACAAATGGGAAGCTGCGCGAAGCCCTCAGGTTACATTCAATTACTTTTATTTCATTATCCTTTGCCAGAAATTGCATATTAAAAGGACCGCAAATATTCAACTCGGCAGCAATGGCTTTGCTGATTTTTTTTATGCGCCGAATGGTTTCGAAGTAGAGCTTCTGAGGTGGAAAAACCATGGTTGCATCGCCCGAATGCACTCCGGCAAACTCGATATGCTCGTTTAATGCATAAACAATTATTTCTCCATTTTGGGCTACTGCATCAATTTCAATTTCCTTTGCGCCTTCAATAAATTCGGTTACAACTACCGGGTGTTGTTTCGAAACTTTTGTTGCCATCGATAAAAAATGCTCCATTTCACTTTTGTTGGATACCACATTCATAGCTGCACCCGAGAGTACGTACGAAGGCCTTATTAGCAGCGGAAAGCCAACCCGGTCGGTAAAACGATAAATGTCGTCGATACTGGTTAGTTCGCTCCAGCGCGGCTGGTCTATGCCAAGACGGTCGAGCATTGCTGAAAATTTGTTACGGTCTTCGGCCTGGTCGATGGCCAGGGGAGAGGTGCCCAGAATGTTTATGTTCTGTCGGTAAAGGCGCATTGCCAGGTTGTTGGGTATCTGACCACCTGTTGAAACTATTACCCCTTTGGGGTATTCCAACTCAACAATATCCATTACTCTTTCAAGCGAAAGCTCTTCGAAGTATAAGCGGTCGCATAAATCAAAGTCGGTGCTGACTGTTTCGGGGTTGTAGTTTATCATAATTGACCTTAGCCCGGCCTTTGGTATGGTTTTTAGGGCATTTACACCGCACCAGTCGAATTCTACGCTGCTTCCAATACGGTAAGCGCCCGATCCGAGAACGATAACCGATTTTTTGTCATGATTGAATTCAACGTCGTGTTCTGTTCCTGAATAGGTGAGATACAGGTAATTTGTATGGGCAGGGTATTCAGCAGCCAGGGTATCAATTTGTTTAACGCGGGGCACAATGCCCTTTTCTTTCCGGAGGTTGCGGAGCTGGTTCATATAAGTTTCGATATCATGTGGCGGGCAGTTCAATACCATTCGAACAACCTGAAAATCGGAGAAGCCTCTTATTTTTGCTTCAAGCAAAAGGTCGTCGGGTATTTTTTCCAGACTAGCATATCTTTGCAGGCTTTTTTTAATATTGTGAATATTGTTTAGGCGAATAAGGAACCATTTGTCAATTTTTGTCAGTTGGTGTATGCGCTCAATGGGGTAGCCTGCTTCCAATGCAGCACTAATAGCATAAATGCGCATGTCGGTAGGTTTCTGAAGTTCTTCTTCCACATCATCAAAATGAATGTCGGAGTTTCCTACAAAGCCATGCATTCCTTGTCCTATCATTCTCAGGCCTTTTTGAATAGCTTCCTCGAAGTTTCGGCCTATGGCCATTACTTCGCCCACGCTTTTCATGCTGCTACCTATTTGTTTAGAAACCCCCGAAAATTTGCCGAGGTCCCAGCGCGGAATTTTACACACAATATAGTCTAATGCCGGCTCGAAAAAGGCTGAGGTTGTTTTTGTTACAGAGTTTTTCAATTCGTGCAATCCGTAACCAAGAGCCAGCTTTGCGGCCACAAATGCCAGAGGATATCCTGTGGCTTTCGAAGCCAGCGCGCTTGAACGCGATAAGCGTGCGTTGACTTCAATTACCCTATAATCCTCCGATTCGGGATGCAGGGCATACTGTACATTGCATTCGCCTATAACTCCTATATGCCTAATTATGTCAATTGAGAGTTGCCGAAGCTTATGGTACTCGCTGTTTGATAATGTTTGCGAAGGTGCCACCACAATGCTTTCGCCGGTATGAATACCCAAGGGGTCAAAGTTTTCCATGTTGCATACCGTAATACAATTGTTAAACCGGTCGCGCACCACCTCGTATTCTATCTCTTTCCAGCCTTTGAGCGATTCTTCAATAAGCACCTGCGGCGAATAGGCAAATGCGCCAGCACACAGTTTTTCGAGTTCAACCTGGTTTGTTGCAAAACCGCTTCCCAGCCCGCCCAGGGCAAATGCAGCCCTTGCAATAATTGGGTAACCAATCTCACTGGCGGCTTCAATGGCTTCGGCTGTGGTTGAAACGGCTTTGCTTCGGGCAGTTTTTACCCCTATTTCATCAAGTTTATTTTTAAATAGTTCGCGGTCTTCGGTGTTTTTGATAGCTTGCACGGGCGTTCCAAGCACCTTTACGCTGTTTTTTTTAAAAATGCCGCTATCATCCAATTTAATGCCGCAGTTTAGCGCCGTTTGCCCCCCGAAAGCAAGCAGAATACCTTGCGGTTTCTCCTTTTCAATAACCTGTTTAACAAAATGCGGTGTTACAGGAAGAAAGTATATCTTGTCGGCTATGCCTTCTGAAGTCTGCACCGTGGCAATGTTGGGATTGATAAGCACGGTTTCTATGCCTTCTTCTTTTAAGGCAATTAGCGCTTGTGAGCCAGAGTAGTCAAACTCGCCTGCCTCGCCAATTTTAAGGGCACCTGAGCCTAATACTATCACTTTTTTAATTGTATTCGAAAGCTGAAAATCTTTTAAATCCATTCTGGAAAAATTATTGTTGTTTTTCAATCAAATCAATAAACTGGCCAAACAAAAACGCTGTGTCGGTTGGACCTCCTGATGCCTCCGGATGAAACTGAGTGGCCAGTATGGGCTTTTGCCTGTGTCGGATACCTTCGCAGGTATTGTCGTTGAGGTTGGTAAAATAAACCTCCCATTCAGATTTTATTTTGTTGTGGTCAACAGCATAACCGTGGTTTTGCGAAGTAATGAAACATTGATTGGTGCCATGCTGCAGAACAGGTTGATTATGGCTGCGATGACCATATTTAAGCTTAAATGTGGTGCCCCCGCCAGCAAGGGCAAGCAATTGGCTGCCTAAACAAATTCCAAAAATGGGTTTATCTCCATCAATTGCTTTCGAAAGATGTTCAATGGTTTGTTTGCACATAGCCGGATCGCCAGGGCCATTGGTTATAAATAAACCATGGTAATCTTCCTTCAAAAAATCGTAATCGTAAGGCGCTCGAATAACCGTAGTGTCAAATTCGAGCAAACTTCGTATTATGTTGAACTTTACCCCGCAATCAATCAGCATTATTCTATGTTTTCCATTTCCATAAACTTTTTTTTCAGTGGTGCTTACCATCGCTACCAGGTTTTCTGCATTGGGGTCGTACCAGTCTGGAACCTCGTCGTTTATAATGATTTTGCCCAGCATACAGCCCGATTCACGAATAATTTTGGTAAGGGCGCGCGTGTCGATTCCACAAATGCCCGGCACCTTGTGCTGCCGTAGCCAATCGCCAAGGCTTTGTCCAGCATTCCAGTGACTGTACTCAGTTGAATAATCAGAAATGACCAGGCCTGAAACCTGAATGCGATCTGACTCGAAACCTTTTAGAATGCCGTTTTCCATTTCGCTTTTCGGCACACCATAATTACCAATCATGGGAAAGGTCGAAACAAGTATTTGCCCTTTGTACGATGGGTCTGTGAGGCTTTCCGGATAACCGGTCATGGCCGTATTAAAAACCACCTCGCCGGCTACCGGCCCTTCGTAACCAAATGAATAGCCTGTAAATTCCTTGCCGTTTTTCAGTATCAGGCGAGCTTTCTTTTTGGTGGTGTAAGTATTCATTGTTTAGAATTTGGTTCAATATTCTTTTATTAACACTTATCCCATTTTTGAAATCACTTGGTCAATACCCGGAAAAATAATCCGCATGGCATTTTTTAAGTCGAAGTGCGAAACATCCTGCCCAGGGATTAGTAGTATGGTATCGTCGCCGGCAATGGTGCCAATTATTTCAAAGCGGTTTTGCTTGTCGATGTGCACGGCAATGGTGCTTGCATAACCGGGCAGCGTTTTTACAACCCCAAAATTGTTGGCAAAAACAACCGATTTTATGCCCGAAAGCAACAACCTGGGGTCGATGGTATCGCTAATTTCTAATCCTGATTCATGACTGGCAATAAAAAAAACAGACCCTTTTTCGGGGTCAGGTTTCTTGCCTGCTTGCAAATGCCTCAGGTCTCGCGATACTGTAGCCTGCGTAAGGTCAAAACCTTCGCCTTGAAGTTTAATGAGTAATTCTTCCTGGCTACTTATTTTTTGGGTGCTTATTATTTTTTTTATTGCCTGAAGGCGTTGGGATTTGTTTTCCATTTTGGATAATTATGCAATAATGGTGCAAAATTATTCACATTTTAATCCCAGGCTTTCCCACATTCCGTAACTTATCAAAACGTTATTAACAAATACTATTGTCCGATAAAGTAAAAAGGGTAGAATTTTACGAATGAGTTTCCTCACCACGTTCGGAATGACAGTCGGTTAGCTTTTTTTTAAAGGGGTAGGTGGCGGCGAAGCCGCCACCTACCCCCCTTAATAACCAAAACTATTGAAAACCCTGTCATTTCGAGCGGATCGAGAAATCACGTAATTTTTGTCGGACAATAGTGATTAACAAATGGTATTTTTGGTTACATACAATTAAATTACGGCTTTTCCCTTTCGTAGAAAATTAAACAGTGCAATAAAATGTCGGCAAGCAATAAAATGTCAGCTCAATATTGCCATCCCAGCAGGTTCAGGAAATAGAACTGCCATATAGCGGCCACAAATGCAATAGTAGCAAACCAGTAAAACAGCCTGCTTCTCAAACGGGTATTGTGTTCGTCAATAAGAACAATGCTTTGCCAAATCATTAGTAGGGTAAAAGGGATGGCCAATATGGGAAAAAACAAGGCTGTTTTAATTCCTTTTGTAACCCCAAATACAAGGTCGTTGCCTTCGGGGGTGCCAGTTGCAAATAGCACGAAAAACAACAAATAACAAAGGGCAGTTAGCCAGGCAATCAATTTGCTGCCAAATGGAATGGTAGCTGGGGTTCGATCGGCCCGCACGTATTTGAGGCGTACAAAATATAGCCAGGGCCATATAAGTAATATATAAATCATAACCACAACGAGTGCCGACAGAATAATCAGGTGCAACTGGGGGTTCCATACCCCATGATTTTTGTTAAAGGCCATTATTGCCAGTTGGCCCAGGTATAAGTTTTCAATTTTACCTCGTTCATTGCGCGAAAAGACAATCAACTGATTACTGTTGTCCTTTCTGAAGGTAAGGCTGTCAACCGGGAGCCACCAGGTTGTTTCGCCCATGGCATCCATACGTAGTTTACCGTTTTCATAACCTATTTTTGCGTGCATTGCCAAAGCGAGTACCTTAAAAAATTCGGTATGCGAAAAGCGGTTGATCCTGTATGTACCCTTAAAATTACTTAGGTATTCATTGTCAAGTTCAATGGTTTGGGCCAATGGTCTTTGGTCGGGAAAATAATATTTTGCCAGATGTTCAAAAACTTTTCGCGAGGGGTCGGCTCCTCCTTCGCTGTTAAATGAATAGAAAATTCCGGTATTTTCTTCCGGAATAACCACCATCATAGAATGAAACAAAAATGTATTTCCTCCGTGCCCAAACATTCGGCGGCCATTTGCGCTTACATCCATAAACCCCAACAAGGCCGGATTTACGCCTTTGGCATGATAAAATGCCGGTTCAATCATTTGGGCAAATGTTTCTGGTTTTAGCAGGCATTGGCCTTCGTGGCAGGTGTTGTTGAGCAGGGCATTCATAAACCGAGCCATATCGGCAGCGGTGGTGCTGGCCGATCCTGCACTTTGCAAGGGAATTAATTCAAAGGGTTTTTCAACGAATTTCCCATTATTGTATTTGTATCCGGCCGACATATTGGGGGCCAAACCTGGCGGGAGGGGTTGCCTTATGGTGGTGTTTTGCATACCCAGCGGGTCGAAAATGTAGCGCTCAACGTATTCCACAAAAGGCATTCCGCTGGCAATTTCAATCAGGTATTGCGCAATGCCAGTGCCGTGGTTTGAGTATGAGGCTTGCTTAAAGGGAGGTCTCACTCTTTTTGGCAGCTGATCTTTAAGCACTTCTTCAATAGGGTTCAATTTTGTTTCGTCAACAACAAACAACTGATAAAGCCTGTCTTCAAAACCAGGTGTATGTGTCATTAAACTTCGCAATGTTATTGGTTCTCCAAATTTTTCCGGAATTTTAAATGCCGTGAGATATTCATTGATATCGCGGTCAAGATCGAGCTTGCCCTGCTCAACCATTTGCATTACCCCAATCCAGACAAAAAGCTTACTGATTGAACCTATGCGGAAAAGTGTAGTGTCGGGGTTTACTTTAATGCCGTGTTCAACATTGGCATAACCAAAACCTTTTTTTATCAGGGTCTGACCCCCTTTTACCATGCTAAAGGTGGCTCCGGCAATTTTCTTTTCAGCCATAACCGAGTTAAAAACTCCATCGGCAAACGACTCATAATTTATTGTCTGACCTGGAATTGAAGCGGATAAAGTAAATGCGAAAAGTAAAAGAAAGGATGAATTACACAAAAACAAGGGCACTTTTATTTTCATGGTTAGGCGTTTTTGTTTTAGGACATAAAAATAAGAAAAAAGGAAATACCCGGTAAGTCAAATTAGCCTACCGGGTATTTCAATTACCTATTATTTTCCTATCTGAGGATTTTGAAAACCATTATTCGGGCGGTTT
Organism: uncultured Bacteroidales bacterium; assembly: GCA_964348755.1. Classification (GTDB taxonomy): domain Bacteria; phylum Bacteroidota; class Bacteroidia; order Bacteroidales; family UBA7960; genus UBA7960. Next base: position 18,049 of record CAYGDW010000039.1, on the reverse strand, counting down.
CAAATGCTGAGTTTTTCCAGGCTCTTTCTTCATCGGCGGTTACGAAAATGGTTTCGCCGGATTCAATACTTAGTTCCCCGGAAGGAGATAAGAGAAATGCCCGGCCCTCAAAGCCTGCAAAAAGCACATCGCAGGGGTTTTTGTGAAACGGAATGTTTTCGCCAGGCTTCAGGCAAAGCAAAATGGCTTCAACCTGCGGGTCGGCGTGCATTATGCGGCCATCAACGGCTGCAGGTACTTTTGGGGCCTGCCCGGGTATGGTTTTTTTTATCATTTGATTTTGGGATTGCAGTTTTTCTTTTGCCTCCGTTTGCGGCCATTGATCCTTATCCAGAGTATTACACCCGATATAAGTATGCTCACCACCACCAGGGCGGCCAAAGGAATGAACAAAATATGGAATTTACCAAAAATAAACGAGTAAAACCTGCCAACATGTATTTCAAGTGCCAGGTTGTACAATGGGAAGGGAGTGGCCTTTTTGACCACTTCTGGCATTTGCGGGAATGACTGTCCGGGGTTTTTTGAAAATACTCCTGCATTGTAGTCAAAGATATACTCTTTGCCCGAATTGGTTTTAATATAGCCTGCCACGGGTATGCTCCCGAAAGGGTTTGCCATGCCCTGTGAAGGGGAATGAGGCAGGCCTGTAACTTTATCAAATACTTGCCCGGTTAAAGGATTCCAAAGGAAAAGGCCGCTAAATGACCCCACTACATAATCTCCTTCGGCCGTGGGTTCAAAAACGTTGATGCCCATAACGCTTACTGGGGGCTGCCCTTGTATAGGCATCAGCGAGTCGTTAAGTTCCTGATTGGCTGCAAAAAATCCATCAGATGTTGAAATCAGCAATTGGGCGGTTCTTTCGTCAAACCTAATGTCGCGCAGTTTGTCGTTCCAGGGGTTGGCATGGTCAAGTATTGTGCCTTTTATATTGGCAATGTCGCTGCGCACAATGGCAATAAGTAGCGGAGGTCTGAGAAAAGCCCCTGCAACTGTATTGATCAGCAAAAACCCTGCGACCCATATTCCGATGAGGTTGTGCCACTTGAGCGAAAAGCGGTTTAGCCGGGCCATTTTTTTTCGTACGCTGATGCGTTTGCCCAGTGCTTTCATCATGTCGGGGGCCACAAACCAAACTATTCCGGTAATGGAAAGAAAAATCATTATTAAGCCCATCAGGTCCACAATGATTTTTCCGGGAATCCCGAAAATTTCGCCCGAATGCAACACCCAAAATGCCCTGAATAGCGATGTGCGGCCATCATAACCCTTTGGATGAGGAAGGGTTTTTGCTTCGAACCTATTATTTCCCGGGCTATCGCTTCCAATAATCAAATGCGAGCGGGTTAGCACTAGCAGGGAGTCTCCCTTTGCTTCAATGGCTCTGACCAGCGTTTCTTTTACCGGCAATGACAACTTTTCCCATTTGTCTGCTTCCAGAAAATACAAGCCAGATAATGTGCCGGCATACGTATTCCCTTTTGGGGATTGAAATACATGAAAAGTTTTGCGGTTGTCAATGCCCTTCAGAAAGCCAGTGTTAAACGGCTCAAAGTAAGAGAAGGCCGGGTCGGTAAGCCATACTCCAATATTTCCATAAATAAGCAAGCTATCAATACCAATATAGGTAGCGCCCTTTGCTGCTGCCAGGTTCCAGTTGCCAAATTGGTAGTCTTTTGGCAGCATATTGCGATTTACAGAAACTGGCGAAAAGAAATGCCGATGGTTTAAAACGATACCCGAAATGGCAAACATGATTATGAAAAGGGCTGCCACAACACCAAACCAGCGGTGGATAAACTTTAAAAATTTCACCTAAAATTTCAGGTTAAGTTTTTGAACTGAAAAAACAATTAAAGGCTTATTGGCCCTTAATCATGGTAAGGAGCATTTTGAAGCGCTCAACAGCGTGTACCGCGTGCGGTATGTTGGCCGGCATTATTATGGTTTGGCCTGCTTCCAGAATATATTGCTCCTTGTTTATGATGATCTCGCCCTTGCCCTCAAGTACCTGCACCATTGCATCGAACGGGGCACTGTGCTCGCTAAGTTTCTGGCCTTTGTCAAAGGCAAACAGGCTTACGTTTCCGGTCGATTTTTCCAGCACGCGCTTGCTTACTATGCCGTCGGATGAATATTCTACTGCTTTTGGAAATTCTATGATTTTGCTTGTGTCGAATGTGCTCATAAAGGTTTAGAGATTAAAGGTTTGTCGTTTGGATCAAAAGCTCGCCTTTGGCTCGGTTCAGTAAACAAATTACTCCCGAAACTACGGGATTACTGCTTCTCTCCTCCGGAAATTTTGTTAATATATTTTCATTTTTACGGGCAAAATGAATTTACAACTTCACATTGCCGTTGATTTCTTCAAGTAATACAAAAATGTCGTCAACACAGGCGCCGCAAACAGTGCCTGCGGTAGTTTCATCCTGCACCTGTTCGATGGTTTTTAGGTTTTTATCCCTGATTGCCAGTTCTATTTCGCTTCTTTTTATTTCGTTGCAGGTGCAAATGATTGGATCGGGTTCCATTAGTATTTGGCTATTTTATGGTAGATAAAACGTAATTAGCTTAGAAGCTAATTAGCTCTTTGATAATACTTTAATTCGAAAAAAAAGTCGGCCTCAGAATAACCATAACCCAGGCCCAGTTGTTTGCTTTACTGGTGTTTACTCCTTTAACAAATTCAAGGTTTTCGGTAGGGAACAGGTGTGAGTATCCCACCCTGAGGCTTGTTACAGGCGAAAAGGTGTAAGCAGCAATGAGGTCCACTTCAGAGCCGAGAAATTTGTCTCTATTATTAATTGGCATGTAGATAATTGGGAGTTCACCATCGGCAAAGAACAAATGGAAGTGCCCCATTAAGGTAAATTTCCCCTGAGTGTATTGTGTGTGAATGTATGGGTTGATAAGGCCCACGTTGTTTATATGATTTCCCACAAAGAAGTAGTCCATGTGGCCGTTAAATGCATGGTTGGTGCCAAACAATGGGTTGAAGGAGCGGTTGGTTGCCGCGTTGTTGTTAATATTTATAAAATCTGTTCCAGAAAGAAATTCCATGCCCAAGGCTCCTTTAAACTTATCTGAAAAAGTATAACCCCCTTCAGCAGCAAGATAAAATGCCGAAAGTTTTCTATTTGCTCCATCTCGTCCTGTTTGCAGGTATGCCGATCCGGCCAGGTCAACCGCCCCAAGTTTTTGAGTAAGGCGTCCGCCCGTAGTTTGGCTGAAAACGGTTTTATCGATCGAATGCTGTATGCCGTTGTTCAGAAACAGCAGGCTAATTCCGGTGTTTGGGGTTTTGTAATTGTACCACAAAAATTGCATGGTTTTGTAGCTGTTTACGGTGTAGGTGGTGTTTACCCTTCTTTCGCTGTCCTGGTTAAAAGCAAAGCCTGCATGAAACTGCGAGTTTCCGTCGCCCTTCCATTTGAGCAGCGCAAGGTCGTGGCTGCGAGCCTGCTGAGCCCAGTCAACATTGCCAAGAATTCGCGCATTATCATAAACAAGTTGCTGGCGTCCGAGTTTCAACGCCCATTGGGGGTTTAGCTTTAGTTCGGCCCATGCTTCATGTACCGAAGTATTAATGTCAGAGCGGTTTAGCTGAGGAACTTCGCCCCATACCCTAATGTCTTGCAGGCTCACGTAAAAGCTAAGTTCATCTTTGGCATACCTTAGGTTTAGGCGGGTGCGCTGCGAAGTAAAAAAGGCAGCTTTTTCCTGGTCGGCTATCAGGGTCGAAAACCCATGGCGGTATTCGGTACGTGGCCTGAATTCGCCGCTCAGCGTAAATTGGGCACTTGCAGAATAACAAAAAGCAATCAAAACCAGTACAAAGGTAAATCTTTCAATCGTTTTCATATATTTTTGGGTTTTGGTGGAATTTTGATCTTGTTGTTAAAGCCTGCCGGAATGCCCGGCAGGCTTTTGTCTGTAAATTTAAAAATTATTTAATTCAGAAACAGGTGAAATTTTTTTATATGATTTTTTAATTAACTTATTTTTTTTCTCCATTGTTAATGGACGATTTTTAAGATAACT
>CAYGDW010000039.1:0-13995 GCA_964348755.1 uncultured Bacteroidales bacterium | reverse complement strand
TAAATTTAAAAATTATTTAATTCAGAAACACTTTCATATCTTCATCTACCGAATTTATAGGGGCAATACCGAAGTTTTCGACCAGCACCCTGGCCACGTTTGGCGAAAGGAATGCAGGGAGGGTAGGCCCGAGGTGAATGTTTTTTACACCGAGGTAAAGAAGGGCCAAGAGTACAATTACAGCTTTTTGCTCATACCATGCAATATTATATGCAATTGGAAGCTCGTTTATATCGTTGAGTTCAAACACTTCCTTTAATTTAAGAGCAATTACTGCCAGGCTGTAGCTGTCGTTGCACTGACCGGCATCGAGCACGCGCGGGATTCCGCCAATATCGCCCAGGGGTAGTTTGTTGTATCGGTATTTGGCGCAGCCGGCTGTAAGAATCACTGTGTCTTTGGGCAGTGCAGCAGCAAACTCGGTGTAGTAGTCGCGATCCTTCATGCGGCCATCGCAGCCAGCCATAACAAAGAACTTGCGAATGGCACCCGACTTCACGGCATCAACCACCTTGTCGGCCATTTGCATTACCTGGTTGTGGGCAAATCCGCCAACTATCTCGCCGGTTTCAATTTCCTGGGGTGCTGCGCAGGTTTTGGCGTGTTCAATAATTTGTGAAAAATCTTTACGGCCTCCATTTTTGCGGTCGGCAATGTGTATGGCCCCTTCGAGACCCGATGCGCCCGTGGTATATATGCGGTCGGTGTAAGTGGCGCTTTTTGGCGGGGGTACAATACAGTTTGTGGTAAAGAGGATAGGGCCATTGAAGGTTTCAAACTCCTCGCGTTGTTGCCACCATGCATTGCCGTAGTTCCCCACAAAGTGGCCGAACTTTTTAAAAGCAGGGTAGTAGTTGGCGGGAAGCATTTCGCTATGGGTGTAAATATCCACGCCGGTTCCCTGAGTTTGTTCCAAAAGGTCTTCCATATCGCGCAGGTCGTGGCCACTGATCAAAATGCCTGGGTTGTTGCGAACGCCAATATTTACCCTTGTAATTTCCGGATTGCCGTATTTGCTGGTGTTTGCCTTGTCCAACAGGGCCATTACCTGTACGCCGTACTTTCCGGTTTCTAAAACCAGTGCAGTGAGTTCGCCTGCACTGAGGTTGTCGTTAAGTGTAGCTGCGAGGCCTTTTTGCATGAAAGAAAATATTTCCTTTTCGGCAAAGCCAAGGTTGTAAGCGTGTTCGGCATAAGCGGCCATGCCTTTCAATCCGTAAATCATCAACTCGCGAAGCGAGCGGACATCTTCGTTTTGGCTCATTTGCAATATACCTGCCTGTTGGGCTTTGCCCTCAAATTCCTCTTGGGTGTAGGCTGCCCATTTGGCTGCCTCGGGCAACTCATCGTGGTTAATTTCAATTCCGGCTGCCTCAAGTTCAAAAATAAAGTTCTTGCGAAGTTCAAAACCTTCGTGCAGCTTGTCAATGAAACGCTTGTGATCAAAGTTGGCATTGGTTATGGTCATGAAAAGGCCTTCGAACACATATTGGTTTACCTTTTCATTTTCGATGCCCATTTGGCGGCCTTTTTCGGCATACACCGACAGGCCACGAAGAAAATACATCATTACGTCCTGAATACCTGCAACTTCCGGAGTTTTTCCGCAAACACCCTTAATGGTGCATCCCGTGCCTTTTGCAGCTTCCTGGCACTGAAAACAAAACATGCTCATAATTTTAATTTTTTAGTCGTAGTAAATTTATTTGGTTGATTACAAAAAAATGCAGATCACAAAATTTGCATTTGTTATTTCATTAAAATCAAGGAAATTTTTTATGGTACCTAATAGGTTTCTTGCTTCACTTTGTTTTGCCCAGAGTGACAACGTCTTATATTTTAATAAAAGAAATTCCGGAGGGTAAAAATTCAGGTCTTGCTGCTCTGTCTATCTTTAAAAAATAAACAAAATAGCCCGGTATGTAGAGCAATAGCGTATTGTGCAGCTATTTAACCAACAAGAGTTTGTTCTTGCCAGATGCTTGGCCTTATTAAACCCACTCCTCGCTGATTACTTCGCCCCTGAGGCTTACAGTCATTGCTTTTACAGGCACCTTTCTGGTGGCATTTTGAGCAGCCATTTTTGCCATTTGCAGCAAACCCGTGCAGCAGGGTACTTCCATAATCATTACCGTAAGGGTGTTGATTTTGGCCATGTCAATCATTGCCTTAAGTTTCTCCACGTAAATTTCCTTTCCTGAGTCAAGCTTGGGGCAGGCAATGGCCAATCCTTTGCCTTTAAGGTATTTGCTGTGGAAGTTGCCCATACTGAAAGCCACACAATCGGCAGCCATTAGTACATCGGCATTCTGAAAATAAGGTGCCTGTGGGTTTACCAGGTGCAGCTGAACTGGCCACTGCCGCAGTTCAGAAGGCTGGTCGGAGGTAGCTGCAGAAGTTGCTGCAGTAGCCGGAGTATCGAATGAAATGGCGCGTGAGCCGGGGCAACCGCCGCCTTGCCCATGCTGATGGTTGTGCTGGTGCATTTTTTCTGGATTATTTATTTTTTTGAGTTTCGAAAGGTCAACATCAAGCTGGTTGTCGCGAATGTAACCCAGACCCTGTTTTACATAATCAAACTGGTCGTGATCAATCAAATGATTCAGGTGGGCCAGAATTGTTTTCTCGCCTTTTGGCGAAATGCGCTCCATAACCTTTATCTCATCATAAGGCTCGGCTTCGCGCTCTTCGAGGGTTATGGCCCCAACGGGGCACTCGCCAATACAAGCCCCTAACCCATCGCAAAACAAATCGCTGATCATGCGGGCCTTGTTATCAATCATTTGAAGGGCGCCTTCGTGGCAACCTTCTATGCAAAGGCCGCAGCCATTGCATAGATCTTCGTCTATTTTTATTATTGTTCGCTTCATCGTTTTTAACAAAATGATTTTTTTAAACGGTCGCTAAGTTTTTTGTTGTCAGGTATTCGCTAAACTCCCTGCTGAATTTCTGGCTCAAACCTCCAAAAATACAACTGTTAAAGGGGCAATTGTCGCAATGCATCTTGCAATTGGTGCCTTTTTCAATTTCTCCATCAATGGCCCTGTAAATTTCCATTAATGATACTTCCTCCGGATTGTGCTTCAGTACAAAGCCTCCCTTTGGACCTCGGGTTGAGATTAAAAAATGGTATTTTACCAATTGCTGAAGTACCTTTGAAATATGGTTTTTCGAAAATCCGGTAATCTTGGCTATCTCCTGGGCATTGAGCAACTCCTTACTGCGGGCTATCAATGCCATGCTGTGTATGGCTATGGTGGCGGCTTCCGATATGTTGAGAATTTTGCTCAAAACAGTAAAAAAGAAATGTGGTATTTGAATACGCAAATGTAAGAATAAAAATTTATTCAAAACAAGAAAAACGTACTTTTTTTCTGAAATAATTGCTAAGTGACTGATTTAGTTTATTCAAGCAAAAAATTTTAGTAATTGGCGAAAGTAGATTTCGGCAGTAAGAAACGGCCGCTTGCCATAGCCCTGTAGTAAAGCAAGATAATTTTCAGATAATTGTATAACCCGAAACTTCGAGCCTTTTACCCAAAACCCAAAACCTACTTCCAGGTCCTTTTCTCTTTTTCTTCCTTTCTCTAAGTAACTCTTCTTAAAAAAGAGCCTCCCACGGGATTTGAACCCGCGACCTACGCATTACGAGTGCGTTGCTCTACCACTGAGCTAAGGAGGCAAAGGTTTAACTAATTTAATAAAAAAAGGGGGATAACCCCCCCAGATAAATTTCCGAAAATTTGCTATTACTCTTTGGTTTCGGTTTCGGTTCCGCGCAGGCTCATAATGTCGCGGTCGAAGAGGTACATATTGTGCTCGCCCAGCATTTTCAATTTATCGAGTATGCGCTGAACCGAGCTTTCTTCTTCGAGTTGCTCCTGCACAAACCACTGTATCCAATGGTGGGTGGTAAAATCTTTTTCCTCGAGGGCAAGGCCTACTATTTCGTTGATGGCGCGGGTAACCATTTGCTCGTGTTCGAGCGAAGCCTCAAAAACCGCCTTCACATTGTTAAAAACTACTGGTGGCTGATCTACCAAAGGTACAACACCGTGCCCGCCGCGCTCGTTTATGTAACGCAAAAACTTGAGCTGGTGTAAACGCTCTTCTTCCGATTGGGCATAAAACCAATGCGAAATGCCTTCATAACCCTTGCTCTCTGCCCACGACGCCATTGCCAGGTAAAGCGCCGATGCGTAAGCTTCTTTGCCAATCTGCAGGTTAAGTATTTCTTCCATTCTTTTCGATAACATAATCTTTGGGTTTTTATGATTAATAATCAGGATTAAATTTTTTGTTAAACAAAGTTAGAAATATTCTGTGTTTTCATCCGTAATTAATTTTAAGATTAAGGTCTTATGGAACTCCGTGTTTGCTGTTTTAGCTTCGATGACCTTCGGTTCATAGGTGTTTGTGTTTAATTTGCAAACATGTTCGTTTCACTGATTTTATAACAATTTAAACAGGTGTTAGGTTTAAAAGTTTATTAAATAATTATTGTGGAATGTTTCAGCTTTTAAAATAAATGTTTGGGAATAATCACTAGTGGCCGACAAAAATTACGAGATTTCTCGCTCCGCTCGAAATGACAGGGCTTTCAATAGTTTTGGTTTTTAAGGGGCTAGGCCTACCCCCCTTAATAAAAAGCTAACTGACTGTTATTACGAACGTGATGAGGAATCTCATGCATAAAATTCTACTCTTTTTTACTTTATCGGACAATAGTGGGGAATAATACAACCATTCCATAATTTTATGCCATTGAAATAATTTCTTGTGTTGAAAACAACATTCCTATTTAGAAGATACTTGCTTTGCAACAACTACTCCTGGTGGCGGTCCTTCCCAGCTGCCAGTAATTTCTCCTAATCCCTGAGGGGCTATGTGCCCCTGTGTAATGAAAGTTATTACATACTTAATCCACTTTTGCCTTTAATAGCGGCTCCATTTAATTTTTTAATATAATAATACAACCGATGCAGCGAAAAAATTTGCTTTCAGAGGCCGAAATTCCGTGTTTTTATTATAACATAACGGCCGATATGCCCAACAAGCCATTGCCACCATTGCATCCTGGCACCAGGCAACCCACAACTCCTGATTTGCATGAACCCCTTTTTCCAAAAGAATTGATTTTACAGGAGATCTCTACAGAGCGGTTAATAGAAATTCCTGATGAGGTAAGGAAGATTTATGCCGCTTGGAGGCCCACCCCGCTTTTCCGGGCAACCAGTCTGGAAAAACTTCTGGATACCCCGGCGAAGATCTACTACAAATTCGAGGGGGTTAGCCCTGCCGGTTCGCAAAAGCCCAATACGGCAGTGGCACAGGCTTTTTATAACAGAATGGAAAGGATTAAACGAATCACTACCTAAACAGGAGCAGGGCAATGGGGTACTGCGCTTGTTGTGCATGCCAAATTTTTGGAATGGAAGGCGGGGTGTTTATGGTTAAGTTGAACTTTGACCAGAAACCTTACCGCAAGATTATGATAAATACTTTTGGTGGCACGGTTAACTCGTCGCCTTCGGAAGTAACCGATTTTGGCCGTCGGATGCTTAATGCTGACAAGCATTCAACGGGTAGTTTGGGAATTGCCATTTCTGAAGCCATTGAACGTGCTTCGGCCGACCCCACTCGCACTATTCACTTGGTGTACTAAAGCATGTATTGCTTCACCAAACTGTAATTGGCCAGGAGGCCATTCTTCAGTTAGAAATGGCAGGCGATTTTCCCAATATGGTGGTGGCCCCCTTTGGATGTGGAAGCAATTTTGCAGGAATCTCTTTCCCATTTCTGGAAAAGAACCTGCGAAATAACCAAAAAATCAGGTGTATCGAAGTAGAGCCGGCTTCCTGTCCGAAATTGACCCGAGGTGAGTTTCGTTATGATTTTGGTGATACGGGAGGAATGACGCCGCTTCTGCCAATGTACACCTTGGGTCACGATTATATTCCTTTGCCCATTCATGCAGGTGGATTGCGATATCACGGAGCCAGTGTTATCGTAAGCCAATTGCTGAAAGATGGCCTGATTGAAGCCACTTCGCAAAGCCAGAAACGTTGCTTCAAAGCCAGAATTGATTTCATTAAATCAGAGGGCATTATTCCTGCACCCGAAGCTACGCACGCCATTGCCACCGTTATTGGTGAAGCCAGGCGCTGCAAGCAGGAAGGAACCCGGCAAACCATTCTTTTTAACCTTTGCGGGCACGGCTATTTCGAATTGGCGTCTTATGCTTCTTGCCTTGCGGGCGAATTGGCCGAGCAGGATGTGAGCCAGGAAGAAATAATAAAGTCGGTTCGCTTACCGATGCCCTTCAACCCAGCTGAAGAGCAGCCGCAGAACCCGGAAAAAGGGCAAAACAGGCTGTAGCAGATTAATGCCGGCAGCCTGTTTTTTATGCCTGGTTACATTGTACTAACTGGCAAAATGATTTAAATTTGTGGCCTATGAATGGAGATCCAAAATTATATAGGCTGTTTGAGGGGCTTGGTATTGAATACGAATACTACGAACATCCACCAGTGCCTATTGTTGAAGAAGCTGCCATTTACTGGAAAGACCTTGACGCAACCCATTGCAAGAACCTTTTTTTCAGGAACCACAAAGGAAACCGTCACTACCTGGTAATTCTTGAACACAGGCAGGAACTAAAAATCCGCGACCTGGAGCAGAGGCTTAAACAGGGGAAACTTACCTTTGCTTCGCCAGAGCGACTGAAAAAATATCTTGGACTCAATCCGGGCTCTGTTACACCTTTCGGGCTGATTAACGACCAGGTAAAACAAGTTCATTTATTCCTTGACAAGAATCTTGCAAAAAGCAAAACCATTAGCTTTCACCCATGCATAAACACTGCTACATTGGTAATAAAATACCCTGATTTTTTGAAATTTCTGCACCATTGTGGCAATAATTTCGAATATGTTGAAATGTATGATTAAGAGAGCAGAGAACAGAGAGCAAGGAGGAAGATAGTATTAGCACTAAGCGGTAGAAATAAGAAGTAAGCAGCAAAATTCTAAATCATAATGACAATTTCAGAGAAAGAAAAAGTTGAAGCCTTTTTATCGCAGCAGCAAATTGCTGTGGTTGGCTATTCGCGCAATCCGAAAAAATTTGGCGCACAAGTTTTCGATATGCTAAAAACCAATGGCTATCAAGTATATGCAGTAAATCCCTCAGGCGGAAGCTCCCTGGTGGGTGAGCCCGTTTATACTGCCGTATCAGAATTGCCAAATCATGTGAGGGCCGCCCTTATTGCCACCAAGCCCGATATTACCAATGAAATAATCAGGCAGGTTGCAGAAAATGGCCTGACCCATGTCTGGGTGCAGCAAATGTCAGAAAACATGGAAACTATCAGAATTCTTGAAGAAAGTCAACTCAGTTTTGTGGCAAAACGCTGCATATTTATGTACGCCAACCCAACGGGCTTTCATAAGTTTCACCGGTGGCTGGTGGGACTTTTCGGCAGGCTGCCAAAATAATACAATAAAAACTTGCCATGAAAACCATTTGTGTTACAGCTGACATTTTGTTGAAACCCATAAGTCCTGAAGACTCGGAGGTTGTTTTTTCGACCATTGACCGTGAGAGACAATTCCTGGGAAAATGGCTCCCATTTGTTGAGCATACCAAAGATGTAGGTGATACACTAAGGTTTATTGAGTATTCATATACCTTAAATTTAGGACCGGCCGACATTGTTTATACTATCCGATACCAGGGGTGTTTTGCTGGCCTTATCGGGTACAAGTTTACCGATGTTGGAAATAGAAAGACCGAGATCGGATACTGGTTATCTGAACGCTATCAGGGCAAGGGAATTATAACCCAATCGGTGAGGGCAATGATAAAGCAGGCATTTGAAGAATGGGGCTTTCATCGGATTCAGATTCACGTGGCTACTGGCAATCATCGCAGCAAAAAGATCCCTCAAAAACTTGGTTTTACCTTTGAAGGAATTGCACGCGATGCTGAGTTGCATAGCGATGGATATACTGATATTGAAATGTATTCGTTGCTGCAAAGAGAATGGGAAGGATAATTGAGAGAAGGAAGTCTGAAGGCTGAAGGTTTTTTTAATCAATTTACCATTAATAAATTGCATTTTTATGGAGCGTTGTTCCTGGTGCGGAAATGACCCACTTTATATTGAATACCACGATAAGGAATGGGGGGTGCCTGTATATGATGATCGAAAACAATTTGAATTTCTCGTTTTAGAGTCAATGCAGGCTGGTTTGAGCTGGTATATTGTATTGAAGAAACGTGAAAATTTTCGGCAGGCTTTTGCTGACTTTGACCCGGAAATAGTTTCAGGCTTTGAATCAGAAAAAGTTGAACAACTTGTTAATGATGTTGGAATTATTCGCAACCGTGCAAAAATTATGGCGGCCATCAACAACGCTGCTCGTTTTTTGGAAGTTCAAAAGCAATATGGCAGCTTCAGCAATTATCTCTGGGGTTTTGTTAACCATAAGCCTGTAATGAATAGGTTCGAAAATATTCTGCAAATTCCCGCAAGTACTCCTTTGTCTGATGAAATAAGTAAGGATTTGAAAAATCGTGGGTTTAAGTTTTTGGGTACTACCGTTATTTATGCCCACATGCAGGCTGTTGGCCTGGTCAACGATCATTTGGTTAGTTGTTTCAGGTGGCCGAATGTTAATGATGGGGCATATTAAAATTGCAGGTTCAACTCAAAAAGAAAAACGGGAACTGATCGCTCAGTCCCCGTCAGGTTAACATATAACAAGGAGGGGCAAATTATAAAAGTGTTAAATCAATGGTAATGTTGGTGGTTTGCTTGCTTTTCACTTCAACATTTTCAATTACTTTGGCAACCTTCGAAAATTTACCATCTACCATGGCCACAACCACCAGGTCGTAAAGGCCCTGGGCCAGAAATGCCAGATAAAATTTGCCTTGCCCATTGGCAGCACTGCTTACAACGGCATTCGGAAATCTGGGTTTTTCGGGATCAGGTTCGGCGGCTTCGGTCTCGGCATATTTCCCGTCTTCGTAAGCAAACACCACATATTCAGTATTTTCGACCAGGTTGGTTAGGGTTCCTGCTATAGCGCCTGCCTGATTATCAACAACCAGCCTTATGGTGGGTTTTAAGATAAAAATTCCCGATTGACCTGCTGCCACTACTGACTTTCTGACGTCAAAGTCGGCCGTAACGTGCACTTCGCCATTAACGGGCACCATAAATTTGCCAACTGCTTTGTATCCGGTTTGTCCACCACTGGGAACAAACAATGGTACAGTTGACTGATCAGCAAATTCTATCCAGCAGCCTGGGTTCGATGGCTTACCAGAACCTCTTGCCGGGGCATCGAGCATAAAGCGTATTTGGGTGTATTTGCCTGCTTCCAGTTCAAAGTTGCCCAGCAGGGCTGAAACACCCTGGGTCAATTCGAGCAGGTTAAAGGTTTTTGGTCCTTCAAAACCTTCAAATACTTTCCACTGTTCGTTATGATTGTATTCAATACCTGTAATGGTAATGTAAACCCCTGTAATATTATAGGCATCAATGGGCGAATCGGTTAGTGATAACCGTAGGGTTCCCTTCATTGCATCGTTTTTTTGGCACGATGTTACCAAAAAGCCCGAAAAACCTATAAGGGCAAAAAAGAGAAGGAGAATGCTGAATCGTTTCATTTTGAATTATTTTGGGTTTAGAAAAAATTATGCTATGTATCTATGACGATTATGGGGAGCAAAAAGACGGAATCGGTTTTAAAAAATCGAATAATTTACTGAAAAAGAAAAAATAAAAGATGCATTGCGCGTACGGTTCAAAAAACCGGGAATCTCTGGAGTGCCCCTGTATGAGTTTGTTAAACCAATTTTTGCGAAGAGGCCGGTGCCAATAAACAAATTTTTTGCGAGCGGCCATTGGTATTCATAGCCAGCTATCAGGCCAAAATCAACGTTTGAATATTCGTTTGTAATGATTCTTGTAACATCGCCAGTTGTTTGTCGGGCTTGTTGAAGAAATCCTGCGTAGCCTCCCATACTAACAGAATGGGTTGGTTTTCTTACGCCAAACTTTTGGCTCATCAAAACCGAAATATTTAAATAGTTAAGTTCAAGGCCGGTTTGCAGGTATTGCCCATTAATGTATTCGAAATAGTTTTGACGGTTTTGCGAAAACAGCCAAACGTCAGTTCTGATTCCGGTTTTTTCGGTAATCATTGCAGTTGAAGTAATACCAATGTTATTTGCAAATGTTACATTGGTGGCTGTTAACTCCTTGCTTTGCAAGCCAGTAATGGTTTTGGGGCTAAGTAGCCATGTGTTGGCATATTGCCCCAGCAAACCTATGCTAAACGAAGCAATTCCTGTTTTGCCTGAGGCCATTGAGATTATTTCACCGCTTAGAGTATGGTGGTTTGTTTTTAACAGTGCTGTTTTTGGCCTTAAAAGCAAGGTGGCATCCCTTCCCTTTAGCAAATTAACGGGCAATGATGGCGCAGATGCAATGTTTTGAGCTGGAAATTCTAAATTAATCTTTGGCGAAGATTCAAAATTAAGATTTTGTCCTGGTATTTGCATTTTTGGGGTAAGCACGGGCTTTGCTTCCTGACCCGGGGATTGGGAGGGTAGTAAAAAATTTTCCTCGAAATTCTCCCTATTTTCAATAGCCTGATACTCCGATACAACTACGGGTTGAAGCGCCCTGTTGTTGCGGTCAAGGAACAAAATCAGGGCGGTAAATGCTATCAGCAATGCCAGCGAGGCCGCAATATTGCCATAAATCCAGAGTGGTATTCTTTTTTTAGAAGCCAAAGAGGTATTAAGTCGCTTCCAAACCCGGTCGGTGTCCAGTTCGTCTTGCAACGATGCCCAAAGGGCTTCTGGCGGATCTTCCTGGTTTGATAAAATCTGGTCCCTATACCAATCGTTAAATTCCATTTTGTCTGTCGGTTTAAAACTTTATAAGTCGTCGCTCATTTGCAAGGCGATTAGCTGGCGTTTAATCAGCCGGTAACTTTTAATGAGCCGTGCAACATACTTGCATTCCTCGGGATTAAGGAGGTAAATAACTTCCTGGTTTTTTTCAAGGTTTTTCAGCAGCCTGAGGTCTTTGTCTGTGAGCATGGGCTGAAATTCACCAGGATCTGAATTTTCATTGTAAGTTTTCATTACTTTGGATTACGTTTATCCAATCTTTAAGCAGGGTTCTGGCTCTGCTGTATTGCGATTTGGAGGTACTTTCGCTAATTTTCAAAAGTTCGGCAATTTCGCGGTGAGTGTAACCCTCTATGGCAAACAGGTTGAAAATTGCTCTGGCACCGTCGGGCAATTTCCCTACAAGATTGAGAATATCCTGCGAGGCCAAAAAAGCGAGCACATTGGGGTTATTAGTTTGCATTGGTGCTTCCATTTCTTCTGCAATATAATGCTCGAGCCGTTGTTTGCTTCTAAGCTGATCGATTGCTGTATTGGTAACCACCCGCCTGATCCAGGCCTCGAGCGAACCACCGCTTTTATATGTTTCTATTGTTCTGAAAATTTTCATAAAAGCATCGTGCATTATGTCCTGGGCAAATTCCCGATTGCCTGCATAGCTCATGCAAATGCCATACATTTTGCGTGCATACCTTCGGTACAATACTTCATGGTAAATCCGCTCATTGCGTTGGCAACCCTTTACTATTTCCTCCTCCGTATAAAGGTCAACCTGCATCAAACTTTAGTCAAAAATAACTTCAAACGATTGGCTCAACCGGTTGGCAATTACATTAAAAATTGGTGTATTCTTTTCGCGGGCAATCAGTATTACCTCTCTGCCCCCTTCATTAAGTGTTTCGGCAGAAACCAACAAACCAGTATTTACCAGCCTGAATAAAAACCCCGCATCTACCAAAAGGGTTGCTTGGGATACCACATCTTTTCTCAAAACCACTTCACTGCCGGTTTGGCCTTTTGCCCTGACCCTTACCGGTTCGCTATATGGGTATTCGAATCTTAAAAGCCTGCCACCAAATGCCGGATGGTTTGCCTGGCCAGTCATAGAAAAAGGAAGGTAGCCGGGCGCACCAAGATAAAAAACCATCTCTATACGCTCATAAACGCCCTGTGGAATGTCGAACTGAACCTGCCTGCTCGCAGTTTCTTCTTTCAGGTCAATTACTATAGGAGGATCGAAATTGGCAGTAAAAAATACATCTTTTACATTTTGCCGGCGGCCTTCAAAATCAATCTTGCTGATTACCAACGTCCCATCATCAATTTTTAAAAGATTGTTAGAATTAGGTGGGTTGCTGGAAAGGGCAAATTTAAGGTTCGACTGGGATTCAAAAGAAGTCATGCCAAATGAAAACTGTACCTTGGCCGGGAAAGTTGATGGGTCTTTCTGGCAGGATGAAACGAAAAAAGTGAACAGAATAATCAGGAGTAAAAACCTTTTCATGCTTAAGATAGGTTAAGGTTTGATCTGTTTATTATGTTATAACGATTATAACCGGCCAAAAGATGGAACTATAAAAAATTTTTATCCTTTGATTTGGTTTGAGATGATTATTTTTGTGCAAAACTGAACAAATGCAAATGAATACGGTATATCACCAAAATTGTTTAGAAGGTTTGGCTAAGCTCAACAACGAAGTTGCCGATCTTGTTTTTACCGACCCTCCATATTACCAGAGGCGGGCTCAGAATATAAAAGGATTGAAAAACCACAAAGATGTAATTACCGAATTTGACTTTGACGGATATCATTCTGAAGAAGCGTATTTACTTTTTCTCGAAGAAGTTTTGTGCGAATGCTACCGTGTTGCAAAGCCAGGTGCCAGCGGTTATTTGTGGTGCGGCGATGATTATGTTTCATATATTAACCGGATTGTGGAGAAAGTCGGATTTCAATTTCGCAAAGTCATACACTGGCATAAAACCAATCCATTCCCTGCCATTTATACCCGAAAAATGTTTGCAAACAGTATGGAGCTGATGGTTCATTTTTCGAAGGGCAGCCCCAAAACCTGGAACCACAAGCCCGTAAACGAGATGCATAACTTTATTGAATCGCCTATATGCATGGGTGCAGAGCGTACTACACACAAAACTCAGAAACCACTTCGGGTTTGTATTCCATTTATTGAAATTAGCAGCAACCCCGGCGAGCTTGTGCTCGACCCCTTTATGGGCTCGGGAAGCACTGCCATTGCCAGCCTAAAAACCAAACGCAATTTCATTGGCTATGAGCTGAACCGGGAGTACTGCCAGATTATTGAAGGCCGCCTGAGCAAGTTTATGAAAGGCAATGAAATTTTTGAAGGACACAAGCCAAAGGTTGTTTATTTGGAGAACGGGTAGAGGAGGTAGCGTAAGGTTATAAATTTCAGATTCAAAAAACAAACATTTTTCCTGGTATATGAAAATCTTCGAGCACTTCGAACCGGACTCCTATCCCTATGGTATGCCACTGCTGCTTCCCGCTACGGTTAAAGGCTTGGATTATCGTTATTTCGTGTGTTTTTCCCTGAAGTTCAGCTTTTTGCTTCTGCATACCACTTCGGCAGTACAATTCGCGGTTAATTTTTGCAAACCAAGCACCTGGCAAAGCAGGCCAAAGTGTAGTTTTGAAAAACTCTACCAGCTTTCTTTTATTTATCCATAGTACCCTTTCGGGGAAAAAGCAGGCCAAAAAATCGGCATTGCTGTGGTGCATCCAGCCAAGTGTGTCTGGGTATTTGCTGTAACATTCAAGGTAAAGATCGCCATAATCCCTGCCCCTGAATTTTTCAGAAATCGTAATCCGGCGTCCGCTCAAGTCAAATGAAAGGTCAATATCCTGGCGCTGAATATTTTTATCTTTCTCATTATTAGAGTTGTAACGCGTAATGTTTTTTGCACCCAACTTTTCGAGGTAAAATTGGTTGGCCTTTGCGTGCTGCTGCTGCTCCCGGTTTAAGCTTTCGCTAAATCTGTGTGGCCCCATTTGTTCTTTGTAACCTGGTAAAAATATGAAAT
>CAYGDW010000038.1:0-27531 GCA_964348755.1 uncultured Bacteroidales bacterium | reverse complement strand
TTCGCCGCCACCTACCCCCCAAATTGCCAAAATCATTGAAAACCCTGTCATTTCGAGCGGAGCGAGAAATCACGTAATTTTCATCGGACAATGGTGAATTAAAATCAATCAGTCATCCTCAGGCATTTTGTGTTTTTTTGCCATTGACTTCAACAACTCCGTTATTGTTGTTTTCATCATCTTTAAAACCCTGGCGGTCCATTTTGCCCCATGTTTTTTCGCCTGTAAAGAACTTAAAATTGCCTCTTAAGGACGAATAAAGCACTACTGGGTGGAATAGTATTGGCTCGAGCAATGAGGTAAATAGCATTTTAACCACCTCGCGCCTCCTTTTATATCGGTGAAACGACAGCTCTTCGAATAGCACAGCCCAAAAACTCAGGGTTACCGCAAACAGATAAACGGTTGCCAGCAACAAAAAGAAGAATGGCCAGTTTGGATAACCAAGAATGGCAATAATTACAAAATAAACTATTCCGATAAACTCTATAATAGGGGCCAGCCACTCGAGGAAAAACCAGTAAGGGTGGCCTAACATGCCCAGGCTTTTATATTTCGGATTTAAGAACAATTTGAAATGCTTGAAAAGGCTTTCCATGGTTCCTCGGGTCCAGCGGTCGCGTTGCCTGATCAATACCTTTAAAGTAGATGGCACCTCGGTCCAGCAGAGCGGATCGGGTATATAAATAACGCGGTATTTCTCCTTGCGTTCGGCCATATATCGGCGCATACGCACAATCAGCTCCATATCTTCGCCCACCAGGTCGGTGTTGTAGCCTCCGCAATTGATAACCACATCGCGGTTAAACATGCCAAATGCCCCCGAAATCAGTAACAAACCGTTGAGTTTGCTCCAGGCCATTCGGCCCATCAAAAAGGCTCTGGTATATTCAAGCACCTGAATACGGGGCAAAAAACGCTTTGGAAGGCGAATGTCGGTTATGCGTCCATTTTCAATTTTGCACGAATTGGCAATGCGTATTACTCCGCCTGAGGCAATAATCTTGTGTTCTTTTTCCTCAAGAAACGGTTTGGTCATTTTTAACAGCGCATCTTCAACAAGTATTGAATCTACATCAATGACCGAGATATACTCTTTCTGCGAAAGGTTTATGCCTACATTCAGGGCATCGGCCTTGCCACCGTTCTCTTTATCAACAACCATTAACTTCGAAAAAGCCTTGTTGCGAGATTTGTAAATTGCCTTGACGGGCTTGGTTTTGAGCTTTTCTTCATAAAGTATTTGAACGGGCTCAAGGTCGTAGGCTTCGATAACTTTTTTCAGAGAACCATCAGTACTGCCATCGTTAATAATTATTACCTCATAATCGTTGTAATGCAAAGAAAGGAGGCTTCTGATGTTGTCAACAATAGTTTTGCCCTCATTAAAAGCCGGAGCAATTATCGAAATTGATGGAGCAAGGGGGGACGAAAGAAGAACTTTGTAGTCAACAAAACTGTTTTTTCGCATATACCTTAGCATGGCAGCAGCCGAAAACAATGCCAGGGCTGCATACGACCCGAAAATGAAAATAGTAAGAAGAATGATTCCATTTTCAACTATGAATTGCAGTGCCTTGAAAAATTCTATCATAGTGCTGCTATTTGTTTCTGGTTTTCAATAATTCGCCTCACCACCGGGTCAGATTTTTCATAAACCCGATTGAGCGTTTCTGGTCCGCCCGGCGTGATGGCAGATAGAATTTCGACAGTTTTTTTCAAAATTGTGAAATCCTTTTCAGTATGCAAAACCTGCTCAAAAAATGGGAGTTCATTTATCGTGGCCACCGACCTCAGGGCCTCGATGGCTGCCAAACGGTTGCGATCCATATTTAAATTGAAATAGGCATCATTGTTCATTTCTCCCAGCCGGCACTCTTTAAGGTAGGTCTTCATAAATGGCGTTGCGTTTTCAGCAATTTCAAACAAATCTAATGTTTTAATTGCCTCGCGGCGAATATCGGGGTTGCTGTGCTCAAGCAGCTCGAGTACCCTTGGCCACGATTGAATATGTTTGAAGAAACCAGCCATTTTAATGGCAAATATTACCACACTGTCATTAGGGTTGTTCATCCAGCGTTCAAATGAGTCAATGTTGATTTTGTGGTAAAGAAGTGCATCCAAAATGTTGATCTGCTCCCATTCGGAAAGTTCATGCTTTAGGTCATCGAAAAAAAACAATGGGTTATCTTCATTAAGTCTTACCATAGCTATTTGCGATTCAATACGCAAAATATTATTGTGAGAGTTCACGTATTTTTCAATTTTCCGCCCTGCATCCTTCACATCCATTTGGGCAAGCTCCCTAAAGCCTTTTGCTTTAACAGCCCATTGCCTGCTATCGATTTTTTTTAAAGAGTCTTTGTACAGCTCCAGGTTAAAATACAGGTCGCCCAGTCTTTTGGCTGACTCGCCAAATAAGTTGTTGTGAAGCGAAAGCAACTCATTAATAAAGATTTCGCGGTTAAAGGCATGTTTAATACCTGTAAATTCAAACACTTGGCTTTCCTCGTCAAAAAGAAAATTTGTCAACTCTTCCTGATAGGTTTGTTTAATTTTTTCGGCCTCAACCCTTTGTCTGGTTTTAATGGTGCGGTTTACAACTATAAATATTAATAGCATTACAAGGCTTATAAGCAGGTAAAATATTATTGCCACAAGTAATTTTACCTTTAAGTTGGCAGCCTGATAGCGGCTTTCAAATTTAGCCCAGAGGTTTCCAGCCGTTATATTATCAAATGCTCGCTCAAATGTTGCTGGTATGTTTTTGACATTTGCCAGGTTTTGTCCGGGTGCAGGATGTGTGCTTACCTGGTCTGTGGAGGGTTCAGAGGTTAGGGTGGCTGAGGCACTGCCCAGGTTAATGCCTATTACTAAAAGCGCCAAAGTAATCAGGAAACCAGGTATGGTCAAACTTCTTTTGTTCATTGAGGTTCGTTTTTTCATGGGTTCAGCTTTGGCTAAAATAAAAATGCTACACCGGCTTCGACCGAATATTTATTTCCCCATACGCCACTTTTAAAGTGCTGGTAGCCTGCTCCGGCCTGTATTATAATTTGCGGTGCTGCTTTTTGCTGGTACCAAAGCATTACTTTGTTGCTTTCAAGGTTATAAACCTCTGCGCCAATCAGGGCATCGTCGTCGGCCGAGAAACCAGTTCCGGCTGTAATTGACAGGTGGTGGTCGGGGGAGGAGAAGTATCTTCTAATGGTAAAAAAAAATGCCTGCGATGAAGGGGTGTTGCTGGCCAAAGTGAAAAATGGCCTGAAGCTAAAGTAATATTGCTTGTAATATTTGCTTACTGAGCCGGTAAGTATGAGCAAGTCATTATGGGCAAAACTCAGCAGGCGGGTTCCGGCCGATGCTTCCCAGGCCTTGGGCAGTTTTTGAAATAGCTCGATGCCTGCCCTATAGGTTGGAAAAAGTTGCTCGTGTGGTGAGTAGCCAGCATTCAGGTATAGGTATGTTCCGGGCCCAAGGGTAGGATAGGCATCTGCCTCAAATTGCAGACCGGTCCTGCCAAACCTTTGGGCAACATTTACTCTCGAAATTACCGTGCCAAAGCCTTGGGTTCTTCGGCCATACTCGGCATAAAACAGGTGCCACGAATCGGCCATCTGAAAATAATCGCCCCGGTAGCCCACACCGGCAAAATTTCTTAGCCTCCCAACCTCTATGGTCGATAAAAGTTGTTTTGCTTCGCTATGAGTGGGGTCAGTATCAAGAATTTGATTAAGCAAAATTACCGTGGGTTGATATTCGCCCAACTTATTGAGCAATTGTGCTTTGCGAAAAAGCAGACTGGTATTTATTGGGTCGGTAACTATTACTTTGTCAATGTAATCAACGGCTTCCCTGAAATTTCCGGCCCACGACTGCACATCGGTCATTGCAAGCAGCGCCTCTTTATGCGAAGGTTCTTTGCGAATGACTCCCTGAAGGATTTCAATGGCCTCATCGTAGCGCTTTTCCCAGGCCAGCGTTCGGGCCATTAATATGCTGGCATCGTGGTAGTTTTGGTCTATTTCAAGTATTTGCAGGCATAATTCCCTTGCCGAGGCTCCATCCTGTTCAAAGGCCAGATCCTGGGCTTGCGAAAAAAGGTCGTCGAGACTCAACTGCAAAACGGGCAGGGCCTGACCCTGTATCACCGCCGGAAATGAAAAAAACGCCAGAAACGTAATTAATCTCAGCACTCTGACAATAAAATGGTGTCGTTGCAAAATGTTTGTATATTTATTCATAATGACCTCTGCTTGAAAACACTTTTTTTAAAATCCAATCAGCACCGTGCTTGCTGTTCATGCCAGGTGCCCAATCAGCGCTTTATCAAAAACCGTTTTACCCTGATTGATAACTCGTTAGGGCTGAATGGCTTTGTAAGGTAATCATCGGCCCCAAGTTTAAAGGCCTCAATAATGGTTTCTTCATTGCCTACCTTCGAAAGCACAATCATCGGGGTGCTCTTTTGCAAATCAACCCTCAAAAGGTTTATCAGTTCAAGGCCCCCGGAAAATGGCATTAAAAGGTCGGTAATAATCAGGTCGTAATTTTGGGTTCTTAGCTTTTCTTCAGCCATTCGGCCATCAATGGCTATTTCAACCTGGTAACCTTCGCGGGTCAGTTTGTGCTCAATGGCTTTAATGACCATGTAGTCATCTTCGCAAACAAGAATTTTCATTTCTGGTTGGGTTGTAAATGGGTGTGTTTGTTCATTTCAGGGTTTCCTTAAAACGGCTTTAAAACCACGACAATTTTTTAATGTTGTAAGCCAATCTGTTTTTTAGGGCATTGTATAAATATGATAAATATTTCCATTACAAAGTTTTGACAATAATTTGCTATAATAATCAGGGTTTTACCGAATTTTCAAATTTTTTAACTGGCCCGAAACTACGAAGAATACTGACTTCGGGTTTTTTTACAGAACAAGGTTAACAGTTGCCTTGTTCAATATAATTAAGTGATTAGTCTTAGCAAAGCTGTATTTGGGTAAAAAAATGGCATGAAAAAACTTCACAATTCATGCATTTTCTTTAGCTCGGCTTTTAATTGTTCAATTGCAACAAGGCAAATTTTATCAATTCTTTGCATCATCGGCCATATTTGGTCAAGCTGCTCCCTTTTATGGGCATTTTGTTCAACCTGTTCAACCACTTCGCTTATTTGATGAATCCCCATGTACTGTACCTGGGGTTTAAATTTGTGGGCAATAAGCCTTACTTGTTCCCAATTCTGGTTTTGAATCTCTTCCTTGAGGGAAGTCAAAACCTTGGGTGTATTGTCGGTAAAGTACGAAATCAGGGTGGCCGAAAACTCCTTATCGCCTTCGCTGATTTCTTCAAGATATCTAAGGTCAAAGTATTTCTCAGTTTCCTGTTTGTTGAACTCGGTGGTGTTTGGTTTCATTTCAGCTTTTGATTTAATCCGGTATTCAGTAATAAGGTTGCTGATTTTATTTTTCAGCTCTTGCAATTCATAAGGCTGAGGCACAAAATCATTGGCGCCTGCAGCAAGGCATTTTTCTCTGGCGCTTGGGCCAATACTAGCCGAAATTCCTATAATTGGCAAATCATGATATGGCCTGAGCTTGTTTGCCCTTATGGCTTCAATGGTCTGCAGCCCATCCAGCCCCGGCATTTGTACATCCATAAGAATCAAGTCAAAATTTTCGTTTTGTAATTTTTCTAAAACACCGAAACCTGTTCTGGCAAATTGGGCTTCAATTCCAATTTTTAGCAACTGATGCTTCATTACTAATTGATTAATTTCTACATCTTCTGCAATTAGAATTTTAATGTTTTCAGAAAAAAAATTTCCGGCCATAAATGGTTCTATTTTATTTTGAGTTCCTTCGGCAGGTTGTAAAGCAAATTGCAATACAAAATGACAATAAAAAGCCTTTGCATTTTTTTCCTGCAAAAGTACTTTTCCTTTTAACATATCTAAATTATACTTTACTTTTTCAAGGGTAAGACTCAAAATTTCATCAGGCTCGTTATCCTGTATAAGCCTGTTTTCCGGCATTGAAAATTGTCCAAGTACAAAAAAAGAAACTTCGCAGTTTTCAGGGCCATACTTTTCGGCCAGGGCACTTATTCTTACTGAGCGGGTGTTGGGATTAGAAATCAGGTATTCGGCAAGATAAATAATTATCTGGTTAAGGCGTCTTTGGTCGCCAAAGACACATTGTGGCAACGTGTCATCTATTTCGGTAGAAATTTGAATTCCTTTTGTTTCGGCTCTTTTGCCAATTAACTGAGAAAACTCCTCAATTGTTTTTTTTAGCCCGAATGGGTTTAAAATGGATTTCATGTCATAAGGGATTTCGGTGCAAGGCTGAAGCATATCATCAATTATACCTGATAAGATTTCTGAAGATTGTATTAGCCTCCTGACAAGATCCGCCTGTGGTTCGCTCAACGGTGTTTCGCTCATCAATTCGCAAAGGGCCGAAATGTGGTTAATAGGGTTGCGAAGATCTTGTGCCCAGCTGATTGATTTGAGTATTTCAGAATTTTGATTTTGGAAGTGAGGCGCCTGCGCCTGATTTTCAGCAAAAAAAACCATGAAATGCTGTATGGGCTGTGTGTGGCCAGGCCAGGGGTAAAAAGCGGCCTTAACTCTAATGGGTTCCCCCGATTTCGTTCTTATCCAAAGTTGCCTTTTCCATGTTTTGCCTGCCTGAATTTGACCGGAAATCTCTTGCCGGATGCCTTCAGGGTGGTTGGCTGTTTCAATTAAATCCCAAACCTTTAATTGTGTTTCGGCCCCGTATCCTGTCAATTCAACAAATAACCTGCTTGCATAGGTAATTAGCCCTTGTTCGTTTATTACTACCAAAGATGAGTTTTCGTCCAAAGCCTGCCAATAAAAGTCAGAAGTTTCTTCAAACAAAAACTCTTTCGAAAAAGATAAGTTACTCATTGAGGCCAAATCCATTTAGATATTTATAAAATGTATTGGGTAAAAGCCTGTTTATATTTAAAAAATGCGCACAAGCAAAAATAATTTATCGCTAAATTTTTACCAAATGTATAACTTTTTGGACTGCAATTTTATTTCTATGCGAAAAAAACACCGTGTGAATTGTTTTTTTTGCTTTATTATTGGGCTTTTGGTGTAGTGCAGTGGTGCTATTGCAGGGGGATGGCAAATTCGAAAGTTAATTTAGCATTAACCTAGCATTAAGTAAATCATAATTGTTGGTGTTTTGGTACTGTGTAACACAACCGGGACTAAAAATTGCTTAATTTTGACTATTCTAACCAAACTTAAGTAAATGAAGCGAAGCAATTACCGCATTTTGCTGGTTGATGACGAACCTGATATTCTTGAGTTTATCGGCTACAATCTTACGCGCGAGGGGTATACAGTGTTTAAATCGGTCAATGGAAAACAGGCCATAGAAACAGCACGTGAAGTAGTGCCCCATTTAATTCTTTTAGATGTAATGATGCCCGAGATGGATGGTATGGAGACCTGCCGCGAACTGAGGCGCATTCCGGTTCTTTCGCAAACAGTTATTGCAATTTTGACCGCCCGTGGCGAAGATTATTCTCAAATTGCTGGTTTTGAGGCAGGTGCCGACGATTATATTACCAAACCCATAAAACCAGGCCTGCTTATAAGCCGTGTTAAGGCGCTGCTTAGGCGCACAATACCCCCCCCGGCCGGGCTTGAAGAGAAGGTTCATGCCGGAAGCATTTTTATTGATCGCGAAAGATACCTAATAGTCAAAGACCAGATCGAAATCGTACTTCCTAAAAAGGAGTTTGAACTCATTTCATTGCTTGCCTCAAAGCCCAATAAGGTGTTTTCGCGCGAAGAAATCTTCTCCAAGGTTTGGGGAAGCAGTGTGGTGGTTGGCGACCGTACCATCGATGTTCACGTTAGAAAATTGCGCGAAAAGATTGGTATCGACCTTATTAAAACCATTAAAGGAGTGGGCTATAAATTTGAGGTATAGCCATGATGAAGTTTGCCACACCCCGCCAGCTTGCCTTTATCTCTGCTTTTATTGTAACAATTGGGTTTTCAATGGCTTATGGTATTACAACCCGTATCGTTTACGGCGAGTTGCTTTGGAAAACTCTAATAATTGGCAACCTGGTGCTTTTTGCCATTACATTTTTTCTGTTTAATTACATTCTTCAGCGGTTTATATACGACAGAATAAGGCTTATTTATAAAACCATTCGCGACATGAAAGCCCCAAAGGGGCAGAAAATACCTCTGGCCATTAACAGATCCGACATTATCAGAGAAACCAATCAGGAGGTGCTCGAATGGGCCACAGCTAAAAAAATCGAGGTCGAGGAACTCAAAAAGCTCGAAACCTACCGCCGGGAATACCTTGGCAATGTTTCGCACGAGTTGAAAACCCCCATATTCAACATTCAGGGTTACGTGCTTACATTGCTTGATGGTGGCCTCGAAGATCCGGCAATTAACCGCAAATATCTTTTGCGCACAGAAGAAAGCATAAACCGGATGATTAGTATTATAGAAGATCTTGAGTCAATATCGCGGCTTGAATCAGGAGAGCTGAAACCCAATCTTGCTACATTTGACATTGTGGCTCTTGCCCGCGAGGTTATGGATTTTTTGGAGCTAAAGGCAGCCGCCCGAAATATCACCATGCATTTTGGCCGCAATTATGATTCGCCTGTATTTGTAAACGCCGACAGGCAACGCATACAGCAGGTGCTTACAAACCTGATGGTAAACTCAATAAAGTATGGAACCGAAAATGGCCGAACCAAAATTAGTTTTTTCGATATGGACGAAAATATCCTGATAGAGATAACCGACAGCGGCATAGGAATACCTCGCGAAGAGCTGCCACGGGTTTTTGAAAGATTTTACAGGGGCGACAAAAGCCGCTCGTTCAAAAACGGCGAAGGGGGAACAGGTCTTGGTTTGGCCATTGTAAAGCACATTATCGAAGCCCATAACCAAACAGTAAACGTTAGGAGTACCCTTGGGGTTGGTACAACCTTCGGATTTACCCTGAGCAAGGGAAAAAACCCACAGGGTGGACGCCGTAACGTGTTTTTGATGCAATGAATTTAACTATTTTTGATTTTTATTCAAACCTGGCATTGACAAAGTTTAGCAAAGCTGAACCAGAAGTTGATGTTTATCTGACCTCAAGGATTCATAACCATGCGGGCAGGCATCCGGAATGGATTATAAGCTAATAACACATAAGTGAAACAAGGGTTTTTAACATTTTTTTGTCAAATTTGGTTAATTTCTCGTTAATAACTTTTTTTTGACAATGGTTTAAAAAAAAATACTTTTAAGCATCTTTAGCCCTACATAAACAAGGGTTTAACTTTAAGTTAATACAAAGTTAAAGTACAGATAAATCAAATATTTTAGGATTTTTGGCAATTGGGTTTAATTTTGCAAAACTATTTTCAGATTTGGATTTAATTTCTTTTTTCGATAACTACGCAAC
Source organism: uncultured Bacteroidales bacterium (assembly GCA_964348755.1). Classification (GTDB taxonomy): domain Bacteria; phylum Bacteroidota; class Bacteroidia; order Bacteroidales; family UBA7960; genus UBA7960. The sequence continues at coordinate 18,065 of CAYGDW010000038.1, read as the reverse complement.
TAAACTTTTCAATCACAAAACAAAAAAACATGAGAAAACAAACCATTTTGATGTGTGTGGTTGCTGCCTTTGCCATGCTTATTGGCTCCAATGCAGCATTTGCACAGGGGGTAACCAATAGTGCTATCAGCGGTATTGTAGTTGACCAGTCAGGTGTTGGCTTACCAGGTGCCACGGTTGTGGCCGTTCACGAGCCATCAGGAACCCGATATGGCACTTCAACCCTGGCAGATGGCCGCTTCAGCATCCCCGGCATGAGGGTTGGTGGACCATACCGAATCACCGTTACTTATATCGGCTACGAACCTCTGGAACAAGCCGATGTTACCCTGGCCCTGGGCGGTACTGCCAACTTCAACTTTATACTTAGGGATGCCGCAGCCGTATTGGGCGAAGTTGTTATCAGCTTCACGCGCGATGCCATTTTTAGTTCTGACCGTACCGGAGCCTCAACCAGCGTTGGCCAAAACGAACTCCAAACCCTGCCATCCTTCTCAAGAAGAATCAGCGACTTTACCAGGCTGTCGCCAATGGCTAGCGGCAACTCGTTTGCAGGCGCCGACAACCGCATGAACAACATAACCATAGACGGTTCTTATTTCAATAACTCTTTTGGTTTGGCCGGGCAACCTGGCGACCGCACAGGTGTAGCTCCTGTTTCTATGTCGGCCATCGAAGCTATTACCGTAAATATTGCTCCCTACGACGTTCGCCAGGGACACTTTGTGGGTGCAGGTGTTAACACTGTTACCAAAAGCGGTACCAACCAACTTAAGGGTGAAGTGTATTACAACTTCAGAAACTCAAATATGGTGGGCAGGCAAGCAAAAGAACTCGCTTTCGACCCTGGTTCATTTCAGTTCGACCAGTGGGGCTTCAATATTGGCGGCCCAATTATTAAAAACAGGCTTTTCTTCTTCGTGGATTTCGGAAAAGAATTGCTTGAAGAACCCGGCACAACTTTCCTTGCAAACACCGGTGGCCAAACCGTTGGCGGAAACATTACCAGGGTGCTGGCTTCTGATTTGAATGCACTCAGTAGTTTCCTCAAAACCAACTTTAATTACGAAACCGGCCCATACCAGGGCTATATGCACCAAACCCCTGCAATGAGGTTTATTGGAAAACTCGACTTCAACATAAACGATCGCCACAAATTAAGTATCCGATATAACCACCTCGATTCAGAATCTGATATTCTCCTTTCAAACTCTTCATCGCTTGGTTGGGGTACCCGACGTACCAACACAAACAGCCTGAACTTCCAGAACTCCAATTACCAGATCATGGAGAATATTCGTTCAGTGGTTGCCGAACTCAACTCCAGGATAGGCGACAATTTGTTCAATAACCTTATTTTTGGCTATACCTACCAGGACGAAAGCCGCAAATCGAGGGGTACCATGTTTCCAATGGTTGATGTTCTTGATGGAGGTAATGTATATACTACATTTGGTTTTGAGCCTTTTACTCCAAACAACGAATTGCGTTACGAAACCTTCCAGCTTCAGAATAATTTCAGCATTTTCCGCGAAAACCACACCATTACATTCGGTTTGAGTGCCGAAAAGTACTATTCTGAAAATATTTTCTTCCCGGGATCGCAGAGCGTTTATGTTTATAACTCACTGGCTAATTTTTATACCGATGCCAACGGCTTTTTGGCCAATCCTGCACGTACGGTTGCTCCGGTAACTTTGCGCAGGTTCCAGGTTCGCTGGTCAAACATTCCCGGCCAGGATGAACCCGTTCAGCCATTGCATGTGTTTTATGCCGGACTTTATGGCCAGGATGAATGGCAGGTTAATAACCAGCTTAAACTTACCATTGGCCTTAGGGTTGACGTTCCCTTCTTTGGCAAAGCCGAATATTTTAACCCCGAAGTTCCGGGTTTTGTATTCAAAGACGAAAACCGCCAGGATGTATCGTACAGCACCGACAAACTGCCCGACCCAAGGCCGCATTGGTCGCCACGCATTGGTTTTAACTACGATGTAACAGGCAATCGCACTACACAGCTTCGTGGTGGTACTGGTGTTTTTACCGGAACCCCGGCTTACGTATGGATTTCGAACCAAATTGGAGCCAACGGTATGCTTACTGGCTTTGAACGTCTTGACAATACCACCGCAAGGCCTTTCAACCCCAATCCCCATCACTATAAGCCCACCAACGTTACCGGTGCTCCTGCCTCGCAATACGAATTGGCATTTACCGATCCCAATTTCAAATTCCCTCAGATTTGGAGAACAAACCTTGCCGTTGACCAACAACTTCCATGGGGCTTAATTGGTACCCTCGAGGCAATTTACAGCCGCGATGTAAACGGTGTATATTATATCAATGCCAACCTGGCTCAACCAACCCAGAATTTTACCGGCCCCGATACCCGCCCGCTTTTCGCTGCAGCGACAGCTGACACCCGCATTGTGAGCAAAATTGACAATGCTATTGTGCTAAAAAACCAAAACGTGGGTTACGCTTACAACTTTGCCGCATCGATCGAACGGCCATTTAGTCGCGGCCTTTATGCCAAGGTTGCCTACAGCTATGGTATTTCGAAAAATACTGTCGATCCGGGTTCAATTGCGTTTGGATCATGGAACAACAACCAGCATGGTGGTGATCCCAACAACCCGGGTGTGGGCCTTTCGGCCAACACAGCAGGTCATAGAGCCATTGCCGTACTTTCGTACACCACCCCTAGCTCAACCACTTTCTCTTTCTTTGCCGAAAGCAGAACCATTGGAAACTTTTCGTATGTTTATTCAGGCGATATGAACCGCGACGGCGGTACTTCAAACGACCTGATTTATATTCCGAAAGATATGAGCGAAATGAATTTCTTCCAGTTTACTGCAAGTGGCCGTACATTTACCGTGGCCGAGCAGCAAGCTGCATGGGAGGCATTTATTCAGCAAGATAAGTACCTGAGCAAAAACCGCGGAAAAATTGCCGAGCGTGGTGCCGTTATGCTGCCCATGGTTACCAGGGTTGACTTCAGTATTTCGCACGACCTCATTGCAAACATTGCCGGAACCCGCAACAGACTTCAAATTCGCCTTGACCTTATTAACCTTGGCAACATGCTCAACAAAGATTGGGGCGTGAGCCAAAGATTAGTTGTAAACAACCCCCTTGTTGTTCGTCCAACTATTACTGGCGGAACTCCCGCCAACAGCGGTCCGGTTGATCCTGAGGGTAAGCCTATATTCCGCATGGCCAATGTAGGTGCCGAGCTGATTTCGACAAGCACCCAGCAAACACTTAGCGTGGGCGATGTTTACCGAATCCAGTTTGGTGTAAGGTATCTCTTCAACTAATTTGACTCATTTTTTCTCTGAAGAGGCTGCCAATTTCCGGCAGCCTCTTTTGTTTATATGGTTTTGCAAATGAACCTTTTGGTAGCGGCCAATTACCTTCAGCAAATTTATTATTGCTAAATTTGCAGCGGTTTCCCAAAAAGGCTTCCCTCCAATACCGTATCTGATTGTAATTATGAGCGATTCTTACGAAGAAAATATTGACTTTTTGCCTCAGGAGGAGAATAATTCTGATTCGCTTGCCAAGCCACAGGATGTTCCTGCCACTGACCATTCTACTACCAGGCTTTCGGGTATGTATCAGGACTGGTTTCTCGATTACGCCTCGTATGTAATTCTTGAACGGGCAGTGCCCGAGGTGCGCGATGGACTTAAGCCGGTGCAGCGTCGCATTCTCCATTCAATGAAAGAAATGGACGATGGGCGCTACAACAAGGTTGCCAACATTATTGGCAACACCATGAAATATCATCCCCATGGCGATGCCTCAATTGGCGATGCCCTGGTTCAGCTTGGTCAAAAAGACCTGTTGATTGATACCCAGGGCAACTGGGGTAATATCTTTACGGGCGACAGCGCCGCTGCACCACGTTATATTGAAGCCCGCCCATCTAAATTTGCCCTTGAGGTATTATACAATCATAAAACCACTACCTGGAAACCAAGCTACGATGGGCGCAATAAAGAGCCCCTCACACTTCCTGTAAAATTCCCATTGCTGCTGGCTCAGGGTGTTGAAGGCATTGCTGTGGGGCTGGCATCCAAAATACTACCCCACAACTTTATAGAGCTTATCGATGCATCTATAAATTACTTGAAAGGAAGGAACCCTGACATCCTTCCCGACTTCCCAACGGGAGGTATGGCCGATTTTTTGAAATACAATGGCGGCCTCAGGGGCGGAAAAGTTCGGGTTCGTGCCCGCATTAACATACTCGATAAAAAAACCCTGGTAATAACCGAAATCCCTTTTGGTACAACCACTGGCAACCTCATGGATAGCATTGTGGCTGCCAATGACAAGGGCAAAATAAAAATACGCAAAATTGAAGACAATACAGCCCAGAACGTTGAGATTTTGGTACACCTTATGCCCGGCATTTCGCCCGACCAGGCCATAGATGCCCTATATGCCTTTACCGATTGCGAGGTAAGCATTTCGCCAAACTCCTGCGTAATTGAAACCGACAGGCCGCGCTTCCTCAATGTAAATGAGCTGCTTAAGATTTCAACCAACAACACCCTTGAACTGCTGCGCCGCGAGCTTGAAATTGAAAAACACGAATTGCTCGAACAAATCCTTTTCTCAAGCCTCGAAAAGATTTTTATTGAAAAACGCATTTACCGCAAAATAGAAGAATGCGAAACATGGGAGTCGGTTATCGAAACTATAGATAAAGGCCTGGCCCCGTTTAAAAAACTGTTTTACCGCGAAATAACCCGCGACGATATTTTAAGGCTTACCGAAATAAAAATTAAACGCATCTCGCGTTTCGACTCCTTTAAGGCCGATGACCTTATGCGCGATTTGTTTGAAAAACTCAAAAAAGTTAACCACCACCTCGAAAACCTGGTGCAATATGCCATCGACTTCTTTCAGCGCATAAAGGATAAGTTTAGCAAAGGCCGCGAACGCAAAACCGAGATTCGTTTTTTCGACACCATTGAAGCTACACGCGTGGCTGTGGCCAACGAAAAACTCTATGTAAACCGCCAGGAAGGCTTTGCTGGCACCGGAATGAAAAAAGACGAATACGTATGCGACTGCTCTGATATTGACGATATTATTGTATTTCGCGATGATGGGACATGCCTGGTAACCAAGGTGGCCGACAAGTCATTTGTAGGAAAAAGAATAATTCATATAGGTGTATTTGAAAAGAATGACGACAGGACCATTTACAACATGATTTATCAGGATGGGCTGAAGGGTGCTGCCTTTATGAAACGTTTTGCCGTTAAAGGGGTAACGCGCGACAAAGAGTATGATCTTACCCGAGGCACAAAAGGCAGCAAAGTGTTGTACTTTACCGCCAACCCTAATGGCGAAGCCGAGGTGGTATCGGTTTACCTTCGCCACAAACCAAAACTCAAAAAGCCTGTATTCGATCTCGACTTCTCTGACCTTGCCATTAAAGGCCGGGCAGCTGCCGGCAATCTGGTAACCAAACACCCCATTCGCAAAGTGGTACTCAAAGATCAGGGCGTATCAACCCTGGGGGCCATGGACCTCTGGTTCGATGAAACCGTTTTGCGGCTCAATGCCGATAAAAGGGGCATATACCTCGGTGCTTTCAAGGGCGATGACAAACTGATTGCCGTTTACTCCAACGGCACATATCGCATTATGGGTTTCGACCTGAGCACCCACTTTGATGAAAAACCACTAATACTGCGCAAAAAGAAAGAAGGAATGGTACTCACCGCCGTGTTTTTCGATGCGGAGCAAGGCTTTCAGTACCTAAAACGCTTCGAGCCCGAAGCCAACGGCAAGGCCACCAGCTTTATAGGCGATGACCCCCTCAACAAACTAATTTTGGTGAGCCATGAGCCAAACCCCCTACTGAAGCTAAACCTGGCCGCCACTGCTCGCAAACCCGCTGCCACCGAAGAAATTGATGCCGGGAGTTTTATTGCCGTAAAAAGCTGCAAAGCGCGGGGCAAACGTCTGTCAACCTGCGAAATAGAGTCGGTAGAATGGCTTGCGCCACTGCAAAAAGACGAAACTGAAACCGAACCTGACATCCAATCTGAAACCATCCCTCAGGAAATTACAGAACAAGATGAAGAGACCTTTGAGTCTGATTCAAATACCGAAATATCATTCGAATGGGTTGTGGGGCAAGGTGATCAGCTGCCCGATAAAAGCCCCAACGGGATTAGCGGAAAAACCAATGGGGCGGTTGAATCAGGTCAGGATACCGGCAAAAAAAGCCGCAAACCAAAATCTACCAAACCTCCGGCCGACATTAAGCCCGGCGATCGCGAAAAACAAATAAGGCTCGACCTGGATATTTAACCAGTAAAGTTCAACCCCGAATCAGGAGTTTTCAAAAGCTTCCAGAAATAGTATTGAGCCTCCATCCCAAAGAGGCCCATCGTACAGTTCGCAAACTTCAATGCCTCTGCCCATAAGCTTTTCTAATAGGGTAGTTCCATCTGGAAAATGCCTGGCGCTTCCCACAACGAAAAGAATGTCTTTGTGGAATCCGGTGCAGCCTCCAAAAAATCCGTGTTTTTGTCCGGGAAGTTTTACAACTGTGGGATCAATGTAAAGAATTTCTTTTCCGGCCATTCTCAATGCATTCTCAATGCTTCGGTCGCTTGTAATAAAAAGCCCTCCAGCCTCTGTAAGGTTGCAGCAGGTGTAGCCTTGCTCAACAAAAATGGTTGTGAGGCCTTTGGTATTTTCCATTATCCGCCTGTCTGTCAGCCCCTGCCGGTGAACAAAGCAGCTGCTTCCTGCAAATGCATTGTAGCGGGCCGATTCAGGGTAAGTTGCCCCAACAGGAAGCTCTCCCACCACCATTTTAACGCCTGCATCATGAATCTTTTTCAGAATCCCGGGCGGGGTATTCGGGGCAGCAACAAGGCCAGCGGGCGTTTTACAAAAAAATATATCGGGATGGCCGCTTATTGCCTCATACACTATTCCCGTGCTGGCAAAGGGCACAACTTCACCATATCGTCGCAGGCCTTTTTTTACCCCTTCGGGGAAGCGCGCATCAGCTAAAATCAACATGGAATGACCTCCCGGTATATTGTAAATCTGCTATAAATACAACCTTGTCAAATTGCTCAAGAAGCCATTTTTTGTTAGCACCCTTATGGCCAATGGCAGCATTCAGTTCTTTGGGCGAAACCGCAACCAAAAGGTTTTTGCCTTTTTTATTTTTTACGCTTTCGCGGAAAATATCGCCCCAGATTGCGGTGTTTGCCAATTCTCTGAGCGCCGGATGAAACGGCCCGGCAACCATCTCTTTGCTCTGGCTAAGACCATCAGAAGGATGCAGCCCGAGTCGTAGCACCTTTACGCTGTTTGCTTCAAAAAACAAAAGCAGTTGTTTGCAGCGGTTTATGGTTTCATCTATTGTAAGTGGCTGGTAGCTCCCTATACGGAAAAGATGCTCCAGTTGAGTGCCCCGTATAACAAGGGCCGGATAGATTCGCGTTTGGGTGGCACCAAGCTCAGCAATGCGCCTGGCTGTAAACATTGTTTTTTCAGGTGTGTCGCCCGGAAGGCCAGTCATCATTTGCAGGCCCAGAACAAATCCGCCATCAAGAATCATTCCTGCTGCCGCCTCTATATGCTTGGGGCTGTGGCCGCGACCACAAAGGCTTAGCACCTCCTCGTCGAGCGATTGGGCGCCAAGCTCAATGCTGCTTACACCATAACTCCTCAGCATTTTTAGAACCTCTGAATTTATATAATCGGGCCTGGTAGAGAGCCGTATTCCTTTAACATGTTTAGATGTTACCCATTTTTGGGCTGCCTTTAGGTAAGCCTCTTGTTCTTTTATTGGCAAGCCTGTAAAATTTCCTCCAAAAAAGGCAATTTCTATGTAACACTCAATTGCCTGAAACATTTCCAGATATGCCGCCACCTGTCGGTCAATTTCATTAGGTAATGGAGCACTTTGGACTCCGGAAATTGTTCGCTGATTGCAAAAAACACACCTATGCGGACAACCCTCCTCAGGAATAAAAAATGGAATGTTAAAATGGCGCACAATAATAAATTTTGTGCAAAGGTAAATGGTTTGTCTGACAAAGCAGTTTTTTGTATCGCTGAATTGAATAATGGAAGGGCTTCCTGAAAAGAAGGTTTGTTTACAAAAACAGGGTTTATGTCAACAAAAACCTTAACTTTGTTATATAAAATCAACAATAACAATTATGGACAACCATCGCCAAAGAGTACTTACTGACAGAGATTTATGGATGCTAATTGCCCAGAGTTCTTATGGAGATTCGTACAAACCATTGAATTTGAGGGGAGCAGTATTGCGTGGCGCCGATCTGGCAGGCGCCGACCTAACCGATGCCAGTTTTGCCCTGGCCGACCTTTCGGGTGCCAACCTTGCGGGTGCCAACCTTTCGGGCTCATTCCTGGCCGAAGCCAACCTTAAAGGCGCCAGCCTTAAAGGGGCAAACCTCATTGGCGCCGTGCTATCCAAAGCCAATTTATCTAAAGCTAACCTTTCGGAGGCCGATTTTACAGATGCCAAACTCGATGGTGCAGACCTATCAAATTCTGATATTATTGACACCGACCTTACACGTGCCGACCTTTCTTTGTCGCTTATCCGTTCTTCAAACCTTACCCGAGCCAACCTTTTCAAAGCCAATCTCAGCGGTGCCGATCTCACTGCCTCCGAACTGCTCGAAGCAAACTTCGGAAAAGCATTTCTGAGCGATACCATTTTGGACCTTGTACAAAACCTCGAAAGAACTATTGGTTTTAAGGGGTAAGGGTTTTTTGTTGAAATTTCAAAACAAAATACCGGGAGTTTTTGATTAAGCCACTGTCTGTTTTTTGTTTTCACCTGGCTTAAGCCAAGCTATTTTTATGCTTTTGAATAAAAAAAAGCGGCACCCGGCCGCTTTCCTGTATTCAGAAAGGTTCTACGCTTTTTCGTAGTATAGATTTATAATCTTAAGCACAACGCTGGTGGCTTTTTCCATGCTTTCAAGGGGCACGAACTCGTACTTTCCGTGGAAGTTGTGTCCGCCTGCAAAAATATTGGGGCATGGCAAACCCATATACGAAAGCCTTGAACCATCGGTACCGCCTCTGATGGGCTTTATGTGTGGCTTAACACCCAAATCCTTCATAGCTTGTTCGGCAATCTCCACAATATGGTATTCGGGTTCAACCTTTTCGCGCATATTGTAGTACTGGTCTTTCATTTCAATGGTTATGGTGCCCTGGCCATATTTTTTGTTTATAAAGTCGGCCACCTCCTGTATCTGCTCCTTACGGCGCTCGAATTTTATCCTGTCGTGGTCGCGAATGATATATTGCAGGGTCGATTCTTCCACCGTGCCATCAAATTTAATGAAATGGAAGAAGCCTTCGTAATGCTCAGTAAATTCAGGCCTTTCGAATACTGGCAGCATATCGTTGAATTCTGTCCCCATAATAATTGCGTTCTTCATTTTGTACTTGGCATAGCCAGGGTGTACGTTGCGTCCCTGCACCTTCACCTTGGCAAAGGCGGCATTGAAGTTTTCGAATTCCAGCTCGCCCACTTCCGAACCATCGAGGGTATAAGCATATTTTGCACCGAATTTTTTCACATCAAAATGATCCACCCCTTTACCGATTTCCTCATCCGGGGTGAAGCCAATTTTTATTGTGCCATGTTTAATTTCAGGGTTTTTTACCAGGGATTCAATGGCAGTCATAATAATTGCAATGCCAGCCTTGTCGTCGGCCCCCAACAGGGTAGTGCCATCAGTTGTAATAATGGTTTGCCCTACGTATTTTCCCATTTCCGGAAAATCTTTTACCCGAAGGTACATACCCAAGTCTTTGTTTAGCAGAATGTCATTACCATCGTAGTTATTAATAATCTGGGGTCTTATGTCTTTTCCGCTCATGTCGGGGCTGGTGTCCATGTGTGCCAGAAATCCTATTACCGGAATGTACTTATCTGTATTTGCGGGCAGGGTGGCCGTCACATAGCAGTTTTCGTCAACGTGGGCATCGCTCAGGCCCAGCTCTTTGAGTTCTTCAACCAGCAAGCGGGCCAGGTCAAACTGTTTTTCGGTGCTGGGAAACGTGGTCGATGTGGGATCGCTCTGGGTGTCGATGCTGATATAACGCAGAAACCTTTCAAGCAATTTTTCCTTCATAATAAATCCTTTCTAATATTGATGGATTAAATGGTAATGTATAATTAACAAAAGCCCCTGCCACAAGTTGCGTAGCGGGGGCATTTTTTGTTTATTCGTCTTTTTTTGCTTTAATTGCTGTGCGGTACAAATAGGTGCAAAGGGCAATGAACATAACCAATCCGAGCCACTGCGATCCATTACTTGCCAGCCAACTTTCGGCTTCCATTCGCAGGCCGCCAAATTTAAGCATTGCGCTTACCACACCCATCAAAGCTCCGCCGGCAATAAAACCGCTGGCTATAAGGGTGCCGCGCTCCTTGCGAGCAGTGGCCAGTTTGGCATCGGTGCTGCTTTTGGTAACAAAATAAGCAATGAGGCCACCCACAAGCAATGGGGTATTGAGTTCGAGTGGAATAAACATGCCCAGCGAAAATGCAAGCGCTGGAACACCCAACATGGTAAGGATCAGCGAAAGAGAAGCCCCTGCAGCATACAAAAGCCAGGGCGCAGTGCCTCCGGTCATCATAGGCTCAATTACGGCAGCCATGGCATTGGCCTGTGGCGCTACCATGGCGCCTTCGCCCGTAAAGCCGTAAGTCTGGTTCAATATTAAGATGACCCCACCCACGGTTGCGGCCGAAACAATGGTACCCAGAAACTTCCAGCTTTGCTGCTTGTAGGGCGATGTACCCAGCCAATAACCAATCTTAAGGTCGGTAATAAAACCTCCGGCCATGGCCAGTGCAGTACAAACCACCCCACCAATAATCAGTGCGGCAACCATGCCCGATGTACCCGAAAGCCCAACGGCTGTCATAACCAGCGAAGTAAGTATAAGGGTCATGAGGGTCATGCCCGAAACCGGGTTTGTGCCCACTATGGCAATGGCGTTGGCTGCTACGGTGGTAAAAAGGAAAGCGATGACCATTACAATTACCAGACCGATAATAGCGTGGGTGAGGTTATTTACCACACCAAAATGGAAGAAAATAAAAATCAGAACAGCTGTAAGCAGAATACCTCCCAAAATCAGGCTCATGGGCAGATCGCGGCGGGTGCGAAGGTTATTGTCGCTGTTGGCTTGCTTGCTCAGGGTTTCTTTTACGGCAAGGCCTACAGCATTTTTTATAATGCCCGACGACCGGATAATACCTATTACACCTGCCATGGCGATGCCGCCAATGCCAATCATACGCACGTACTCACGGAAAATGGCTTCGGGGGCCATAGCGGCAATGGCGTTGGCTTCGCCACCAAACATGGCTGCGGCATGGGCAACCATGGGTATTACCACAAACCATCCTACAAACGAACCTGCAGTAATGATTACGGCATATTTAAGCCCTATAATATAACCCAGGCCCACAATAGCGGCTCCCACGTTGATTTTGAACACCAGCTTTGCCTTATCGGCAAGGGCCTCGCCATAAGGTATAACACGGCTTGTAAAGACTTCGTTCCAAAGTCCGAAAGCGGCAATCATAAAATCGTAAATACCCCCTATCAAACCGGCAAATAACAGCACCTTGGCCTGGTCGCCGCCTTTCTCGCCCGAAACCAATACTTCGGTAGTGGCTGTGGCTTCAGGAAAAGGAAACTTGCCATGCATCTCGGCAACAAAATATTTGCGAAATGGAATCAAAAACAATATTCCCAAAAAGCCGCCAAGAAGCGATGAAAGGAACACCTGATAAAAATGGGCTTCAAGGCCCAAAATGTAAAGCGCCGGCAAAGTAAAAATTGCTCCTGCCACAATAACTCCCGAACTGGCACCAATGCTCTGAATAATAATGTTTTCGCCAAGTGCATTCTTCCTTTTGGTTGCCGCCGAAATGCCAATAGCTATAATTGCGATAGGAATGGCCGCTTCGAAAACCTGCCCGATTTTAAGACCCAGGTATGCTGCAGCAGCCGAAAATACAACGGCCATGAGCAACCCAAGCGAAACCGAACGGAAATTTACCTCAGGATAAATCTTGTCGGGCGCCATTACGGGGATATACTCTTCCCCTTCTTTCAACTCCCGGTAGGCATTTTCGGGCAAACCCTTGATTTGTTGGTGTTTCACTTCCATATTGTCTATTTTTGATTAGATTAATAAATAATTCGTCTCCTTGCAAAAATCGGCCTAAAGTATGAAATAATCCGGATATGGCAAAGGAAAAGAAATGAGTGGTGGGTTTTGATAATGGGGGAGGCATAGATAATGGGCAAATGTGAGGGTTAGCAGATTTGAGGATAGGCTGATTCAGAACCTTTTGCGGGTTTACTTGCAGGTATGCTTTATTGGTGTTTCGTGATAATAATTGATTTTGAGATACCCAGAGAGTAATAGGCCGACACAATCCCAAACCTCAAACTCCAAACTTTATGGTCAGCAAAGCATAATCCCCGCGGCATATCGGCCGGTTACGCCTTTTCCGGCGCGATTTGAGAAGAATGTTTGGTTATTGCACTGGTTGCAGATGCCGGCTACCTCAATGTGTGGTTCTTTCAGCCCGCTTTCTATGAGTTGCATTTTTACGGCATTCCACTGGTCGAATATGAACTTGCCGGGTTTTTGACCTGGGCTGATGATGCCGCGGATGAATCCCAGCGAAATGAGGGTTTCCATTTTCACGTCTTCTTCCACTTCGTAACAGCAGGGTCCATTGGAGGGCCAATGCCAGCCACAATGTTTTGGGCTTGGCTGCCGTAATGTTTAATCATTTTTTCGACAGTAGCAGGCACAATTCGTTTCAGTATGCCGCGCCATCCGGCATGCACGGCTGCAATGACGTGCTCCACAGGGTCGTACATAAGCACTGGCACGCAGTCGGCCACCTGCACGCAGAGGCAAATGCGCTCCACGTTGGTAACCATTCCATCGGTGTTTTCGATGGCGGTGCGCATTTCGCCAGCGCCTTTGCCGCGGCCGGCTTCTCCAACCAAAGCCACCTGGCTGCTGTGCGTCTGATTTGCATAAGTAAATCCTGAAAGGTCCATGCCCAATGTATTGGCCAGTATGTGCCGATTTTTAAGTACTGCAAGGTTATTGTCGCCAACATGAAAGCCAATGTTGAGACTGGCAAAAAAGCCATGGCTGTAACCCCCCCCGCGCGATGACACAAAGTGCGTTATATTCTTAAATGCCCGCAGTTGTTCAAATAGAAAAAGTTCTGCGCCTTTATGTTTGCTTTTGTACATGGCATGGCAGGTTCAATTTTCAAATATAAGGAAAACGAACCGACCTAAGTATTTATTGGTAATTTTGATATGGACGATATTTTCCCCGAAAGGGGGTAAGAAAAACCAAAAAAAGGATGAAGAGAATAATATTTATCATAATAATGGTTGTGGCTCCGGGGATGCTGGCTGCTCAAAGCGTTTTTTTGCCATCGGGCAGCCCCGACCATGATTTTTTACAACGCCTTGAGCTGAAATCGGGGCAGCATGCCAGGCAGTTTCATTCATCATTAAAGCCACTTGAACGGCGTGCTGCGTTGTGGTTTGCCGAGCAGGCCGACACTGCCCACAAAAGCCTTACCGAAATTGATCGCCATTGGCTATACCAGTTTCGGCAAAAGCACCCCGAGTGGGCAACACTTCCGGCCGACTCGTCGGAGCATCCGGTGCTGAAGCATTTCTATACCTTCCCGTATGATTTTTTTCGCTACCAAAGCAACGATTTTTTCCTTTCGGTAAATCCGGTACTCGAGCTTTCAATCGACAAGGAAAGCAGGGTGCCAAACCTGAACTACCTAAACACACGAGGGATTGAAGTGCGCGGAATGGTAAACCAGAAAGTAGGCTTTTACACTTTTCTTACAACCACCCAGGGCCGATTTCCCGATTATGTTAAGCGTCAGCAAAGCGCACATTCAGGAGCATTCCCCGGGGAGGGATGGACAAAGGGCTTTGGCAATGGAGGTGTTGATTTTTTTACAGCCAGAGCTTATTTAGCGTTTCAGGCAACCCAAAACATTGGACTTCAGTTTGGCCAGGACCGTAACTTTTCGGGCCATGGAATACGCTCACTGTTATTGTCCGATTATTCAAACAATTACCTGTTTCTGAAAATTAATACCCGCTATAAGTGGTTTCATTATCAAAACCTTTTTGCACACTTGCTTGACTACCCTTTGCGCTCGCTCGGTGGCAACAAATACGACGCAAAATACGTGGTGGCCCACCAACTTTCATTTCAAATTACCCCGAAATTTCAATTAGGCTTTTTTGAATCGGTAACATTTGGGGGGTCTGATAGCGTCAATTCGCGAGGCTTTGAATGGCACTACCTGAACCCGGTCATCTTTTACAGGGCAGTTGAGCACCAGGTGGGCGATCCCGACCGGATTACCGTGGGTATGAACTGGGAATACATCATTACACCAGGTCTGGGTATTTACGGCCAGTTTATTGCCGACGAGTTTTATATTAATGATATCCGGGCAGATATAGATTCGTTGCTGGTTCGCATAGGTCTAAGGAAAGAAAGAAAGTTTGATACCTTCGCTTCAATGCGAAACCAGTTTGGATTGCAGGTTGGGTTTAAAACAGCCGACCCTTTTGGAATAAGGAACCTGGATTTGCAGGGAGAGATAAACCTAATCAGGCCGTATGTATATCAACATTACGATGTGTATGGCACCGGGCTGAGGCCTGCAGCCAGCCACTCGCACTACAGCCAGCCTTTGGCCCACCCTTTGGGTGCCAATTTGGCCGAATGGGCGTTTAAAGGTCGTTACAGGCCAATGAAAAACCTCGAAATAAGCACCGCCCTTTTCTCATATACACAAGGTGCCGATGTGGGCGGTATAAATTATGGCGGCAACATTTTGCGCGATTACCGACACGGACACGGTCTTTATAACAATACATTCCTGCAGGGAAGGCAAATAAAAGTTCTCCTTGGCGAACTGAACGCAAGCTATCAATTCAGGCCGGGCTGGTTTTTTGAGGTGCGCTACCTGGCGCGCCGCCAAAACGAAAAGGAAACCGGCCAGAGTATGTTCGCAAACGATATGTTTGGACTCGGCCTGCGCGTAAATGCCGTGCCCCGAAAACATTATTTCTGATTTTTTTATGGCCGGAATTTATATCCACATACCGTTCTGCAGGCAGGCATGCCATTATTGCAACTTTCACTTTTCGGTGTCGCAAAAGTATAAGGATGGGTTTTTGGCCAGCCTGATGAAAGAAATTGAACTGCGACACGATTTTTTCGGAAAATCTGGTGAGTCTGGTAAAAAATTTCCCATCGAAAGTATTTACATGGGAGGAGGTACCCCTTCTATTTTAAGCGTTGGCGAGCTTTCTGGCATTTTTGAAAAACTGTCAGATTTTTTCGAGTTCAATCAAAACACCGAAATAACCCTTGAAGCCAATCCAGATGACCTGACTTACGAAAAACTGAAAGCCCTGCGGCAAACGCCCATCAATCGGCTGAGCATTGGCATACAGTCGTTTCATGAAGCCGATCTGAAGTATATGAACCGGGTGCACTCGCCCGGGCAGGCTATTGAGGCCATAGAAAATGCACTGAAGCTGGGTTTCGTGAACCTTACCATCGACCTGATTTATGGCACCCCTACCATGAACGACGCTCTTTGGAAACAAAACATTCAGCGTACCGTCAACTTTGGTGTTCAGCATATTTCTGCCTATGCGCTTACGGTGGAGCCCAAAACTGCCTTGGATGTGTTTATCCGCCTCGGGCAGGCAGAGCAGGTAGGAGAGGAGCAAAGTGCCCGGCAATTCGAAATAATGATTGAACTGCTTGCCAAAACGGGATTTCAGCATTATGAAATTTCAAATTTTTCCCTTCCGGGGAAATATTCGCGCCACAACCTGTTGTACTGGACCGGCAAACCATACCTTGGCCTTGGCCCATCAGCCCACAGCTTCCGCGCAAGCGAACGCTCGTGGAATCCGCCCAATACCGCCAATTATATTAAAAGCATTGAGAAAGGAATATTGCCCCTTGAAACCGAGCAGCTTAGCCCGGCCCAGCGCTATGATGAATACCTGATGACCTCGCTGCGCACCATGTGGGGATGTGACTTAGGGAAAGTGAAGGAGGGATGGGGAGAAAAAAAGGGGGAAGAACTGGAGAAACAAGCAAGACGATTTATTGAACAGGGACTTTTGCTCCAGGCAGACCATCGCCTGATCCTGACTGAAAAGGGCAGGTTGTTTGCTGACAGAATTGCCTCGGATCTTTTTTGGGTGTAAAGGTTTGGGGTTTCAGGGTCAAGCCTGCCTGACGGCAGTCAGGGTTCAGGTTTCGGGCTTAGGCTGAACTCATCTTTTGGAGAGGGTTGTGGGGAGGTCTTTGATGAACTCTCCAAAAATGGGCACAACCCTTTTCACAAATAAACACAAATAAAAAACCGCCACGTGTTCAACAGGGCGGTTTTGTTTTCCCCGAAAGGGGATGCTTTTATTCAAACGAAAGCACGGACCTTTTGATTATATCCACGCATTCCATGAGTTGTTCTTCGGTGATGACCAGCGGGGGAGCGAAACGGATAATGTGGCCGTGGGTAGGCTTGGCCAGCAGGCCGTTTTCGGCCATTTTTAGGCAAACATCCCATGCTGTTTTGCGATTTTTTTGTTCAATTACAATAGCATTAAGCAGGCCTTTTCCGCGCACAAGGGTAATCATATCCGACTTGATGGCACGCAGTTCGCGGCGCAGGATCTCGCCAAGATGCTCTGACTTTTCGGCCAGTTTTTCTTCTTTTACCACTTCGAGGGCTGCCATTGCCACCCGGGCCGCTACAGGGTTTCCACCAAAGGTTGAGCCGTGCTGTCCTGGTTTAATTACCAGCATCACATCGTCGTTGGCCAATACCGCCGAAACAGGGTAAATACCACCGCTAATGGCTTTGCCCAGAATCAGCATGTCAGGTTTTACGCCTTCGTGGTCGCAGGCAAGCATTTTGCCGGTGCGGGCTATACCTGTTTGTACCTCGTCGGCAATATACAGCACGTTGTGTTGCTTACAAAGATCATAGGCTTTTTTCAAATAGCCTTCATCGGGTACGTAAACGCCGGCTTCGCCCTGAATGGGCTCAAAAAGAAACCCAGCCACATTCGGGTCCTTGAGGACTTGGGCCAAAGCATCCAAATCATTGTAAGCAATGCGAATAAAGCCGGGCGTAAAAGGGCCATAGTCGCCATAACCATCAGGGTCGTTCGAAAAAGAAACAATGGTAGTGGTGCGGCCATGGAAATTGTTTTCGCAAACCACAATTTTGGCTTCGTTTTGGGCTATGCCCTTTTTTTTGTATGCCCACTTGCGGCAAAGCTTAATGGCGGTTTCTACACCTTCGGCGCCAGTGTTCATTGGTAAAACCTTGTCGTAGCCAAAATATTCGGTAATATACTTTTCGTAAACGCCCAATACATCGTTGTAAAATGCCCTCGAAGTAAGTGCCAGTTTTTGTGATTGGTCAATAAGGGCTTGCACAATTTTTGGGTGGCAGTGCCCCTGGTTCACTGCCGAATAAGCCGAAAGAAAGTCGTAATAACGTTTCCCTTCAACGTCCCAAACAAACACACCTTCGCCGCGCGAAAGAACCACCGGAAGAGGGTGGTAGTTATGGGCTCCGTGCTTGTCTTCAAGCTCCATGGCTTGCTTTGAGGTAATGTTTCGGGTCATTATACTCATAAAAAAATCTCCTGAATCTTTAATGTTAATGGATAGATTATTTTGATTTATGGTTATTCGGGCAAAAATTCGGCGCAAATATAGCAAAAGGGACTTGGATAAAAAACCAAACCCCTAAACTTATTTTTCTGAATATTAAAACTTTGGACGAATCTGTTGCCGATAATGTCCAACTTTGGATTAAACGTTGCAGGTAATTCCCCCTTTTTCAACAAAAATGATTTCGTCTGCTAACGTGAGCAGGATGT
>CAYGDW010000037.1:1423-27905 GCA_964348755.1 uncultured Bacteroidales bacterium | reverse complement strand
ATGACAACCAATAGCGTAACATTACACAGGGTACTTAAAGCAACACCCGAAAAGGTATTTCGTGCCTTTACTGACCCTCTTGCTTATGCCAGTTGGATTCCGCCATACGGGTTTTTATGTGTAATTCATAAAATGGATGTGCGTGCAGGTGGCACTTACAAAATTTCATTTATAAATTTCACCTCAGGCAAAGAGCATTCTTTTGGAGGGAAGGTTTTGGAAATCAAGGCAAACGAATTTATAAAATACACTGATAAATTTGATGACCCAAACTTGCCCGGAGAAATGATTACTTCGGTTTGGCTCAAGGAGGTTTCGTGCGGTACTGACCTCAAAATCATTCAGGAAGGAATTCCCGCGGTTATACCTGCTGAGATGTGCTATTTAGGGTGGCAGGAGTCTTTGGATAAGTTGAAAAATTTAGTTGAACCGGAGATCCCCGATGCGTAATGCTGCAAGATTACTCAATACGAAATCTCAGTTATTTTCACCCTATCAGTTAAAACCCTTAGCAAGTCCACTGAGTTCTATTTAAATATGGGGTTTACCCTCAATCCAACATCCTATTAACATACTGCCAGATGCCGGAGTCGCAAAAAAAAATTAAGATAGACGCGTAAAACCGGACAATATTTTTTCAATTCTTACACTTTGATTATTAAGCACATATAACTTCATGCCGTGAGTCAAATATTAATTACACTCCGCGTTTAAATTAAAATTAGCGGGTTAATTTAATATTTATTATTTTGGCAACAGATTTGATTTATTGGCAAAACAATCATAAAAATTTTAATTAATTGGGAGTGCAGGCAGTCCAAATTTCTAAATATTCATTTAAAATTTTAATCACATCAACCATGAAATCACCATCCGTCTTTATTGCTTTTATTCTAATTGGTTTATTTTCAATTAGCAGTTCATTTGCTCAGACTAATTTTTCTGCAAGATTAAAAAAAGAAATTATAAACATTGAAGCCAGCAAATATATTGCCAATGAATTTAAGTATTTAACATTTTCGAATGGCAATACTATGCAGATTAAAATAACTGCCACAAGTCCGGTGGATGTAATGAGCAGGGATAATTTCATAAATATTTATTCAACACTATCTACCATGATGCTGCTGATTACCTTTGCTGAGGCAGAGATTGAAATACCTGCCATGAGGGAACTTGATGAGCTTATTGGTGAAGCTGATATTACCTACAATTTGGTTATGACAAGAAATGGGATTCAGATTCAGGTAATTACAGGCCAAACCAGGGAAAATGTAACAATGACCTGGGCCGAATTTTTTGAAGAATAAAAACCTCGATAAAAAAACAAAGTTAAAAAGCCTGTTTTGCTTAAAGGCTAAATTATTTACTTTGTTTGGGTTAATGGCTGCTGCTACAATAAAAGTAGAATGTCATGGTTTTTTTGAAACCATGCAATTTTTATTAATAGCTGCGAGTTTCAGCAAACTTAGGCCATAAGCAATTTTAAGCAGTATGCCCGATCGCGGGTTTTAGCAAAATATTAATTGACTTGAGTAGCAACACACCAATTAAAAATATAAAACCATGAAAATGTTAATAAAATCAGCACTTTTTTTAACTTTTTTTATTGCATTTTGCAGCATCTCAGTATGCGCATCAGGACAAATTTTGCCAGCAAAAGCATTTTTAAAGGACAAAAATGTATATGTTGCATTTACTGATGGCAGTCAAAAACAACTTACTTTCAATGGCTCAGACCGAGACCCGGTTCTACTTTTAAAAGAGAAAAATATTGTTTTTATTAGAGAAACACCGGCCAGAACAGCCTATGGTTCGTACACCATCAATAAAATAATGAAGGTTAATATAAAGACTTTGCTCGAAACCACTTTAAGTGATAAAAAACCATATTTGGATGGCTTGGATGGTACATTCGAAATTTTGAATGTGATTAATCCAACATTATCGCTTGATGAAAAGTTTTTGATTTTTGGCACAGAAAAATATGCCAGCGGGAACCAAATAGTTAAAGTTGACTTGGAATCGGGAAAATGGCATGAGTTATTTTCAGCCGAATCTTTTGAATTAATTAAAAAAGGGCAATTCAAAGGATTGTTTTTGATTGCAAAAAGTGAAATTGGCACAAGGGGGAGAGATCTTTATTATAAGCTCTGCGATGAGAATGGAGTTGTGAAAAAAGAGTTCGAGAGTGAGGAAAGCCTCATGAGGTTTAGAAACGAAATAAAATGAACTAACCCCATTTGAAACCAGCAACAGATTGCCGTTTTGCCCGGCAAATATTTTGCGAGTCAGGTTATAACCGCAACTGCTCGGGGTAACCTTTGCACAAAAACTTTTATTAAAAAAATTTGTCGGTTACTTATTTTTTATTTTACTTTGCATTTCAAAGTACTTTGAAAATGAACAAAGAAAAATACATAGAAGACTTGCGGGAGATCAAAGAAATAATGACCCGCTCAACACGGTTTATTTCACTGAGCGGGTGGTCGGGAATATCAACCGGGCTTATTGCATTTTCCGGAGCAATGGCAGCCCACTGGCTGGTTTTTAAGGGCAGGGATTACCTGGTTTATTATTCGGTTGAAATTACAGCTACCGATCTTTGGAGGTTGGTTGCAATTGCGGCTGTAACGCTTATACTTTCCATTGCAGGTGCCCTTTATTTTACGCACCGCAAAGCGAGAGAACAAACCATAAAAGTATTGGATCATCAAACCAAAAACCTTATCATCAACCTTCTTATTCCGCTGGCAACGGGCGGCATATTGAGCTTAATGTTTATGGCTAAAGGTTATATTGGCATTTTGCCTTCGCTGACTTTAATTTTTTACGGCATTGCACTTGTAAATGCCAGCAAATACACTTTGCCTGAAATGCGAAACCTGGGCCTGATTCAGATAATTACCGGGCTGCTTGCTTTTCAGTTTATCGGACTATCATTGGCTTTCTGGGCCTTTGGATTTGGTCTGGTTCAGCTTGTTTATGGTTTAATAATTCAAAAGAAATATTAGCTCGTGAAAGAGGCACTAAAAGATTTTGACAAAGCCTTTGAGAACAGAATACGCCTGGGCATCATGTCTGCCCTGGTTGTCAATGATTTTATCGACTTCATGGCTTTGAAAGAACTTTTGGGCGTTACTGACGGAAATTTGGCTAGCCACATAAAAATGCTTGAAAAAAAACAATACATAACATTTAAAAAAGTTTTTTTAGATCGCAAACCCAATACCGTTTTTTCGGCAACAGCCAAAGGGAAAAATGCTTTTAAAAGGCACATAAAAGCCATTGAACTACTCCTTAATTAAAATTTTACTCAAAACACAAAAAAATGAAAAACAAATGGTTATTAATAATTCTGGGCTCGGTAGCAATACTTTTATCAATTCCGCTCATTGCCATGCAATTTACTTCTGAGGTTAACTGGTCAGTTTTTGACTTTATAATTATGGGAGTTTTGCTGCTTGGAACTGGCCTTATGTGCGAGCTGATTATAAGAAAAGTAAGAAATATAACCACTCGGGTAATTATTTGTGGTTGTATATTGTTGTTGTTTTTTCTTATTTGGGCCGAACTCGCTGTGGGTGTCTTCGGAACCCCATTTGCAGGTTCATAAGTAAAAAATGCCATTGTCCGCTGAAACGAACCTGGTTCGTAAAACACAAACAAGGATGAACCGAAGTTCAGCGAAGCTAAAATTCATAATGCGAGTTCACTCGTCCCGCCTTAGGCGGGACGAGTCAGGCTATCCGACCATATTTTAAAAATTATTTACGGATGAAAATGACGGGATTTCTCGCTTCGCTCGAAATGACAAGGCTTTCAGGGGTTTTGAAGAAGATAGGAGGTGGGCGGCAGTTTTACCGCCGCCCACCTCCTATCAAATAACCAACTATCTGTCATTCCGAACGTAGTGAGGAATCTCATGCATAAAATTCTACCCTTTTTTACTTTATCGGTCAATAGTGGTTTCGAAATTAGTCCGGTCTGCGGTTTTCAAGGTGCTTTCGAAAAAATGCAACTGCTTTTTTAGATTGGCTCAGTTTTTAAATTTTACACTTTTGGAAACAGCTGAATTTTTCCAGTCATGCTTCAATTAAATTTAGGGTTAAATTTAAAAAATGGCAAGGGATTTGATTATAGGCAGTACCTTGCCAAAATTTTAATTAACCGGCCCGTTTTTGATTATTTTCGAAAAATGCACTTAAACCCCGACCCCAAACCTATTCAGGGCAAAATAAAACTGACAGAAAAGCTACTGGCAATTATAAGTAATTTGCCCAACGAAAAACTTACACTTTCTGAAATCAGGGAGCTGCTTGGCCGCGACGGCTTATTAATTTTTGCGGCTTTACTTGCCTTAGTTTTTCTGATTCCGGTTTCAATTCCCGGAGTAAGCACCGTGTTTGGCGCAACAATAATGATGATAGGTGTTAGCCTTATTTTTGGCTTTAACCTGTGGCTTCCGCCAAAGTTTCTGAAAAAAGAAATACCTGCCAAGAAATTGCAAAACGGTTTTAATGTAGGCCTTAAATGGTTTTCGCGCATTGAAAAAATAAGCAAGCCAAGGCGACTAATGTGGCTAACCAATAACCGACCTGCCGAAATTGCCAATGGAAGCGCAATTGTATTTGGGGCTGCGCTGCTAATGTTACCTTTTGGGTTAATCCCTTTTAGCAACACATTGCCAGCCATGGCTATTCTTTTTTATTCCATTGGCATGCTTCAAAACGACGGCATTAGTGTTTTGCTCGGTTATGTTTTAAATATTGTTTCAAGCATTTATTTTGCTGTGCTTATTTCGGGTGGAGGCCTTGCCATTAGTGGGTTCCTGCAATACCTGAATATTTAAAAGCAAATCCCTATTTTTTCAATCCCCAAAAGGGATTCAGTGAGCCTAACAATAAAAATCTTATCAAGACTACAAAAGATAAGAACCTATTGGATTGTTAGCAATAAGGGTCTTTCCCAATTATATTTTACAAAGCCAGTATTTCAATAGATTTTTGCAAATTTTTTAACAAACAAAAAAATTATCTTTGAAGATAATTGAAAGAAAAATGAAAGACACCAGAATTTTTAAATATCCCTTTGCCAGCATATATCCATATTATTTGCAGAAGGCCGAAAAAAAAGGGCGAACGAAAGCCGAGGTTAATACAGTAATATACTGGCTTACCGGGTACGACGAAAAAACGTTGGAGCAACAGATAAATGACAACTGCGATTTCGAAACTTTTTTTGCCCAGGCGCCAAAACTCAATCCAAATGCAGTAAAAATAACCGGATTAATATGCGGTTATAGGGTAGAAGAAATTGAAGATGAACTGATGCAAAAAATTCGTTATTTGGATAAACTGGTTGACGAATTGGCCAAAGGAAAGGCAATGGAGAAAATTCTTCGCAAATAACTCCTTGCTTATTTTTTACTATTTATTTGTGCCAAAACTTTATAAAATGTAGAGGCTTTGCAAGAATAGTTTAGCCAACAATAATGAAAAATTGGTTGCTGAGAAAGAAACACAATTGAATTATAACAATTAAAATTTTAACACGATGAAATGTCCGAGTTGCAATGTAAGTTTGGTTATGACCGACCGTAGCGGAATTGAAATTGACTACTGCCCCGATTGCCGTGGTGTATGGCTCGACCGTGGTGAGCTGGACAAAATTATTGAGCGATCGGCCGTAAGCAACCAAGATGTAAGAGGTGAAAGCCGCCCTGAAAAAAACTACCCACCCAGGGAGGGCGATTACCGTTACAAAAAAAGAAAGGGAATGCTGGGCGATCTGTTTGACTTTTAGAAAATCAGGCAAATCCTTTACACTTCCAGGTTAGCTGTATGGGTTTAATAAACCAGGTTCGGGGTATTCTTACCCTGATGGATTTTGTATTTCCGATTGTCCCGTTTTTTTTCGGAACAGCTTGTTTTCAGTCATATATAACCCCTGCCAAAATACTTAAACCCAATGACCTGGCTCAAATTTGGGGGTAAAAAAAAGTTTACCTGCATTGGATTTTAAAACCCATTGGCAGATAAACTTTTGTTGTTATGCGGCCTTAAAAGGCCATTATACTTTTTTTACAGATAAATATACTTATTATAGGGTTACTAATGCATTGAAATACACCCGCATAACTAATAAAAGGCATCGCTAAGGGTAACCCTATAAACTTTAAGGCTTATATTCAAACTCAGCCATAAGGCTAGCGTTTGAATTGGGCCCGACAAATACCTGAAATAAACCGGGTTCTGTTACAAATTCAATGTCGTAGTTATAAAAGGCCAAATCGTTTGGCGAAAGGGTAAATGAAACCGATTTTGTTTCGCCTTTGGCAAGATTAATTTTTGAAAAACCTTTCAGTTCCCTTAGAGGCCTTGAAACCGAACCTACCACATCGCGCACATACAATTGCACCACTTCTTCGCCATTGAAGTTTCCGGTATTTGTTACGTCAACCGTAACCTCTATACTACTTGATTCAGTCATTATATTGCTGTTCAGTTTCAGGTTTGCATATTCGAATTTAGTATAACTAAGTCCAAAACCAAACGGGAACAAAGGAGAATTTGGAGAGTCGAGGTAGTTCGACCTGAATTTCTGAAAAACATCGCCTGGATTTGGACGGCCTGTATTTTTGTGGTTGTAGTAAATTGGAATCTGGCCCACATTGCGCGGAAATGTCATGGTTATCTTTCCCGAAGGATTATAATCGCCAAACAATACATCGGCAATTGCATTTCCGGCTTCCACTCCTGGGTGCCACACAAACAGGATGGCGTCGGCCAGTGCAAACTCTTCCTCCAAAGCAAGGGGTCGTCCGCTCATTATAACAAGCACCAGTGGTTTTCCGGTTTTTTTGAGTGCCCTGATTAGTTTTTTCTGAGGTTCGGGCACAGATATATCAGTACGGCTCGACGATTCGCCGCTCATTTCAGAGGCCTCGCCAATAACAGCCACCACCACATCGGCACGCATAGCCTGAGCTACGGCTTCGGCAATCATGGCATCGGGGGTGCGGGAATCGATAATGATACGGGGGCCAAAAACATTAATTTTTGCCGCGAATTCGGGATCGTCAGAAATATTGGCACCTTTAGCATAGGTAATTCGGGCAAGGTTGCCAGCCACATTTTGCAATCCCTCAAAAATAGGCACAGAAAGTTGCGGATCGCCGGTTGGCGCCCATGTTCCAAGCATATTATTCTTATCGTTGGCCAGCGGACCAACCAAAGCTATGCTTCCAGCTTTTTTGAGTGGAAGCACCTGGTTTTCGTTTTTCAGCAATACGAACGAACGGGCGGCAGCCTCGCGGGCAAGTTTTCGGTTTTCGGGTGTCAGTATCTCTTTTGCAGGGCGGGTATCGTCAAAATACAGGTATGGATCATTAAATAGCCCAAGTTTGTATTTGGCTTCAAGCACCTTGCGGCAAGCCCTGTCAATATCGTCCATGCTAATCTTTCCTTCGTCGAGCGATTTTTTCAATGTGGTCAAAAACCCCTCTCCTACCATATCCATGTCTAAGCCGGCCCTTAATGCCAAAGCCGAAACAGCCTGCAGATCGCCCATGCCGTGGTCAACCATCTCGTTTACCGAGGTATAGTCAGAAATAACCAATCCATCGAATCCCCATTTTTCCTTTAAAATAGTTGTAAGCAGCCACTTGTTACCGGTTGCTGGTATTCCATCTACGAGGTTGAACGAAGTCATAACGCTACCCACACCAGCTTCAACAGCTGCTTTGAAAGGAGGCAGGTAATAATTAAACATATTCTGGCGGCTCATATCTACAGTGTTGTAGTCGCGCCCTGCCTCTGAGGCGCCATAGAGTGCAATGTGCTTTACTGTTGACAGCATAGTAGTGGGGTTTGCCAGGTCGCTACCCTGATAGCCACGTATCATGGCTTTTGCTATTTCAGAGCCCAAAAATGGGTCCTCCCCTGCTCCTTCGGCAACCCTTCCCCAACGTGGGTCGCGCGAAATATCGACCATTGGGGAAAAATTCCAGAAAATGCCATCTGCGGTAGCCTCTACAGCGGCCATACGGGCCGTTTTTTCAATCAGCTCCAGATCCCAGCTGCACGAAAGACCCAAAGGTATTGGGTATGTTGTTTTGTAACCGTGAATAACGTCAGAACCAAAAAGCAATGGAATTCCGAGCCTGCTTTCTTCAACAGCAAGCTTCTGGGCCTGCCTTACGCGATCCGGGCCTGATATGCCAAAAATTCCACCAACCTGACCGGCTTTTATTTTAGCTTCTACATCAGTACTTACTACCGAACCTGTCGGAATTCCTCCGCCGGGGGTTAGAAGGTTGAGTTGTCCTATTTTTTCTTCGACAGTCATTCGGGCCATCAAATCGTTGATAAACCGGTCCATTTCCGTTTTTTTTGTTTGCTGCCCGCATGAAATGGCAAAAAAGGCAACTGCAACAAGCAAGAGTAGTTTTTTCATAATTAATTGTATTATTGAGATTTAAAAATTTCCGATTTTTCTGAAATTCCGTTTTCGTTAAATGCTTCTATGGTAAAGTAGTAGCTTTGGCTGCGGGTAAGGCTGCGCATGAGCAATTCAGTATCTTCGTAAAGCAGCCATGAATTATACAACTTATCGGGTGCAATGCCCCATCTTATATTATATCCGGTTGCACCCGGCACTTTATCCCAGCTAAACTTTACGTCTCTGCGGTCCTCCTGGCGGTTAACCACGAAGTTTCTAACCTTGCGAGGCTCAGATCCTTCGCCCAGCCCAAAAATGCGAAGATCGGACAGGGCAAAATACGGAGTTGGAGCATGAATGTGATTATACCTTACAAACTGCGCCCTAACAGGCTTTTCAAGCTGAACGTATTCGTTCGGAACATCTCTGAAATTACGGCTTTTGTCTATTATTGTCATCCAGGTAATGCCATCGTCCGAAACTTCAAGCGTATATCGGTGAAAAAGGTCGTTGCGCCTTTCATAAATACCTGAGAGGTAATCGTGATAGTTTATTTGTATTGCATAAATATTTGCGGGCTTTTCGAGGTCAATTTTCACCCATTGCTTATCGTTGTTTGCTTCGGCAACCCAAAAGGTTTTTGCATTTTCGTCGTTCAGAACCTTTGAAATGATTTCGCCCCGGGAGTTTCGGCCAAAATTAAATTCTTCAACCACCGGGTAGTCGCCCGTACTGACACTTTGCTGCTGTATAAGCGAGGAGGAAACGGTAACGGGCTTTTTGTATGAAAGCAGCATCCAGCCGGTGTGCTCACCTTTTTTCCCGGGAACGGTAGGCGCCCAGCGCGGGTAATCGCCATAGTGCGTATCAGAATACATAAGGCCGTCGTTGTCAAAATATACCGGGAACATACACAGGCGCCTTTCCCACTTAACATTCGATGAAAGCGCCATTGAGGCAAAATGCCAGTACTGCCCGTCGGTTGCCAGTACTGTTGAGCCATGTCCGGCGCCATTCATAAAGCCTCCCGGCTTATAGCTCATGGGGTTGTTTGGCATATATTTGTAGGGGCCTAATGGATGATCGGCCATATACACCCCATCGGCATAAACGTTAAATTCGGTTCCGGGGGCACCATATTGCAGGTAATACTTACCGTTGTGCTTGGTCATCCAGGCCCCTTCCATATAACCTTCTTTGAGGGTAGGGTGGTAATGGTTTTCTCCGAAACGCTCCCAGCCGTGCTCCTCTTCATTCAGGTTAAATAATTCGAAATGCTCGCCGGTATCTATAAAGCGTTTGTTTCGGTCGAGTTTTCTAACCCTGAGTGGATAAACATTAGAAGACCCCCAGAACATATATGCCTGCCCATCGTCGTCGATAAACAGGGCTGGGTCTTGCAGGTCATGAATAATTGAGGGGATGGGCTTCCAGTTTCCGCGCCGGGGGTTATCGGTATAAAGAATACTCATTGAACCCGATGGATCGCCGGCTACATAAAGCACCGAATCTTTGTAATTGAAAGCAGCCGGTGCATTCGAACCCTGCAGGTACCATTTTTCGGGTTCTATAAATGTCCAGGTAAGCAGATCGTATGAATGCCAATAGCCGAACGAGCGGGTTACAAACATGAAATACTCACCCCTGAATTCGACAACTGCCGGATCGGCGCCTGAGCGGTACGACCAGTCGCGGTGTGAATTAAATACCATATAAGTGTAGTCGATATTAATGGGGTTGCAGTAGGTACTCATGAGCTTGTCCTGACCCGTCAGGCGATCTGCAACCAGCAAAAGAAAAACCAAAATGACAAATGATTTAAAACAATTCATAGTTATAAATTTTTAATTATTGTGCAAAATCAGCTTAGCCTGATAAATCTTATTCCCTGTTTTTAATCGTATGATATAGAACCCGCCTGGAAGGCCACTTAAATCCAATTTGTAGTAGCTATAATCCGGAGTAATTGGCTCTGATCTGACAATTCGTCCACTGGGCGATACAATTTCTATAGCACCTGGCAGGGTTGAGCTGGATACCGGAAGATTCAGTGTAACCTGGCCTGAAGATGGATTTGGAAAAACCTTCAATTGGTCAGTTCGCTTGTTTGTGGTTTCTTTTGCCGAAGCAACAAACTGGAAACCAAGTTTGGTAAGCCCGGCCTGCAAATCTTCATCCCTCATAACGCTATTCCAAAGCAATTGGCTGCGGTGGTTTTCAATCATTACCACAATAGGGCCCTGATCTATTCCAATATAAGCCCTCTGTACCCAGTTATGAGCATCGTTAAAAGCATCATAAGGTCCGAATTTTCCAAAAAGATCCTTGCCTCTTTCGCGATAAAAATACTTAAGGGCATTCATAGATTCTTCCGGGGTATATGGCATGCTCGACAGGGCCGCTGTAGGGCTGATTGTACCATTGTCGTTAAACATGGGTTCATGGGCTCTATAACCAAAAGGGCCGTCGCTGGCTGTGAGCCCCCAGTTTTTCGCGCTGTAATTTGGGAATCTGAATGGGTTTTCGATAGCATAAGCAATATGAATTTTTGCTGTATTGACATGTTCCTTCCAATAATCGGCATACTGGTCTTTCAGGCCTTTGGGGTTTATACCCAAATGCGAGTAATGAATCCAGAACAGTGGTCCGCCCCAATCGGGCGAAAGCGAGATTTCAAAATTATAGAATGACCTTTTTCTGACCATTTGCCCGTTGCGCGCCCATCCCTGGTCGTAAACCTGGCGTGAAACAGGAAAAGTTGGCGATGAAGCAGCCATAATATAAGTAACCAGGCATTCGTTCCACCCGCTCACTTTCATGTTTTTAGCAAAGCCAATATTTGGCGACCAGTGCCAAAACAACACATTATGCCCCGAGTTACGGTACCAGTCCCAATTGATTTCGCGCCAAAGTTTGGTTGCTTTTTGCCTTATTTGCACCGACTGGCTATCACTTGCCCCGAAATAATTTCTAAGCGCCAGCAAAGCCTGAGCCACAAAGGAGGTTTCTACAATATCCCCGCCATCATCGTCGGGCGAGAAAGGTTGTGTTTGCATTGTATTTCCGTTGTACCAATGCGACCATGCTCCATAATGCCGCTGGCAACTTTCGAGAAAATGAAGAATTTTCAGAATTCTTTCTTTGATCTCGCTGCGGGGCCGGTACTCGCGCTCATAAGCAACAATCATAGCCATGAGGCCCATGCCGGTTGCCCCTGATGCAACAGTAATTCCATTTCCGTTCGTCCTTTCGAGGGCCATTCCCGATGGCTGATGTGCTCCTTCCCAAAAATACCTGAAAGCATATCTTTGAACCATATCCATAAGTTCATCGTCGGTAAAATGGCGCAAAGTGGCTGAAGCTGCAACCGGATTGGATGACTGTTGCTGAAAAAGTGCAGTTACTTTGTAAAATACTTCTTTGTTTTTTCCCTCTTCGGGCACAAAGTCAAGGAAATAATTTAATATAGTATGGCCCCGCACCTGAAAGTTAACGCCATTATCAAAAGAAGCCTCAATCTGATAAGAAAGGCCATCCATGGGTTTTACCCAGTTGAGTTCGGCATGGCTGTCGTAGCCAGTGGCTTCAAGATTTGTAACAGGAGGAACCGTGGCAAGGTTTTTATAGGCCAATACATCATCTACAAAGATTAACCCCGACAACCCGTTTTTTTCCGATTGGTTGAAAATCACCCCTTTCGCCCTTGTAAAATCAAGTTGACTGCTTTGACTGTCGTTAAACAATACGGACAGCGGGAACTTTATCTTTGTCCAAATTTTTGGCTGAACATTTTGGTTGTAGTTGGCCAGAGGGAAAAGTTGCGAATTAACATCGCCAGCTCCGTTTTTATTTTGCGCCCTTATCCCTATCAATGGCAAAGCAGCAGCCAGAATTTCGGTTTCGGAATAAACAAAAAAGGCAATGGAGTCCATTCCCGAAATATTGGCCGAGGACCAGTCAGCCCTGTAAATTGTAACGCGCCAGTTTCCGTTTGCCGCCGATGTGTAATTGAATTTGAGAGAAGTGGAGCCCCTGAATGCTGTGGTTGAACAAGGTACTTTGTCGTTGTATTGAGGCAAGCCAGGCGGGTGGGTGGTTTCGAAGAAGCTCCCTCCCATATTGCTCAAATCTACAATGCCCTGGTCGTAAAATGTATTATTGGTACCTTCGGTAAAAAAGTAAACTTCCTGGGCACCTCCTAAATGCCACCAGCCACAAAGCAGAAAAAACAAAACGCCTTTAAATTTCATTTTATTCGACTTTAAGGGTTTCGTGCCTTTGCGAAACTCCGTTTTCGTTTATAGCCTCTATGGTAAAATAGTAGGTGCTTTCACTATCCATTGCTTTAAACCAATACTCATTGAAATCGTGTACCATTACACAATTGTAGAGCTTTTCGGGGTGTGTTCCGTAATAAATATTATAGGCATAAGCCCCTGAAACCGGGCTCCAGCGAATCCAGGCGCTGCGTTTGTCTTTTGGAGTGCGCAACACCAAAAATTCCTTAACGGCATCTGGTTTTTGACCGTTTCCGTGGCCAAAAACCCTGAGCCCGCTAATGGCAAATTTTCCTGCAGGTACAGCAATATTTTCAAGTTTGATGTAACGCGCCTGCACCGGTTTTTCCAATTCTATATAATCGTGGGGCACATCGGTTTTATTGCTGCTTTTATCTGCCAGAAGTTGCCAGTTTTTGCCATCGGCCGAATAAAACAATTTGTACTGGTGGTATAATCCAAGGGTTTTCCCAAGGAAAATGGTATCTATTTCAGCCGGGAAGGCAACATCCTGGTCGGCATAATTGATCTGAACAGCATTTATCGTTGAAACATTTCCCAAATCGGTTTGTATCCATTCGCCCTTGTTGGCGGTTGCGGCACACCAATAGGTTTTTATGTTTTCGTCGTTTGCATTGTTGGCATTAAATCCTCCAAAGGTCGAAGAAACGGTAACAGGCTTTTTGTAGTTGAGCAAATACCAATCGGGTCGGGGCTTATTGTTGGTAATTGCATGGTGGGGCAGATAATGCGGGTAATCGCCAAAGGCAGTATTGCACCACATTATTCCGTCGTTATCAAATCCGGCGGGCCATATCCCTATCCGGCGTTCAAAATTGTTTTTAACACTAATCATAATGGTGCTTACATGCCAATACCTGCCATTATTATCTTTGAAAGTGCTTCCATGCCCAGCTCCTCGTGCAAATCCACCAAGTTTCATACTCAATGGGTCGGGCTGGGGCACAAATGGCCCGAGGGGGTGATCTCCTACAGCCACACCGTCGGCATAACCGCTAAATTCAGTGCCGGGAGCGCCAAACTGAAAATAATATTTTCCATTGTGTTTGGTCATGTGCGCACCTTCAAGAAACGGATCGAGAAAGGTATTGTCCATGTGCTCGCCAAAGCGCTGCCAGCCATATCGCCACGGGTCAAGCAGAAAAACCTCTTTTCTGGTACCAACAGGTTGAAAGGTTTTTCGGCTCAGTTCAATGCCATACAGGGGAAATCTGTTGCTGCTCCCATTATACATATAAAGCCGCCCGTCATCGTCGGTAAAAAAATCGGGGTCCCAACCTCCAATTTCAAAACGATCGACAAGCGGTTTCCATTCATTTGCTTTCGGATTGGTACTCATCCATATACTAAACTCGCCGGTGTAGGTCGAACCAAAAACAATCATGGTATCGCCAACAATTCCAACAGCAGGGGCACACAATTCATCATATACACCGGCATTCCAAGGCCGCAAAAATTTGCGGGGGTTAAAATTCCAGCTGAGCATATCGCTGCTCCACCAGTACCCCCATTGGTTGGTACTAAAAAGGTAGTAATTGCCCTGGTAATTAACAATAACCGGATCGGCCGTTGCCCTATGCCTTCCCCATTTGCTAAAATTGGGTATGGGGCTGTATCCGTAATCAATATTTATAGGATTACAATATGTTTTTTGATTTGACTGCTGACCTTTTGCCTGCAATGGGTTCAATGCAATTTGAAAACAAATCACAATGGATAGAATAATTAACCTGTTCATGATAAAAAAGGTTAAGGGTTTATTTCAAATGCGGGCTGCTGAAACCGAGCTTTTTCAGCCCCCTTTGAACATCGTCGTTTTGCATAAACAGGTTCCACAGCAAACTACTTCTATGGTTTTCAATCATAACGGCAATTGGCCCCTGATCAATGGCCAGGTATCTTTGCGGGTACCATTCGTACTCCTGGCTGAATGCATCGTAAAATCCAAATTTACCCCATATTTTATTACCAAGGTTTTCATAGAAATGCCTCATAACAGGCATTACTTCAATTGGAGCATAAGGCAAAGACGACAAAGCGGCCGTTGGGCTAATCACTCCTAGGTCGTAGGTTGGCCGGTGTCCGGCATAGCTGGTCATTCCGGAGTTTCCGTTTTGGGGCCTTTGGTTGGTTTGCCCTCTGAAATAATCCGAAGCACCTGGCACCGAATAGCTTGAGGTAAGCCCCCAGCAGTTTTCGCCATAACCGGGGTATTTGTGTGGGTTTGCAATGCAATGGTGGCGATTAATCATTGTGTGCGAAACATTAAGCTCCCAATAATCGGCATACTTGTCGGTAAGTCCGCGCGGGTCAAGACCCAGATATGAATAGTGTGCCCAAAACAACGGGCCTCCGTAAACGGAATCAATATGGTGTTCGAGACGCAGACGGTGGCCATGAGTAACAACATTGGCAGCAATTCCTCCGCTCAGGGCCCATCCTTGTTCATAAGTTTCGAAATCGATGGGGAATGTAGGCGATGATGCAGCCAGAATGTACGTTATGAGGCACTCGTTATAACCTGTAATTTTGTGGTTCATTTGCCAGCCCACATTGGGCGACCAATGCCAGTACAATACTTTTTCGCCACCGCGGGTGTACCAACTCCAGTCAACTTCGCGCCATAGCTGGTTAATTTTGGCTGCCAGTTGTTGTTCCTCATGGTTCCCGTTCTTAAAATATTCCATAACGGTTATGAGCCCCTGCACCAGGAAAGCTGTTTCAACCAGGTCACCTCCATCATCGTATTTACTGAATGGCTGAACCTTGCCGGTTTCGCCATTGAACCAATGTGGCCATACCCCGTGAAAACGATCGGCGCGCTCAAGGAAATCAACAATTTTCTGGAACCGCTCAAAGCCTTGCTGTCGGGTAATAAAGCCACGCTCAATACCCGAAATAATTGCCATCAGCCCAAAACCACTACCCCCGGCAGTAACAATATGCTTGTCGTTTTGCGGATACACTCCGTCCACATGATACCTTTCGCGGGCCATTCCTGAGTTGGGTTCGGCTCCGTCCCAGAAATACTGAAATGTATAATACTGAACAGTATCGAGCAACTGATTGTCGGTTAATGCAACCGCACGGTCGCCTTTTGAACCAGACATGCAGCCAGAAAGCAAGGGTAAAAGAGCAAATAATAAACAAAGATGATTCATGGTATAAGTGTTTCGGGTTTTAAATCGGTTTCCATACAAGTAAAAAGGCTGCCGGGAGCCATCCTGGCAGCCTTTTAAAAAATCAGGTGTTAGCAAGATGGTTTGAATTAAAATTCAATGTTCAAATCTCTAAAACCTGGTTAATTTATTTTACATAACCTGGATTGTCATTTAACAACACCGCTGTCGTAGTTCCTAATTGTTTGGATTTCGGCCGGGGTCAGGGCTTTGTTAAATAAGCGCAGTTCGTCCATAAAGCTACGGTCGGAAAGGTGACCCCAACCAGCAAACCTTGGCGCACCCGACATGATTGAAAGCAGATCACATTCTGTCCAGCTTATTCCGGTAAAGCTTCCCTGGCTTGCCACGTTTCCGTTGATATACACCACGCATTGAGTAGGTGAGATAGTAAAGGCAAAATGCACCCATTGGTTAGTAGTAGGGTCCACATCGGCGGCAGCGCCACCATCGAACCACGATTCGTCAGTACCTCTTCCAACATTAAGCTTAAAGCGTTGATTTGCTCCGGCAGCTTCGCGGAAGAACCTGAAGCCGCTTGTGCGAATGTTCATAGAAGTTGGGTTTGCTGGGTCGGGAGGGCCCACAACAAGGATTCCAGCCCGGTTTGGCACTGCATTTACCCTTAGCCAGAAAGAAGCACTAAACTCGGGACCTAACAGACCCGCTGTGGGGAAAGTGAGGTAAGAATCGGTGGCTCCTGCATAAGAGTTGCCCCCGGCTTTAACGCCTATTCCGGCAAAACCGGGGCTACCAACCCTGGTGGCACTTTGCAGGCTGATAAGTTCGAGGTATTCGCCATCAAAAGGCATATAGAAAACCTCGCCTGGAAACATTGGGGCGTATGGGGCAATCTTTTCGAAAGTTACCTCACGGGTAGTTGATTTGCCCGACAAATCAGTTGCTACAACTCTGAATACATGTGGTCCATTGGGAAGATTATTAAAAGTCCTTTGTATCAAGGCCCTTCGAAAATCCCTGAAAGCCGGGTTTTTGCCAATATCGTTGTAACGGGCAAACTCGGTGCCATTCATCAGTAAGGTTATATTTCCAAGCTCAATATCGTCGGTAACCTCTAAATCGACATTAATATTCACAGTGGCTTCAAGAACCCTGATGAGGGTGCCCTGGTTTGGATACTTTATTGTAATAACCGGAGCCGCAGCATCCGGACCCGGATCAACAGGGCTGATTGGGTCAATTCCTTCATAACACGACACTGCCATAAGGGAAATGACCACACTAAAGATAACATATTTTAAATGTTTCATTTTGTTAACTTTTTAAGTTGCAAATTAATTTCTTCCTCTCAGTGCAGGCATTTGGTCAACCTGAGCTTGCGGATAAGGCAGGAAAATCAGGTTTGAATTGAATGAACGGCCCTCATAACTCAGGTCGGCAAATCTTTCGAGGCGAACCATATCATAGAAACGGGTTCCCCATTCCATTGCCAGTTCGGCAAATTTTTCGTCCATAACCTGAGCACTTGTAACATTTGAAAGGGAGGGTAAGCCAGCCCTAGCCCTTACAAGGTTTACAGCAGCGTCGGCAGTCATTGCAGTACTGCTCGCCCCGCGGGTAAGAGCTTCGGCGTGCATAAGCAAAATTTCGGCATACCTTATAACAATAAAGTTTTTGTTGGTGCCATAATCTGTTCTGCCTGGGGTAAGCTCATCGGAAGGCAGGTAATGTTTTCCGCTCGAAAACATAGCCCTTGGAAAATCGTTGATACGGTCGCCTGAGCGGGTGGTATTGCTTATCCATGCGGGCAAAGTTGCATACCTTGGGTCACTTTGCAACTGGGCAATACCACGGTTTGTAAACAATACGCTGGTCTCGAGCCTCACGGTTTCATTCCGGTCGAGCATAAAGGTTATAAATTTAATGCTCGGCTCAAAAAACCCCCATCCACTACCTGCCAAAGCAACTTCTGGAGTCCAGTTCTGAGGTCCGTAAAAGGCAAACAGGTGTCCGATATTATCGCCAGAACCCTGGCCAAAGTCAGAAAATTGCAATTCGAGGAGGTTTTCGTTACTGAGTTTTCCGTGAATTTTAAACAATTTGTAAAAATCGGGTTCGAGCGAGAACCTTTGCGAAGCTATTATTTGAGAAGTTGCATCGGCCACGCCCTGATAATTTTTCAGTTCGAGGTTAGCCAGTGCAATCATTGCCAGGGCAGTAAACCGGGTTACCCCTCCCCTTATATCGGTTCGTTGATTGGGCCGCATATCGGGAAGATGGGGCAGGGACTCATTCATTTGTACAATGATATGCTGCATAACCTCATTTTTGCTATAAACTTTATTATCGACCGGGCCAGTGATGACCGGAATAAAAATATCGCCCCAGGTTCTTGAAAGTTGAAACAACAAAAAAGCCCGCATTACCTTTGCTTCGGCAATATACTGATCGGCCAGGGCTTTATTGGGAGCATACACTTTGTATTGTTCAATCTGGTTGATGGCCGAATTGACACCCACCACATCAGAGTACAAGCCAAGCCAAACGGAGTTATACATCCAGAAATCCTTGTTGTATCTGAACCTGTCAGTTTCGGCATAGTCTTGCTGGTCGCCAAGGCCACCGGCATTTACATCGTCGCCTCTAACAGAAATCAGGGGAAAATCTTCCCAGCCACGCGAGTAAAAATCGGCATAAGCCCCATAGAGCGGCATAATCATATTTTCACTTATTGTGTAGTCAATATCTCTGGTCAGAACAAGATTTTCCTGAGGCTCGTTTAGATAATCATGACAGGATGTTGCCAGCAACAGCAGGGCAAACAATATCCAGAATCGGTTAGTTTTAAATCTAAGCGTTGTCATTATGATTGTGTTTTATGATTTAAAATTTTACGTTTAATCCCATGGTAAAAACAGCAGGAATCGGGTAAGTCTGCCTGTCAATACCATTGGCGACTTCAGGATTGAACCCATTGTAGGTAAAGTGGGTAAAAGGACGTTCGGCAGTCAAAGAGATCCTGGCATCTGGCATTTTAACCCCGCCAAGAATTACATTTCGCAGGTTGTAAGCAAGTTGAACATTCTGTATTCTGAAGAACGAACCGTCTTCAACAAAATAGTTGCTCATGCGCTGGTTCCATCCTTTGCGAAGACCGGCCGATGATGGGTACTTGTTTGATGTTCCTTCGCCATGCCATCTGTTTATGGCCAAATCAGCATCCATATTCAGGTCGTTGGTCCAAATAATTTCTCCACGTTTGCGGTTCAGGATTTTGTTGCCCATCTGCCCGAAGATTGACACAGCGAGTTCAAAGTTTTTATAACTCAAACCAGAATTAAAACCGTAGGTAAAATTTGGGAAATACGAACCAAGTATTACGCGGTCTTCCCCATCAATTTTCTGGTCGTTGTTTTGGTCTTTATACATAAAATCGCCAGGCACCAAACCATTAGCCACGGCAATTGGATCGGCGGTAATCTGAGCCGGATTTTGGTAAACTCCGGCCACTTCATATCCGAAGAAAGCCAAAAGCGGATGTCCAACAATAGTTCTTTGCCTGAATTCGGCAGAACCGCCATCAATGTATGGTTGCCCATAAAGGTCAAGCACCTCATTTTTAAGGGTAGCCATATTGGCTCCCAGGCTATAGCCCAGTCCGTTTTCGAGCTTGTCGGTCCAGCCAAGGGCCAACTCAAAACCAGAATTGCGAAAAACCCCAGCATTGCGCATTACGGTAATTCGGGTAAAAGGGATTGAAACCCCGATTACGGCATTTTTGGTATCTCTTATGTAATAATCGGCTTCAAGTGTCAGCCGCGAATCTAAGCCCATGGCAGTTACCCCCAGGTTGGTTTCCTCGGTTAATTCCCATTTCAGCCAAGAGAAGCTGTCTTCGGTTTTGTGTCCGGCAATTCTTCTTCCGTCAATGGCCACATGCACAATGTTTGTGGTTGAAGCCCCATCGCTTGCGGGCAATTTGTCGTTGCCCAGTTGCCCCCAGCTTGCCCGAAGTCTGAGAAAATCAATGTGAGGATTGTCTTTCAAAAAGTTTTCTTCCGAAACAATCCATCCTAAACCTACTGTAGGAAAGTAACCCCATTTTTCCTGGTATTTCGAACTTCCGTCGGCCCTGAATGTTGCATAGGCAAGGTAACGGTCGTGAAAACTGTAAGAAACCCTTCCCAGGTAAGAAAACCCAAACTGACGCATTCCGCCGTCGCCAACTCCGCCGGGAGGTATTACGCCGGCCTGGCTAATATACCAGGTTTGTTGGTTTTGGTAAGGAAAATCGATACCAGCCGACCACATTCCCTCGTAAGTATCGCTTCGAAACGAAGTACCTGCCATAACCGTAAAACGATGACGGTCAATAACATTGGTAAATGTTAAAATATTGTCCCAGCTTTGATCGGAGTAAATTGAATTTGATTTGTTAATGGTTGATAAGGGCCTTCCCGACAAATGGTCAATAGTGTAAGGAACTCCTACATTGCGGTCGTTTAGGGCCGAAAAACCATGATTGTAAGTTGATTTGAATTCGAGCTTTTCGGGTATGATATCGACCTTGGCAAAAACATTGGCAACCAATTTACGATTTCTGAACCGGTTAAAATTATATTCCATGGTAGGCATAGGGTTTTGCGAACCCCTGTAACCAAGGTTTATAGCCGAGGCATACCGAATTGGCGAGGCAGCAATGTTTTCGTCGTCGTAAACAGGCAAAATGGGCACTGCAAAATAGGCTTGTTCCCAGGCACTGTTTTGAGCGCCATAGGTTTGCGCATTGCTGAAAATCATGTTCCCGCCAATAGTGAGCCAGTCATTTGCTTTAAAATCAATTTTCGAGCGGAGGTTAAACCTTTCAAACTCGTTTTGCATATCAAGGATCCCATCCTGCAAAAAGTAATTTACCCCAACAGAGTAAGTAGCACTTTCGGTACCGCCTGAAAATGACAGACCATGGTTTTGA
Organism: uncultured Bacteroidales bacterium; assembly: GCA_964348755.1. Classification (GTDB taxonomy): domain Bacteria; phylum Bacteroidota; class Bacteroidia; order Bacteroidales; family UBA7960; genus UBA7960. The sequence continues at coordinate 7,053 of CAYGDW010000037.1, read as the reverse complement.
ATGCTTGCCGGCCGCAGAATTTCCTTATACCAATCTGTATTAACATTGGGCACATTAGGATTTATCCGGCTTCGGCCGTAGCGTTGCATGGCATTAATTATGTAGCCTGCATCGGCAGCCGATCCCGACTCAAGGGCCATATTGGTATATTGTTCGGCATTGGCCATCTTCAATACATTTTGGGCAACCTGAATACCCGAATATCCTTCGTACACAATTTCGGGTTTTTGGTTAATCTGACCGGATTTGGTTTCGACCAGAATAACACCATTGGCAGCACGTACGCCAAAAATTGCAGCAGCAGAAGCATCCTTTAAAACAGAAATAGATGCAATGTCAGAAGGGTTAATAAAATCGATGTTGTCAAAAAACATTCCATCAACAACATAAAGAGGAGACTCGGCATCACGTCCGGGATATGAGCCTATACCCCTTACACGAACCGTTGGCGAAGAGCCGGGGGCTCCGCTGCTAACAATCTGCAAGCCGGCAACCTTGCCCTGCAGTGCCTGCATGCCATGACCGGCCGGAGTTCTAACAAGGTCTTCACTCCGTACTGTAGTAATAGAGGAGGTTAAATCTTTTACCCTCAACGTGCCATAGCCAATTACAACCACCTCGTCAAGAGAAAGTGCGGCTTCAATCAATTGCACATTGATAATGGAACGTCCACCTACTATTTGTTCGCCAGGCTGAAAACCAATAAAGCTGAACACCAGGGTAGCATTGGCAGGCACCTGAAAAGAATAATTACCCTCAATATCGGTAATTGTCCCGTTCATAGTGCCTTTCTCCAGAATAGTTACACCCGGTAGCCCCAGGTTTGTCCTGTCAGTAACCTTGCCGGTAACAACCATGCGTTGCTGCGCATTTACAACGGCCACCGACAAAATGAGAAAAAGGAAAAACAAAAGTCTTTTCATATATTGTGGTTTTAATTTGTTGGTTGCCGAAAGTAATCTGAATTTAACCTCAATGAAAGTTTTTCAATACACTTCTGTTTCACCAGCCGAAAAGAGATATTTTTCTAACCTCATAATTATTACACCAAAAAAAATATTTCACTTTATTTATCTTTTTTTCAGGTTATTATATCATATCCATTCATATTTTTTGTAAATTTCAATTTCAATTTTTTGTAAATTTTTGCAGAAAAAATGTATTATTTCGTTCAAGAAAGAAATTAGGAATTTGTTGATTTTGGGCAAATTATCAAGTCAAATAATTTATCTTTGTCAAATGCATAATATGTTAATTAAACATTTGAGGTTAATATTTTTTGGTTTTGTATTTTTTGCTTTTGCAGCAAATACCTCCGGTTATATTTCAGGGGTAAAAAACTTCCCAAAAACTGTTTACAAAGCTGCTAATCAAAACTGGTCGGTCGATATTACTCCGGGCGGTTTTATCTATTTTGCCAACCATAAAGGGCTTCTCGAGTTTGATGGAAGTAATTGGGAACTTATGGCTTTGCCTGGCGAAACCATAATGAGGGCAGTATATTGCCATTCTGACAGCCTCGTTTATACGGCAGGCTACAGGGAAATTGGGTTCTGGAAGAAATCGGCCAGCGGAAATCTGGAATACACCTCATTGAACAAACTTGCCGGGCAATTTTTTTCAAAGAACGACGAATTCTGGGGCATTACCGGCCTGAACCAAAAAATTTATTTTCAATCGTTTGATAAAATACTTGTTTTACATAACGGCAAAATATTCCCTGTCAGGTTTCCGGGTTTTGTCAATACCATGAAAAGGGTTGGCAACAGGATAATAGTTGCAGTGAGGGATAACGGGCTTTTTACAATTGAAAACGACCAAGCCGTTCCACTCCTTATCGATCCGACTTTTCAGGGTACCATCATAAAATTTATACTGCCCTACCAGGAAACCAAAATGCTGATTGGCACCTCCACCAAAGGTATTTTTATTTGGGATGGTAAAACCGTAAAAACCTGGAATTCTTCATGGAGTAATTATTTCATAAACCATGAAGTAAACAGGGCTCATATTTGCAATGATGGAAATATAATTATTGGAACCATTTCTGATGGGTTGGTAATTTTTGATTTTCAGGGCAGGTTTATTTCGCAATACAATTCTGAAAATGGCCTTCAAAACAATACCGTTCTTGGCATATCATCCGACAGTTTTGGAAATGTTTGGCTTGCCCTTGACAACGGTATAGGTTTTATTTCTTCCGACACCAGCCTTACTATTAACGTAAAGCAAGTTAAGGATATCGGGAGTGTATATGATATTGCCCTGTTTGAAGGGAAGGTTTACCTTGGGACCAACCAGGGTTTGTTTTACAAAAACCAGAACCAAGGGGTTGAAGCCTTTAGGCTGGTGCCCGAAACACAGGGGCAGGTTTGGTTTTGTAAGCAAATTGGCGACCATTTGTTTGTTGGATACAACGAAGGCATCATTACCATTAAAAATTCGGTTATAAGGCAACTTTCAACCCAGGCTGGGGGTTTTTGCCTAAAAGAAGATCCGTTGAAGCCAGGAAGTTTTTTCGCATCGACATACAACAACCTGGTAAAAATTAAGGCAGAGGGTATTGGGTTTAGAGAAGAAAAACTTGTACACGGTTTTTTCGACCTGATCAGGTATATTGAGCTTGACCACCGGGGCAATTTATGGGCAAGCCATATGCACAGAGGCGTTTATCAGCTTCAGTTAAATACTTCGCGCGACAGCGTTATAAACATAAGATACTTCGGCCAGCAATCGCCATTCAGAAAAGACCTTTCAGTGCATGTATTTAAAATCGAAAACCGGATAGTTTTTACAACCGGCGATTCACTTTTTACCTACGATGATATTGGCGACAAAATTGTGCCTTACACCTTTCTGAATGAAAGCCTTGGGAAATTTGCACAGGCGACACGCATTGTTGAAGCCCCCGGGCACCATTACTGGTTTATTACACGCCAGGCAATAGGGTTGTTTCACATTTTCAACAAACGGGTAGAACTTATCAATCATATTCCGCGGTCTATTTTTTCGAACAACGGCCTGATAGATGATTTCGAGAATATTTACCCTACTGGGCCAACAAGTGCCATTATTTGTCTCGAAAACGGAATTGCAGCCATCACTTTTGAACAAATCAGACCTTCCCGCATTACCCAATTCCATCCATCTCTTCGCGAGGTATCCCTTTCGGGTTTCAAGGAGCCGGAGACCTACGCCCTGGCCGAAAATGGTGTGGTAACTGTGAGGTATAGGTTTCAAAATGTAAGGCTGCGCTATTCGTTTCCGCACTACACACATTTTCCAATACAATACAAATACTTGTTAAAGGGTATTGACACCAATTGGTCAGAAAAACAATCCGAACCGGTTTTCAGTTTCGATCGTTTGCCGCAAGGTACGTATCAACTGCTGGTAAAAGCAGTGGATGCCTGGGAAAATGAGAGCCTCCAGGAAAGCATTACACTTAAAATACTGCCTCCATTCTATTTGTCATCGTGGGCCAAAACGGGTTATTTGATAATAGGCCTGGGTCTTTTTTTCGGACTGCAAAACTGGACTATCCGCAAAACCCGCAAAAGGGCGCGTCTGAAAATTGAAAAACGCGAACAGGAATTGACAAAGCTTCGAAACGAAAAGCTCAGTAACGAAGTGGAACACAAATGCAAAGAACTTGCAAACCTTACTATGGCCAACATCAAGAAAAACGAATTCCTAATGAAACTCAAAGAAATTTTGAATCAACAAAAGGAGCAACTTGGATCGCGTTTTCCCGACAAATATTACTTCCATGTAACCTCAAAAATAGATGAAAATATTTCTAATTCTGATGACTGGAGCCTATTTGAAACCAATTTTGAGCGGGCCCACGAGCAATTTCTTCAAAAACTGAAAGACCAATTCCCTGAATTAACGCCCAAAGACCTCCGATTGTGCGCATTTCTGCGAATGAACCTGGCATCGAAAGAAATAGCGCCACTTATGGGCATATCGGTACGCGGGGTCGAAAACCACCGTTATAAGCTCCGAAAAAAAATGCGGCTCAACCACGATGAAAACCTGATTGAAATAATCCTGAAACGCTAATTCAATTGCCGTAAAATATCAGTTGCAAAACATTCAATTTACAACAAATTTAAGATTTGAAGTTTCGCCATTGGCTGTAATAATCAAAAAATAAATTCCTGGTGCCAGCCTAAGGTTTAGCACAAATTCGCGACCAAAATCCGAATGAGTTTCGCTTGCTTTTCGGCCATGCTGATCAAATACCGAGATCGATACATTGCTTTTGTACTTGCCAAGATCAATGGTAAACTGGCCAGTATTGGGGTTTGGAAATAACCTTACAGCACCCGAACCTGCCTCCGGAATGCTTACGCTGATAATCTGGAAACAATCTGATACGGCCTTGCATCCGTCCTGAGTTACCTCAACAGCATACCGGCCATTAACAGCCGGTGTAAACGAACGGCCAGTCTGGCCCTGAACCGGGCTTAAATTCGTGTTGCAGTCCAGCCATTGGTAAGTTGCATTAGCGTTTCGCGATGTGAGCACAATGCCTGCCTGGTCAACTCCGGTATCAACTTTCCTTACAGGAACAATAATTTGGCGGGTCAGCGTACTGTCCAGGCCTGCAGTAGGGTCAGCAACCTTAAGGCTTACAGTATAGGTTCCGCCAACTTTATAGGCATACACGGGTTGCCTTTGGTTGCTTGTTTTTCCATCGCCAAAATTCCATAGATAGCTAACGGCATCAATGCTCCGGTCGGTAAAAGAAATGGTGGTGGAATCGCAGTGCTGGGAAAGAGTATAGCTAAAATCGGCAATTGGAAGCGGATTTTTGGTTATCACATCTGTAGTAACCTGACTCCATAAGCCAATAGCGTCTCTGAATTGAAAATGAATACTGTGCTGACCTTTGGGCTGCCTGGCAAGGTCGAAATTTTTAATTAGGTCAAGAGGTTGTACCGGTATTTCAAGTTCAACAAAAACAGCATCCTGCTCATTATGGTTAAACCAGTAGCGGTAGGCAGTGAGCTGGTTGCTGGTTAATCCTTGCAATTGAGGAATTCGATAAAAAAACTGACTGATGGGCGAACTCCATAACCCTCGGTTGTCTTTGAGCCTTATAGAGAAACTATGCATTCCGCTGCCCAGGCTGCTAATGTTAAAAAGTTCGGAAACCACCAATTGCTGTTGCGGGGAAGTATTTACAAGCACTGCGCCACCAAAATTGTTGTTAGTCCAGAATTGGTAGGCCACAATTTTGGAGTCTTGATCGTTGGTAAGGGGTATTTTGTAAAAAAATTGCACCATAGGCGCACTCCAAGTATTCCTGTTGTCCTTAAACCTAATTGAAAAACTGTGTATTCCTGTCGGAAGGTCGTTCAGGTTTACCATTTCATTGAGCGTTATTACAGCCTGGGCTGGTGTGCCAACCAGCACTGCATTGCCAAAATTGTTGTTTAGCCAGTATTGATAAGCCATTATGTGTGGGTTTTCGGCAATAACTGTTGGCATTTTATAAAAGAACTGGCTTAGGGTCGGGCTAAATTTTCCATTGGTATCGAAGCCCCTAATGTGAAACAGGTGTACCCCGGTTGGCAATCCGCTGGTTGATGCCTCAAAACTAATTGTGGCCTGGGTTGTGG
>CAYGDW010000037.1:0-1323 GCA_964348755.1 uncultured Bacteroidales bacterium | reverse complement strand
CCGGTTGGCAATCCGCTGGTTGATGCCTCAAAACTAATTGTGGCCTGGGTTGTGGCTGTCACTGAGGACCGTACCCTGGCTCCGGAGTTGTTGTTGAACCAGTATTCATAGCCCGCAACAAGTGGTTGGGCATTTGCGGAAACCAAACCCCAACTGATCAGGAAAAAAAATAAGCCTCTCATGGCACCAGGTTTATCGGGTTTGGGCTTCAACTTTAATTTCCACACTAAGCTTACCGTCAGAAGTGGTTTGTGCGGCTATATTTTTAAGGCTAATATATGGATTAATGGGTATTGCCCCAGGCTTAAACGGAAAAAGGCCACCATAAATACCAACCTCCTTGCCATCGTTGCCGAGATGTTGCGCCGGAGTTTTAAGGTTAAAATTGCTGTTGTAACTAAATTCGTGGCCAGTATGCGACACAAAAATATCTGCCAGGGCCACATTAAGGTAATTGCCACCGGAAATGGGGTTGCTGCCAAATGCTGGAGTGGGATGCACAAAAACATTATTAAAAAGGAGGTTTCCGTCGGCAGTGCCGGCAAAAAGATTATTTGTGGTAAGAAAAACATTGTTCGATATTTCGGTATTGGAGGTCGAATGGAAAACCCCATCATTCCAATTTGCCCGGTTGGCCAATAAAACATTGTTTTTAATAGAATTAGACTTTGAAATAATAATCCGGTCCTGTATTATGCTGTTGGAAATAAGAGTGTTGGTGGCGTTGGTTAAAAAAATATCGCCAATTATTACACATTCGGTCAAAACATTGTTTAGGCAGGGGTTGCTCAAGTCACCATAAAAACCAATTCCGCCATTAATCCGGCTTCGTTTTATAGTAATAAAACTTACCGAAACATTATTGTCAACGGAAATACCAGCCGCAAACTGCACCCCTTCAATAATTAGGTTATCGGCATTTCCTCCAATTAGGAAATTATTGCTTAGAAGTGTAGGGTTTGTGGCCTGGGTTGAGGTAGGGTGATAACCTGCTCCGAATATGAGCAGGCGCTTGTCAAAAACTCCCGGCACAGCAAAACTGCCACCCGAGAGGTAAATGGTATCGCCCGGCTGGGCAGCATTGTAAGCGTCAATAAATGGGTTTACCCCAGAATACATAGAAACCCCGGTGGCCGAGTGCAGTGCAACTACCCGCTGGGCACTGGCCGAGACAGCAAAAGCAACCATAATCGCGAAAATTACAAAGCTCTTTTTCATGTGATGATGAGTTTAAAAAGATTAAAATTCAGAAGTATAAACCTTTAGAGAAAACTGCTGACCAGAAATTTTATGTGAAACTATATATATTAAATGATTCCGGCC
>CAYGDW010000036.1:0-27988 GCA_964348755.1 uncultured Bacteroidales bacterium | reverse complement strand
CGACCAGCGCATCATTTACTTTTTCAGTAACCCGCAACCGCACCCTTACGGCCAATTTCGCCATAGCTACTTTTACTATTACATATATTCCCGGCTCCAACGGTACCATTTCCGGAAAGACTACACAGCAAGTTTCTTTTGGGGGCAATGGTGAGCCGGTTACAGCAGTCCCCGGAAATGGATCCCATTTTGTGAGGTGGTGCGATCTTTCTACTATAAGTACCAGAGCCGAAACCTTTGTTACCCAAAACATAACACGAACAGCCCATTTCGCCAGAAACAGGCATCGATTGTCGTATGTATCGCAAAAGAACGGGATGATTTTGGGCGAAACCCTGCAAACTGTTGAATTCGGGCTTGATGGTACTCCGGTGCAGGCGCTTCCAATTGCCGGATATGTTTTTATAAATTGGAGCGATGGGGTAACTTCAAATCCGCGAATTGACCGTAGCATTTCGGGCGATATTTCTGTTTATGCCAACTTTGACATTAACCTCAACCTGAATGAAGAGATTGAACAGGAAGTTAAAATATACCCTGTTCCAACGGTCAGAGACCTGAACATCGACATACCATTTCATGAGTCGTTCGATGTGTTTATTATGAACAGTATTGGGCAGATGGTTACCCAACTCTCTCCGGCAAATCCGGGAAACAACAACTATAACATTTCGGGGTTGAGCCCTGGGGTGTATTTTGTTCAGCTAATTTCGCCCACCAAGCGATTGACCAGAAAAATTATTAAAGGTTATAAGTAACCGCTTTTAATTTTCCATTATTGGTTACCGTGGCCTGCAAAAAAATTGCAGGCTTTTTTTTGCTTAAAAAGTTTTTTTAACATTAAATAATTATTCATGTTACCTATGTAACATAATTTTTGCTAATTTTAATTTATAAAATTTTTCGACCAATTTTTATGAGGATAAACCATGACAATTTTTTTGGCAGAGTGGGCGATTACCTTTTCAGCGGGCATGAAAGAAGTATAAAAGCCAAAAAAAATATTTTGGCTTCCATTGCCTTAAAAGGCGGGAGCATTGTTGTAAGTCTGCTTTTGGTTCCCTTAACAATTAATTATGTTAATCCTTCGGGTTATGGCATTTGGCTTACACTTAGTTCAATTGTAGCCTGGTTTGCATTTTTTGATATTGGGCTTACGCAGGGTTTAAGAAACAAATTTGCTGAAGCCAAAGCCCGGGGCGATGATTCATTAGTCCGCACTTATGTAAGCACCACATACGCTTTGCTGGCCATTATCTTTCTTTTTATTTGGTTGCTTTTTCTGGCGGTTAACCCATTTTTGAGCTGGAGCAAAATTTTAAATACCAGCAGCGACTCTACGGCAGAGCTATCGGTTTTGGCGCTCATAGTTTTTACCTACTTCTGTATGTCTTTTATATTGCGGATAATTAGCACTGTTTTAACGGCCGACCAGCAACCGGCAAAAGCTTCGGTTATTGATTTTTTGGGTCAACTCATTTCATTGGCAGTAGTATGGGTTTTTGTCAGAACAACTCAAGGATCGTTGGTTAACCTGGGTATTGCACTTTGTGCGGCTCCTTTGATTGTGCTGGTTTTTTCGAACCTTTACTACTTTAATGGCACCTATAAGAAGTATCGACCGGTTTTTTCTGCAGTCGATTTTTCAAAAATAAAAGGATTGTTCGGTTTGGGCATGGTGTTTTTTGTTATACAAGTTGCAGGTATTGTTCAGTTTCAAACAGCCAATATAATTATTGCCCAATTCTTTGGGCCAGCCGAGGTTACTTCGTATAATATTGTATATAAGTATTTTGGCATACTGCACATGGGTTTTATTATTTTCATTACTCCTTTTTGGTCGGCCTCTACCGAAGCCTACATTAAAAATGACATTCAATGGATTAAAAATGGAATAAAACAATATAACATTTTAAACCTGGGGGTATTTTTGCTCAGCATTGTTATGCTGGTTTTTTCAGCAAAAGTTTATGAACTCTGGCTGGGCCAAGGGAAGGTGAATATTCCTTTTATGCTTTCTTTCTGGGGGTTTGTGTTTTTTAATACCATTATTTTCGCTTTGAAGTATGTGTTTTTTCTTAATGGCATTAATGCTTTGCGAATACAATTTATAGCCAGTTTAATAAGCCCTGTGGTTTTTCTGATTATTGCCTATATTTTGGTAAAGCAATATCAGCTTGGGGTTTATGCACTCTTTATTGCTTCCGTTATTGCCAATTTCAATGGGTTTTTTATTGCTCCCTTGCAATATCATTTGGTTGTAAACAAAAAGAAAAAGGGAATCTGGATTAAATAATCGGGAAATGAGAAAGGTAGTTCAGTTGGTATATTCGTTAGAATCGGGTGGCAGGGCCGGCCTGCGTTTGCACAATTCCTTTATTGATTCAGGGGTTTCTTCGGTTATTGTGTCGCTTCAATACGGGGCCGCCGAAAATGGCGCCATTCATTTTTTAAATGCCCGCAACCGGCTGATAAGCAGAATAGACGGGAAAATTCAGTCGCATTTAAAAAGAAAGGCGCTGAAAGAATGGGGGATGTTTAGCTACCCTGTGCTGGGTTCCGACCTAAGCAAAAATAAATATTTGCTCGAAGCCGATGTTATTTACCTGCATTGGGTGTTGGGGGGTATGCTCAATCTTTCGGGCATTGAAAAACTGGCCGGATTAGGCAAGCCGGTGTTTATTTTTCTTCACGATATGTGGATGATAACCGGGGGTTGCCATCATAGCTTTTCGTGCCAGAAATACTTGCAGGAGTGCTCAGCCTGTCCTTTTTTTCTTTCGGCTAATCCAAAGGATCTGGCTTTTTCATTGTTTCGAAAAAAACAAAGACTCTTTGCAAAATTCAGCAATTTATTCTTCGTCTCTCCCAGCAAATGGCTGTTCGAATGCGCAAAACAATCAATGCTTACCAAAAATAAACCCGTATTTCACATTCCTAATATTCTTAGCGAAAAAGCTTTCAGGCCCTTTAAAAAAAATGTGGCAAAACAAATTTTGAACATTGACCCTAACGAAAGAGTGTTGCTGTTTGGTGCAACAGGTTTAAACAGCCCATACAAAGGCTGGAACTACCTGCGCGAGGCCTTGAACCTCCTGAACAACGATGGTGGGTTTGAACCAATTACCCTGCTGGTTTTCGGAGGAGGTCAGGATGCAAAAATATCTGAACAGGTTCCTTTTAAGGTTCGTTATCTTGGTTTTTTAAAAGATGAGCTTTCGCTGAATATTGCATACAATGCTGCCGATGTGTTTGTGGCCCCTTCGATAGCCGAAGCATTCGGATATGTGGTAATGGAATCACTAAGTTGCGGTACGCCGGTAGTAGCATTCGGGGTTGGCGGCATTACCGATCAGATTATTCATTTGCAAAATGGGTATCTTGCCACTCCGGCCAATGCCCTTGATTTGGCCAAAGGCATTAAATATTGTTTCCAAAACCAGGTAAAGGGCAGCCTTCTTCAAGGATTTGACTCGCAAAGCATCATGATGCAGCATATAAAACTAATTGATTTTGCATTAAATAATAAAACCACTTAAAAAGTGATTATAAATTCTGACAAAGTAAATTTTTCTCAAGAGCCTGTAAACAGGTCAACCCTGATTGCATTTATTGCCTTTTGGCTTGGGTTATCAATATTTGCCTTTTCATATTCATTTCACAGAGAGGCTCGTTTAATTTTTCTCATTACCTGGTTTTTTCAGTTTGTTGGTTTAGCCATGATGGTTTCGGCGGCCACTTTTGTTTCATCCTGGAAGTTCGATAACATTTATATAAAATTTATTTGGATTTTAACACTGGGCTGGTACCTGTTTATAGTGCTTCGTGGGTTCACTTTTAGTTTTGATTTCTTTAACTTTCTGATATTTAATCCACTCTTTGGCATATTTATTTACCTGGTGCCTGTAATCTTTCTTTTCCCAAAAAAAATAGTTTATTTAAAGGCCTTGTTTTCTGCAATTTCATTAATGGGTATATTATACCTTTTGAACAACCTCTTGTTTTTTCAAATCACTGTTTTGGGTGGCGGAGGAAAAAATACAGCTCAATTCGCGGTTGAGTTCATGTCGCATTTTCTTGCAATTCCAAGTGGCTTTATTTTGCTTACCTATATGTATCATAGTCGATGGCGCAATCTTCTGGCCCTTGCGGTGGTGTTTGCTGTTTTTTTAATTGCAACAATTAACGGCCGCCGTGGTCTTATGTTTATCAGTGCAAGCATTATGGTTGCCTCATACCTGGTGTTTATTGCTACAAACAAAGGCAAGCCTTTAAATATAATTTTATCGGTTTTCCTGGTCTTTTTTCTTGCCATTTTTGCCCGCGACGCATACATTCAAAGGCAGGATGATACTTTCAGAAGAATAAATGAGCGTTTGTTTGAACGAACCCGAACCGGAGTCGAAGAGTTTTTTTATAGGGATATGGGCCCCGTTGATTGGGTGATTGGAAGGGGCATTGATGGTAAATACTATTGCCCCGGGATAGAAATGACCGAAGGTCATTTTACCATATACAGATCGGTTATTGAAACCGGGTATCTTCAATTTGTTTTAAAGGGCGGGCTTATTTACCTGGCCTTGTTTCTTCTTGTAATGATTCCTGCTGCATTCAAGGGGTTGTTTTTGTCAAAAAACCTACTCTCAAAAGCATTTGCCATTTGGATAATTCTATACCTGATGTTTACATATCCAACGGTTATCAATTCTTTTACGCCCAATTATATTATCATGTGGTTGGCAGCAGCCTTTTGCTTTAGTAAAAGCATGAGAGAAAAAACCAACGGGCAAATTATCAATGAACTTAGCATCAGTTATCATGACGCAATTAATGGCCGGAAATAAGATATTTCCAAAGGTTTTGGTAATAGGGCAAACTTTTAGTAAAACAGGTGGGGGTGGTATTACCATTTCGAATTTGTTTTCTGAATGGCCAAAAGAAAAATTGGCCGTGGCCACCACTTCATATATCATTAATGAAATGGACATAAATGCCTGTACCAACCACTTTCAGCTGAGTTATAACGGGAAGTTGCACCCATTCCCTCTAAATATTTTTTTACCCACAATAAAACACGGCCCTGTTGAAGTGGGCGAACGGCCTGAGCAAACCGAACCGGTAGCCGCCAGGCATAAACCGTTGAAATTTTTAACTCTTTTTGCGGTTCTTAAAGCGGTTTTAGACTTTTTAGGCTTGTATAGTTTTTTATACCGAATTAAGGTAACCCGCGATTTTTATGATTGGGTTAAAGAATTTGACCCCGATATAATCTACTCGCCATTAAACACGCTCGAAATGCTGAGGATGGTTTCCGACATTCAGCATTTAACAAAAAAACCGGTGGCCATACACATGTGGGACGACTGGCCTTCGTATATAAACAAACCCGGACTATTGTATTATTATTGGGAAAAAACCATTGATTCAGAATTCAGGCGTTTAATTAATAACTCGGCCGTGCTTATGGGCATAAGCGAATCAATGCGTCTTGAGTACCTGAAAAGGTATAATAAGGAATTTATCCCTTTTCACAATCCGATTGAGGTTGAGAAATGGCTTCCGTATTCGAAAAACGACTGGAGTAAAAAAGAGAAATTCACGGTGCTTTATGCCGGCCGTGTTGGTATTGGTATGAAAGATTCTATTGTAGAGTTTGCCAATGTGGTTAATGAACTTTCGGGTAAGCTCAGCGACTTGGTGTTCGAAATTCAAACAAACCTGTTTTTTGCTTTCGAAAACAAAATTCAACTCAACCACAATATTAAACACCTTCAGCCAATGGGTTACGATCAACTTCCCGAAAAATTCTCCTCGGTCGATTTGCTGCTGCTTCCAGTTGATTTTGACCCGGTTAGCATAAACTTAATCAGGCTTTCCTTTCAAACAAAGATTTCGGAGTATATGATTTCTGGAACACCAATACTGGTTTATGCTCATAAATCTACGGAAGTGGCCCGAAACGCCACAGAAAATGGCTGGGCCTATGTGGTTTCAGAAAATAGTTCGGAAAAACTGAAAGAGGCGGTTTTAAAAATTTATTATGATGAATCATTAAGAAAATCGCTAGGTACCAAAGCCATTGAGACCGCCAGAATAAACGAAGATGCCTGCATTGTAAGGGAAAAGTTCAGAAAGCTTTTATTACAAGACTAAAACCTGGGTTTTTATACAGGGATATGGAAAAAATTAACATATTATTCTTTTCGCTTGGCAAACACGATGTTGCCGGAAATAAAAGGTTGAATAACCTTGCCAAATATTTTGGGCAAAACCAGTATATTAACACCAGAATTATTAAACCAGCCTGGGATTATGCGAATGTTCACAAACTACGGGGGGCGCGGTATTCTTTGATAAAAAGTGCATGCCTTTTGCTGAATGTTTTTTTGTTTCCATTTATCATTTTTAAATGGAAAAGGGCAAACTCAAAGAACCTGCTTTATTTTTATGAGGCAGAGCACCTTTTGTTTCACCGGCTTGTACTTGCCAGGCTTTTGGGCTATAAATTGATTGTTGATCTGGTCGAAAATCCCGACTCAACGGCCTACGCCACCTCGATTTTAAAAAAAATCAGAATACAATATTTTTTGCTGATTTACAAAACCATACCATTCTTCTTTTCGGGGGTTGTGGTAGTATCGGGGTATTTAAAAGAAAAAATTATTGAGGATTTTAAAAACAAGGTTCCGGTTTTTTTACTTCCGGTTTCATACGACCCCGATGATTTTTTGGGCGTATGGCCAACAATTCCTCATTCGGTGTTTTATGGTGGAAGCTACGGCAGCAACTATGATTTCCTTTCATTATTCAAAGCCTTAGGCCAGGTGCAACACCTTTGCCCGCACATGAAGCTTTATTTAAGCGGTAAAATACCCGCAGATATTGCAGAATTGCTAAAAAACGAGGCCTCACTTGAAAAGAATGTTGTTTTATTGGGGTTTCTTTCTGAGGATGATTATTTCCGAACCATTAAAAGCATGGAGGTGCTTTGTTTACCCCGAAATAACACCATTCAAGCCAATGCCGGATTTCCCTTTAAGCTGGCCGAATACCTTGCTGCCGGAAACCCGGTTATAACTTCAAAGGTGAGCGATGTGGCCGGATACCTAAGCCCCAAAGAAGCCTTTATTTACGAACCTGATAGTTTTGAGGAACTGAAAAACAAAATTTTCGAAGCATTATCCGATAAGTTTAAAGCAAAGCAAGTTGGTGAAAATGGCCGAATTGCTGCAGAAAAATTCTTTAATGCCAAAAATCAGGCCAACGACTTTTTCATATTTCTTAAAACCGCATTGAAATAACCAAATAAATGAAACCTTTAAAAATACTGCTTTCAGCGTATGCGTGCAGCCCATACAAGGGATCGGAGGCAGGTGTTGGCTGGAATTTTATAAAAAATATTTCTGGCCACCATATAGTTCATGTTATTACCGAAGAAATTGAATTTAAAAGAGACATTGAAAAGTACCTCGCTGAAAACCCAGGAATGATTAATGTTACTTTTCATTATATCCCAAGAATAATTGAATATTTTAGCAGGGTTTTCCCACCTTTCTTTTATTTGTTTTATAACAACTGGCAAAAAAGGGCTTTTAAACTTGCATTGAAGCTTGAAGAAAAGGAAAACTTTGATATAATTCACCAACTAAACTTTGTAGGCTTCCGCGAACCGGGTTATTTGTGGAAAATAAATAAACCATTTGTTTGGGGGCCTGTTGGCGGAATGGATAATACTGCCCTAAAACTTCTTTTTAATCTTGATCTGCAAAGCTTCTCCTATTATTTCCTGAGGAATATTATGAACAAGTTGCAGATAATGTTACTGTCGCGCCCGAAAGAAGCAGCCAACCGCCGCAATAATTTACTGATTGCCGCCACCCCGCAAACCCAGGTATTTATTAAAAAATACTGGAACTGCAACAGTATAGTTATGCCGGAAGTGGGGCAGGAGGAGAGAAAAAACATTAACCTTGTTAAAAGAAAACCCGGTGAAACTTTGCAAATTATTTGGAGCGGGCAGCATACAAGCGGCAAAGCGTTAAATGTATTGCTAAAAAGTTTGGCCAAGCTTCCTCATGAAATTGATTGGAACCTGGTGGTATTGGGCGATGGGAAAAAATCCAACGCCTGGAAAATGCTGGCAAAAAAATTAAACCTTGACCATAAAGTAAAATGGGCTGGCTGGCTTCCGAAAGCCCTTGCCCACGAAAAAATGATGGGAGCACATTTAATTTGCATTACAAGTTTAAAAGACTTAACCTCAACGGTTGTGCTTGAAGGACTGTCATTTGGATTGCCTGTGGTTTGTATTGACCATTTGGGGTTTGCAAATGTGGTAAACAATCAATGTGGCATAAAAATACCGGTTCTAATGCCCGAACAACTTACATTGGCCTTTGCCCAGGCTATTTCAAATCTTTATTTCAACGAAGATTTAAGGTATAAGTTGGCCCAGGGTGCTGCCTCGAGGGCAAAGGATTTTTCATGGAGTGGCAAAACGGAGCAGCTGAACCAAATTTATAATTCGTTGGTAAAACAGACATAAAGAGATGAATGCTGAGAAGGTTTTCTTAATAGACGGAAGTAATTTTATTGACTACCCAAAAGGCGGACAGTTGTCGTTTTGTTCGCAATTGCTGGATGTTTTTCCAGAGGGTTATTTTAAGCTGGTAGGGATTACCACCCACAAAGACCATAAAATAGGGGTGTGGCAAACCGTAGCTATTGGAAATCGCGAATTTGAGTTTTTCCCTGCCTATTTTTTGCCTCCGGGCCAAATTAAAGGTTTTTTGCCTGAAAGGCTTAAGCTTTTTGTAAACCTGCTAAAGTTCCGCAAAAGAATTTTTGGCCTGGAAAAACAACCTAAGGTTTTGTCAAATACGCCAGAAGCCCTCATTGCAATTACACTTTTCGGCAAAAAAACAAAGATCCTTCATTTCTTGCATGGAGTCGAAAACCCGCTCAAAATGCCCCGGTTTAAATGGGGCAAAGCGATTAAAGCCCCGTTTTGGAAATTGTTTTTAAAGGCCTTGGCAAAGGCGGAGTATAGGGCTGCAACAGCCGATGCCACCAATTTAAAAGAATTTGTTGAAATCAACAGAATATCCGGGCAAATTACCTCTTTTCCAACCCGCTTTGATGACAATGTTTTTAAAAATTTAAACTATCAAAAGCCCGGAAAGCCGTTGTTTATCTATTGCGGAAGAATTAATATGGTAAAAGGCTGGGAGTTGCTCATTGACAGTTTTTTTGAGTACACCCAACAATTTGGCGATGCTGCTCTGGTATTTCTGGGCGATGGAGAGGACAGACCAAAGCTTCAGCAAAAAATTAATGAGTATGGCTTGGAGCAGCAAGTTACCATTACTGGGTTTTTAAATAAGACCGAAATTGTTGAATGGCTCAATAAGTCGAGCGTTTTCGTGTTGCCCTCGTATAAAGAAGGTTGGCCAATTGCTCTGATAGAGGCCCTCGCCTGCGGGCTCCCGCTTGTTGCCACCAATGTTAGCGGCACCAACGATATGATATTCGAAGCAGTAAACGGATATATTGTAAAATCAAGAGCACCCGCCGAGTTTGCCCAGGCAATGTTTCAGGCTCAAAAACTTGAATCGCCAAATTTTAAAAGTTTGAATGTGGCCTTAAATTACAGGGTGTCCGGGCTTCATGCGGCGTTGATAACGGCCTTCCCGGGGTTTTTTAGCCCGCAGTAGTCCTTTATAATGCATTTTTGCCCTGTTGTCATTGCATCTTAGATAATGGCTTCCAGGCTTTATAATTAAAAACTTAAAGGGATTCGAAAAAATGAATGATAAAAAATTGTTTTCGGAAGGTGTGAAAATGGCAGGAAATTATAATCTTGCTGTTTGTTCAATTGTACGCGATTGCGAAAAAAATCTCAGGAAAAATATCGTGGTAATCGACAAAATTCGCTCTTATTTTAAGGCGAGCGTGGTAATTGTATTTGAAAACGACAGCATTGACAAAACCAAAGAGGTGTTGCAACAATGGAGCAAACGCGACAAAAACGTGCATGTCGAAACCCAGCAAAACAAAGGAATTACTATCCCCCATAAAGATATGGAAGGGGTAAATAAATATTTCTCGTGGTTCAGGTTGTCAAAACTTGCCGGATACCGTAACAATTACCTGGACAAGCTTGAAGCGCTGGAGTTCGAACCTGATTTTGTAATTATTGTCGATCTTGATGTGGCCCGGATTTATTTCGATGGCGTTATTAAGTCTATGGCTTTGGCCGACGAATGGGATGTTGTTTGTTCAAACAGCATCTCTCTTTCTCCAAAACTAAAAAGGCGGTACCACGACACATATGCCCTGGTAGAATTGGGCAAGGAAAAAGTGCCTCAAACCGAAGAATCAATAAGGGAGAACGCCAAGCGGTGGAGTTTTTTAAGGGAGGGACAACCTCTTATTCCTGTTTATTCGGCCTTTGGCGGGCTTGCTATTTATCGCTACGAAGCCATAAAATCGTTAAGATATTGGGTTGCCCTTAACCACGATAAACGCGTTGAAGCAAGAAACGAACATTTCACCTTTTATCAGGATATTAGGGCAAAGGGCTTTAACAGGATATATATTAATCCGGCCATGAGGGTTAAAAGCCAGGCGGTGAACATTGCCCTGATCCGAAAGTTTATTAAAGACAAAATTTATCCCTGAAAAAAAACCAACTAACTTTAATTGAAATTTTGAAAAATGGAAAAATTGCTCTCTAAAACATGGACTTTGCCTTTGGAAATGGGCGGGACTTTTGAGAAAAAACTATTGATTAATACAATAAACACCCATTCGTACAATGTAGCATTAAAGGACCAGGGTTTTTATGATGCCTTGATGAAATCGGACATCCTGCTTCCGGATGGCCACGGAGTAGTTTTTGCAATATGGATGCTCGAAGGCAAATGGGTGAAAAAAATTGCCGGCTATGATTTGCTTGTTTATGAGCTCAATCAATTAAATTCTGTGGGTGGCAAATGTTTTTTCCTGGGGAGTACGCCTAAAGTTTTGCAATTGATTGAAAAGAGAATGAGCCATGAATACCCACAGGTAATTGTTAAAACATATTCGCCACCTTTTAAACCCGAATTTTCGGCCGATGACAATGAAAAAATGATAAATGCAGTAAATAAGTTTGAACCCCACGTTCTTTTTGTTGGAATGACAGCCCCCAAACAAGAAAAATGGGCTGCGGCGCATTTTGAAGCATTGAATGCAATGCACGTTGGCAGCATTGGAGCTTCGTTCGACTTTTTTGCCGGTACCATAAAAAGAGCTCCTGGTTGGATGATTTGGCTTGGGTTTGAGTGGCTTTTCAGGTTGGTTTATGAGCCAAAAAGATTGTGGGAAAGATATCTAATTGGCAACCCCAGGTTTATATATTCCGTGCTAAAACAAAAGTTTTTTCAAAAGGCATAAAAACCCAACCCAGACCAGGCGCGATCATAATTGCCAGCCCAAACAACACCCCAAACAACAATTGGGCACGAAATACCCTTTTAAGACTACCCTTCGTTTTATTTGCCCCTGTAATACTTTTTATATACCTTGTAGGGGCTGTCTTTAAAATCAACCTCGTTAAACACAACATCGTAATTCAAAATCCGATTTGATTCAAATTTGTCGAGCACATCGACAAAAATTTCTTTGCGTGTATGGTTGTTTCTTGAAACCAAAAGTATATTCGTGGCATTTTTTAATAAAGGAAAGGCATCCGAAATCATTCCAACCGGAGTGGTATCTACAATAATGTATCCAAACTCTTGCTTTAAAGATTGAATCAATGCATCAATAACTCCCGCTTCAATAATTCTCGACGGAGCCTGTAATAATGGCCCTGTCGGAATAAACTTAAGGTTTTCGACCGTGGTTTGAAAGGTTATCGTGTTTATAGGGGTATTATTGACCAATAATGTGGATAACCCATATTTGTTTTCGTTATAAAAAATTTTGTGCAAGCGGGGTTTTCTCAGGTCGGCATCAATTAGCACTGTTTTGTGCCCGGCCAAAGCCATAGTTACTGCCAGGTTGTAAGACACAAAACTTTTCCCATCTTCGGGTTGGGGCGAGGTAACTATGACTACATTAGGCCCCTTGTTTTGGTTTTTAATAATTAAGCTGGTTTTTAAACCCCGGAATGACTCTGAAGTGGGATGAAAAAAATTTGTTTCAACAATTTTTTCATTCTTTTTATGGTTGCTGAAAATTATACCCAAAACTGTCCGGTTGGTAAGTTGCTCAATATATTGTGTTGATTGAATTCGTTGATTAAACAGGCTTCTACCTATAAGGCCCATGGTTGGGAACAAAAGGCCCAGAACAAAGGCTATCATGTAATTAAGGGTGGTTCTGGGGGCTACTTGACCAGAGGTTATCGCTCTGGCTGGCTCAAGAACCTCATAATCAGGTTGGTTTGAAGCCAGGGAAATTGCAGCTTCAGATCTTTTTTGAAGCAGGAATGTGTATAATTCGTCATTCAAATCGAACCTGCGTTGCATACTTATCATATTCAGCTCTGTGCGCGGAAGGTTCGAAATCTGACCCGAATGCCGCTGTGCCCGATAGCTCAGATCATTTATTGTAGAGCTCATGGTGTTCAGGTTGTTCCTAACGCTTTCAATTATACCCTGTTTTTGCACTCTTATTTGGCCATCAACCTCGGTAAGAAACGGATTGTTTTCGCCTTTGGTCGATAAAATATTGGCCCTTTCTGAGCTTAGTGATATTAACGCTCCAATTTGCTGAGTTATTAGTGGATCTTCAACATTCATGGCCGATGGCAATACAATGCCCGAATAGTCAGTTTCGTGCTCCCGCAAATATTCCAATAAAAAATTGTAATAGCGCTCATGCCTTCTTAATCTAATTATTTCTTCATCAACTTGTTGCAGTTGGCCCAAAATCATTTGCCCCTGAAACCCGAGATCTGTTACCTGGTTGCGCGAACGGAATTCGCGAAGCATTGTGCCCGAAATATTCAATGAGTCTGAAACCTCCGATATCTGTGAGTCAATAAAATTGATGGTATGATTAGCCACCGCATTCTTTTTGGAAAGATTGTTTTCAAAATATATAGCCAGAAAATTGTTTAAAAAATCAATTGTTTTACCAAGGTTCTGACCCCGAAAAGTAACCGTTAGAATTGACGAAGGCTGTGTAATGCGACTAACGGAAAGACCACCCAAATAGGAGCGGGCTAGAATTTCATCATTAAAAAAAACAAAATAATTTCGGGTGGTGCTTTTTAAATTCAAATTATAAAAGCCTGGTCTTTTCGAAATGGTAAAATTGAGATAACTATTTCGGAATGGCTCATTAAAATTTAAAATGGTATCAACTGAAAATGAATTTACCTTGCCCGTAACTTGTCTTTCAACAAATTTGTACAAATACGCCTCCTTTTCTGAGGCCGAAAGGTGGAAGGTGCTGTCGCTGAGCTGATAAATAAAAAACCTGGTGTTTATGGGCTGGTTGTGCGACTTATCGAATGTTACCAAAAATGGAGACTCTGTATAAAGTTCGGTGGTTTTTTTAAAAAACCTGCCAGTTTCCTGATAATAGGCTACCTCAAAATTGAGCTGATTTATTGTGGAAAGAACTGTTGAGTAAGAACGCAGATTGTTAATCTCATCTTCAATCTCGTTATTGGCGCTAAAAGCCTGGAGGCCTCTGAACAGGTCGTTTGATACAATAGAGGCACCCTCGCCCCTTATTGGTCTTATTTTTGAAAATACCTCAAATCTGCTTGTTGTATAGGTGTTATATAGGTAGGCTATTGCAAAAACAATAACCATGGATACAATAAATACATACCGGAACGAAATTATTTTTTTAAATAACTCCTGGTAATTGGTAAAAATACTTGGTTCGGTTTTGTTTCTGCTTGCCATTTTCAGTAAAATTATCTTAAAAAATGTTGCCCTGGGTATATACAACAATAGTGGTTATCAGGCCTGTAAGGGTTAGTACAATATCGCGGTAAAACGAATTGCGGTAAATTTTGGCCCTTAAGGGCTCAACAATGATAACATCGTTGGGTTGAACATAAAAAAACTCGCTATATGCCACCTGCGAATTAGATAGGTTTAAAGTAAAAAAACGTGGCTTGTCGTCAACTACCCGCATTAAAACAACTTTTCGGCGGTCACCCCATTCGGTAATTCCCCCACCAAGGGCCAACGCCTCATAAATGTTTATCTTTTCGCCCGAAATTGGGAAAACCCCCTGGCTGTTTACTTCGCCCATTACGGTTATTTGTGTATCAATAAAACTAACAATTACCATGGGGTTTGAAACTACATTGCCTATGGCAAGCCTTATTTTATCTGCTGCCTGGCTGGTGGTTAAGCCTTCAATATGTATGTTTCCGGCAAACGGAAAAAATACATTGCCCGATTGGTCAACCTGATAACCAACCTCCTGATTCTCTCTGGCATAATTTAGTATTTGCGCAGTTTGCTGATCGGCACTAAGAACGATTATGCTTAGCCTGTCAAAAGCTTGTATTGCATTATGGGTCCTGGGGTTTTGCGAAGGCTGGGCAAAATTCTCAAAATCCCTGAAATACTCAATCTTCCTTATGGTTACACATGAAATATTTACAGAAAGAAATACGCCAAAAATCAAAAGCTTATAAAAAAATTGCCTCCTTGTTTCCATGTTGAAGTATTTTAAAAATCTATAGCCAAAGAAATTTTTAAACCTAAAGGGCTAAGTAAGAAATAAACTAACCCTTAAAGATAATGCTTTTGCAGGTTATAAACTAACTTTTGTAATAAAAATTAATCTACCCCTTTGGATTCACCGGATTGTATCATTAGTATTTTCAAGACCAGTAATCCTCAGTTTAATGAAAACTTAAACACAGAAAAACCGCCTGTATGCGTACTGTCAATAAGTGTGAAAGTGTCAAGAAAATAATCCTTAACCAATTTTTGATGATCAACCGAAAGGTGTTCAATAAACTGCTTATTGTCTGAAACATAAAGGAAGTATTTCCCCTCAAAGTTTCTGATTTTTTGCTGTACAAGAACGTGGAGTGTATCCCGGTTGGTAATAACCCAGTCGCTAAGTTTATATTCCTGAAAAGTAATTTTTTTTGGAAGAGGGATAAAAATCCGCTCATCTTTAATATAGTATTTGAGCACTTCGTGGGTTTCATTTGTATAAATCAGGGCAGGTATTTCTTCAGGTACAGTCTTCAAATAAACATTTAAAGCCTTTACATCGTAATTTTTGTAGGGCTTCTGATAAACATTAAAATGGCTTATAAGGCTAATTATCAGCAGTCCTGCAAAAAAGGAATTTATCATTAGTTTCTTTTTTAAAGGCTCAACCAGAAAAATCAGGGTTAATAGAAACGGGATGAGGCTTAATGTGGCATGCGGGTGAGATGCGTAAATAGAACCCAGGTTAAATTTTATTAAAGAGAAAAAAGCCACAAAAACCACTGAAACATAAAAAATCGGGTTGGAAAGGAAAAAAGTGATTTTAGGCTTGGTTGAGGCTAAAAAAAATAGCATAAAGAGCAGAAACAACCCCCTGGCCAATAAGTTTAATACTGTGTTGGGCCCAAGAAAAAAGACCGGCACAAAAAAAAGATCAAAAAAATCGATTAGCCAATAATTAAAAAGATTTAGAAAAGAGAAATCAACGATTGTGCCAATTCCCGAATGTCCTTCTATTTTGTAAAAAATTTTCCCGGCCGATAAAAGTAATATTAGACCCGGAAGGGCCATATCCAGCACATATCTTAAAAGCATTTTTCTTTTTACAAATAAGATATATAGACCTGCTCCGGCCAAAACAAATCCAAAATAATAATAACTGAATAATCCGGCAATAATAAGCAATATATGAATGATTCTGAGCCTTATGCTGGGTGGATTTGGCTCAAGGTGTTTTATAAAAAAATAAAGGTATGCCGAAGTAGTAAGAATTGTAAATGCATAAACCCTTATTTCGAGTGCAGCCCACACGCTTACCGGGTGCAATGCCAAAAACAGAAGCAGAAACAACCGGTTGTTTACCTTCCCTTCGAGCAAACGGTCAATAATTACCACCGACAAGAAAACGCTGATAATAGAAAACAACCTTGCCCAAAAGATCGAATCTTCTATAAATCGCCATGCCGATAATAGCATAAAATACGCCGGAGGTTGCATTTCAAAATTTACTGCCTGTTTAAAAGCAAATACTAACCCTTGCGATGTGGTATGCAACGAGTATGCCTCATCTTGCCTTATATTTAGTATAAATGCCAGGGGAATGGTCAGGCCGAAAAACAATGCACCTGCTATTATCAATCTGTATTTTTCCAGAAACTTCATTGATTTAAGTAATAAGGATTACTTTCCGATTTTCTTTCTGATAAAAGTGCTTAAATGAAATAGCTCCTCAAAATACCGCTTGCTTTGCAACGACAAGAAACCAATGGCAAAAAATATGAGTGAAATCATTAGGGTAAACCCCCCAACAACAAAGGAGTGTGGTCTTTTTTGAAAAACCAGAGCCACGGCTTCCGAAAAGCGGTCGTCAAAATAATCGCCATTTACTGCCAACTCGGGGTAAACATTAAAGGTATTTATAAAAATCCACCCAATTATATACAGGGAAATCAATAACAAAACAAAGCCTGTACCCAGGAAAAAAATGTAAGGTCTGAAAATAAAACCACTCATTACACCTGAAAATACACTCTTTATAATTCGGATATTAGAAACTCTTTTTCCCTTAAGCTTGTTTTGTTCGGTCCAATCGAGGTGGGCCGGAATTTCTACAATTCTTGCCCGAAGGATCATTGCTTTGTATAGTATCTCAGGATTAACCTCATAATCCTTTGTTTTAAGATTGAGGTTTTGGATAAAATCGGTACGATAACCCCTTACCATGCCGGTGTAGGTATAATGTTTTTCCTGGGCAGCCAATCGCATAAAGCGATTGACACACCGACTTAAAAACAACCTGAGAAAAGGAACTGCAGTAACCTTTCCGCCTTTCATGTATGGAGAGGTTATAACCACATGGGCCTGGGTTGCAACCAGGGTGTCATATATTTTTTCAATGTGTTCAACATCATAACTCAAGTCAATATCAAGAACAATTGTATATTCTCCGCATGCATTTGAAAATCCGGTTCGCATGGCATGCCCCAGATTCAGGTTAACAATATGGTTCAATACCCTTATGCGGGGGTCTTCCTGGCTTAACTTTTCGGCAATTTCCCTTGTCCGGTCTTTGCTCCCGTCATTTACCACAATAATTTCCCAGTCTTTAATTTTATGGCTGGCTACAAGGTATTTTTTTATCTTATGTACGTTTTTTTCAAGAATAGCCTCCTCGTTAAATGCAGGAAGCAGGATGCTTACTTTAGGGTGGGTCTCCATGTTATTCATTCATTTTGTTTTTAATCAATTAAAAAGCATTATAAAAACATGTATTGTATTTGCATTTTTCGAAAACAACATTTATCATCCAGGCATTGAACCAATCGACATTATTCGCCAAAAATTAATTGATCAAAAGTATGGTTTTATCCTAATTTATTTTTGGATCAAATGATTTCATCGTGGGCGTATTTTCCTTTGTCAGCAAGCTTAATCCCTGAGGCCAAATTTTGTAAATGTAGTGCAAGTGCCATTTGTGTTTCCACCCATTAAAATTGCAGGTACAGAAATGAAGTCCGGGTTTTTATGGTTCCTTTGAAAAGCAATTTATTTTCAGAAATCCTGCAACCCCTACACCGGTTTAATTACCTTCAAATTTGCCTTTTTCGAAAGCTGCAAATAATGTTCGCCCATATTTACCAGCAAAAAATATTTAGATAACATTTTAATTACTATTCTGAAAACCTCCACTTTTTTTTGGCTACTTATGTTCATGCCCGGGAAAAAGCTCAAGGCCTTAATCTTGTCACCTCCAAAAAAGTCGGGCGGATGAAGCAGAAAGCTCACGGGCGTCCGGGTTAATTTGCACAGTATAATAGCTTTCCAAAGATAGAGTTTCATTAAACCCAATGAAAAATTACTGAGGTAAAGCAGGTAGCTTAAATGAAAGGGGGTCTTTAAAACCGGCATGGTGGTAACAGGTATTTCCATAATTTTTTTGCCATTACCCAAATCCCAGAAATATGGTTTAAGGCTTCGGCACCCCTCGCTGAACTTGCCAAAGAGTTCTTTCCTGGCTTTTTTTTCTTCTTTCGAAAGGTCCGACTTCCAGAAATAGTATTTCCTGGCAAGTGGGCCTAAGAATGTTGGCAGGGTTGAGGCATCGAACAAATAACCTCTTTTTTCGAGTACCTTCAGTAAATCAACGCTCCAGCTAAAACCCGGCCCCCGAAACCCGGTGGGTTTTTTTCCGGTTGCATGCTCAATAACTGTTTCAGCCTTAATAATCTCCTCTTCAATTTGGAGGGGGGTGAAGGTTTGCAACCACGACTCATGATTATAGGAATGATTCCCAATTTCATGTCCCCTATCAGCTATCATGCGAAGGTACTTTTGGTTCTCGGGGTTTTCAGCATCTTTGCCCACGATAAAAAATGTAATTTTCACGCCCGTTTCATCAAGCAAATTGAGCACGTGCGGAACAAAAATATCTAAGTACGATGGGTAATTATCCCACCCTTCATCGCCATGAATTTTCATATACGACCATTGGTTGTCGAGATCCAGAGAGATGCTGGCCAGTGGTTTGTGTTTACTGCTCATTCAAAATCTCCTTTAGCTTTGATTCAGCCACTTGTATGGTTTCGTTAATGTTGAGTGTTCCGTTTATTATCTGGGCCGAGTTTACAATATAATAATTTGGCAGCGAGGTTTTAATGCCCGGCAAATTCTGCGAATACCCCAGGGTAGGCAAAGCCAAAACTACCCGGGCCTTCGAAACTCCCCAAAACAATAGGTCATCGTCCGAGAGGTGAGGGTGCATTTTTTTCAATGACTCCCAAAAAATCCCTTTTAAAGATTCGTCGGTTTCGTTAAAAAGTGGGTCATCGGGATTAACATATTTCGGAAGATAAACCAGGTACTTGCCATTTACTTCTTCCTTGTCTATGAGGGCGGTCATCTCTATTATGCCTGTAAAAGGTGGCCAGGTGTCGGTTATGTTAGTTACATAATAAGGCGAAACAGCTTTTTTGAGCAATACCGAAGCACAAATTACCCCAAGGTATTGAATACCCTGATGTTGTATTATCTCACTTTTTTCGAGGCCTTGGGCAATTTGCACCGAGATTTTTGAAGAAACCGTTGAAATTACATAATCAAAGGTGGATGTGTTATTATCGGAGGTTTCCAACACCAACCGATTTGTTGCGGTCGGTTTTACTGATTCAACATTTGAACCGAAGTGAAATTTTACACCAAGTCGCTGAAGGTGGTCGGTAAAATGCTTGTTTACCCGATCATATCCCCCTTTTACATATCCAAACATTTCTTTTTTCAGGCCTGTTTTGCGGGCTGCATACATACGCTGAATGGTAGTCCAGATAAATGCTGCCGATGTGTTCTTGTAGTTATCGCCAAGCTTTGCTTTAAGTAAGGGAAGCCATATTTTTTCGAAAACCCTTTTTCCCGACCAGCGAATAAGCCAGTCAGACACCCTGATTTTTTCGAGCCTTTGCCAGTTATTTATTTTCGATGCCACAAAAATTGTCAACCCCAGTCGAAATTTATCCAAAAGGTTGATAGGAGGAAACTTAAAGAACTCAATAATGTTTGACATTGAGTATAGTTTGCCTCCGGCAAAGAAACCAGTTTTTGTTTCGACCCATTTGAAATCGTCGCCAAGTCCAATTTCGGTAATAATTTTGCGGGTATTAAGGTCTGACAACAATATTACATGATAAAACCGATCCCAAACCACTCCGTCCATTTCCCACGAGCTTGCCAGGCCGCCTGACTTTGGGGCAGATTCAAAAATGGTTACCTTATGCCCTTTTTGAGCAAGACGAAGGGCCATGGTCATTCCAAGAAACCCCCCTCCAATAATCCCCCAGCTTTTTTCTTTTCCCATAAAATATTTTGAGGGTAATTAATTGACCTGCAACCTTT
The DNA here is from genome assembly GCA_964348755.1 of uncultured Bacteroidales bacterium. Taxonomy (GTDB): domain Bacteria; phylum Bacteroidota; class Bacteroidia; order Bacteroidales; family UBA7960; genus UBA7960. Next base: position 7,919 of record CAYGDW010000036.1, on the reverse strand, counting down.
TAAATTTTGCTGGCACACACTGCCAGGCGGCTTTTAAGGCCTTTGTATTCAGGCACCGATACAACTTTTTCGGGTTCAGCAATTACGCAGCCTGTGCCGCAAGTCTTTGCCAACCGTTGCACTTCGCTAAATTTTACTTTGTTATAATCATCCGTTGCAAAACGACTATTGTAAAATTCAATCAGTTGCAATACTTCGCGCGCCAGTCCTTTTTCCATGGCCACAAAACTATCATAAACAAACTTGGTGAACCCGGCAGGGGCATCCATCTTTCCGCGACCAATGCCAGTATATGGAATTGATTCCCGGGAGAAAAATTCGCGACCAAAAATGTTGCAGGCATCCATTAGCCCCTTCAATCCGTTTGAAGCGCGAATCTCTTCCTTCTTATCGAGGTACTCTTTATGTGCCGTACACATAAACACATAATCGGCCCCGGCCAGGGCCGCATCAAGATTGCCTGTAAAATGAGCTTCCTGCTTGTATTTCAATAGATTTTGGTCATCGGGCTTCACGTAAGGGTCATGCATAATGTACGAAATCCCTTGTTCTCTCAAAAAATTGGCCAGACTTAAGGTGGGTGAGTTGCGGGTGTCTTCCGAATTGAATCGATAAGCCACACCAAGAAGAGCAATGCGTTTGTTTTTCAGGCTTCCGAAGGCTTGTTCGGCCTGGCGGTATGTCAACCCGGGCGATTCATCGTTAATTATCCTGGAGTTGATAATCAGGCTGTTTGAAGTGTCAGCACCGGCTTCTATGTTTCGCCACCACAGCAAAATGCCATCTTTTGGCAGGCAGTGGCCTCCAACACCAAGTATAGGTATCAGCAGGCCGCCACTTGGCACTGCATTGGGGTTGTTGCTTGCATTGTCGCTCTGGGCAAGCATTTCATTTACCATATCTCTAACCTGATAAAAATCAATATTGTGGGCATCGCAATACCTCACCATCTCTGCCGAAAAGGCAATCCTTACATCGCGATAAGCATTTTCGAGGGTTTTTACAATTTCTGCCGTCAGGCTATTGGTTTTATAAATGGTGCCTTCAGTAACAATATGGCTGTAAAGTTTTTCAATAAGTTTTGGGGTTTCGGGGTGCAGGCCTCCGGCCAACTTGTCCGATTTTGCAACCCTTTCGACCAGCCTGCCGGGCATAACCCTGTTTGGGCTATTGCCAAGCAATATGTCTTTACCTTCTTCGAGCCCATGCTTCAAAAAGTAATTCCGAATGAGGGTGTCCATAGTGGTAGGAGCCAGGGTTGACTCAAAGATCAGCAAGGGCACTTTGTTTTTTGGCTTGTATTTTAAAGCTTGGGCCAGGCTTTCGAGTGCCCCAAAAAGTGGCCCGTAATCTGGTTCAAAACCTTTTTTATCGGTTTGCACCGACACCAGAATCACATCGGCATCGCCCAGTGTAGCAAAGTCATGACTGGCCGAAAGCAAGCCCTTTTCCACTGCCTGGGCAGTAATGGCGTCAAGGCCCGGCTCTATGCCACCTATCACCGACAGCCCCTGGTTTATTGCATGGGTTTTCCAGCCCGAATTTATTGAGTTGCGTTGCACCACTACCACCCTGGCAGGCTCAGAGCTTCCAATTTTTATTTGGGCGTGGGCCAGCATGGCCGCCATGGGCATTCCTACTATGCCGGGGCCAATTACGCCTATTTTTTCTACTTTCCAATCAGAAATGGTTAAAGGAGGTGTATTCGTATTCATGCAGGTCTTATTTGTCAATAAACTGTTTAAACCAAAGTTCAAGCGAAAGCAGCCCCCAAAGGCCTCTTCCGAATGGTTGCTCCGAGGTAATTAGTTGCTCCACATGAGCGGTATTTATAATATTGCGTTCTTTTGCCCTTTTCGAAAGCAATACATCCAAAATGAAATCTTTCGCGTGGTTTTTGGACCAGATATGCAATGGCACCGGAAAACCCATTTTGTCCTTTCTGTTCAGTATTTCCGGAGGCATTATATCTTTTATGGTTCTTTTCAACAGGTATTTCAACTCGCCCCCTTTAAATTTCATACTTGCGGGCATGCGCGAAATCAGGTCAACAATACGGCGGTCGAGCAGGGGAACCCTCGACTCAATGCTGGCTGCCATGCTTACACGGTCTTCAACCTGAAGCAGGCCTGGCAAACTGGTGAGCATATCGAAGTGGGTCATTTTGTTGAAATAACTCAGGGTGTTGTTATTATTAAAGTAATAAGAGAACTTTTCGAAAAGGGCTTTTTCATTGCGGTTTGATAAAAAGTCGGAAGTTAGAAAAGACTGGGTCGAGCCCATGCGGTTGAGCAGGTTGAAATACCGTTGGTTCATTGGCTCAAAAGCCCCATCTTTCCAAAAACCCTTCATCAATGGTATGTACTGTTTAAGAGAGGGCAAATTGGGTAGTATTGACTTTAAAGAAACAATGTGTTCGGCCTCTTCGTTGCTTTCGAAAATGGCCCCCTTTATGGCTTGTTCTAAGTAGGCCACGAGGTATCTGGCATAACCGCCAAAAATCTCATCGCCACCCTGCCCTCCAAGCATTACTTTTACATGCTTTGAAGCCTCCTGCGATACAATATATTGCGGGAACAACCCTGGTCCGGCTACTGGTTCATCCAAATGGTATATGAGCTTGGGCAACAGGTCAATAAACTGCTGCTCGGTCGGATAAACCTCAACCAGCTCGCCTTTACTTGCTTGCACAACCTGGCGGGCGTAATGCAACTCATTGAATTCAGGGCCTTCAAGAAAAGCACCGTTAAACGACTTCAGGGGTTTATTAAGAATTTTGGAAGCCATCAGGGTAACAAACGACGAATCGAGACCGCCGCTAAGATAGGTGCCTACAGGCACATCGCTTCGCAACTGCTGGGTTATGGTTTCCTCAAGAATCTTTTTGAGCTCAACAATAAAATATTCTTCCGTATGAAAACAATCGAGAGAAAAGTCTGGCTCCCAGTATTTTTCAGGAGTTATTTTGTAGGAATTTAAGTCAATTACCAAATGGTGCCCCGGTGGAACCTTGTAAATGTTTTGAAACATGGTTCCTTCGCCCATTATAAACTGAAACGTAAGATATTCGTAAAGTGCAGCGGGTTCAGCTTCGGCCTTAATGCCAGGGAAAGCCAAAATAGCCTTTATCTCGCTTCCAAAAAGGAGGTGGTTTTTGTCGTTATACCAATAAAGGGGTTTTATACCAAAATGGTCGCGTGCAATAAACAAACGGTTTTTCCCTCTGTCAAAAATTATAAAGGCAAACATGCCATTAAGGCGGGGAGTAAAACCCTCTCCATATTCTTTGTACAGATGTAATATTACCTCGGTATCGGAAGTGGTTGAAAACTGGTGGCCCTTTTCAGTAAGTTCATGGCGCAGCTCTATATAATTATATATTTCGCCGTTATAAACAATGGTGCAATCTTCATAAGTCATTGGCTGTTTGCCGGTTGCCAGGTCAATAATTGACAATCTTTTGTGAAAAAGACCTACCTGCCCATCTATAAAAATACCTTCTTCATCGGGCCCCCGATGATGAATGGTTTGTGCCATCCGGCTAAGAATTAGCGGCTCAGGCTCCGTTTTGTTTTTGTTTATAATTCCTACAAATCCACACATCTGAACAAAAGTTCGGTCGATACAAAACTACATTAAATCTACAAAAAATTAATGTAAATGTTCAATAAGGATAATTTTTAATAGATTTATTTTCCCTTTGTATGAAATGGGGGCAAAAACGATGGAGTGAAAAGGGTTGGGTTACTGGTTTAGCTCCCAGCTCGCACCCTCCTTTCCGTCCTTTACCGAAATCTTCAAATTGGTAAGGCTGTCGCGGATTTTATCGGAAGTTGCCCAATCTTTTTGTTGCCGGGCGGTATTCCTTAGGTCAAGTATCATTTGCATAAGGCCTTCCACAACTTCATGAAGCTTTTCGCCACTGGATGTGGCTTCGCTCTTAAGGCCAAAAATGTGGTTGAGAAATATTTCGAAAGTGCCTTTCAGTGCTGTAAGATCAGTTTCGGAAATGGTTTCTTTTTTGTCGTTTATTGAGTTTATGGTGCGCACGGCATCGAACAGGTGCGCAATGGCCAGTGGACTGTTAAAGTCGTCGTTCATGGCCTCAGCGCATTTTTGGTGCAGGCCCGATACATCGACCGATGATTTTTGGGAAGGGATTAACTTTTGCAGGGTTTCATGTGCCTGCAGCAGGCGTTTCAATCCTTTTTCGGCAGCCTGCAAGGCTTCGTTGCTAAAGTCGAGGGTGCTGCGGTAGTGCGCTTGCAGTATAAAAAAGCGTATAGTCATTGGGTTGTAGGCTTGCTCAAGGGCGCTGTGTGTGCCAGCGAAAAACTCACGGAGCGTAATGAAGTTGCCCAGCGACTTGCCCATTTTCTGGCCGTTGATTGTTATCATGTTGTTGTGAAGCCAGTATTTTACGGCATCCTTTCCGTTTGCTGCATTACTTTGGGCTATTTCACACTCGTGATGCGGAAAAAGCAGGTCCATTCCACCCCCGTGTATGTCGAAAACCTCGCCCAGGTATTTGGTGCTCATGGCCGAGCATTCGAGGTGCCAGCCCGGGAAGCCTTCGCCCCAGGGCGATGGCCAGCGCATTATGTGGCTGGGGCCTGCCTTTTTCCATAAAGCAAAGTCAATAGAATTTCGCTTTTCTTGCTGGCCCTCCAGCTCGCGTTGGCCTGCCATCATTTCTTCGGGCACCCGCCCGCTCAGCCTGCCATAATCATGGGTTTTGCGGTACTTTTCCACATCGAAGTAAACGGAGCCATTCATTTCATAAGCATATCCTGCACTCAGAATAGCCTTAACCATTTCAATCTGCTCAATAATATGGCCTGATGCGCGTGGTTCAATGCTGGGTTTCTTCACGTTCAGCAGCTCCATGTCTTCGTGGTATCGGTCGGTGTAAAATTGAACCACTTCCATTGGCTCGAGCTGCTCAAGGCGTGCCTTTTTCCCAATTTTGTCCTCGCCATGGTCGGCATCGTTTTCGAGGTGGCCCACATCGGTAATGTTGCGAACATATCGAACCTTGTAGCCCAAATGCAGCAGGTACCGAAAAATCAAATCGAAGGTTACAGCCGGACGGGCATGGCCCAGGTGGGCATCGCCATACACCGTAGGCCCGCAAACGTACATACCCGCAAAGGGTGGGTTTAACGGTTCAAATGCCTCTTTTTTCCGCGAAAGCGAATTATATACAATGAGTGGATGCTGCATATTGAATGCGGTTATGAAAGGCAAAGATAATACAAACTACTATTTTTTGGCATGCTGGTCAAGCACCCGGCTGGCTTCGCGGTATCCCAGTTCAAAAATCTCCCTGGCTTTCGAAATCTCCAAAAGCCCATACCTGTCAAGGTTAGCAGGCTCAATGTAAATGTCGCACAGTTCTGCTTTGGAGGCTTGCTGGTTTCTCAAAGAAATGTGGAAAGTCCGTTCGGCAATGGCCTTCAGGCTGTTGATATTCGAAAATTCACCAATAGGATTAACATTTATGCCAATAACAGTTTCGCAGTCCTGGCGCAGGGCATCAACCGGAAAATTATTGATAATGCCCCCATCGAGGTAATAGTGGCCATTGATTTCTACCGGAGGGAAAATGATTGGAATGGAGCATGATGCCTTAATGGCGGTAATCAGGTCGCCCTTGTCGAAACGTACCAGCTTGGCAGTGTTAATGTTTACGGCAAAGATTTTGAGCGGAATTTTGAGCTCTTCAAAACTTTTTGCCTTCAAGGTGCTTTTAAGGGTTTTTTCAAAGCCAGTCATTTTTACCAGTCCGCTTCGCGGCACCATAAACTCAAAAAAACCAAACAATCTTTTGCTGGTAAGGGCGCCAAGGGCCTCTTCGGCATCTTCGCCATCGGCATACATGGCGCCCACAATACTGCCGGCACTTACCCCGGCAATAATGTCGGGCATTATGCCATGCTCATTTAATGCCTTTATTGCACCCAAATGTGCAAAACCCCGGGTGCCGCCTCCACTAAGCGCCAATCCAATGTTGTACCTTTTTTTTGATGTTAATACCATGCCTGGTTTCAATATTAATGGTTTTGGGCCTGGCGCAGCGGCTTTTTGTAAGCACCGCAGGCGCGGAATTCATCGTCACGGTTTTGCATTAACTGTGCAAGGAAAGATACAAGTTTCGCTAAAAGCACGTCATTGCACTAAACCTGTTTTAAAGCACACATGCTTTCTTGATAATTTGCGGTATCTACCACTGTTCGAATGATCTTTTCATTATCATAAAGTTATGTTTTTAAACTATAACTTTGTACGCTGATATAGGGGTCGTTATAAAATTGAAATTTATCCACACTTTGGGGCCCAAAACTCACCAACAAGCCGGCAAGCCTTGGGCAGTTTTGCCGGCCACCAAAGTCATGCGCCGCCGAAACAACCCCATTGAACTAACCGCCGATTAGCAAATGGAAAGAAAAAGCAAACACCGGCAATAAAGCATTTTTGCTGATATGTGTTATTTGAAATCATTCTAAATTTTTTAGTTTTGGTCGAATTTTCTTGCTTTTGTCGTTTTTTTGTTTTGTTTTGTATGTTATTTCTAATTTTTAACCAAAATCAGAAAAATCAAGAAGAAGAATTTTTTAGCTTTGGCTTTTGTGGCGGCAATGAGCATGGGCCTGGCAAAGACCGTCGGGAGTAATGACTGGGAATGTGTTACGGGGACTTTGCCATGCGATGCATGGCGAGCCCACACAGTAATGGTATGTGGTGAAAATCAAGCTGAAAGGCGAGAACAGCTTTGGACATGGTGGGGAATTCTTTGTAGCTATTATACTGAAGTAAATGAATAAAAAAACTGAGGGACAGATAATTATTTAAAGATTCTTTGATATCTTGGTATTTGGTGTTTTTAAGCATCTCATTAACATTTATTTACCCAACAGTGATATGCTCAAAACCTAAGAAATTTCGCTGGTTGAGCGCTAAATCCTCAATAGTTTGAATAAAATCAGGGCTGGGTATGCTCCAGCCCTGATGTAATAAAAGATAAAAAAATGAAGAAGGTAATTTTCCTCGCTTTTGTTTTGGTTTTTTCCCAAGTCTGGGGCCAAAATCCAAATTTTTTTTCCAAGTTACCAGCTCAGAAATTAGAAGAAGGTAACTTTGAAGTTTTTTACAATTTAAAATTTCAGCCTGGTTCGATAGATTCCTCTCGTATTAGGGAAGAGATTATGTTGTTAATTGTTGGGCAAAACGCTAGTGTTTTCAGCAGCTACAATAAGTATAAGTTTGACTCCACTCATATTCATTTAAACGAAGCGACTGCTCAAAGAATAAATGAAGATCTTTTTTATGCTTTACCTCCCCCAAGTGGTTTTAATTATTCTATTTATAAGAATTTTCCAAATGGTAAAATAACAACTATTGATTATTTACTCCCAGACCATTTTAAATATTCCGAGCCTTTGATGGGAAAGGGATGGATTATTACCAGAGAAAAAAAGAACATTTCGGGTTATTCTGCCCAAAAAGCCACCATTAACTTTGGAGGCAGATCATGGGTTGCATGGTTCACCCCGGAAATCCCCATCAGCGAGGGACCATACAAATTCAGCGGATTACCGGGATTAATAATTTTTCTGCACGACACAAAAAATCACTATATATTTGAGATGGTTTCTTTTAATCCAAACACAATCAGGAGCATAGATTTCCCTGAAAGAAGGTATATCGACATAAGCAAACATAGTTTTCTCAAAGCTGAGAGGGCTTTTAGGGAGAATATAATTGAAATGGCTAAACAATTTGGATTAGACAATCATGCGCAGCAGGTTGCAGCCGAAAACCTGCGCCGCCGAAACAACCCCATTGAACTAACCGCCGATTAATAAAATGGAAAGAAAAAGCAAACACCGGCAATAAAGCATTTTTGCTGATATGTGTTA
>CAYGDW010000035.1:6884-28030 GCA_964348755.1 uncultured Bacteroidales bacterium | reverse complement strand
GATTCCTCACTACGTTCGGAATGACAGTCAGTTAGCTTTTTATTTAGGGGGGTAGTTGGCGGCTTTGCCGCCAACTACCCCCTAAATTTCCAAAATCATTGAAAACCCTGTTATTTCGGGCGGAGCGAGGAATCACGTAATTTTTGTCGGCTAGTAGTGATTAAAAATTTAAAATCAAAAAGTTATGGAGCCATGGACTTATGCCTTGCTGCTGGCCGGAAGCTTACTGGTGCCCCTGCTTCGCAGTTTTGAGCAACGCATTTTTTTTATTGGAAATTGGCGTGCCCTGCTGGCCGGTATTTTTGTAATGATACTGGTATTTATTCCATGGGACATTGCATTTACCAGGCATGGGGTTTGGGGGTTTTCGCCCGTTCATGTTTCGGGTGCTTACATTGCAGGCCTGCCCCTTGAGGAATGGATGTTCTTTGTGGTAATTCCATATTGCGTTGTGTTTTCGTACGAGGTAATCAGGTATTTCTTCCCGAATACCTTGTTCCCGAAGCTTTCGTTATGGTTGTCAGTAATAATTGGGGCTGGGCTGGTTGCAACTGGGCTTATGAATACCGACCGCATTTATACATTTATTGTTATGCTGCTAGCCGGGGCACTTATGATAGTTCAACCCATTTTAAAGAGCCACAAAACCTGGCTGAGCCATTTTTTTGTTACCTATGCCATCACCCTTATCCCATTTTTTATTGTAAATGGTGTGCTTACGCGTATTCCCGTGGTTTGGTACGATAATGCCGAAAACCTTGGCATCCGTCTTACCTCCATTCCCATTGAAGATTCGGCTTATTTCATGGCAATGATGCTGATTGTTTTGCCAGTTTATGAGCGGTTAAAACCTATTAAATAACTATTTTGTTTTAGCTTTGCGGTTTTATTTCAATAAAGGATATGATGCAATTATCTGTTGCGGTGAAGTCTCCGGTTTTTACATTCAGGCGTTGGAGCCGCAAGTCGTATGGTGTATTTAACAGTTTATCGAAACAAATTCGCATAGGAGTGCTTTGGTTGGGTTGCAGCATCCTTACCAATACGGTTTCGGCCCAAATAAGCCGCGACACCCTTTCAGTAAAAGACCCTGTAAAGGAATTGGAGCTTGAGGAGGTTGTGGTAAGCGCCCAAAGGGCGCCAGTTGTACAATCTGAACTCATGCGGGTAGTGCAGGTAATTAGCCGCAGCGAAATTGAGCGATCGGTTTGGCAGGACATATCTTCGCTTTTGCAATCGGTAAGGGGGGTAGATGTTCGCACTCGCGGACCAATGGGGGTTCAGGCCGATATAGGTATAAGGGGAGGCACTTTTGATCAGACACTTATTTTGCTCAACGGAATAAATGTGAGCGATCCTCAAACCGGGCACCACCATTTGAATCTTCCGGTGGATATCAATAGCATTGAACGCATTGAGGTTCTGCAAGGACCCGGAGCAAGGGTTTTTGGTCCCAACGCCTTTAATGGTGCAATCAATATAATTACGGCCACGCCCGGTCAAAGTCAGCTTAAGGCAAACCTAACAGCCGGAAATTTTGGCTATCTGAATACCGGTGTTTCGGGCGGCTTCAAAACCGGCAAATTTGGGCATTTTGTTTCTGCTCAGCATTCGGGCTCTGATGGCTATACCGAAAATACCGACTTCAGTATTCAGAATTTTTACTATCGGCTGGGACTGACTTCCAAAAATACTGCATTTGATATGCAGGCGGGCTTAAACCACAAGGCTTTCGGAGCCAATAGTTTTTATACGCCCCGATTTCCTGAACAATTTGAACAAACCCGCAGCCAGTTTGTATCGTTGCAGGCCCACAATACCCGTACAAAACTTTCGGGTGCTGTATTTTGGCGCAGGCATCACGACCGGTTTGAGTTGTTTAGAAATGAAGCACCCATCTGGTACGCAGGGCACAACTACCACCGCAGTGATGTTGTAGGAGCATCAGTAAAATGGACCCTCGACGGCCGTTTTGGTCAGACACTGGCAGGGATCGACTACCGCTTTGAGCACATTTACAGCAATGTGCTGGGCGAGCCACTGCCTGAACCTAAAGCAGTAAGCACTGAGTCAAATGCCTGGTTTACGCGTGCTTACGACCGCACAAGCTTTAGCTTGCTGATAGAACAAAATATTTATTTTGGCCGGTTCAGTCTTTCAGGAGGCACGCTCATTTTCTTCAACACCGATCTGGAGCAGCACATTAGCGTTTTTCCGGGTATAGACCTGGGATTGCAACTGAGCCAAAACTGGCGATGGTTTGCCTCGGCCAACCAAACCTTGCGCCTTCCTACTTTTACCGATCTTTTTTACAGCGGACCAACCAACCTGGGCAACCCCGACCTTGTTCCGGAGGAGGCTCTTAGTCTTGAAACCGGATTTAAATGGAATGCAAAGACCATAGCATTCGAGGCAGGGTTTTTTTACCGCAAGGGCAAAAACCTCATTGACTGGGTTAAAACCCCCGGCGAGGCTCTCTGGAAAAGCATGAACCACACCCGAATAAATATTAGCGGCATTGAAACCGGACTAAAATTCCGGCCGGAAAATGCCCTGAACAAATCTTTGGCAAACTCTACCTTTTCGATAAATTACGCGTGGATTGCCGCCGATAAAACAAGTGGCGAATTGCTTTCGAATTACGTGCTCGACCACCTGAGGCACCAACTCGAATTTTCGCTTTTTTATCAGCTTACCACAAGGTTGGGAATTGACGGGCAACTATCATGGCGCGACCGCAACGGCGGTTATATGCTTTTTCAAAATGGGGCATTTACTCATACTACGGACTTTGAACCATACTGGATGGCCGATTTTAATCTTCAGTACAGGTTAAGTCGGTTTACTGTTTCGGCAGGTGCAAGCAACTTGTTCAATACGCATTATGTAAGCCTTGCCAACGTGTCGCAACCGGGCAGGTGGTTTGTGTTTGGTATAAGGTGGGGCTATTAGGCCCAAAAATTAAGCTTTTGATATAAGGTCGTTGAAATGAATTAGCTGCCCGAATTGAAAATGGAAATATGGCAGAAATAAAAAAGCCGCAACCTTTTGCGAATTGCGGCTTTCAGTTTTTTTGTCCGGGCACAATTGGTTGGGTGCAAAAATTAAAACAATCGTTTGGCAATTTAATAAATGATATACCCGCTTTGCTGAGATTAATAAAAATTAATCAGGTACCAGCGGGTAAACCATATAAATTCACTATTCTGTGGCCTGGTAGTTAACCCGCCATTGCGTTTCCAATAAAGAAGGTTGCTGCCAGTGCAATAATTGCATACAACTCTGGGAATACGGCAAGGATAAGGGTTTTTCCGCCCACATCGTAACCCGACCCAATAGCTGAAATACCATTTGCACAAACCTGCCCCTGACGAATTGCAGATAACAGACCCACCAAGCCTAAAGCGATACCGGCGCCAAAAACAGAAGCGGCTGCTGCCCAGTCAATATCGGGGCGCAGTAGGCCGAATGCATTAAGCAGGAAGTAACCTGCAAAACCATAAAGTCCCTGGCTGCCAGGAAGAGCAGTGAGCAAAATATAGCTTCCAAACGCTTCATCATTCTTTTTCATAGCGCCGACGGCAGCGTTGCCGGCAATAGTTGTTCCAAACGCACTTCCAACACCTGAAAGGCCAATCATTAATCCGATGCCGATGTAAGCTAAAACAATTGGTGTCATTCTTGAAAAAATTTAAGGGTTAAAATTAATTTTTTATTTGGTTACTTAAGGGGTTAACCTTTCAAAAGGTTTATATTCTTTGCCTCCACCGGTAAAACCGGCGTTTTTATAAAACTCAACAAAGGTAAGGCGGATAGGGTGAACAAATGCCCCAAGAGCCGACATAAAAAGGGTTATTGAATGCCCAAACACCAAAATGATTATCATTACAATTGGCCCAAAAATGATGTGGTCGGGCTTCATGTTCATTGCCATGCTGTTGAAAACCATTCCGAGAATTGCACTTGAAACACCCAAAGCAAACAGGCGCAGATACGAGAGTAAATCGCCAAGCAATCCGGTTGCCATGCCATAAACATCCCACAATCCGGCTCCAAAATTTATGAGCACATTTCTTTTGGGATTATTTACCAATAAGATAAGTACTCCAGCAAAGGCCATTACAGCATATTTAAAAATATTCAATGCCTGCTCTGATAGTAAACCGGTCGAACTCAGGCCATAATTTGCGCCAAGGCCAATAATTAGAACTAGCCAGCCAATGGTTGAAAGCGAATACCGAAAGCCTTGGGTTCGGGAAATGTTTACCACTTTTAGCACCATCCCAAACAATATTTGAATAATGCCCAAAATAATGGCCAGGTAAAACAATTGGTTACTGTCAATCATATATTTTTTGGCATTTTCAAGCCACGGTATTTCGGCTTCAATAAGGTTTATACCAAAAAAGGTGCCTGTAAGTGCGCCAAAAACTACAGTTGAAAGGCCTAAAAACTGGGCAAGTGTAAGTATGCTTTTTAGCTCGGGTTTTTTGCGTTTAAATATTGTGGCAAATAAAACTATGAGTAAACCATAGCCTGCATCGCCAAGGCAAAAACCAAAAAACAAGGTGTAAAAGGGTGCAAAGAAAGGCACCAGGTCTAATTCCCGGTGATTGGGCAAATCGTAAAACCTGCCAATGGTTTCATGCAGTTTGGCAAATTTTTTATTCTTTAGCAGAATGGGTACTTTGTCATGGGCTTCTGGCAATTCTTCTACGTATAATATATTTTTTTTATCGAGGAATGCCGCCAACTCTATTTTTCTTTCGTTGGGTGCCCAGCCTTCAAGAAGCATCACTTTTTCGTCGGCTTCTTTTACAGTGTTTTCAATGGCTTTGTCAAAATGCATATTTTCTTGAAGCTCAAGCAAATACTTCTGTATGGCCTCTAAGCTTTCGGAGGCATGGCGGTTGAAAGCGGCCTGAATGGCTTCAACTTCCTGGTTGAGCTTTTTTTCATAAAAGTTCAGCTCTGAAATTGGCCTTTCGGGGGTGCGCATTTCTTCCAGCTCAAGCTGTGGTTCTTGCTCGCCCTGGGCAAGAATCATAACCAGGTAGTTAATGCCGGTATATTGCCCCACCAAAGCTATGGGGTACTGCTGTAACCAGGCCTCATCAAATTTTCGGGCAGATACGGTATAAAATGTAACCTTAAGGCCTTGCTCACGAAGCTTCTTCAGCGTTTCATGACTGAAGTCGCCCCAGGGGGCTGCATAAGAAATTTCTTTTTTAAGGGTGCCGAGTTGCTGGTACTTGTTTTCAAGCTCTCGCTGCAGGGCTTCTACTTGCTGGGATGCACCAGAGCCATCAATGCCCTTGACGGGAGCAGGGTTTTGTACCTGGCGCTTCTGCAAAAATTTAACCACTGCATTTACCTTATTAATCTGGTCATATTTGGCCAGCATTCTATCAGAAACCTCCTTTTGTTTTTCTATGATATGCAAAACGCCCAGCATTCGCATTTCATCAAGAAACTGCAGGTAGTCCTGATGATACACCAGAAATGAGTATTTGGTCATGGGAACTATCATACGGTGGCCTCCATTTCCTGAATACGTGATTTAACGATCTTTTGGGCAGCTTTCGACAGGTTTTCCTCGTCTTCGAGGTAGCGCTTAATTTTAAGTATGGCTTTCTGAAACCCCGGAATTTGTACTTTTTCGTACAGGTTTACTTTTTGGGTAGTTTTTCGGCGGGCATGGTCGAGCAGTTGCATTTTCTGAAAAAACACTTCGCGTTCAATGGCAATCCGCGCAAGCTGCTTAACAATGTTTATGCCATCGAGGTACCAGCCTGGGCGGTTAAAAATGCTGAACTCCTTTACTGAAAATTTAACATCATCGAGCACAGGCGTCCTTACCCCGGCAATCTTTTTTACCGAAAGGTCCACGTCCTGTATGCTTACCAGGTCGTTGTCAAACTCGCCCCACAGTTCAATGGCCTGCTGGTAGGCCTCGAGTTTTTCATTAAGTCTGGCTTCAAACTCTTCGGCGGTCGATTTGGCTTTTTTTACCTCTACACGCAGCGCGGCTTCCTTGTTTTTAAGGGTAGGAAGGGCACGCACCCTGATCTTCAGCTGTTTGTCAATGTGCTGAAGCGCGGTTTTGTTGTATTGAAACTTAATGGCCATAATTAATTTCTCTTCCAGTATTTGTCAACAAACTCCTGGCGAATACCCACCTCGGCCGGTGTAAAATACTTGTTGAAAAGGTCGTAGGCGGTTTCGAGCATGGTGTCCACATCGATATTTACATCAATGGCAAGCAGTTTTTCGGAATAGCCTTTGGCAAAATCGAGCGTCCGCTCGTCGTAGTCAGTCAGGTCAAAGCCATTTTCCAATTTGGTTTTTGCGATGGCTGCATCGGCATAAAGCCTAACGGCGGCGTTCATAACCTGTGGGTGGTCTTTACGGGTTTTCTTGCCAATAACAAGTTGTTTGAGTCGCGAGAGGCTTCGGAATGGGTCAACAATAACCTTACCTACATCGCTGTCTTTGCGTAAGAATAGCTGCCCTTCGGTAATATATCCGGTATTGTCGGGTATTGCGTGTGTAATGTCGCCTCCCGAGAGTGTGGTAACGGCAATAATTGTAATTGAACCTCCGTCTGGAAACTGCACAGCCTTTTCGTAAAGGCGCGCAAGGTCGGAGTAGAGCGATCCGGGCATACTGTCTTTTGATGGGATTTGGTCCATTCGGTTCGACACTATGCTCAGGGCGTCGGCATAAAGGGTGAGGTCGGTAAGCAGTACCAGTACTTTTTCCTGTTTTTCAACGGCAAAATATTCGGCTGCAGTCAGAGCCATGTCGGGCACCAGAAGGCGCTCAACGGGTGGGTTTTCGGTGGTATTAATAAAGCCCACAATGCGGTCGAGGGCTCCGGCATTGTCAAACACATGCTTAAAATAGAGATAGTCGTCGTTGGTGAGGCCCACACCGCCCAAAATAATTTTGTCGGCCTTTGCCCGCAATGCCACCATGGCCATTACCTGGTTAAAGGGCTGGTCGGGGTCGGCAAAGAACGGAATTTTTTGACCTGTAACCAGGGTATTGTTAAGGTCGATACCTGCTATACCAGTTGCAATCAGCTCGGAGGGCTGCTTGCGTCGAACCGGGTTTACACTTGGCCCGCCAATTTCGCGCTCTTCGCCCATTATTTGGCTGCCATCGAGGGGCTCGCCATAGGCGTTGAAGAAGCGGCCGGCAAGGTCGTCGCTAACCTTTAGGGTGGGTGCCTTGCCGGTAAAAATCACCTCGGCATTGGTGGCAATACCCTCGGTACCGGCAAAAACCTGCAGGGTAACCATTTCTCCTATAATTTTTACAACCTGAGCCAACCGGCCATCAACAATGGCAAGCTCCTCGTTGCCCACGCCACTCGCATGAAGCGACACGGTGGCCTTGGTTAGCTGATAAAGCTTGGTATATACACGCTGAAATGCTTTGGTTTCCTTTTCCATTATGCAATCTTCCTTTCCTGAATAATAGTTTGAAGTTCTTTTTCATTATTTTTAAACTGCTCCGATTCAAACACGGAGTAGTTCATTTGCTTCAGGGCATTGATAATACGCTTAAAATAAGGGTTTACCTGTTCGAACGATTCAAATTGAAAAGCCATATCGCAAACTTCCAGCACTTTTTCGAGCATAAAATGCTGCCTTACCAACGATGATGATGCATCGATCTTGTCGAAGGCATCCTGCTGCAAAATAACAAAGTCAATCAGTTCGGCTTTCCAGTATTTCAGGTGGTAGTCGAGCGGTACTCCATCATCGCCCAGAATGTTAATTTGCTCATGGGCTTCTCTTCCGCGAAGGAGAATATTTTTTGTTTTAAACACGTTTTCGGTCCATTTTGGTGCTATCCTGTTATTTAGATAGTCGGCAATTTCCGGATATTCAAGGTATTTCGAATAGCTGTCGATGGGGTCTATTGCCGGGTAGCGCTTACTATCGGCACGTTGCTGCGAAAGGGCATAAAAGCAACGTGCGGCTTTTTTGGTCGATTCGGTAACGGGCTCTTTAAGGTTACCGCCAGCAGGCGAAACCGTTCCGATAAAAGTAATGGAGCCGGTTTGGCCGTTGTTCAGGAAAACAAAACCTGCCCTTGAATAAAAGTTTGAAATAATTGCGGGCAAATCCATTGGAAAACCATCGGGTCCCGGAAGTTCTTCCATGCGGTTCGACATTTCGCGCAATGCCTGTGCCCAGCGCGAGGTTGAGTCGGCAAGAAGCAGAACTTTTAGCCCCATAGCCCTGTAGTACTCTGCAATGGTCATGGCTGTATATACTGAGGCTTCGCGGGCTGCCACAGGCATATTTGAGGTGTTTGCAATTATGGTGGTGCGTTCCATTAGCTTTCTTCCGGTGCGGGGATCATCAAGCTCAGGAAATTCGGTAAATATTTCAACCACCTCGTTGGCCCGCTCGCCGCAAGCGGCAATAATTACCAGGTCGGCTTCTGCATTCTTCGAAAGGTTGTGCTGAAGCACAGTCTTGCCCGAACCAAAAGGGCCGGGAATAAAACCGGTGCCGCCTTCGGCAATGGGGTTCAGGGTGTCCATTACCCTGATGCCTGTTTCCAAAATCTTAAAGGGCCTTGGCTTTTCCTTGTATGCACGTATAGGTACCTTAACCGGCCACTTCTGCACCATGGTTATTTTAATGTCGTTTCCTTCGGCATCTGTTACAAGTGCAATGGTGTCATTGATCTTATAATTTCCCTCGGTCACAACGCTTTTTACCGTGTATTGGCCGGTCATTTTAAACGGGATCATGATCTTATGGGGCATCCAGTTTTCTTTCGCTTCGCCCAGCCAGCTTCCGGCCCGTACCTGGTCGCCAGGTTTTGCAAGCGGCACAAAACTGAATAATTTATGGTCGTCGAGCGGGTCGGTGTAATCGCCCCTTTTTAAAAAAACGCCTTCCATTTTATCAAGGTCGTTTTGTAGCCCGTCAAAATTTTTCGAAAGCAGGCCTGGCCCAAGGGTTACCTCAAGCATGTGCCCCATAAATTCAACCTGGCTTCCCACCTTAAGACCGCGGGTGCTCTCAAAAACCTGCACATAAACCTTTTTCCCCATAATTTTGATTACCTCAGCCATAAGCCGGGTTCCGCCATGGTTTATGAAGCAGATCTCGTTTTGTGCAGCCCTGCCTTCGGTTTCAACAATTACAAGGTTTGAAATAATTCCGGTTACCTTACCGATTGTATTCATATATGTTTATTTTTCTGTAAATGTTTCGGGTAATTTGTAGCTCGATTGTAATTCTTTGAGCAGATTGCGGAACATTTCGTTTCCGTGCTCTTTGTCAATGCCTAGCCATCGTTCGGCAATTCCCAGCTTTATTGTAAATGCGAGGACTTTTTCCATGGTAAAATACTCAAAAAAAGTTTCGTCATCCAGGTATTTCCACCTCAGGTCGTCAATGGCTTTTTCGCGCTCCTGAATGTTTTCGTTGCGAACAAAATTTGCCAGGTCATCAAGGTAATTGATCTCGGCACCCAGTCCAAAGTCGCGTGCATGGCTTTTGCGAATGGTGTTTGAGGTTTCGCCTGAGCCAATTATCTGAAACTCATAGGCAATTTCATATTTTCGGGCCAGCAAGGCGGCAACTATATTTCTAACGTTGAGTTCAAATTCAAACCATTTTCTAATAAATTGGTTTGGGTGGGCCATCATCTGATCAAAAAACAAGGTAGAGAGTTCGTTTTCGGGGCTAAGATCGGGCATTATCTGCTCTTTGTTTTTGAAGGCAGTAATGAATTGCACCATATACGCTGGCAGGCTAATCGGCTCTTTTATATTTTCTTCGAGCCATTCAAGGGAAAAGTTCCCTCTCAGGTCAAATGGTTTTCCGTTTTTCAAAAGCAGGTTCAGCAGGTTGGCGTTGTCAAATTGCAGAAACAACATTTCGGCCAGCGAATAATCATCGGGATGAATGTGCGATTTTAGTTCATCCCTGAAAGCAATTTGTGTAAATTGCAGCTTGTGAACATCTATGGTTATGTCCTGAAGGCCTGCTACCAGGTAGTAATAGTTTCGCTTCACTTACAAAAGGTTTTTGTTTTTTGAATCTTTTAATGGGCTATTGCCCCAAATGCATTTCCCTATTTGCCGTAAAGCAGTTCAATGAGTTTTGGGCGCAGGTAAGCCCTGAAAAAATTTTCAAAATCTTCGTCGGCAAACGAAATCATATATCCGCCGTCTTTAGGGCCTACTTTAAAGCCCGATTTCATTTTTTCAGAATAGCTAAGCTGTAGGCCTCTGTCGAGCAGGTCTGTTGCTTTTTCCTTAAAAAAGGCTTCAAATTCTTTTTTGGAGGCCGAAGGTAGCAAAACGCTCAGTTCAACATTTTCATTCTGGTTGGGGTTCCAGTTTTTAACAACGGCTTTAATCAGTTCTTGCATAAAAGCAATGTCTTTGAAAGCGCCTTTGGTTTGGGGTTGCACTATGCCGGTTTCAACCAGGCCAGCTATTTTTTGCTTCAGGTCTGAAATGGCTTGCCGCCCTGCAAGCTGTAGCTCGCTGATAGAATTTTTATGAAGGGTTGCAGCATCCTTTTTTGCTTCTTTAATGATTTCTTCGGCCTGCCGGCTGGCTTTTGCCAAAAGGTCATCGGCTTGTTTGCGGGCATCAGCAAGAATAGTATCGGCCTCCAAATTGGCCTTACTAACGCCCTCCTGATAAATTCTTTCGGTTAATTCCTGAAGTTTGGTTTGCATATCTGTTTGATTTATAAAGACTTTTCGAAAAATGAATCTGCGAAAGTAAGAAAAGTTCAGCAAAAATTAAAGTTGCTACCTTAAGTTTCGCTTGTTTTTGCCCCATTTTTTTTGACGTGCAAAGTTAGCATAAATTCGATTTGTTAAACATTTAACAACCTCAAAAAATGCTACTTCTTAGTAAATATAACTGAATGCTGCAGGCAATGATTGGTCCGGGACTTAAATCCCGGAAAGGTAAAAAAATTAAATTAAACACCCTGTTTTTCAGAAGGCTTTTTCTGAAGTAACCTTATAAAATCAGAATTTTTGAGTTGTCAAAATGCTGTTAGCTTGCAATTTTTGATTTTTGGCTTTGATTTTTTTTGATTTTGGACCATGAACTGAACAATACCCTAAAAAAGTAGTTTAAATTTTGAAAAAATTATTTTTTTGGAATTGTAATCGTAAATCATATCAAAATGAAAACAATCCGTTTAATTGTATTATTTGTATTTGCTGCCGCGGTATTGGCTTCTTGCGGTGCAGGCAATCAAAAAAAAGCAGAGGTAATTGCCAGGCTTGAAGCCGGAGAAATTCCTGAGGAGGCCACTCGTGCTGTAATTGACAGCCAGGCAAGCCAAGTTGAATGGCTTGGAACAAAAGTAACCGGCTCGGGGCACAATGGGGTTATTTCAATTAAAGAAGGCGAAATTATCGTTTTTGACGGCAGGCTTTGGGGAGCAAATGTGGTTATCGATATGACCTCAATTGGGGTAACCGACCTAACTGATCCCGACATGAATAGCCGTTTGAAGGGGCACCTCGAATCTGATGATTTTTTTGGGGTTGCCAGCTTTCCGGAAGCCAATTTTCAGTTTGTAAAATTTGAAGCCATTGAAGGCGCTGCAGTGGGTCAACCAAACTACAGGGTGTCTGGCAATCTGACCCTAAAAGGAATCACTCACAGCCTGGCATTTCCTGCCACCATCAACCATGCCGAAGGTCAGGTTACTGCAACGGCCGATTTCGATTTTGACCGTTCGCTTTTTGATGTACGTTTTGGCTCAGGACGTTTTTTCGAAAACCTTGGCGACAACCTCATCAATGACAATGTTAACATAAAGTTAAATATTACAGCTGCTTACTAAAGGCTTTACCTAAAAAGCTAAAACCGCCCCTGAGTTAGCCTTCGGGGGCGGTTTTGTTTTTAAAAATAATGAGCCAACATACGGATCAGGCTGGTTTTTAGCTGGCTGGTTCGTCTGGTTTAATGGTGGTCCATTTGTAGTTGTAAAGCCCTTCATACAGCCTTTTTTCTTTTTCTTGGGGCGAAAGGTTGTCGTAGGCTGCTTTTTCGGCTTCGTATTCGCGGCGTTTTTTATCTTGTATAGCCCTGAGTTGAGCCAAATGCCGCTGTTCAATCCGCTTGCTCAAAAAGGTGGTTGCCACCGACGGGAAAAGTTCGAGCAACAGCTCTTCCTTTTCATTTTGGGCCAGCCTTACCCCTCCAAATTCTTCCAGCACCGGATTATCTTGTTTTTTATAGTCTTTTGGGCTGTAGGGAGTTACTTTGGCCGAACCAGTAATTTGCTTTCGGAATGCCGGATCAATTGGTATTGGGGTTTTTCCGTAAAGGCCTTTTACCAGGTTGACAAACTGCACCGAATTGGTGGTATAAAATGGCTTGCCGTTGTTTTCGTCAATTATGCAGTTTACGGCTTGCACACCAACAATCTGGCTGGTTGGGGTAACCAGTGGCGGCAGGCCTGCGCTGAGCCGAACCGTTGGAATGATTTCGAGTACCCTTGGAAGTAATTTTTCCAGTTTCAGTTGCTTGAGCTGGGCAATCATATTGGTGTACATTCCACCGGGGATTTCGGCTGTGCGCACATTCTCGTTGGGCGGCGGAAACCTGAAGTACTGTTCAATGGCCTGGGTTGTGGCAAGCAATTCGCGTTCCCTGCGCTCCAAGGCCAATTCTATTGCCTTGTCAAAAAGGGTGTCAATCTCCTTTGGAAGCTTGTCTTTGGTAATGTCAAACTCAATCGGAAAGATCTGATAAGTATCAAACTCGCTCAGTTCCTGGCGTATTTCTTTAAGTTCCTTATTAATTTTTACAACTGCATCAAGGTTAACGCCAGTTTCAATACCCAGTTTGTTGCAAAAAATCTGCACCATTTCGAATGAGGGACCTGAGGGGCCTCCGGCAAAATTCAATATGCAGGTATCCAGAATATCCACTCCGCTAAGTATTGCAGTAAGGGCTGAAGCAAGTCCATAACCTGGGGTTGAGTGGGTGTGGAAATTAACAGGGATGCCCACCTGTTCTTTCATAAGTTTAACAATGATACCCGACTTTACTGGCGGTATGAGTCCGGCCATATCTTTAATGGTAATCATATCGGCGCCCATGCGTTCAAGTTCCTGGGCTTTGCGCACAAAATATTCTATGGTAAAAACCTTACCGGGCAGCAGCCTGCCTTTAAGCAGTTCTTTCAGGTGGTCTCTTTTTCTGAACTTAGGGTCGATGGTATAGCAAACCGTGCAGTCGGCCATTCCGCCATTTTCGTGAACAAACTTTATAGAAGATTCAATATTTGTGGTGTCGTTAAGGGCATCGAATATGCGCATAATATCAATTCCTGATTTAATGGCATTTCGGTTAAAGCCTTCGATGACCGAGTCGGGATAGGGGTTGTAACCAAAAAGGTTGCGGCCTCGCGAAAGCGCGGTAAGGTACGAGCTTGTGCCAACAGATGCTTTAATTTTTTCGAGCCTTTCCCAGGGGTCTTCATCAAGGTAGCGCATTACCGAATCGGGCACTGCACCACCCCACACCTCCATGGCATAAAATCCGGCATCCTTGTAAAATGGCAGCACGCGGTCAACCTGAGCCTGAGTCATGCGAGTGGCAAAAAGGGACTGCTGTCCGTCGCGCAAAGTCAGATCTCTAATCTTTAAATATCTGGTCATTGATTTAAGAAAATGGAAGGTGTGATTTGTTCGTAAAGACTGGTGGCAAAGGTAAAGATTATCCTAAAATTGTTAAAAGAATAACAGAAAATTTAAGCATTCCATACTGTTTAATTTTAAAAGCCTTTTGGGCATTTTCCCTTTTGGGAAAAATGTTTTGTAATTTTGCCGTTTCCTTATCACCAGGTCATGTTTGCCTATTTTGCAAAAGCTTTATCAGTTTGGTTTATTGGCTTTTTCCCCCTTGCCGAGATTTATGTGGCTGTTCCGGCCGGCTTTGCTCTGGGGCTCGATCCGGTATCAGTTGTTTTCTGGAGTGTTTTTGGTAATTTTTTGCCAGCCGTACTGGTTACCTCTTTTTACGATAAGATTGCCGGCCGCGGCCAAATAGGCCGTTGGTTGCAGGGGCTGGCTTCCGAAAAAATTAACCGGAAACTAAATAGCCATGGATTTTTATTTGTAGCCATGCTTACGCCATGGATAGGGGTATGGGTGGTGGCAGCTACCGTAAAACTATTTGGTATGAAATCGCGCATATTTCTTCTGGCTTCATTTTTGGGCATACTAATTTATGCCATTGTTATAGCGGCCCTGTTGGCATTGGGGTTTGGGTTGCGGGTCTAATTCAGAACGGGAATTCGTCGAGTACTTGTTTCTGAGGGCCTTCGCCTTCTTCAATAGGTGTTGCCTGCAGGTGCACGGCATTGCTCTCAACATAAATGGCCTTGTAAGGTTTGGTGGGGCAGGCATATTCGCAAGCCCCACAACCAACACAAAGATCGGGTGTTACTTCGGGCAGCCACAGGCCTTCCCATTCAACCATTTGCACAGCTTTAGAAGGGCAATGCTCTGAGCAAGCACCGCATTCGGTGCGGTCAATTGTTACTATGCAACTTTCCTGCATAAAACGTGCTACCCCAATCTGAATGGTTTGTTTTTGCTTTTGGGTTTGCCTGGTTATGGCCCCCGTGGGGCATACCTCGGTACAGATTACGCAGTCGAAGTTGCAAAAACTTTTGTGAAAATCGAGCTTGGGCTGCATGAAACCATTGAGTCCATAATCGAAAAATGAGGGTACAATTACATTTTTTGGGCAAACCCCCACGCATAGATAACAGGCAATGCAATTGCTGGTAAAATGCTGGTAGCTGATGGAGCCGGGAGGGGTAATTGGGTTTGTTGTACCTGTGGGCACCATGCCGGGCTTGCCCACCCCCTGTGCATGGGTTTTATTTTTAAATAATGGCATTGATAAAATACCTGCAGCCAGGGTAAGCAGAAACTGCCTTTTTGGGGTGTTAACTGCCGCTGGTTCAGGATTGGTTTCGGCAGCCAGGGGTTTTATCCGGCTGTAATAAAGCCCGTGGTTGCTGCAGGCGGTAAAACAATTGAAACAACTTATGCAACGTTGGTGATCAATGACCTTGGTGCGGCTGTTGAGGCATTCGGCCTTGCACACCCGTTCGCATTTTCCGCAAAGGTTGCAGGCACTGTGGTCAAAAGTAATTTTGTACATCGATTTGGAAGCCGGCAGGCTTAGTAATGAGCCGGCAGGGCAAAGGGTATTGCAAAACAGGCGCCCGCGCCAAACCGACATTACAGCAATGGTTATAAAAATTGTCGCCGATACCAGAATAACATTCAATGAAAGGCTTTTAAACTCAAGGGGGACTACTGAGTAATTATGAAAATTTCCGAGAATAATGGCCAGTTTATTATTTAAAAAGATAAATGCCGGCTGAAAAAAGCTTACTGCAATTTTTCCGAAATTTGAATAGGGGTCGAGCAGGTTTACCAGAAACAAGCTCCCCGAAAACCAAAGCAACAGGGTTGATGCCAATATGCTAAAGCGCAAAATGTTTTTCTGGTTGGCCGAGTAGGTAAACTTGCGTCGTTTTTTCTTTTTAAACAGGCGCGCTGCGGCAATTATCATATCCTGCAGGGTGCCCAAAGGGCAAATTGACGAGCAATAAACTCTTCCGATAACCAGGGTTAGCAGCAGTACCAGTATAAAGCCCAGCCCCGAAACAGTAAAGAATAGGGCTGTGAATCTAATGAAAGAGGGGATGAGTTGAAGGCGAAGAAAAATATCGGTTGCTGCCTGCAGCTTTAAATCGATTCCCAGAAAAAATACCAGTAAAAGTATAAAAATTGCAAGCGATATAGCTATCCTGATTTTTTTCAGGTGGCGTAACTTCATATTTGAGTAAGATTAAAGGGCAACGCGTTTTATATTGAGTGCATCGAGGTTCATTTTGCCTATCCCCATTTCCGATCCAATTCTTATATGTCCAATATTGCGGGGTTGAGATCCGAAGATCAATGTACTTGCGGCATCCACGGCCACAATGTCGGTCGAAATCAGCAGGCTTTTCATCAGGGCAAGATCGGCCGTTGAGGTTCCTCGCGGGCCGTTTCGGGTCATTACCAGGTATGCATCTACAATATTGAGCTGGGGTTTGTGGAAAAGGCAAAAATCGGCAATGCACTGGTGCAGGTCGTTGCTATGCCAGAAACGGCGGTCCCACACCACACCCATAAGGTTTTTCATGGCAATGGTTACCCCGGTCGATCCATGGTGTTTAAGCACGGGCACATTGATGACCATATCGTTGTCGAGAATCAGCTCGTGCACTTTTGCTCTTCTTAGGCGTCGTGCTCCGGGTATTTCTACCTCGCGGTAAAACCGTTCGAGGTTTCCGGGCACCATTTGACCTCCCGCCTGACGCACCGCTGCTTCAATGCCGCTGTTGCGGTAGCTAAGTTGCCAATTGTCGCAGGTGTTGTCAAATACCATTACACGGCTTGCACCGGCAGCCAGGCAGTCTTTTACTATGGCTCCAACCAGGTCGGGGTTGGTGTTGGCCGCTCTTTCGGGGGGTACGTCCCAGCCTATGTTTGGTTTTACCACCACGCGCTGTCCCCGCCGCACAAAGCGTTGCATACCGCCCATTTCCTGTATAGCTCTTCGGTACATTTCAACAGGTTCGCCATTTCGCACCGCTACCAGGTCAAAATTGCCAGCTGGTTGCCTGGCAGGCCCCTGTGAACCAAAGAGGCTGGGAATGCCTGTTACATATCCGTAAAAGGCACCTAGAGCTGAATAAATTGCCCCTTTCCTTAAAAAATTGCGCCGATTCATTTGATTGTTTTTTTTTTGAACGTTTTTGTAATTGCAAATATATCATTTCATTACAAAATTTCTTATTTTTACGCACTTAACCGCTACCGAAAACGGTTATTTATAACGATTTTAAATAAGCATCCCAAATCAAATAACCTATGAAAGCACCTGCCATCAATATCAGCACCGCAAGCTGGAAAAGCTTCATTAAACCAGCAGTACTCGACGTATTTGCCCTGGCATTTATTTATTTTGTACCGGCCATTTCGCACATGCTCAGCATAAAGCTATACCTTATTGAGCCTATGCGCCTTATGCTTATACTTGCTCTGGTGCATACTACCCGCAAAAATGCCTATTTGCTGGCATTGACGCTTCCCATGTTCTCATTTTTGATTTCTTCGCATCCTGTACTGATCAAAACCATGCTTATTTCGGCCGAACTTGCTGTAAACGTGGCCCTCTTTTATTTGCTGGTGAAGAAAATTCATGTGCTTCCGGCTAT
Organism: uncultured Bacteroidales bacterium; assembly: GCA_964348755.1. Classification (GTDB taxonomy): domain Bacteria; phylum Bacteroidota; class Bacteroidia; order Bacteroidales; family UBA7960; genus UBA7960. The sequence goes on along the minus strand of CAYGDW010000035.1, from coordinate 10,724 downwards.
TTTTCTAAGTATCTGGCTAAGCAAGATATTCTACTATTTACTTAAGTACGTTTCAATACTTACGGTTTTTCCCGGTGAGAGGCTTATTGGCACTCCGCTGCTCATACAGCTTACAACCTCAGCTATATTTAGCCTATACCTCTTTGCGTTTTTCAAAAACAGCCAAAAGGGCTGACTTCTGAAAAGGAGGGTTTATGGGTAAAAAGTTTGTTCCTGGCGTGGGGTTTATTATGCTGTGTGGTATTCTTAGCCTTTGAAAATGTAACCCAGGTTGCCGATAAAGTATTGCAATTGTGGGTCAATACCCTGAGCAATTACTTCCAATGCTGGTGGTTCGCGTCGAATGGGGTAATCGCCTCTTAGTTTTTCGAATGTTTCCGGTGCGAATTTCAATGCGTTGTGGTCGGCATATATGTTGTATGCCTGCAGGCTAAGTTCGCAAAATATTTCTTTTTTTGATTTTGCTTTTGCTGAAAGGCTCAATTGGGGCCGTTGCGGCATGGGTATAAATTGTGGCCTCCAGTGGTTTAGCCCCAGGTTAAAATAGCGACTGAGTGCCTGCACGCTCATTGCAGTACCATTTGCCTTGCCGTCGGCCGAGTATCCTGCAATATGCGGTGTGGCAATAGTAACAATTTCCAGCAAATTTTTGTCTATCTGCGGTTCGTTTTCCCATACATCGATAATTGCCCCTGCAAGTATTCCTGATTTTAATGCGTTTGTCAATGCCAGGGTGTTTGCTACCTCGCCCCGCGATGTGTTTATAAACCAGGCGCCGGATTTAATTTTTTCAAAAAAAGAATCATCGGCAAGATAAAAGGTTTTGTCGGGCCCGCTCATGTTGAGTGGTACGTGAAGGCTTATTATATCTGCCTTTTCCAATGTTTCATTAAGGCTTCCGAATGCTTTTTGCCCTTCGGCCCGTGCACGCGGAGGGTCGTTTACAATGGTTTTCAGGCCCAGGGTTTTGGCAACTTTTATCAGTTGGTTTCCCACGTTTCCGGCACCAATTATACCCAGTGTTATTTCCCCGAAAGGGCGCTCTTTTAGTAAAAAAATATGGGCAAGTGCCGACGATACGTATTGCACTACCGAGCTGGCATTGCAGCCTGGGGCGTTGGTCCAGGCAATGCCTTTTTGGAGGCAGTAGTTTTGGTCAATATGGTCGTGGCCAATGGTAGCAGAGGCAATAAATTTTATTCTGGTGCCTTCGAGTAGCCGTGCATTGCAAATGGTGCGGGTTCTGATAATCAGTGCATCGGCATCTTTTAGGTGATGTTGATTTATGTCGGCACCGGGCAAATATTCTACCTGGGCAACCGGTTCGAGGGCCCCGGCCAGGAAAGGTATTTTATTGTCGGCAACTATTTTTAACATTTGCATTTATAAAAAAACGGAGCCCATTATTGCAATGAGCCCCGAAAGTTAACCAAAAACCAATTAAAACAAAAAAATAAAACAAACCATATACCTCACAAGGTCAGTGAAATAAATTGCTATTCTTGTGTGGTCTTCATTGGTTGACCGTTTATGGTAACGTTTTCTGCCCTGAAGTCATTTACGTAATTTATTAGGTTTTCTCTTTCTACTCCTTTAAAGGTGCAATTTTTCAGAAAAACACCAGTTACCGGAGCCCGCTCGTATGCTCTGATAAATATTGCTCTGTCGCTGCTTTGGCTGGTAATGTTTTCGAGGTGTATGTTTCGCACAATTGGAGGAAAATCGCCTGCATCGCCTTCTTCATAGTCGAAGTCAATATGCAGTATTGCCTGGCGGACGTTTCCCACATTCAGGTTTCGCACAAAAATATTTTCAATGGTACCGCCTCTGATAGAGTTTGTTTTAAGGCGAATTATGCGGTCGAGGTTTGGGCTGTCCATAATACAATCTTCAACAAAAACATTTCGTACACTGCCCGAAATTTCACTTCCCATAACCACTCCACCGTGTCCATCGCGCATGGTGCAACGGCGCACAATAATGTTTTCGCTTGGCACATTGAGGCGGCGTCCATCGGCATTGCGCCCCGATTTAATGGCAATGCAGTCGTCGCCAGTGTCGAAAAAGCTGTCCTGAATCAAAATATTGCGACTCGATTCGGGGTTGCAGCCATCGTTGTTGGGCCCGTGGGTAATTACCGATACATTACTTATGGTAATGTTTTCAGAAAGAACCGGGTGTATGACCCACATGGGTGAGTTTTTAATGGTAATGCCCTCTATCAAAATATTGCGGCATTTGTAAAATTGAACAAAATTTGGCCGGAGGTAGTGTCCTTTTCCAAAAATACGTTCTTCAACCGGAACGCCCTCTTCGGCCATTTGAAATAGCTTACGGCGTGATTCGACCTGATTTTGCGGAACAATTTCCCAGGTACGACGGCTCCAGGGGCCCTTCCAAAACCACCAATGCTCCGATGTTGCATTTCCATCGAGGGTGCCTTGCCCGGTAATGGCTACGTTTTGCTGGTCGTAAGCATAAATAAAGGGCGAATAATTATACAGTTCAACGCCTTCCCAGCGGGTAAACACTACCGGGAGGTAATCATCGTCGTTTCTGCTGAATTTTAGCACAGCACCTTCGGCCAAATGAAGGTTTACGTTCGATTTCAGGTGAATTGCTCCGGTATGAAACTCCCCGGCAGGAACAACAACCCTGCCTCCTCCGGCAGTATGGCAAGCCTCAATAGCTGATCGGATTGCTTCTGTGGCCAGAGTATGGCCATCGGCAACAGCCCCAAAATTGGTTATATAAAAGTCATTGTCAGGAAAGTCTGGCGCTTTTATTTGCGAAAGAATAGAGTCGAGCTTATCCCAACCATTGGTATCGGCGATTTTTGAAGCCGGGGAGCATGCACCCACAAATAACGAAAGTATGACTATTTGGGTATAAAGTGCTAAGGGTTTTGCAATCATATTCATTTTTGGTAATTATTGATTAATGATAAATATTAAAATTTGCCGCCCCGGTAAATGTGCGGCCGGGGCGGCAGGTTTTACTGTTGCTGTTTAATGAAGGTTTGACGGGTTTCTAAGACACCCGACCTTAGCCTGATTACATAAATCCCTGCAGGCAAATGGTTTATGTCCAGGCGGGTGCTTTGCGAGTCAATGGTTTTACTTAAAACCACATGTCCGTTCAAACTAATTATTTCGACTTCGGCCCTTTCGCTTCCTTTCCAGTTCAGATTCAGGCTGGAGGTTGCCGGATTTGGGAAGATTCTGAAACTCTGCTCCAGCGTTTTATTGACAAGGGTTGGATCGGTCGAAAAGTTTATCTGGTAGGTTCTTTGGTTTGCTGCCTCGGCGGTTACTACTACCGTGGCAAATCCTGGTATGGCAACTGCCTGGGTTATTATCATGGTGGCCCTAGTATCGGCCAAAACGGCAGTTACTGCAGGAGCGGTTGTAGTACCAGCCGGAAGCACCACGTTGTAAGTAGTTACATCAGGACTGAATCCTGTTATGGCTGTTCCACCAACCAATAGGTTGCTAAGATTAGCATTTACAGATTGCAGCCTGAAGTTAATAGTATAGGTTACCAGGGTTGTTCCGTCTTCGGCTGTAACCCTTACTGTAGCCGTGCCAGGTATTGCAGTGGCTTGTGTTATAAGCACTGTTGCGCGGGTATCGGCAGCGGTGGCTGAAATTGATGGAGGTGTGGTGGTAGCGGGCGGCAGGGCAAGCTCATAGGTAATGACTGCCGGATCGAAGCCTGCAATGGCTGTACCTCCAACCAGTAAGGTGGCCAGGTTGGCATTGGTCGATTGCAGCCTGAAGTTAATGGTATAGGTTACCAGGGTTGTTCCGTCTTCGGCTGTAACCCTTACTGTAGCCGTGC
>CAYGDW010000035.1:0-6784 GCA_964348755.1 uncultured Bacteroidales bacterium | reverse complement strand
CGAAGCCTGCAATGGCTGTACCTCCAACCAGTAAGGTGGCCAGGTTGGCATTGGTTGCAGCAAATCTGAAATTTACAGTGTAGGTTTTAGTGCTCCCGTCTTCGGCCCGTACTACCACAGTTGCTGTTCCAGGTACTGCTGAGGCCTGGGTGGTGGTAAGGGTAGCGGCCGGGTCTGCAACGGTGGCAGCTACTATTGGCGCTGTGGTTGTACCTGCTGGCAGCACTATATCGTATGAGGTAATGTCGGGGTTAAATCCTGCAACTGCACTACCTCCTGCAGTGAGCGTAGCTAGATTAGCGTTGGTTGAAAACTTCCGGAAATGCACTGAATATGTGCGGGTGGTTAACCCGTCCTGGCTTGTTACAGCCACGGTGCCGGTTCCGGGAATAGTATTTGCTTGGGTTATTACAACAGTGGAAGTGCCAAGAGCTGCGGTTGCTGCAATTGCCGAAGGTGCTGAAGCCTCTTGTGGAAGTATTACCTCGTAATGCACTACAACCGGGTTAAAGCCTGGTATCGGGTTACCTGCAACCTGCAGGTCTGTCAACCTTATATCATATTCAGGGGTAAGGTCCGCAACCGGCAATGGGGTGCCTTCACCAGGGGCATTAGAACCTGAAATATCCCATATAACCCAATCGATATCAGCCCCTAATGTGGCGCCCCCATCTCCATCTCCAAATCTGAAATGGTTCTGGCTGCTTGTTGCAGGAGTAAAGGTCATAATCGGGGTGGGGTCTTCGTTTATAAACACCCGTGTTTGTGTGGGGGTCATTGCAAAACGGTAAATAACCCACTCAGTGGGTGCAACAGGCAAGGTTGCATTGGTTCCGATACCGTTTCTGATGCGCAGCAGCCTTGTTGCAGTGGTAAGGCTCATACGCGAGCGTTGGCCATTATAGTCAAGGTCAACATCAAAGGTGTGAGCTGCCCCTGCATGGCCTTTAACCCGCATAACTACCGTAAGGTTGGTAACGGCAATAGCCGGGAGCGAGGAATGTGCTGCAAAATTCATACGCCATAAAAACTGGGTGCCGTTTACCGTATTAGACATGCGCAAAAGGCTGTTTGTTGGAATAACCGGCTCGCTGACAATAACATTGTGGTTATCAAAATTATCAGGAGCAGTAAAAATATTGGTTGCCCTAATGAAAGGTCTGGGGCTGATTGATTCTGGTGAAACACTTCCATTGTAAATATGCCACTGGGCATAAACACCTGAGGGGGCCATTGTACAAACAACTGCAATGGCTACTGCCAGTACATGAACAACTGATTTGTAAAGGTTCTTTCTCATTTTTTTTGGTTTTGGTTTAAAAATATTACTAATTGGTTAAACTTTGCCTGACGTTCATAAACCACGTTTATTTGGTATTGTATTGCTGTGATTTTGATTCGTAACTACAAAAAAACCAGCAAATTACCTGCAAAAATGAATGATTTTTGCGGGCATTTAGCTTCCTTTAATGCTCCTTTTGCCTGAATGCATTTCTATTCCGGCTTTTCCCATTTCCATACTTAGCAACATGAAAGGGCCAACCCCTTTGGGGTCGTTTGGTCTTATTGGTTCGCTAATGTAGTATTCGAAAGAGCCATCGCGATAAGGGGCCGGATTTCCTCCCAGTCCGGCCACTCCAATTATCTGGTTTAGGTGTATAAATCCATCGCCATCCACCGAAACCAATTCATCAATTAAGCCCTGGTAAGCTTTAACTGCCACCGGCAGGTACGACCTGTCAAGGTGTCCGTTGTTAACTCCCTTGGTTATGGCATAGGCAAACATTGCTGTTGAAGAAGCTTCGTGGTAATTTCCTTCGCGTCCCATTTGGTCAACAATCAGATACCACAAGCCGTTAGAATCCTGGTAGGGAATCAGGGCATCGACAAGTCTTTTGAGGGTTTGCCTTATTATAGGCACGCCATGGTGGTTGGCCGGAAAATAGTCAAGTACATCGACCAGGGCCATTATGTACCAGCCCATAGCCCTCCCCCAGAAATTTGGCGACTGGCCTGTTTCGGGGTTCGACCAGGCCTGCTGGCGGCTTTCGTCCCAGGCGTGGTAAAGTAATCCGGTTTTTTTGCAACGTGTTTTTTCCTCAACCAATTGAATTTGTTTTAACACGTCCTCAAAATTTTCGGGTTCATTAAATACTTTGCCGTACCTAGAATAAAAAGGAGCATGCATATACACCCCATCGAGCCATAATTGATGGGGGTAAACCCTTTTGTGCCAAAATCCTCCGCCAGTAGTTCGGGGGTAGGTCTTTAATTTGTTTCTGAGAATTTTCAGGGCATTGAGGTAGCGCTCATCGCCCGTGTGCTCATAGAGATCGAAAAGGTTTATGCCCGGTTTTATGTGGTCAATATTATGATTGGCAAGGTTGAAGTTGTGAAGTATGTTGCCTTGTTCATCGAGCATGGTATCATAATAATCTTTCACATAATTGAAGAATTTAATATCTCCGGTTTGTTGCCACACTTTCAGGGTAGCCATCAAAACCAGGCCATGGGTATAATTCCACTTTGGCGCTCTTTCAAAATCGAGCATCCAGGCCTGTGGTCTGCGGTGCATCTCAGAGTCAATCATGCGCACGTGCCAGGGTTTGTTTATCTCGGTTTTGTGGTTTCCTTTTTTTGAGGTGCAGCTTATGGTTAAGGTCAATACCAGTACTGCCATAATAGGCAATAGGCTCATTCTTTTAAAAAAAAAGGATTTGTACATTGTATTCAGGAATTTTTGAATTAGTTTATTTATTTCATTACCAGGTTCAGCGAATAAGCACTTTTTGTGTAAGGGTTTCTGTTCCTGCTTCAATTTTCAGAAAATATACTCCACTGCTCAGACCCTTCCTGTCAAACGGTATGGCGCTATGGCCAGGGGCAAGCACCTCATTGGCCAGTACAGAAATTTTTCTGCCTGAAATATCAAACAATGTTGCCTTTACCCTTGCGCTGTAGGGCATTTGTATTGTAATATGACCAACCTCAGTTATGGGGTTTGGAAATACAGCAATTTGAATTTTTGCTGACTTTTCGGAAGTGATAGGAACATGGGTTGAAGTTTGTTCGGCGCCAGCATTTGCCATTACAATTTGCGGCACCATGAGGGTTTCGGTAAGGGTATATTGGTAGTGATTGGCAGGGTTCCAGTTAATACCTATTGGTCTGGAAACAAAATTTCCGCTGTTATGCAATATGCTGCCCGTATCAACGAAAAATCCCTGATTTAAGGCATCGTCATAAAACCTTGATGCGGCAAGGACAGTATCAAAGAAATTGTTTTCTGAAATTATATGGGCCCTGTTGCCTATTCCAATTCCATAAAGCGACACATTGGTGTAGTAATTATTGAAAACATGCACTTGTCCAAACCTCACTCTTGGGTTTCGTTGTGTGGTTGATCTGAACCAATTGTGGTGAAAAGTAATTTTGTACCTTCCAAGATTTCCAAACACATCATCGTCAGAAGCACTGATAAGACTTGCCCGGTTAAGGTCGGTAAACAAGCAGTACGAAACAGTAATATAATTTGCTCCGTTTGTAATATCCAAGGCACCATCAACCGGGCGCATAAAGGTGCACCTGTCAATCCATACATGGTGTATTTCTCCGTTTATCTGTATCCCGTCCTCGGGGCTGTCAGTAATATTCAGGTTTCTGAAAATAATATTGCGGTGTGGTGATCTTATCCGGAATCCACCGTTTCTGATGCCTGAGCCTGGCTGTGCCCCTGCAATGGTTTTGTTGGAATGAATAAACACGTAGCGGCCTGTACCGGTTTGTGTGGTCAGGTCGAGCATGCCTTCAATCAAAATGGTTAATGTTTCTGTGCGTTGGGCCTGAAATACCAGGTCGGCCAGGGTCGAAACCCTAACTGTAAGACCCCCTTCGCCTCCTGTAGTGCCATTTTGGCCGTTTGCGTTTACCGATGCCCAACCTATTAACTCTGTTGGGTTTGCCAGGGAAATTGTGCCAAAACCTGAAAATAAAACTAAAATTAATAAGAATTTTTTCATACCAATAAATTATGCCAGCCTGTGCAACCAAAGGATGGTTGGTTGGGTTTTCAGGTTTTTTCAAACATCTGAATTTTGATCTGGGACTCAACTTAAAAATTTTTTAAGCAGGGAGAAGTTTTAGTTTCTCCCTGCATGCATTTAATTAGGGTAACCACCGTGGATCGCCAACCCGTCTGAAAATGAGGTCTTCGTTTGTAACAGTAAAATTGCCCGCTGCAGCATTTACAAATCCAGGGTTGAGTGTAGTACGGCTTGGCGTGTTGTCGTATTTAGGAGAGCCTGTAGTAACACCTGCCAGAAACCTGGGGGCATTGAAATAATTGTTGTTTGAAAATGAAGGGTGAGCCGTTTCGGTTCTTTCAGAAAAATGTGCGGTATAGTCAGCGCTTGCGCCAGCAAACAAGCTGTTGCGAATTATGCTTTCATTGGGTACAAATCTTAGGTCGAGCAGTCTGGTTCCGGCGGTTGTTGGGGTAGCCGGATTGTGCGACACATTGTAAATGGTAGTGTTTTCGATTAGGATTCTGGTGGTTAGTCCAGGCCAGCGGCCACCGCCATCGGCATCGAGGCGAACAAATACGCGGGGCCCTGTAGTGGCATGTGGCGGCCGCATACCGGTGGCAACCTGGTTGAAAGTGCTATTGCGAATATTCAGATTTGATATGTGTGCAATGCGGAAATCAATAAAATCTCCGCCAGAACAGAATATGTCGGTTACAACACTGTTTTCAATAGTAAGGGTATTGACCCTTACAATTGGCGCGCTACCGGTGGCAATAAACGATCTGAAATAGTTTTTTACAATCAGCCCCGAAACCAGGAAATTGTTAACGGTATGGGTTCCGGCATCAAACTGAAATGCCTGAAGTTGTCCCGGCAAGGGCGAATCGGCCGGGGTAAACCTGTCGCCCACCATTTCAAGGTCAATAAATGCAATGTTTACATCGGTGGCGCCAGGTCTAAGCAAGAACCTGTTGAAAATTACGGGTTTGTTGTGCGGTCTTACCCCCCTGATAGTGATTGACTTATCAATAATTATGTCGCCCATAAATGCTGTATATTCACCGGGAAATAGAGCAATGACAGTACCTGGGGCGGCAGCACCAACCACATCAGCCAAATTATCGGTTGGATAAACCGGCGTTGCACCTCCTAAGTCAATAGGTGTGGTAAAGGCAATGGTTCCCCGGGTTTTGTTTCCATTCATAAGGCGTGCGGTGTAGCTGGTTTCGCCCTGAAGGCCGGTAATTACTGCTATGCCCAGCTGGACCTCCTGCGTTGTTACTGGCCTGCTGATGTTTCCGGGCATAATAATTATAGCTGTTGCTATCTCTCCGGCGGGCCATTTGAGTGTAACCTGGGTTGGATGCAATTCTTCAGGGTTTATCGGGAAGAGAATTTGCTCGGGCAGGGTACGAAATACCGCGCTGATCCACTTTGATGGGTCAATGTCGGTTCCAATGGCCTGCACCCTTACCGAGTAGCCTGTTTCGCCAGCAAATCCGGTAATGGTTAACGGGAGTTGCTCGGCCTTAACCTCACTTACCACCCTTACCGGTGTGCCAGAAAAATCGAGGGTTTCATTTTCAAAGAACTCAACCCTGTATGACACTGCGTTCTTTACTGGTGTCCAATTGAGCCGTGCAGCGGTGTTTTGCACTACTCTAACGTCGAGCCCGGTTGGCGAAAACAGGCGCTCAGGATTAAAGGAAGTAAACTCCTCAGGTAGGTTGTCTTCGCAACTTACCGAGATTAACGCGGTAAGAGCCATTACAAAAACAATTTTCAATATTTTGGTCGGTGCTTTCATAAGTTCAGCGCTTTTTTTGTTTCAATTTATATGGGGAAATCAAATCCCTCGTTATTGAGTTTTCCGTTGCTGCCATCGATAAATATTTGCCAGATTGGCCAGAATTGCTGAGTGTCGGGGTCTCTCACAAACAATGCATTCCAAAAGGGAATAAGTTCGCCTGTTGTTGTAATGTTCCAGGCTCTGGTATTTGGGTAGCCCAACGCTGCACCGGCGGCATCGGTTTCGCCAAAGTTCAGGCCATAAATTATTAATGTTTCGTTATCGGGTGCGTAAGTCCAGAAAATGTTTCGGGGTAGGTTGGCGTACTGTCCCTGGCGATTTTCCAGGTCAATTAACTTTTGCCTTGCTTGGCGCAGTTTTGCGCCAAGCAGGTTCCAGCGTATCAGGTCGCCTTTGCGCAGCATTTCACCAGTAAATTCGAGCGCCCTTTCATTTACAATAGCATTAAAGAAAGCTTCGCGGCTTGCTGTAGCCTGAGCCATAAACGAATTGACCAATTGGGGGTGGTTAGGGAATGCTCTTTCTCTGACCATTCTCAGGTATTGGGCAGCCCCACCTGGGCCGTCGAGTTCATTTATAGCCTCGGCGGCCATAAGTAAAACATCCGAATAGCGCATTACGATCCAATTAAGGCCATCATCGTTGGGCGAAGTAACCCTTCGGCCTGCCTCCCTGAACAGCCATTCGTAGCGGTATTTTCCAAACATCCACCGGCCATTGTTAGTGGGTACCTGGCGGTCGTTGGTCCATTCGTAGGGCACGCAGGTTACATTTCTTCTTACATCCTGTTGTTCGAATTCGTAAAACATGATAGGGTTTGGCCCGTTGGTGCCCCCACGGTTCTGTCCTGTGTATATACCAGTAGTGGTATGCCGCACACCGTTGTCAAATATTACGCGTCCGCGTCCTGCGCTGAATGGGATTTCCCAAAGTATTTCCCGGCCTGCCA
>CAYGDW010000034.1:0-28382 GCA_964348755.1 uncultured Bacteroidales bacterium | reverse complement strand
CTTTTTCTTTTACAGTATCGGCTCTTCCAAATTCAGCATCTTTATCGGAAATTTTAGTATAATCAAAATTTCTGTTTCCTGTACGCTGTTCTTCTTTATTGATATATGAGGAAAGGTTTTCAGAAATAAACCTGTAGAACAACATACCCAGCACGTATGATTTAAAATCCCAACCGTCAACACTGCCTCGTAAATCGTTTGCTATTTGCCATATCGTGCGATGCAACTCATCGCGTTCCTGTTCTTTTGTCATAAAAATAGATTAAGCCAAATGTTATTAATACGATTTTTACATAGATTTTTAATGACTTTTACCTGCCTTTCATCCATTAAACTTCAAATTCTTTTGGCTTTATAGCCGGCTTTTACCAGAAGCTCCACGGCTTTGTCGCGCACGTCGCCCTGCAGTATTATTTCGCCCTCTTTTACCGAGCCGCCCACTCCGCATTTGTTTCTGAGCAATTTGCCCAGGGCTTCAATGTCGGCCGCGGTGCCCACAAAGCCCATGACCAGGGTAGCCGATTTCCCTGCTCTACCTTTCTTGCTAATCTGTACCTTTAGGTTCTGCTTGTCGGGCGGTAGGGTCGCGGCCTCTTCGGTCGTCAGTTCAAAACTAATATCGCGGTTGGTCGAATATACAATATTGTGCAGAGTGATTTTGTTCTTTTTCGACATGACAGTTGATTTTACGGGTGAAACGAACATGTTTGCGAATTAAATACAAACATCTATGAACCGGAGTTCAGCGAAGCTAAAATAGCAAACATGGAGTTCAATCCGACCTTAATCATAAAATTATTCACGGATGAAAAAATGATCCATTCATTAACTTAGCCCAAGGCATATTGACAAAGGTATGCAAAAAACAACCATTCTTTTTGCTCTTTGGCCTTTAAACAATAAGGCCTAACCTTGTGAAATTCATAATAACAACCGTACAAAAACCCCACAAATGCAATTTGTTTATCCAACATTTTTGTTTGCTTTGCTGGCTGTTGCCATTCACCTGTTTCACTTCAGGCGCTACCGCAAGGTTTATTTCTCTGATGTATCGTTTTTGCAGCAACTGAGCGATGAGTCAAAAAAGCAATCGCGTAATAAGCATTTGTTGGTTTTGGCCGCCCGTGTGCTGGCCATTGTGTTTCTGGTTTTTGCTTTTTCAAGGCCATTTATCCCTTCCGGGGAAAGCCGGCAGAATCAGGGTTCTTAAGGCCATGCAGTGGCAAGTATATTGACAACAGCTTTAGCATGGATGCGCTGGCCCAGCGGGGCCGCCTGCTCGACGAGGCCCTTGAGGCCGCCCGCCAAATTGCCGGAGCTTTTCAGGCACTTTTAAGCATTTTGTTTTTTCGCGTCAGGCTCGCTCAGGTGCTCAGGCCCTTTTGCAAATGCAAAATGGCAATCCGTTTATGCTGGCCTACGAGATGGGCCGCGGAAAAGTATTTATTGCCGCTGTTGCGCTCAACGACAACTTTAGCAACTTTCAGCGCCATGCAGTATTTGTGCCCACACTGGTAAACAATGCTTTGCACAGCGGCGCATTTCAACCACTGTTTCACAAAGTGGGGAGTGCCGACCCAATCCTGGTAAGGGTTGCTCCATTGCAGCAAGATAAGGTATTGATGCTCAAAGGGCCTGAACCTCTGGAAACTTTTTATTATACTCGCCCTGGCCTGCCTTTTGGCCGAAGGGTTAATGCTGAGGCTTTGGAAATAACCTGCGGTTTTTTAAATGGGTATTCAGAAAAAAAGAAAGAGTCTAAAAAGGCAATTGTTGAACTCAGTCAGGAACTCTGTGAAACTATTAATTTGCTTCTAAACAGCCTATCACATAGTTAGCAAAGTTTATCAAAGAGCAAATCAACGCTGCCTGAAGATTTTATAAGTCACCTTCCTGAAAAACCTCCAAATACTCATTTAGTCCATATTCATGGCACAGCCCTCTGAACTCCCCAAGTAAGGTTGGATTAAAAGGGAGTCCGCGCTCATTGCGGTCAAGGCTGGTGTAATATTCCTTTTCGCCGGCGGTGTATATGCGTTGGTACCCAGGCATTTTTTTCGAAGCCCGCAATTCGCGCAGAATGTCGCCGGTTGTTTTTCTGAAATCTTCGGGTTCGGTAAATGCGGCAATATCTATTGCAATAAAGAAGTGGCCAAGCGGGTAAGGTATCTTTTTGCCATCCTTTATTCCCATTAGCATTTTCATAAAAGCGCCTTGCTGCAATGCGGCCGAAAGGATCTCGACCACGGTTGCATAGCCGTAGCCTTTGTAACCTGCATTTTCTTCGCCCGGGCCGCCCAGGGGCATAAGGGCAGCCTGTTCGGCAATAAGGTCTTTGAGTACTTCACGGCTGTCAGTTTTTGTTTGGCCGGTGTGGTCAATTACCCAGCCTTCTGGCAAATCTTTTCCGAGGCGCGCATAAAGTTCAATCTTTCCCCTTTGGGCGATAGAGGTAGCGCAATCCAGCAAAAACGGGAAAGGCTCATCGCTGGGCATGGCAAATGTTAGTGGGTTGGTGCCAAGCATGTTTTCTACCCCAAATGTGGGTGCAACCGAAGGCCGGGCATTGGTGCCTGTTATGCCAATCATGTTTTGGCCAACAGCCATAAGCGGGTAATACCCTGCAAAACCATAATGATTTGAGTTGCGCACAGCCACCATGCCCATGCCAAAATTCCTCGCCTTTTCAATAGCAAGCCGCATAGCATGGTACGAAATGACCTGCCCCATGCCATTATGTCCGTCAATTAAGGCCGTGGTGGGCCCTTGCCTCACAACCTCTGTTTGGGTTAAGGGGTTCATTATGCCTTCCTTTATCCTGTCAAGGTATATGGGCTTCAGGCGGTTTACCCCATGCGAATCGAACCCAAACTTATCGGCCTGTACCAGCACTTCGGCCACAATTTTTGCATCATCCTCAGGAATGCCCGCACCCATAGACACTTTTTGTACAAAATCTTCAACCAATCCCAAAGCAATTCGTTTCGGCTCCATAATTCGATAGCTTAACTATATCCGTTCTCAAAATAATTAATTGGTTCAAAAGTAGCATTATCGGCATGAAGAAAAAACACAGAACAAAAAATTATTTATATCTTTGCAGCAGTACCAAAAGTAAAAGGGTTCACTTGTCCCCTTTAAATTTGAGAGGCTTTTTGCAGCCACCAATATACTTGGCATAGTTTTATTTCTGTTTTGCATTTTTACAAAAATTATTTCCTGAGTTTTTAACCCGTTGTTTCTCACATTGATTTAAAACTCACGCCGGGATTGCCCAAATAGAAGGTTCCGGGTACTTTATACCATTTTTTTATTTAAATTCCACATTATGGAATACAATTCTCAGCGCTCAAAGATGAGCATTTCTGAATACGGAAGGAATATTCAGAAAATGATTGAGCAGATTATGGAGATTGAAGACCGCGTTGAGCGCAATCACCAGGCACGTGCTATAATCAATGTTATGGGCCAGCTCAACCCCCACCTTCGCGATGTAAATGACTTTAAGCACAAATTATGGGATCACCTTTTTATCATGTCAGGGTTTAAACTCGATGTGGACTCGCCCTACCCAATCCCTTCGCTGCAAAGCCTGGCCCGCAAGCCCGGGCGACTGGGATATGCCAGCAACCACATTAGGTTTAAACATTATGGCAGGCATATCGAAAAAATTATTGAAAAAGCCTGCGAGCTGGAGGAAGGTGCCGAACGAAACGTACTTATAAAACTTATTGCCAACCATCTGAAAAAATCGTACCTCACCTGGAACCGCGATGCAGTTACAGACGAAGAAATTGCAGCCCATTTACAGTTGCTTTCAAAAGGCAAACTTACCCTTGGCGAAAACATTAAACTTAGCCAGCCCAATGAAGCCCCTTCGCCACAAAAGCAACAATTGAAGAAGAAAAAGTATATGGGTAAACCCGGGCCAGGAAAACCATTTCAGTTTCGAAAGAAAATCAATTAATATTTTCCGGGCGAAGCGCTAATGGTTTGAAGTAATTCATTTGCTACAGAAGCTGATAATCGTTTGCAGGTTTCAACTTCGGCATTTTTCTTCAAAGCATTTCGCTGAATTAGCCTTGGTTAAATTTTTGCTCTATACATAATAAACTGTATTCAATTTTTACCTTTTAAAATTCAATAAAAAATGGCGTCATTCGAAATTCGTGGCGGCAAGCAACTAAAGGGCGAAATTGTACCTCAGGGAGCAAAAAATGAAGCCCTGCAAATTATTTGCGCCACACTGCTTACCTCAGAAGAAGTAATTATTGAAAATATTCCTGACATTAGGGATGTAAACAAGCTGATTGAACTGCTGTCCGACTTTGGCGTGAAGGTTAATAAAACCGGAATTGACACCTGGTCGTTTAAGGCCGATGAGGTTAACCTGGGGTTCCTCGAAACGCCCGATTTCAAAAAGAAAGCATCGCAGTTGCGGGGGTCGGTTATGATTGTTGGCCCGCTGCTGGCCCGCTTTGGAAAGGCAAGCATTCCTAAGCCCGGGGGCGACAAAATTGGACGCCGCCGCCTCGACACCCACTTCATCGGGCTCGAAAAGCTGGGTGCTGCCTTTGGTTTCGACCCGCAAACAAGCTTTTACAACATTGAAAGCAAAGGCCTGAAAGGTTGCTTTATGCTGCTTGATGAGGCCTCGGTTACCGGAACAGCCAATGTTGTTATGGCTGCCACACTTGCTCAGGGAACCACTACCATTTACAATGCCGCCTGCGAGCCTTACCTGCAACAGCTCTGCAAAATGCTCAACCGCATGGGCGCAAAAATTACAGGCATCGGCTCAAACCTGCTTACCATCGATGGTGCCCAAACCCTGAATGGCTGCAAACACCGAATGCTGCCCGACATGATTGAGATTGGCAGCTTCATTGGCCTTGCAGCCATGACCCGGTCAGAACTTACAATTAAAAACGTGGCCTACCTCGAGTTGGGCATGATACCAGAAGTGTTTCGAAAATTAGGCATTAAACTCGAAAGGAAAGGCGAAGATATTTATATTCCTTCGCAGGATGTTTACGAGGTCGAAACTTTTATTGATGGCAGCATTCTGAGCATTAGCGATGCACCCTGGCCCGGATTTTCGCCCGACTTGCTTAGCATTGCACTTGTGGTGGCCACTCAGGCAAAAGGAAGCGTACTCATTCACCAAAAAATGTTCGAAAGCAGGCTTTTCTTTGTAGATAAACTAATTGATATGGGCGCACAAATTATTCTTTGCGACCCCCACCGGGCCACAGTTATTGGGCTCGAACGAAAATACCCCCTCAAAGCACTCGAAATGGTATCGCCCGACATCCGTGCCGGCGTGGCATTGCTTATTGCGGCCCTTAGTGCCCCAGGGAAAAGCACCATTCACAATATTGAGCAAATTGACCGCGGCTACCAGCACATCGACAACCGACTGCTGCAAATCGGAGCCGACATCAAACGCATTGGCTAAAACCTGACAAAATGACCTCTTTAACCAATTGGCAAGCCGTTTGATGAATCAAGCCACTCATTCTTTGCAACTATTAGCCCTTGTTATTTAATATGGAAAAAAAAGCCGATTCAAATAAGAAAAATATCCGAAAGGATCAGGAACAAATAGCCGACCAGCCAGAACAGCAAACCGGCCCTGCCAACAATGCATCATCTGAACACGCAAAAATAGCCAGCCCCGACGATTTAAACAAAGAAATCTTCGACCGCATTATAGAGCTTGAAGCCAGATTGGCAGAGGCCAACGAAAAGCACCTAAGGTTGTTTTCCGAATTCGACAACTACCGCAAACGCACCGCCAAAGAGCGATTAGACCTGGCTAAAACCGCTTCCGCGGATATGATAACTGCATTCTTGCCCGTGGTAGATGACCTGGAACGGGCAAGCGCCCTTGCCGGAAATGAAACCAATGGCAATGCCGTAGCCGAAGGAATTAAACTGATTTACACTAAAGTGAAAACAATCCTGGCCCAAAAAGGAGTGGAAGAAATTAACGCGCTTGGACAGGAATTTAATACCGATTTTCACGAGGCCATTACTCACATTCCGGCTACCGATAACCAACCAAAGGGAATAATTGTTGACCAGGTGCAAAAAGGTTATATGCTCAGTGGTAAGGTAATTCGCTTTGCCCGCGTTGTTGTTGCCAATTAAAGCAAATTTACTCCGAATGTCCAAAAGAGATTACTACGAAATATTAGGCGTTTCGCGAAATGCCACACCTGAAGAAATTAAAAAGGCATACCGGCAAAAGGCCCTGAAGTTTCATCCCGACAAGAACCAGGGCGATTCTTCGGCCGAAGCCAAATTTAAGGAAGCTGCCGAGGCATACGAGGTGCTCAGCAATGCCGACAAAAAGGCACGGTACGACCAATATGGCCATGCCGGTATGGGAAACAACTTTGGCGGCGGAGGATTTGGCGGCGGAATGTCTATGGAAGACATATTCAGCCAGTTTGGCGATATATTTGGAGGCTTTGGAGGATTTGGAAGCGGCCATGGCCGTAGCACCGGCCGAAGGGTAAACAGGGGCACAAACCTGCGAATAAAGGTAAAATTAACCCTAGAAGAAATACTGACGGGCATAGAAAAAAAAGTTAAAGTAAGCAAGTATGTTGCCTGCAGAACCTGCAGTGGCACCGGCGCAAGAGATGGAGCCTCATTTCATAAATGCAGCACCTGCAACGGCATGGGGAGCGTTACACGGGTTACAAACACTTTTCTTGGACAAATGCAAACCACTTCGGTATGCCCCACCTGTGGAGGCGAAGGCAAAACTATAACCGAAAAATGTACCGTTTGTTTCGGAAATGGCATTGTAAAGGAAGACGAGGTAATTGGCATAAACATCCCTGCCGGAGTAGCCGAAGGAATGCAACTGTCAATTGGAGGCAAAGGCAATGCTGCCGCCAGAGGGGGCGTACCTGGCGATCTGATCGTGCTGGTTGAAGAAGTGCCCCACGATAAACTAATTCGCGATGGCAGCAACCTGCTTTACGACCATTATATTAACTTTTCGCAGGCCGTGCTTGGCGATACTGTTGAAATACCCACCCTCGAAGGCAAAGCCCGAATAAAAATTGAACCCGGCACACAGGCAGGCAAAGTACTTCGCCTCAAAGGCAAAGGCCTGCCTTCGGTAAACGCATACGGCCGCGGCGACCTGCTGGTAAATATCAATGTATGGACACCCCAAACCACCTCAAAAGAAGAGCGGGCTATACTTGAAAAATTGGCCCTGTCAGAAAATTTTAAACCAAACCCAAAAAAAGGCGAAAAAAGCTTTTTTGAACGAATGAAAGACGTATTTAACTAAATACCTTCCCGATGGAATACCTGTTCAGGGCTGAAAACATAAGCAAAACTTACACCGGCCACAAAGCTTTAAGCAATGTGAGCGTTAAGGTGCCTGCAGGCAGCATTTTCGGACTGCTTGGCCCCAATGGCGCCGGAAAAACTACCCTCATCCGCATAATCAATCAGATTATTGCCCCCGATGAGGGCAATTTGTTTTATGCCAACGAAAAGCTAATGCCTCAGCACGTGCACCGCATTGGCTACCTGCCCGAAGAACGCGGATTGTATAAAAAAATGAAAGTGGGAGAGCAGGCTGTATATCTGGCACAACTAAAAGGTGTGCCCGTGAACAAAAGTAAAATACTCCTCAGAGAATGGTTCGAAAAGTTCGACCTTATACCCTGGTGGAACAAAAAGGTTGAAGAACTTTCAAAAGGAATGGCCCAAAAGGTGCAATTCATTATTACGGTTCTTCATAAGCCCGATCTGCTTATCTTCGACGAGCCATTCAGTGGCTTCGACCCCATTAACGTTAACCTTCTCAAGCAGGAAATACTAAAACTGCGCGATGAGGGTGCTACAATCATCTTTTCTACCCACAATATGGGATCGGTCGAAGAACTATGCGACCATATTGCCCTGATAAACAAGTCAGAGAAAATACTCGATGGTAATGTCCGCACCATAAAAAAAGAATTTTCAACCAATATTTTTCAACTCGAATTGGCCGGACTCAGCCAGCCAATTGAGGAAGTACTCGACCGCAGGTTTGAAATAATCCACTCGGTAGCCCATAATGGCTTACTTACAGCCCGGATAAAAATTGCTCACGGCGAAAACTCGAACGAATTGCTGCAAAAAATGCTTCCAAAAGCCCATGTAATTTCCTTTAATGAGCTGACACCCAGCATGAACGATATTTTTATAAAAACCGTTACCGGAAAATTCCCGCAAGAAAGCAGCAAGTACGAAATTTCTAAAAATGCAAACGATTACCTGGCCGAATAATCCTTAATTCTTTACCCCATGAATAAGATCATAACCATTATAAAACGAGAGTATTTGAGCCGGGTACGCAAACGTTCTTTTATTGTAATGACCATTCTGGGCCCAATACTTCTGGCCGCACTTATGGTTGGCCCTGCACTTATTGCCATTATGAGCGACGCTGATTATGAGGTGGCCATTGTTGACGACACCAATATGTTTTACAGTGCGTTTACAAACAATAGAAATGTAAATTACACCCACCTCGAAACTGACATAGATAACAGCCTTGAACTGATGCGAAACGGCAAATTCGATGCCGTGCTGCACATTCCCGAAGTTGCTTTTCAGGCGCCTTCAAGTTTACGCCTGTTCTCGGTAAAGTCCATAAACTTCAATGCCAAAGCAAATATGGAGTCAGTGTTGAAAAATGAGTTTGAAAGCCTCAAACTCACCATTGCCGGCATAGACCCCGAAGTGCTCATGGCCATCGAAACACGTATAAACATCAATGCCGTGCGCATTGAAAAAGATGGACAGGAGCGCAGCGACTTCCCCGAAGTGAGTATGGGCCTTGGGTTTGTAAGCGGGTTGCTCATTTATATGTTTATTTTCCTGTTTGGCTCTCAGGTACTCAGAGGCGTGCTCGAAGAAAAAACAAATCGCATTGTTGAAATCATTGTATCGAGCGTTAAGCCATTTCAGCTAATGATGGGAAAAATTGTTGGGGTTGGGTTTGTGGGGCTAACGCAGTTCCTGATTTGGATAGTGCTTACTTTTGCTATTGTGGGTGGCGTAAGGGCCGCTTTCCCCGACTTGTTCAAATTTACTCCGGCCGAACAGGTTTATGTTACCGCCTCTCAGTCGCTCAATGCCGATGAACTTCAACAGCAGATGGAAATTGCCCAGAAACAAAATACCACTGCCGGGCAAATTTTGCAAGGCCTGGCGGCCATAAATTATCCAGTGGTCATTCTTGCATTCCTGTTTTACTTTTTAGGGGGTTATCTGCTCTATGCGGCCCTATTTGCCGCCATTGGGTCGGCCGTCGATAACGAAGCCGATACCCAGCAGTTTATGATGCCTGTAACAATACCTCTGCTATTCTCAATTATAATGATGCAATCCATCATTCAGAATCCTTCAGGGCCTGTTGCCTTCTGGCTTTCAATAATACCTCTTACCTCGCCCGTAATCATGATGATACGCATTCCCTTTGGCGTGCCTTTTGCCGACCTGGCCATTTCGGCAGTATTGTTGGTGCTGGGTTTTTTATTTACAACTTGGCTTGCTGGCAAAATTTACCGAACCGGAATTCTTATGTACGGTAAAAAGATTGACTACGCCGAGCTATGGAAGTGGATCAGGTACAGGTAAATTGTTTTTGACTTTTCCTTTTTTGAGTAAAACATGGGGCTAAAGCCATTTTTTCTCTATTTATTTTTGCCGTTGGCCTAAGCCAACCACAATAGAAAATTGAAGTTTTACTCTTTATTATTGGCCCTGAAGCCTTCTGCAATGGATATTAAGTCTCTCCGGGTTTTTTTTTGAAATATTCCTGTTTGTTTGCTGTAGTGGAAAACTTCCCACATGACAGCTATTCCAGTGAGATCAAACTTTTTCCAGGATTTTCGGGCAGCTATACCCTGAATCCCGCCAGAGCGCATTTGATCAATTTCCCGGTATTTAATGCCCCCAATGAAAAGCGAAAGTTGATGATACAATAGCCTCAGCGCCTTAAAGGGCTCAGGGCGCGGGTTTCATGAAAAAAAATCATGGCATCGTATCGCAGGGGCACAATGCTCAGCACATAATTTTGCAGGTGATCTCTTAGCGGGTTGTAAACAACACCAATAGCCCGGTTGCCATGTGGCTGGCTGAAAACTTCATGCCGGCGGTCATTGTCGTTGAAAACCATAACGAAACGATCTATGCCCGCCTGGTTAAATATATATTCAATGCTTTGAACTCTGGCCCGAGGTACTCGCATAATCTGCATGGGTGAGCCCCAGCCCGACCCTGCCTTAACATGTCCGCGATATGTTGAAAAACCCACGATAAATACATTATCCGCACCATGTTGCTCCCTTGCGAGGTGGCCAATATTCAACTGTCCGAACTGCCGCATTTCTGTAAACCGGGCATCGCCCACATGGGTGTTGTGAGCCCAGACAATTCCCTTTGAATCGGTTCCGTAAAGCTCAAGCAGGCGGTTTACCGTCAGGTTCATGTAATTTACCCTGCTGTTCCATGAAGAAGCATCCTGCGAAGCAACCGCCTTACGGTAAAATTTTTCGGCGTGTTTTACAACAAGTGCATTCTGAATCAGATAAAATTTTTCATATTCACCAAGGGAATCAAAATTTTCAATTTCTTCCCTGATAAGTTGTACCATCTGCCCTAACTCAGTATCACAACTATGCCTGCCTCGCTGCACCGATTGTGCATAGGCCCAGCTATCCCCGCCAAAGGCACTGAAACAGGCCAATAGTGCATATACTTGTTTATGAAGAGAAAGATCAAGCTCTTCAAGCATTGCCAGGAGAGCCCTTTTTGAGCGCCATTCGTCATAGACATCCATGCCATAAAAGCCAACTTTTTTTTCAAATGGCAGCCCTTCGTTATGCCTCCTGAGCCATTCGGCCAATTCTGCCACCTCATGGTTTCCCCACATCCAAAGGGGCCAACGGTCAAGGCCTAATAAAACTTCGCGGGCCGATGCTGAAGCTCCCGGCATGTTTTTAACATAGCGGTTCAACTCGTAGAGCGACGGCCAGTCGCCTTCAACGGCAATAAAGTTGTAACCCTTCTCTAAAATGAGCCGACGAGTTATGCTGTCGCGCCAGGCGTAGTACTCGTGGGTGCCATGGCTGGCTTCTCCCAGCAAAACTAGTTTTCGGTTTCCTGCAGCATGAATTATGGCATCAAGATCGGTGGCCGAAACCAAAGGCTGGGCGCGCCCGGCAATATATTCGGTTAAATTGCCTGTTGAACTAAGGGTTGCATAGCTGCAAAAATTAAAAACAAACACTAACAGCAAACCTCCAATTAGTTTTTTCATCTTTTTATATTTTATTATGGCATTATCAAATTCAATATGATTGAACCACAATATACAATTAAAGGGGGAATTATCCAAAACTGGTTTTTCCACAACTGCCCATAAATTCAATTGAAATTAAGCTTTTGAGGGCAATAAGAAAAATTAAAAAGGGAAATATGGACAAGGAAGGGGTTTCAGCAATCTTCCTATCTTTGCTCATTGAAAATTGAAAGCAATATGGCCAGAATATTAGTTATTGATGACGAACGCAGCATTAGAAATACCCTGAAAGAAATTTTGGAGTACGAAAAGTTTGAGGTAGATGTGGCCGAAGATGGCTTTGAAGGGTTGGAAAAAATAGCCAATAGTCATTTTGACGTGGTGCTTTGCGACATTAAAATGCCAAAAATGGACGGCATTGAAGTGCTGGCCAAAATTCAGGAAAAAGATCCGGATGCTACCGTTGTTATGATTTCGGGCCATGGTACCATCGATACTGCTGTTGAAGCAATAAAAAAAGGGGCTTTCGATTTTATTTCAAAACCGCTCGATTTGAACCGCTTGCTGATTACCATTCGCAATGCCACCAACAAAACACAGCTTGTTGCCGAAACCAAGGTGTTGAAGCGAAAGGTAAGCAAATCGTACGAAATGATCGGCCAATCAGAAGCTATTCAACAGATTAAGGAAATGATAGAGCGGGTAGCTCCTACCGATGCCCGTATTTTCATTACAGGGCACAACGGTACCGGCAAAGAACTTGTGGCGCGTTGGCTCCACGAATTGAGCAACCGATCGAAAGGGCCTTTTGTGGAAGTAAACTGTGCTGCAATTCCTTCAGAACTTATTGAGAGCGAGTTGTTTGGTCATGAAAAGGGCTCTTTTACCTCGGCCATTAAACAAAAAAAAGGCAACTTCGAACTTGCTTCGGGCGGAACCCTATTTCTGGATGAAATTGGCGACATGAGCCTGGCAGCGCAGGCAAAAGTGCTGCGCGCACTACAGGAAAACAAAATTTTCCGCGTGGGTGGTGAAAAGGAAATACCCGTCGATGTGCGGGTGGTGGCTGCTACCAACAAAAATATTCATGGCGAAATTGAAAAGGGAAACTTTCGCGAAGACCTCTATCATCGCCTCAGTGTAATACTAATTCACGTGCCTTCACTTAACGAACGCGAAAACGATATCCCCCTTCTTGCCAGTCATTTTCTCAGTCAGGTTTTATCCGAACAAGGCATGCCGCCCAAGGTATTTACCGAAGGAGCCTTTCAGGAGCTCAAAAAGATACAATGGACGGGAAACATCCGAGAGTTGCGCAATGTGGTTGAGCGCCTGGCAATTTTGTGCGACCGCGAAATTACAGGCAACGACGTGAATACTTATGCCAAACCACTTAGTGCAATAAAAAGGTAAACCACCCGGATTAATGCCTTTTTAGTTTTCGGAGAAAAAAAAAGCCACCCATACCATGGGGGGCTTTTTTTTGAATTGCTTTTTTGTATTACAACGATTTTGAAAAATCCATGGAAGCATGGCGTTTGTATGTTTCATGACGCCATTTTGCATTTTCCTCGGCTGCTTTGAATAGTTCTGCAGCTTCTTTTGGGAAAGCATTTTTGAGCGAGCTGTAACGCACTTCCGAAGCAAGGAAGTTTTGAAACTTATTCCAGTCGGGCTCTTTCGAGTCGAGTTGGAATGGGTTTTTACCTTCTGGTTCCAAAAGCGGGTTGTAGCGATACAAAGACCAGTAACCTGCTTCAACAGCCTCTTTGATTTGTTGCTGGCTTTTGCCCATACCCTCTTTCAATCCGTGTGCAATGCAGGGCGAGTAAGCAATAATAACCGATGGTCCTTTGTAAGCTTCGGCCTCGCGAATGGCTTTGAGCGTTTGATTGTGGTTGGCGCCCATACCTATCTGGGCTACATATACATAGCCGTAGCTCATAGCCATAAGGCCCAGGTCCTTTTTGCGAACGCGTTTTCCTGAAGCTGCAAATTTAGCTACGGCTCCAACTGGGGTAGCTTTCGAAGCCTGGCCACCAGTGTTGGAATAAACCTCAGTGTCCATTACCAGCAGGTTTACATCTTCGCCCGAAGCAATTACATGGTCCAGACCTCCAAATCCAATGTCATAAGCCCAGCCGTCACCGCCAAAAATCCAGATAGACTTCTTAACCAGATATTGTTTCAGATCGAGAATCTGGCTGGCAATTTCATGCTTTTCATTTTCGAGAGCTGCCAAAACCTTAGCCGAAGCTTCTTTCGATTTTTCGGCATCGGTATAGGTTTCAACCCACAGTTTAAATGCTTCTTTGGTTTCCGGGTTCATTTCCGAATCCAGACCAATTTCCATAAGTCGTGCAATGCGCTCACGAAGTTTGTTTACCCCGGTAGCCATTCCAAAGCCATACTCCGCATTGTCTTCAAAGAGCGAGTTAGCCCATGCCGGTCCGTGTCCGTTAAGGTTTTTGGTATAAGGAGTGGCAGGGGCCGAACCACCGTAAATTGATGAGCATCCGGTTGCGTTTGCAATCATCATACGGTCGCCATAAAGCTGCGTAATGAGTTTGATATAAGGGGTTTCGCCACATCCGGTGCAAGCACCGCTAAATTCAAACAAAGGTTGTGCAAACTGGCTGTTCTTAACCGTGGCCTGCTTGTCAACCAGGGTATCCTTATAGGTTACATTTTTGCTGATGACATCCCAGTTCTTGTCCTCGTGCATTTGCGAATCGAGGGTCTTCATTATCAGAGCCTTGTTGGGCGAGGGGCAGATATCGGCGCAGTTGCCACAACCCGAGCAGTCAAGCGGGCTAACTTGCATACGGTATTTGTAAGCCGAAAGTTTGCCTTTCACATCCAAAACAGGAATGTTGCCAATCTTCTTCATTTCATGCTCGTCGATAAGGAAGGGGCGAAGCACAGAGTGAGGGCACACATAAGCGCACTGGTTACACTGAATACATTCCTGGGGTTGCCACTCAGGCACGTGAACGGCAATACCACGCTTTTCGTAAGCGGTGGTCCCTGCATCCCAGGTGCCATCTTCGCGGCCAAGGAAGGCGCTCACAGGCAAATCGTCGCCTTTTTGGGCGTTGATGGGGTAAACAATGTCGCGAATAAATTCAGGAATATCGGTACGCTTTTCAGCTTCCTGCAAAACAATAGTCTTCCATTCAGCCGGTATCTTCACCTCAATTACTTCGCTGCCTCCACGGTCAACAGCCGCGTTGTTCATTTTTACTATTTGCTCGCCTTTCATGCCATACGACTTATAAATGGCATCCTTCATTTCCTTTACGGCATCCTGATATGGAATTACGCCGGTTAGCTTAAAGAAGGCCGACTGCATGATGGTATTTGTGCGACCGCCAAGACCAATGTCTTCGGCAATCTGAGTAGCATTGATAATGAAAAATTTGGCCTCGCAGACGGCAAGTTTCTTTTTCATATAGTCAGGAATCCGCTTTTTGGTTTCCTCTACATCCCAAATTGAGTTGAGCAGGAAAGTGCCACCATTTTTAAGGCCCTTCAAAAGGTCGTACCTGTCGAGGTATGCGGGTACGTGGCATGCAATAAAGTCGGCAGCATTGATCAGATATGGCGAGCGAATGGGGGAATCGCCAAAACGAAGGTGCGAAACAGTAAAACCTCCCGATTTTTTCGAGTCATAGCTAAAATACCCCTGGGCATATTTGTCAGTAGTGTCGCCAATAATTTTAATTGAGTTTTTGTTGGCCCCAACAGTACCATCGGCACCTAATCCGTAAAATTTGGCAGCATAGTTTCCTTTTGGCGACACATCTATGTTTTCGCCCATTGGGAGCGAACGGAATGTTACATCGTCAACAATACCAACGGTAAACTGGTTTTTAGGCTCCTTCATTTTCAGGTTGTCGAAAACAGCAATCATGTGGCTTGGCACGGTATCTTTCGAGCTAAGGCCATAGCGTCCGCCAACAATAACGGGGCCATCTTTCTTGCCATAGAAAATTTCGCAAACATCAAGGTAGAGCGGGTCGCCATTGGCTCCGGGTTCTTTGGTGCGGTCAAGTACTGCTAAGCGTTTTACGCTCTTGGGCAGCACGTTAAATAAATATTTGGCTGAAAACGGACGATAAAGGTGTACAGAAATCAGACCTACTTTTTCGCCTTTTTCAATCAGGTAATCAATAGTTTCCTTAATAGTTTCGGTAATAGAGCCCATGGCAATGATAATATTTTCGGCATCAGGGGCTCCGTAAAAGGTAAAGGGGTGGTATTCGCGGCCAGTAATTTTAGACATTTCATTCATGTAGTTTTCTACTATGTCGGGCAGGACATCGTAAAAACGGTTGGCTGCTTCTCTCGACTGGAAATAAATGTCGGGGTTTTGGGCTGTTCCGCGGGTAACCGGATGCTCGGGATTAAGGGCACGGTTGCGAAATTCCTGAAGTGATTTCCAGTCAATCAGTTTGGCCATCTCCTCCTGGTTGGTTTCTTCTACTTTCTGCACCTCGTGCGAGGTACGGAAACCATCAAAAAAATGAAGGAACGGAATCCTTGATTTGATGGCTGCAAGGTGGGCAACAGGTGCAATATCCATGATTTGCTGCACGCTTCCGGTTGCCAGCATGGCAAAACCGGTATGGCGGGTGCTCATTACATCAGAGTGGTCGCCAAAAATTGAAAGAGCCTGAGCGGCAAGACTGCGGGCCGATACATGAAATACCCCGGGGAGCAACTCGCCCGAAATCTTGTACATATTTGGTATCATAAGCAATAAGCCCTGCGAGGCAGTATAGGTGCTGGTAAGGGCTCCAGCCTGAAGCGAACCATGAACGGCTCCTGCTGCACCAGCTTCTGATTGCATCTCAACCAGTTTTACCTCTTCACCAAAAATGTTTTTGCGTCCGTAGGCTGCCCACTCGTCAACGTTCTCAGCCATATTGCTTGAGGGGGTAATTGGATAAATGGCAGCTACCTCGCTAAACATGTAAGCAACATGCGATGCGGCATGGTTCCCGTCGCAAGTAATGAAATTTTTCTTTTTTGTCATATTGTTAGAAATTAAATAAGGTCTTATATAAGGGCACTTATGCCTTTTTTTAACGCGGCAAAATTACTAATTTTTGATGATAGTTTTCTTCAATATCTGCTATTTATAACGATTCTATTTAAGAAAACAGGGCAAGTTGTTAATCAAAAAACATCCACGAAAGTCCAAATTTTATAGCCATTCCTGGCAGTGGGTAAAACGGAATGGTATATTGCACCGGCGAATCTGGCAGTAAACTTCCTGCATTTTGCAGTATCAAAAAAAAGCGGGTGCGTTGCACTTTTATGGTTGCAAACACATCGGCCATAACAAAGTGGTCGCGTTCAAATGTATTTTGGGCATAAAACTGGCGCACCACCGGCATATATGCCATGGGGTTGTAGGGGCTGTTGTAAAACAAATCAATGCCTACATTCAAATCCATTGCCTTTTTAAACATTGGAAAGTCGAAAAACAATGAGTGATAGCTTGCCACCTGGGGAAACTGCTCAAAGTTTTTGCTTCCAATATATTGGTAAACGATTTTGTGCCTGGTTTGAAATGCCCCGATTCCGGCCCTTATTCCAATGCTTGTATTGACAAACCCAAAAGTGCTGGTGTTTTGCATGGGTAGCGCCTGTGGTCCCATATAAACCATATTGCCAAGCAGGTAGAAATTTCCTTCTAAACTTAGCCAACCAGAACGGAATTCAGCCCGGGCATGTCCTATCTGTTGTTTGTTAAAATCGTTTTCCCAACTAATGTAGTTTCCGTAGAATCGCGACATTAAATATTGGGCTTCCTGTTGGTAAAATGCGGCACTCAGGTGAAGGCGGAGTTTTTGTTCGGGCCTTCCCAATATTAGGGTTGTGCCAATACCAATGTCCTCGTCGTTGTACCCGCCAAGGGTGAGGTGGGCAAATGCCCTTCCTGAAAGATACCTTCTTTGGTCGCTTTCGAGTTCAACACCCTGAATTACCTGGCTAAACTTTTCCTGTTGCATGGCATATTGCACTTCATTGCTGCTGCCCGGTTCGGTTTGGCCATAAAAGGGTTGCCTGACGTCAACTAGTTGATGCTTCAAATAAATTTTAAAGTTGAATGGGAAGGTGCCACGTCCGCTTGTAAGCGGAAAGTTCGACCAGCTTACCAGGTTTTCAATCAGGGTAACACTCGTTGAGTCGTAGGTTGAGGTAGTGCTGAAAGGTTCTGAAACATAAAATGAAACCGGAGCAGAAGGGTCGTTAAACACAAACGACTGGCGGCGGTAAGAAAATTCATGATTCAGGCGCCCAAGGTTTATAAACCGTCGCTCCGAAGCAGAGTCATTTTTTTCGCCACCAATATAAAACCCTGTCAGGTAAAAATGGTTTAGATTTATGGCTGTTTCGCGTTGGCGAAGATCGGCCCGTGGCAAAAACACTATGTCGCGGTTGCGGTTCGATTCAAAGTCGAGCCGGTTTTCCAAACCTCCGCTCTCCTGGTTGGTAAAGCGGTTGCTAATAAAACTGCCAAGGGCCTGATAGCGCTTGTTTGGTAACTGAAAATCGGCAGTAAAATATACATTTGAGGCGGTAGCTGCCGATCGATTGTAAATACCCGGAGAATTTACAACCTGGTATTTGAATCCGCCAAAGAGGGTTTCGTGAAATTTTTGGTTGTGCATTCCGTAAAATAGTTGCTCGCGGGCAGCACCAGTTGTATAAAACAGGTCGGAATAAACATGGTTTGGGCGGTAATACCTCAGGCCTGACCGCTCAAAGCGGTATCCCCTGAAAAGCCCTCCGTCATCGAGGTTGAAGCCGTGTCCGAAGAAGGGGGTAAACTGCAAAAAGCGTGTGGCATGCCCCACATTTCCTTTGTTGGCAAAGAAAAACCCGCCATTGTGCGCAAAATCGTAATGCTGAAACCCGGTTATGGTCGTATCAATAATGTTTGGGGCAACATTAAAAGGGCTTTGCAACTGCTCCTCGGTAAACCAATGTACTTCCGACCTGGGTTTAAGGGTATCTGAGAGGGCGTTTGAAAAAGAAGAAAACCCTGCGGAAATTATGAAAAGCAACAAACCAGTCTTTTTGAACATAAAAATTTCTTAAACTGCATTGTTAATAACTATAACCCTTTCAGGGAATTTTGGCAAAGGTAAGCATTTGCATCTTTTTAAGTATATACTATAGAGCAGCCTTACAAACAATTTGAACTGCAACCGGCATCATTAACAATCAGGCATGCATGCGATGCAATAAGCCAATAATTGTGTTAGGCAGAAAAAGTTACTCTATTATTATGAGCCTGGCAAACTTAAGCAGCAATTGTTTTTTTCCGAAATTCGGAAATATTACTGTTGCCTTAGCATCGGCACCACTGCCCTGCACCTCAGCCACGGTGCCTGTACCAAAGCGCTCGTGCTGCACCTTCATATCAGGCTTTAGTTGAGACCCGTTTAGTATTATAAATGCTGAACTATCAACTTGGGCTGAGGCAGGTTGATGGGCTTGCGGGCTTGTTTGGCTAACCTTGCGGAAGTTTTTCAGGCTTTCGCTAAAGTTTTGCTGTTTGGATATTTGCGATTTTCTCGGCTTTTCTCCATAAAGGTTTTCAGTAAATGCAGGGTCAAGCTCGTCAATAAAACGGCTTTGTTCGCAAAAGTTGAAGTTTCCGTAACGGAAACGGGTTTCTGACCAGGTAATGGTAGCCTGGCGCATGGCCCGGGTAAGGGCCACGTAAAAAAGGCGGCGCTCTTCTTCAATCTCTGCCCGACTTGAAATTGAAAGTTGCGATGGAAAAAGGTTTTCTTCAACCCCGGCAATAAAAACAAAGGGAAACTCAAGCCCTTTGGCCGCATGGATAGTCATAAGCGATACCGTGTCGGTTTCGTCGGTTTTGTTGGTTTTTGTATCGGCATCGGTAAGCAGCGAAATGTCCTGCATAAACTCATCGAGGGTACGAAAGGTGTTTTCTTCACCTTCCTCGCCCGGGGTAAGAACAAAGTCTTTTATGCCACTAAGCAGTTCTTCAATATTTTCCTTGCGGGTAATGCTTTCGGGCGAGTTGTCCTCAAAATAAAATTTGCGAATACCCGCTTGATTTACAATTTTTTCGCCAAGTTCAAAAGCGTTGTATTTGAATAGCTGAGTGCCCAAACTTTGTATCACCAGGGTAAACTCAGCAAGTCGGTTCAGTGTTCCTGCATTAAAGCCCAGTGGCAGCCCTTGTGCGTTGAGGGCCGCCTCCCATAGCGAAATGCCCTTTTCCTGGGCAACAACACGCAGCCTGTTTAGGGTGGTTTCGCCTATGCCCCTTGCCGGGAAATTGATAATGCGGCCAAAAGCATCTTCATCCTGATGATTGATAATTAGCCTGAAGTAGGCCAAAACATCTTTTACTTCCTTGCGCTGGTAAAATGAAACGCCCCCAAAAATGCGATAAGGTATGTTTATTTTTCGCAGTGCTTCTTCGAGCGACCTCGACTGGGCGTTGGTTCTATACAACACCGCAAAGGCATTGTTGGGCTGCTGGTGGTGGGTGCGCCACTCAAAAATGCGGCCCGCTATCCACGAGGCTTCTTCAGCTTCACTCGAAGCCTTGTAAATAAAAACCTTTTCGCCCTTGTCGTTCTGTGTCCAAACTTTTTTTGAAATCTGATCCTTGTTGTGGGCAATGGCGCTATTGGCTGCCGCAACAATATTTTGGGTAGAACGGTAATTCTGCTCCAGCTTAAAAAGCTTGAAGTCAGGATAATCCTTCTTGAAATTCAGAATGTTGGCAATGTTGGCCCCCCGAAAAGCATAAATGCTTTGGGCATCGTCGCCAACCACGCAAAGGTTTTCGTTGTTGGCAGCCAGCTTCTTTACTATAAGGTATTGCGAAAAGTTGGTGTCCTGGTATTCATCAACCAGAATATAAGTAAACTTTATTTGATATTTGTACAATACATCCGGAAAGTCGCGTAGCAATACGTTGGTATTGAACAGCAGGTCGTCAAAATCCATGGCCGAAGCCTTGCGAAGCCTTTGCTGGTATAAACTGTAAATTAACCCTAGTTTGGGTTTTCGGGCAGCAGTGTCGGCCGTCTGAATCTCAAAATCCTCGTTGTAGTCAATAGGGCCAATCAGGTTGTTTTTGGCGTTTGATATCCTTGCCAGCACATAGCCGGGGCTGTAAGTTTTGTCGTCGAGGTTTTGCTCTTTAATAATATTTTTCAGCAGTCGTTTGCTGTCGTCAGTATCGTAAATGGTAAAGTTGGCTGGAAAGCCAAGTTTGTCGGCTTCCACCCTTAAGATGCGGGCAAAAATGCTGTGAAATGTTCCCATCCAAAGGCTTTTTGCCCTGGCCATGCCAACCAGTTGCGCAATGCGCTCTTTCATTTCGCGGGCGGCCTTGTTGGTAAAAGTAAGGGCAAGCACATTAAATGGCTCAATCCCCTGGCTAAGCAGCCAGGCTATGCGGTAACTCAGCACACGGGTTTTGCCGCTTCCGGCCCCGGCAATTACCATTACCGGCCCTTCGGTGGTTTTTACCGCCTCTTGCTGCGGTTCGTTAAGGTCTTTCAGAAAATCAGTCATGCTTACCTTTGGTTTTTCAGGCAAGTTGCAAAGTTAGGCAAATTGACCCAAGACCCCGAAAAAACAATGAACCCGGTTGAGTTTTTTTACTCAAAAACCTTCATATATTTACACTCCGGTTCAACCATTAAAACCCAACACATGATTAGCAAGAAAAATTTTTATAGATATTTTGCATTTGCATTAACAATCCTGGGCTTTTCACTGAGCGCAACGGGCCAGGTTACCAACGAGGACCTTATGAAGAGCCAGGAAGCCCTCATGAATGAGTTCCGCAACCTCAGGCACCGCATTGATGTGCTCGAAAAATCAATTGACGATGTTCGCTGGTTTCACCGTGTGGGCGATGTGGCATACATTGACAAGGTATTTATGGCAGGCCCCCCATCGGCCCGGGGTGTCAACTCAACGGTGCTATCCGAAAGGAATCCAATCAAATTCTGGGCTTATGTGTTTATACCAAAAGATATTGACCCCGGGAAAAAATACCCCTTGCTGGTTTTTCCGCATGGGGGTGTACATGGCGACTTTAATACCTATTATACACATATTATCCGCGAGCTGATGGCCCAGCAATATATAGTGGTTGCACCTGAGTACAGGGGAAGTATTGGTTACGGGCGGGGACTTTTTGAACTGATAGATTATGGCGGGCTTGAAAATGAAGATGCTGACGTTACCCGCCAATATATGATTGAAAATTATCCTGTTGTTGACCACAACAGGGTTGGGCTTATTGGCTGGAGCCACGGTGGTATGATTTCGCTAATGAATGCCTTTGAACGTCCGCACGATTATAAGGTTGTGTTTGCCGGTGTGCCGGTAAGCGACCTGGTTGCCCGTATGGGCTATATGAGTCCAGGTTACGAAAATTTCTTCTCAGCCCCTTACCATATTGGTAAACGAGTAGATCAGAATATTGAAGAATACCGAAGGCGGTCGCCCGTGTTCCATGCCCATAAACTTCAGATTCCGCTGCTGATACATACCAACACTATTGATGAAGATGTACACTACCTCGAAGTGCTCAACCTTATAAACGTACTAAAAGCACATAATAAAAAATTCGAATACGAAATTTTTGAAAATATTCCTGGCGGGCATAGCTTTGACCGCATGGATCACAAGCAAGGACGCGAGATTCGCTACAGGATTTATAAATTCCTTGAAAAATACCTTGATCCACCGCGCAAATTCCGAAATCTGCGTGATATGGAAAGGGCTGCTTACAGGTTTTAACCGGTATGCCTGTTAGGTTCACTTATATTAAAAAAACCACTACTGGCCGACAAAAATTACGTGATTTCTCGTTCCGCCCGAAATAACAGGGTTTTCAATGATTTTGGCAATATGGGGGGTAGGTGGCGGCGAGGCCGCCACCTACCCCCTTAATAAAAAGCTAACTGACTGTCATTCCGAACGTAGTGAGGAAACTCATGCATAAAATTCTACCCTTTTTTACATTATCGGACAATAGTGTTTATATATGAGGAAAATTTTAGGATTGTGATAATAACCCAACATTAAAGTTGGGTTATCTGCCAAATTTGGATGTATAACTCAACTTTATGCAGTAAACCTATTTAACAACACAGCACAACCGAAACTGACGACTTAAACAAGAAAAAGTAAACCATATTGGCAGGTGAGCACAAACATACAAACCATGTTAAAATCGGACTGCGAGTAAGCCGACACTCATTGCTTACCCTTCTGTATTTTTTTTTTCCCACCGCACCGACAGTTAATCGGACAGAAAAAGGTAACTTAGACGACTAAAAATATTAAATTAAAAAGTGACCGAATTGCCCCAAGATATAAAGACATATAATCAAGTAAAATCCAAAAAACGGGTTGCCGAACACGGGTAGGAGTTTACGAACGAACGTGAAGTAAACGCTATGCTCGATTTAGTGAAGCACGAAACGGAACGCGTTGACTCCCGTTTCCTGGAACCCGCT
This sequence comes from uncultured Bacteroidales bacterium, assembly GCA_964348755.1. Classification (GTDB taxonomy): domain Bacteria; phylum Bacteroidota; class Bacteroidia; order Bacteroidales; family UBA7960; genus UBA7960. The sequence goes on along the minus strand of CAYGDW010000034.1, from coordinate 5,513 downwards.
TGTGGTAATGGGAATTTTTTGGCAGAAGTGCTTCGCAGAAAACTCCATGTAGTTAACTAGCGTTACAGCAAAAGCCAAATTGAATGGGAAAGCTATGCCGTGATTGCCGTTTCGGGCATTTACGGGGTGGACATTCTTGAAGACAACGCGCAGGAATGCCGTGAGCGACTATTTAAAATCTTTGATGAGCGTTACCCTGCCCTTTTCAAAGACAAATGCAATGACGAGTGCAGGCAAAGCATAAAGTTTCTGTTTGGCAGAAACATACTGTGGGGCGATGCCCTGGACTTTACCAACCCGGTAACCAAACAACCCATTGTGTTTTCGGAATGGAGCGCGGTTAATGGAAATATGCTCAAACGCAGAGACTATATGTTTAAATTTTTGGTAGAGAAAACCCACCAGTTCTCGCTGTTTAATGTGTTGGGGTAATTTGCCAAAATGCAGGATTAGTTGTGCCAATTTGCGTGAATAGCTCTTAAGCGTACTCATCGAGTGTCCCGATAGCCTGACCTTATCGTCAGGTTCTTCGAGAATTTAGCGGAAACCACGAATTTCGTGGCAAGCTTACATATCACCGGATTCGATGGATGGGAAACTGCCAGAGAAACAATGGTTATTCGCAACTTCTTGCTAAATGTGAACAGGACATGTACCAACGGTACAGGCCTGTAAATGCTTTGACGGCTGCCTGAAATTGCAGGCAGGCTAAACTCAGATGCGTTGATTCTTCTCATCAACAATAACCACCACCGGTTGATGCCTGGCGGCCTCAGTTGAATCAACCTGGCAATAGCTTGCAATTATAAGCAGGTCGCCAACCTGTACGCGCCTTGCTGCGGCTCCGTTGAGCGAAATTTCACCATCCTTGCCTTCTATCACATACGTGGCGAATCTGTCGCCATTGTTTATATTGTATATTTCTACCCTTTCGAACAAATGAAGGTTTGCCGCCTCAATCAGTTTGTGGTCAATGCCTATGCTGCCCTCATAGTGAAGGTCGGCTCCGGTTACTGTGGCACGGTGTATTTTCGATTTCAACATGGTAAGTTGCATCCTAAACTCCTTTCGTGATGTTAATCTGATAAGCAAAAAATATTCCCTTCAAAACCAAATCAGGGATTATTTCATGAAAGAGGCCATGCTCCCTGAACATTTGCGAAAAGCCTCCCGTTCCTATCACCACCGGGTCCGAGTCCTCAAAAGCCTCCTGCTTAATTCTGTTAATCAACTCTTTGATGGCTCCGACATGGCCAAAATACAGACCCGACTGCATACTTTCCTTTGTGGTTCTTCCAATGGCCCGTTCGGGGCGTTCGAGTTCAATTGCCGGCAGCTTTGCCGTATTCGATTCAAGGGCTTCCATCGAAATGCGCAAACCCGGCAATATGGCGCCTCCAAGATACTCCTTATGCATGGTTACCACATCGAGCGTGGTGGCAGTGCCAAAATCAATCAATATTAAATTCCTTCCGGGAAAAAGCAGAACTCCTGCAATAGAATTGACAATCCTGTCGGCCCCTACTTCAGCAGGATTCAAATACCTGACCTTAAGGCCGGTTTTCATACCGGGCTGGACCACAAAAGGGTCGATCGAAAAATATTTGATGCATCCGTTGCGAAGCGAATAGATTAGATCAGGAACTACCGAACATAAAGCAATGCCCTGAACCCTTTTCGGATCCAATTCGTTTTCCCTGAGTACCTGCCTCAGAAACACTCCTACCTCGTCGGACGAAAAATTTGAACGCGATGATTTCCGGAATTGCAGAATGAGTTTTGAGTCATGGAATACACCACCAAAAATCTGAGTGTTACCAACATCAAGTGTCAGAATCATAGTATTTGGGAGTTGGTTATTTCAAGAATTAATTCAGCGAGTTCGTCAGGTCCTGCTGCCTGACTCTGGTCTCCGTTTTTCGAAATGAACAAAAAATTGCCCTGTATGTCGTCATTCCGGTCTTTAAGGTTGTTTAGTACAACAAAGTCGGCATCAGAGCTTCTGAAAAGCTTTTCAACTCTTTGAGCCCTGATATCCGGGTTGTCATCGTCCGTAAATTTAAAAGCCACCAGTTTTGTGTTTTTGTTGGCCGACAGGGATTTTATGCGGTCAACTAATTTTTCTGAATGCCTGAGATGTATGCTCATATTGCCCATGCCTGATTCAATTTTGGCCATTGAGCCCGGATCAAAAGTTTGGTTGTCGTACTCCACCTTATCAACAGTGAAATCGCTCACTGCCGCCAGGTGAACCACAAGATCGAATTCATTATTTTGCAGGTATTCGAACAACTTTTCTTTGAGGTCTGCAAAGCTTACAAATTCGACCAGCATGCAACCCGGCGAGGGCAACCTGGCCTCTTTGCCATGGATGTAAACTACCTTGTGGCCTCCGGCAAACAAAGCATCGGCCAGGATTGAAGCCGTTCTCCCGGTACTAAGGTTAGAAAGGTAACGAACATCGTCAATTTTTTCGCGGGTGGCCCCGGCTGTTATCAATACTTTTTTTGAAACCCGAGGCTCCATTCTTTTGGGCATAAGAGCCTTGACTATATGGTCATACACCTTGTCGGGATCGAGCATTTTTCCGCTGCCATAGTCGCCACAGGCCAGGAATCCCGATTCGGCAGGCAGTATCTCCACGCCCCACTCTTTAAGTCTGGCCAGCGATGCCTGAGTTGTCGGGTGCATAAACATGTTGGTGTTCATGGCCGGAGCAACCAGGTAAGGCTTATCGAAATTATAGGCCAGAAACAAGGATGTAACAAGGTTGTCGGCTACCCCGCCTGCCATTTTGTTTATGGTATTCGCGCTGGCCGGAGCCAGAAGAACCAAATCTGCCCATTTCATCAGATTGATATGGCCCATCATGTTTCCTGACAAAAATTGACCCGTCAGAACCGGTTTCGAGGTAAGACCTTCGAGCGTTGCACTGCCAACAAATTCAAGGGCCGACGGAGTTGCTACGCATTGAACCTCAAATCCGTTCTGAATCAGCTTTGAGGCCAGATAAGCACTTTTGTAAGCCGCTATCGAACCGGATATCTTAAAAAGAATTTTAAATTTCGACATTGTCAATAAGTCTTACTGATCCTAAAAAAACCGCACCCAGTATCCGGTTGCCATATTGCTCCACATAGTCAACCTGAAAGCCGTTTCTTGAAAGCTCGGATTTTATATTTGCGGGCGAAAGACCCGATGATAGCACCCGGTAAAAGACTGCCGCTTTGGCGCGATCCTCCTTGCCAAGCCTCTGATTGCGCGAACTGAGGGCAAGACCGTCACTCTCCCTTATGGTAGGGATGGATACTATTTCGATGTCCATAAAAAATGCTTCGGTCATGCCCTTAACCAGATTCAGTTGCTGATAATCCTTCTCACCGAAATAAGCCCGCGATGGCCTTACCAGATTAAACAGCTTCATGACTACCGTGAGTACCCCATCGAAATGCCCGGGCCTGTATTTGCCGCAAAGCTTATGACTTAATTCCGACTCAATAATTTTATAAACGTAGCCGTCGGCATAAATTTGATCGTATGATGGAAACAGAAGGTAGTCAACCTTAAGCCGGTTAAGAATTTCCAGATCCTTCCCGAAGGGTTGCGGGTAGTTCTTAAGGTCATTGGGGTTGTTGAACTGAGTAGGGTTCACGAAAATGGAGCCAATTGTAATATCATTGCCGGCAATTGATCGTTCAAACAATGCAACATGGCCATCGTGCAATGCACCCATGGTAGGCACAAAACCAATTGACTTGCCGGCAAGGTTTTGCCTTATCGACATCCAATCATTTATTTGTGTAACAATCTGTGTCATAATAACTTAAAATGAACTTTAATAGCTTTCATCAGTTGAGGGAAAAATCTTTGATTTTACTTCGCTGTCGTACCTGCTAAGCGAATCTTTAACCAGCTGAAAGCCGTCGAGGTATTTTCTCAAAAATTTAGGTTTAAAATTTCTGTTAAAGCCAAGCAGGTCGTGCAGCACAAGAATCTGCCCTGATGTATGCACACCCGCCCCAATGCCTATGGTTGGTATGGTCAGCGAGTCGGTAATCTTTTTGGCCAAAGAAGCGGGCACCATTTCCAGAACTATCGAAAAACAGCCAGCATCTTCCAATTGTCTGGCCTCATCCATTATTCGCATGGCAGCCTTTTCATCCGAGCCCTGCAGGGTAAATCCACCCAGGGCATGGACGCTTTGCGGGGTTAAGCCCACATGGCCCATAACGGGCACCCCCGAATCGGTGATGTGCCTTATGAGTTGTGCTGTTGAACCTGCCCCTTCAACTTTTACCGCATTGGCTCCAAGCTTAATAAACCGGTCAACCACTTCCATGGCAAAGGCCTCTCCCCTGCGATGTGCAAGAAAGGGAAAGTCGGCAATCAACAACCTGTCAGGGAGTCCTCTCCTTACTGCTGCCAGATGAAATGCCACCATTTGGGCATCCGCGTTGATGGTGGTAGAGTGGCCGTGCATGACCATGGCCGCACTGTCGCCTACAAGCACAGCATCAACAGGAGTCTCGCCGATAATGCTGGCCGACCAGAAATCGTAACAGGTAACCATTGAAATGGGAATACCCTGCTGCTTGTATTTCTGAAATTCAACGATGCTCTTCAAAATTTTTAGCTTTTTAAAGTTGATTTGTAAAGTTCGAAAAAGGCTTCATAAACATTTTTCATCGGATGGTTTTGGAGTGCTTCGCGGTGCTTCAAAACAGTTCCTGCATCGTCCCTCTCAAAAGGCCCGGTTAACACCCTGCCTCCCGAGGCAAGGTTTTCGGCAATCTTACTCAGGTATGGGTAAGCAGCACTTTCAGGTATGCCGAGCCGCTGCATTTCTTCAAAAAAGGTTTTCCACAAAATAGTGGTGAAGTTGCCGCCCATAACGCAAAAGGCATGGTAAACGGGCTTAAGGGCTGGAGATATCTGATAGCTTGGATTTGGCAGCCCGGGAAACAACCAGGTGAAGGGTTTGCGGCCTTCTTCGGTAATAAACGGAACCTGTGAATAGAATTCCGGATCGTAAAGGTCTTCTCCAAAAGTCATGAGCGGGTGAGCCGATTCGGCCAACGGTGTTGACAGTAAACCTGAACAATGAATCCAGGTTTTGTCTTCGAATCCTACATTATGGATTGAAATGAATGGAACTATTTCGTCATCTTTTATCGGCAGAAGGATGCTGGTGGCCGTTTTGGCAGAATCGAGCAAACCCGCACCCGAAGAGCGGGTCCAGACACTGTACGGGATGTTCAGGGAAAAGAAGTAAAACTGCAGATGCCGCGAAACTTTGCCGTTTCCAACAATCAGGTAAGTCGGTTTTTGTGGCTCAGGTACCTGTCTCATTGCGATCAAGTCCGTTGTTACGTAGTAAACTATGGCAAATCAGAATTCCTGTTTATATAAGTAGCCTCCGCAAAGGGTAGGCTCCCGTATCACAACCCATATGCAACAATCAGGGCTTAAAAAGGTTTAACAGCAATAACTTTTCATGCTGCAGCAACCAATCT
>CAYGDW010000033.1:0-28460 GCA_964348755.1 uncultured Bacteroidales bacterium | reverse complement strand
GGACAATAGTGTTTAATATTTCAGAAAAAAGTAAAATTATAACTTTCTTACAGAAGAATAGCTATAAATCAATGTTTTAATGGATTTTTGCTAGTCGGGTTTTCGAGGCTTAAAAAATAATTGACATTTACTGCTAATTTTGGTATCAGAATCTGAATTAAAAAAATAGCGCTAAAAGCATGCCTTATGAATAACCTGAATAAAATAGCACGAAACACATTAGGATTAATTTTATTGTTTTATGGTTTTAATCATTTCTTTGGCAATTTCCTGCAAATTTCACATTCAGAGCAAAGCATTGCTTTTTTCGAAAATATGGGGTTATGGCTAAAGTTTGTAAAGGCCCTTGAGGTACTTGCAGGCATTGCTTTGCTAAGCAATCGTTTTGTGGGGATGGCCTTGCTGGTGCTTGCCCCGATAAGTATCAATATTCTGGCTTTTCACTTTGTGGCCGATATTAAGGGAATTTTGCCCGGGGCATTGACTGCGGTGCTTACCGCCTACCTGGTTAGCCAGTATTTTGAATTGTTCAAACCATTTCTGAATCCAGCGGGTGGGAATAAACAATGATTTAATTCTCAGCTTGCAGCCCTTTTCATTTCAGCAATGGTTTCGGCTGGATTTCGCGATTTAAATACAGCGCTGCCTGCCACCAGAATATTTGCCCCTGCCCTTGCCAGGATGCTGGCATTAGAGGCATCGATACCTCCATCAACTTCGATCAGCAAATTCGGGTTTAGCTGGGCTTTTAGTTCGCTTAATTCATTAAGCCGCCGGTAGGTGTTTTCAATAAAGCGTTGCCCGCCAAACCCTGGGTTTACCGACATTAACAACACAAAATCGGATTCAGAAAGGACCTCGCGCAGCAGATATACCGGGTTATGCGGATTAATCACCACCCCTGCCATTAGCCCCAGCTTTTTAATTCTGTTTAATGTGCTGTGCAGGTTGGGGCAGGTTTCGTAGTGCACGCTAAGCCAGTCGGCACCGGCCTTAGCATATTCTTCAATATATTGGTCTGGATTGCCAATCATTAGGTGCACATCCAAAGGCTTTTGGGCAATGGCTTTTATTTGTTTTATGATAAATGAACCAAAGCTTAGATTTGGAACAAAATGCCCATCCATAACATCAATATGAAAAAGATCGGCCTGGCTTTGGTTTAGCATTTCCACTTCCGTTTCGAGCTGCAGAAAGTTTGCAGCAAGTAGTGAGGGAGCTATAAGGACAGACATATTGTATGTAAATGAAAATTCTTAAAAAAATAATTTCATAGGTACCCGTTGCCCAAAACCTGTTATCCTAAATAAGTTTTTAGGATTTTGCATCGCGAAAAATGCTTCAGTCGTCGCAGGGCTTTTTCCTTAATTTGCCTGGCCCGTTCGCGGGTCAGGTCAAGTTTTTCGCCTATTTCTTCGAGGGTATGAGGCTGTATGCCTCCCAATCCGAAATAATACCTTATTACGTCGGCTTCGCGTGGTGTAAGGGTAGAGATAGCCCTTTCAATTTCGTTTTTCAGCGAGTCGTTAATCAGGTTTATTTCGGGCATATCGGCTTCCTCATTTGTAAGGACCTCGTACATGTCGTTTTCTTCACCCTGAATAAGAGGTGCATCCATGCTTATATGCCTGCCCGAGTTTTTGAGGGCTTCTTTAACTTCTTCTTCAGGCATATCGAGCAGGTCGGCAATTTCGTGCGGGAATGGTTCACGTTCAAACTTCTGTTCGAGTAACGAAAAGGCTTTATTAATCTTGTTTATAGTTCCAATTTTGTTGAGTGGTAGCCTGACAATACGCGCCTGTTCGGCCAAAGCCTGCAGAATAGATTGCCTTATCCACCAAACGGCATAAGATATAAACTTAAAACCACGGGTTTCATCAAAACGCTGGGCAGCTTTCATTAGGCCGAAGTTTCCCTCGTTAATAAGGTCGGGAAGGCTAAGGCCCTGGTTTTGATATTGCTTTGACACCGAAACAACAAAGCGAAGGTTGGCTTTGGTTAATTTTTCCAATGCTGCCCTATCGCCTTGTTTAATCTTTTGTGCTAAAACCACCTCTTCTTCGGCTGAAATAAGACCGACTCTGGCAATTTCCTGCAAATACTTATCCAACGATGCGGTATCGCGGTTGGTAACTTGCTTGGAAATTTTCAATTGTCTCATGAGCCTTCCAGAAAAAATGTTATACTATTTTACGCAATAAACCCCTTAAAGGTTTACTCCTTGCAAAGCACTGCACCTTACAATCAGTTTTTCTTGGGCTGATCGCGGGGAATAAGCACTTTACGCGAGAGCTTGAGTTTACCAGTTTTCTTATCCGAATCAAGGAGCTTCACTTCAATTTTGTCGCCAACTTTGTAGCCGCTGTCTTCAACCTTTTCAAGCCTGGTCCAATCAATCTCGCTTATATGCACGAGTCCTTCCTTGCCTGGTAAAACTTCAACAAACATGCCAAAAGCCACAATGCTTTTGATAGTGCCGGTATAAACCTCGCCTATTTCAGGAACGGCAACAATGCCTTTAATCTTATTGATAACAAAATCAATTGATTCTTTATTTTCTGAAACGATATCGATTACGCCATACTCGCCCACTTCTTCAATAACAATGGTAGAACCGCTTTCGCGTTGCATCTCCTGAATAACTTTACCGCCTGGGCCAATAATTGCGCCAATAAATTCTTTGGGTATAGTCATCTTTACAATTCGGGGTACGTGGGGTTTATATTCCGGTCGCGGTTCAGCTATTGTCTTTTCCATTTCGTTGAGGATGTGCAAGCGACCTTCTTTGGCCTGTTCAAGTGCTTCCTGGAGCAGATCGTAACTAAGGCCGTCAATTTTTATATCCATCTGGCATGCTGTAATGCCGGTACGTGTACCGGTAACTTTAAAGTCCATGTCGCCAAGGTGGTCTTCATCGCCCAGAATATCAGAAAGCACAGTATATCGTTTTGTTGCAGGGTCGGCAATAAGGCCCATGGCAATGCCTGAAACCGGTTTTGTTATTTTCACGCCAGCATCGAGCAGAGCAAGAGTTCCGGCGCAAACAGTGGCCATTGAGCTTGACCCGTTCGATTCAAGAATATCTGAAACTACCCTAACGGTATATGGATTATCATTTCCTTCGGGTAAAACCGGTTTTAATGCCCTAAGTGCCAGGTTTCCGTGGCCAATTTCGCGGCGGCTGGTTCCGCGCATCATCTTTACCTCTCCGGTACTGAAAGGCGGAAAATTGTAATGTAGCATAAACTTGTTTTTGCCTTCATACACAGCCCCATCAATGGTTTGCTCGTCGAGCTTGGTGCCAAGGGTAACGGTGGTCAGCGACTGGGTTTCGCCACGGGTAAATATGGCCGAACCATGTGCAGATGGCAGATAATCTACCTCAGACCAAATGGGCCTGATTTGGTTAGGTTTACGGCCATCAAGGCGAATCTTTTCATCAAGGGCAAGGTTTCGCACCGCCTCTTTCTGTAATTTGCCGAAGTATTTTTTAATAAATGAACCTTTTTCAATTATTTCTACTTCAGAAAATTTGCTCAAAAATTCTTCTTTAATCGCCTCAACAGCAGCCTTGCGCTCAGCTTTTCCTTCGGGGCTTTTGGCCTGGGCATACAACTTCTCGTAAAGTTCGGCCTTCATTTCTGCAAGCAAAACCAGGTCTTCTTCTTCGGCAGGAAATTCACGCTTTACTTTCGATTTTTCAACCATCATGGCAAGTTCAATCTGGGCCTGACACTGAACCTTAATGGCCTGATGGGCAAATTTAATGGCTTCAAGCATATCATTTTCAGACACTTCCTTCATTTCGCCCTCAACCATTACAATATTTTCCATGCTTCCGGCCACAATAATTTCTATGTCGGCTATTGCAATTTCAGAAATGGTGGGGTTTATAACAAATTTTCCTCCAACGCGTGCTACCCTAACCTCGGAAATGGGCCCGTTGAAAGGTATATCGGAAACGGCCAAAGCGGCCGAGGCGGCAAGGCCGGCCAGGGCATCGGGGGCATTGTTTTTTTCGGCCGAAATCAACGAGATGAGCACCTGGGTTTCAGCATTGTAAGCATCAGGAAACATAGGCCGAAGGGCGCGGTCAACAAGGCGGGCTACCAAAATTTCATACTCTGATGGACGGGCCTCACGCTTGAAAAATCCTCCCGGAAAGCGACCGGAAGCTGCATATTTCTCCTGATAATCAACCGATAAAGGCAAAAAATCCTGCCCTTTTTCTACATCTTTCCTGGCAACAACGGTGGCAAGCAACATAGTGCCTCCCATTTTTACAACAACAGACCCATCGGCCTGTTTTGCAAGTTTACCGGTTTCAATGGAAACAATTCTACCGTCGCCTAAATCAAACTCTTTCTTAATTCCAATTTGTGTGTTCAACATCTTTTTTTCGTTCTGAATTACTGTTTTACGAATTTCTTCTTTTTTCTGTCCTAAGTTTATACAAAAGGCGTTAAAATTAATACAATATCTTGGTAAAACCTACATTTAATACAGATAAATACTGATTCAATAATTAAGGTCAGTATAAAAAAAAACAGGCAATTAATTTTATTAATTGCCTGCGTTTTGCAAAGTATTGCCTACTTCCTTAAATTCAGTTTCCTGATAATTTCCCTGTAACGTCCAATTTCATTGTTCTTCAGGTAATCAAGGAGTTTCCTTCTTTTACCTACCAGGAGAATTAGCGACCGCTGCGTGCCCTTGTCCTTTTTGTTGGCCTTAAGGTGCTGTGTAAGATGGTTAATTCGGTGTGTAAATAGTGCAATCTGGCTTTCGGGCAAACCGGTGTTGGTTTCTGAGCCACTATGCTCCCTGAATATGTCTTTTTTAATTTCTGAGGTTAAATACATGGTAATGATAAAATTTATTTCCTGGTTTTGAAAATTCTCCTTCGTTTTTCAGGCTTGCAAAGTTAGAGCATTTTTTAATTTAAACAAACTATTTTTACAGTCAATTTTTTTTGAGTAAAACTGTTAGGCTCAATCGGGTGTCAAAGGCAATTTTCTTGTTCCCATTTAAGCAGGCTGGCTTTAAAAAACTGGTAAATCTCTGCAATTTTTGGCCAATCTTTTTTTAAAACATCGGCCGCTTCACATTCTGAAAGCTGCTCATTAAGGTGGGCCATCAACCCAACATAAGCCTTTATTTCGTTAAAAAGGATATGTTCCATCTTGTGCAATGCATCCTTTATATGGGCTGCATTTGTATCGTCGTTAAGGGGCAATTGCTGATTCCCTGTCAATTTTTGTTCGAGCGATAGCAAATCGTATTTTATGTTGGAGGCAGTAATGATAAGGCTTCTGCTAAGGCCCCTTACAGCAGTTTCATTTTCGGCATTGCAATGGCTTCGCAGAATGTTTTCTTCAATTTGCGCACCGGCAAGGGTCAATTCCCATTGGTAATCATAAAGTTGCTTCAAAAGGGCTTTCATATGTACAGATTTACATCAAACAAAGATACCCTAAAAACTCAAAAATTGGGCCAATGGGCTGTGTTTACTACAACTTAGTGTCATTATTTTACATGTGGGTATCAAAGCCTCTCAACCATCATAAGAGGCTGCCCTTTGGTAACCCGAGTTGCGTTTTGCGCAACAATACTTAGAATACGGCAATTAAAAGGCACCTTAATTTCGTTGAAAAGTTTCATTGCTTCGAGTATGCAAATGGTATCGCCTGCATTTACCACGCTGCCCTCCTTAACAAATGAGGGTTTTCCTTCGCCGGGCGACTGGTAAAAGGTTCCGGCCATAACTGCAATAATAGGCTCTCCGGATGAAGGTGTTTCTGCGTTTTTTTCCGGCTGAATTTTGATTTCTGGTTCTTGAGCCACAACAGCCTGGCTATTTGAGACAACTTGCCTGGCAGGACGGTTTGGCCCCTGGCCTTGTCCGTTGCCCGAAATAGAAAGGCTGAAATCGCCCTTGCTTATAATCAGTTCGCTAAGTTGAAGCGTTGAGGCTTTTTCAAGAATTGATTGAATGCCGGCATAATCTTCGGGATGCAAAATTTTTTCTACGGCAAGGTTGGCCGAAGGGGGTTCTGTTTGGCTATTGGAAGCCGCACCAAGCATTTCGTCAACCTCAATATCAGCTGGTGTTTTTGGCCGCTTTTCTTCGGGTATAGCTCTCCATTTAAAATACTCAATGGCCACCTCTGGAAAAAGGCAGTAAGAAATAATGTCTTCCTCATCATGAATAAGCTCGGGCTGCGAAACAGATTTAGCTATGGTTGGCAGTATGGGCTGCAGTTCATCGGCGGGCCGGTGGGTAATGGGCTGTTCATTTCCAAGAATTTTTTTAACAAAATCGTCGGCTATCGGGGCCGGCGATTTGCCATACATTCCTTTTACGAAATTTCTAACCTCCTGAGGCACAATTTTATACCTTTCGCCGGTCAGAACGTTCATAACTGCCTGGGTACCAACAATCTGGCTGGTTGGGGTAACCAAGGGTGGGAAGCCCAGGTCGGTGCGAACCCGGCTTACTTCTTCGAGCACCTCGGGGAGTTTGTCAAGCGCATCCTGCTGTACGAGTTGCGAACGGAAGTTTGATATCATACCTCCGGGTATCTGGTGGGCCAGGATCTCCGAATCGACGGGCGCCCCGTATCCGTGAGGTTTGGTGCGTTTTGGAGCAAGTTCTTCAAAATACCGATTTACCTTTCGTATGGCATCAATATCGAGCCCTGTATGGTAGCCCATGCCAGAAAATATGGCGTTGAGGGTTTCTACGGCCGGCTGCGACGAAAAGCCCGACATAGAGGCCACTGCACAATCAATGGCACCGGCGCCGGCTTTTACCCCTTCAAGGTAAGCAGCTTCCGACATGCCGCTGGTGGCATGGCAATGAACCTGAACAGGTAAGTTAAATTCTGACCTTAGGGCAGTAACCAGCTCTTTTGCCACAGAGGGAGACAAAATCCCGGCCATGTCTTTAATGGCAAGCGAATCAACACCAATTTGCACCTGTTCGCGGGCATATTGCACATATTTTTCAATGGTATGTACCGGGCTTATGGTATATGAAAGTGCACCCTGGGCATGGCCTCCGTGTTTTTTTACTGATTTAATTGCTGCCTCAAGGTTGCGATTGTCATTCAGGGCATCGAAAATGCGAAAAATATCAACCCCATTAATATGTGCAAGTTCAATAAACCGATCTAACAAATCGTCGGGATAATTTTTATAGCCTACTACGTTTTGGCCGCGCAACAACATTTGCAAAGGTGTATTTTTGGCCCTTTGTTTTATTAACCTAAGCCTCTCCCAAGGGTTTTCTCTAAGAAATCGCAAGCACACATCGAATGTGGCACCACCCCAAACCTCAAGCGAGTAATAACCTACATTGTCAACCGTGTCAATTATTCCGAGTATATCCTTGGTACGCATGCGGGTAGCCCACAACGACTGGTGTCCATCTCTGAGGGTTGTATCAGTAAAACGAAGTATGTTTTTGCTTTCCATTATTGAAATTTAATTTTTTCAGCGGTCAGGGCCGTCTTTGATTTGGTGTTAAAATTCAAACAGCTATAAAGCTTTTTTGTTGAAAATATTTTATTGTTCGATGCCAAATTTTCCCATTGCCGAATATTTTTCGAATCGCAAGTCGAGGAGTTGCTGGGTGGAAAATTTCTTGAGTTCTTCGAGGTTTTTAACAATTGACTTGCGTACTCTTTCGGCAGTTCTTTGACAGTTGGTATGTGCTCCTTTTCCCGGTTCGGCAATAATTTCATCAATTACTCCGAGCCTATGCAGGGCATCAGCCGTAAGATTCAGAGCCTGTGCAGCGTCGGGTGCAAATTTGGCATCGCGCCACAAAATGGCTGCGCACCCTTCGGGCGAGATTACTGAGTAAATTGCGTTTGAAAGCATAAGTATGCGATCGCCAACGCCAATTCCAAGAGCGCCCCCGCTTCCGCCTTCGCCTACTACCACAGCAACTACAGGCACCTGGAGCGAAGCCATTTCGGTAATGTTGCGGGCAATGGATTCGGCCTGGCCGCGCTCCTCGGCTTCCAAACCAGGAAAAGCCCCAGGGGTATCTATAATGGTTACAACCGGAAGATTGAAACGCTGAGCCAGCTTCATTAAGCGAAGTGCCTTGCGGTAACCTTCGGGACGGGCCATGCCAAAATTTCGCTCAAGCTGCTCGTCGGTATTTTTGCCTTTGTTGTGACCAATCAACATAACACGCTCCCCGCCAATCTCAGCAAATCCACCAATTATGGCACGGTCGTCGCCAAAATACCTGTCGCCATGCAACTCTATAAAGTTGCTGAAGATTAGCTGAAGATAGTCCTGAAAAACTGGACGCTGCGGATGCCTGCTGATTTTAACAATATCCCATGGCGACAATTGTTTGCTATATTCTAACTGCTTCTCTTGGGAATCTATCATTATCTCAAAACAATTTTTATGTAATTAATGAAAGTGTTATCGGTTGTAATATGCAAGTACACGGGCCAGGTAATCTTTCATATCGCTGCGGTTCACAATACTGTCAACAAATCCGTGCTCCACAAGAAATTCGGCCGTTTGAAAGTTGTATGGCAACTTTTCTTCTATGGTTTGTTCTATTACCCTTCTTCCGGCAAATCCAATTACTGCACCTGGTTCGGCAATGTTCAAATCGCCCATCATGGCATAGCTGGCAGTAACCCCGCCAGTAGTGGGGTTGAGCAGCACACTAATAAACGGTATGTTTTTATTGTTGAGCCTTGCCACACCAGCACAGGTTTTGGCCATTTGCATAAGCGACAAAACCCCCTCCTGCATACGAGCCCCTCCCGAAGCAGAAAAAATTATGTAAGGAAGACCTTGGTCATAAGCATAATTGGCAGCCTGCAGAATTTTTTCGCCTGTACCACTCCCGAGGCTACCACCCAAAAACCGAAAATCCATTACAGCGGCAACCACCTTAATACCATGTAATTGTCCATAACCGGTAACTACTGCTTCATTAATTCCAGATTTCTTGCGGTTCTCAGCAATCTTGTCGGTATAGCTTCCTTTCAGGTCGTTAAAATTTAAAGAATTGACCGGATAGATGCCGCCAAAAAGCTCAAAAAAACTGCCCTTGTCAAAAACCAACTCGATGCGCTGCCACGAGGTTATGCTGTCATGATAATTACAAACCGGGCATACATTCAGGTTTGCTTTCCAATCATTAAGCCAAATGTGCGATTGGCAGCCCTTACACTTAATCCATAAGGGCCTCTTTTGCTGCTTTTTTTCTGCAATAGGTTTTGTAAACCAGTTCATAAAAAATTTAAATGGGTATCACATCCATTACACTGCACCAAATAGCCAAAAAAACGCCAAAAAATTATTTTTTATAGCTAAAAATAAAATGTATCAAAATATGCACGTTTTATTGCTTTTCAAAACAAGGAATAAATGTAATGGGCTTTTTTCAATTGGCAAAATAAATAAAACAAAGGGTTTATGGATTGAAACACTTTCATGAGCTTTTATATAAACTTAAATTAAAATCGAAGGTTCAATATTTGTTTTAAACGATTGTTTTGTGAACCTAAAAAAAGTTTTTCCGCGACTTTTGGATATTGGCCTTAAAACCCATTTGAAGATTTTATGCTTTATTGATTTGTGTTCTTAATCTGTTCAAGATTTGCCGCAAAAATCGCCCAAAAGAAAATTCTTTCTACCGGTATCATTTACTTTGGATATAGCTTTGAAGTTTCTTTTTGGTTCATTAGGAAAGTAAGCAAGTAGCGATTTTAGGAATTGAAGTTTTGGTGAAGGCTTTGCTACCCCCAAACCTCCATTTATTTAAAATTATAGGCCATGAGGGTAAGCTGGCCAGAACGGGCAAAAAAAACACAATAATGCAGGTTCTGTATTTACTTCAGGAGTTGTTTATTTCGAAAGAACCAAACGATTAAACAAAATCACTACTGGCCCACAAAAATTACCAGTTATCTCGCTCCAATCGAAATGACAGGGCTTTCAATGATTTTGGCAATTAAGGGGGGTATGTGGCGGCTTTGCCGCCACATACCCCCCTTAATAAAAAGCTAACTGACTGTCATTCCGAACGAAGTGGGAATCTCATGCATAAAATTCTACCCATTTTTACTTTATCGGACAATAGTGAAACAAAATAGCAATATGGCTGATTTAATTATTGCAAGAGTAAAGGCAGCAGCCTTTTTCATTTATTAACTTTACTGTTTTAAAGAACTACTAATGCAAAGAATTTATATCAGTATTATTTTTGGGGTTTTATTCATTGCAAATATTCAGGGGTTTGCTCAGGTTCGGTTGCCCCGCCTAATTAGCGATGGCATGGTTTTGCAGCGCAATGTCGATGTAAAGATTTGGGGTTGGGCCTCTTTCGGTGAAAAAATAGTGGTGCAATTTTTAGGTAATGAATACCAAACTGAGGCTGACACCTCTGGCCTTTGGGAGGTAAATTTGGGTCGTCTTGAGCCAGGCGGCCCACATCAAATGGTTATTGGTGCAAGCAATCTGTTAACCATAAACAATATTGCCATTGGTGATGTTTGGGTAGCTTCGGGGCAGTCGAATATGGAATTGCCCATGCGCAGGGTATCTTGGGTTTATCCCGGCGAAATTGCCTCAGGCAATTATCCATTTATCAGGCAGTTTCAGGTGGGTCAAACATACAATTTCAAAAGCCCTCAGAGTGATGTTTCGGGCGGGGCCTGGGTTGCCGCCAATCCTGAGAATGTTTTAAATTTTTCGGCTGTGGCTTACTTTTTTGCGCGCGAGCTTTACCATAAATTCGGGGTTCCTGTTGGTATCATTAATGCCACTCTTGGCGGTTCGCCGGCCGAGGCCTGGATGAGCCAAGAAGCCTTGAAACACTTTCCTGACCACTACAATGAACTTCAACGCTTTAAAGACGATCAACTGATAAAAAAAATTGAAGAATCGGATCGAGAACGTATCGGGGCCTGGTACCGCGAACTAAACCAAAATGATAAAGCCTACCAGGGCAATCAACCTTGGTATTTGCCAGGCACCGACACCCGGGGCTGGAACGAAACGGTTGTTCCAGGGCTTTGGAAAGGCACCAGTTTGGAAGGGTTTAATGGCGTGGTATGGTACAAAAGAACCTTTTACATGACCCAGGAAATGTTCAATCAATCCGCCATGGTAATTTTGGGCAGTATTGTAGATGCCGACTCGGTTTTTATAAACGGAACCTTTGTGGGTGCCACCGGTTATCAATATCCGCCACGCAGGTATAATATTCCGGCTGGTTTGGTTAAGCCTGGCGAAAACACCATTGTGATACGCGTTATCAGCAATATTGGTCATGGCGGTTTTGTGCCCGACAAAACATACGCCATTGTAACCAATACCGATACTCTTGACATTTCAGGCCCTTGGCAATACCAAACCGGAGCACAAATGGAGCCATTGGCAGGTCAAACCTTTGTGCGATGGAAACCCGGCGGCCTATACAACGCTATGATTGCGCCGCTTTTAAACTTCCGTATAAAAGGGGTAATCTGGTATCAGGGCGAATCAAACGCCGGTCGCGCCATTGAATACCGTGAACTTTTTCCGGCAATGATAAACAATTGGCGCCAGGGCTGGCAGCAAGGCGATTTTCCCTTTTTATTTGTCCAGTTGGCCAACTTCATGGAAGCCAAACCCCAGCCTTCAGAAAGTGGCTGGGCAATGCTTCGCGAGGCTCAACTAAAAACCACCTCGCTTCCAAGCACAGCCATGGCAGTTACCATCGACATTGGCGAATGGAACGACATACACCCGCTCAACAAAAAAGACGTAGCCCTTAGGTTATCGCTGGCCGCCCGCAGCATTGCCTACGGGCAAAAAGAACTTTTGCATTCCGGGCCTGTATTTGAGTCAATGAAAATACGCCGTGGCAGAGCTATACTTACTTTTAACAATATTGGCAGCGGCCTGAAAACATCTGAGGGAAATGAGCCGGCCGAATTTGCAATAGCCGGAGCAGATGGAAAATTTGTGTGGGCTTCTGCAAAAATCAAAAATAACAAGGTAATTGTCAGCAGCAAGGCTGTGCCCCAACCCGTGGCAGTTCGCTACGCCTGGGCCGACAACCCCGACCAGGCCAATTTAATTAATGCAGAAGGCCTGCCTGCTTCGCCTTTCAGAACCGACAAGGAATAAATGCGAGCATTAGGGAAGAATTTTGTTTTAATAAAAATCAGTAAAAGGAGCCAAGCTATCAATTAAGGCCGTTGCCCGGGATAAGGCATAAATTCAGTTTCTCCTTTTATAGGCGGAAAGCGCTGGTTAAGCCAGTCTTCGCGGGCTTGTTGCAGCCGTTCCTTGCTGCTCGAAACAAAATTCCAGTCGATAAATCGCGGCTCTGGCAACGGTTCGCCCCCAAAAATACACACGGTTGTATTGGCAGCCATTTCAAACATGCAAAGCTTGCTGTTGCGGGCTACCAAAAGTTGTCCAGGCCCAAAAATATTTCCTTCTATCGAAACCTTGCCATCGAGAATATATAAAGCGCTTTCGCCATAAATGCCATTACCTGGGTTAATTTTCTGAGGTGAGTGGGTGTTTATTTTAATAAAATACAGTTTGCTGTGAACCGGCACCGGCGACTTTTTGCCAAAAGCTTCTCCCGCAATCAGTTTAATGTTGGCCCCATCGAGCGTCCATGAAGGAATATCGGATGCACTCACCTGAACAAATGCAGGCAAAATGTCTTCCAATTCTTTTGGAAGTGCAACCCAAATTTGCATTCCATGAAGCTTTTTATTTGTTTGCCGAAGGTTTTGGGGAGTTCTTTCAGAATGAACTACACCTTTGCCGGCTGTCATCCAGTTTACGGCACCAGGTTTTATCTCCACTTCATTCCCCATGCTGTCGCGATGCATTATTGAGCCTTCAAATAAATAAGTAAGAGTAGCCAGCCCAATGTGAGGATGAGGCAATACATCGAGGTTTGTTTGCTCATTCAAAATTGCAGGCCCCATGTGATCGACATATACAAAAGGCCCGACCGACCTTTTTTGTCGAAACGGCAACAGCCGACCAACCATAAAATTGCCGATTTCTATTGCCCTTTCCTCAATAATCAGATCAATGTTCGACATGATTTGGGTTTAGTGGTAATTATCTTTAAAATTAATGATTTGGTACAAATGTGGTGTAAAATCGAGATAGAATTAAAACAAAAAACGCAACCCGTTTGTCTCCAACTGATTGCGTTTTCATTTTGTCGGGGTGAGAAGACTCGAACTTCCGACCCCTTGCACCCCATGCAAGTGCGCTAGCCAACTGCGCCACACCCCGATTTTGGCTTTGCAAAAGTAATACAATATGGTAATTGAGCAAAATTTCTTTGCGATTTTTAAGGAATGGAAAATTTTATAAATTGAACCGACTTTTTGCACATCTAACTGAAGGATGTAAACGATTAAACGCAAAGCGGCTGTACTCTTTTTGCCTAATAAAAAACTCAAAAAGTTTGCGTGCTTAACTCAAAACATTTTTGTTTAATTTTATGTTTTACTCATTTGAGTTATCTAAACTCCGGGTTAAACTAAAAACAAATAAAATTGAACACCCATGTCGATTCAGTATAACACGTATAAGAATGCCATGGCCTCAAAGTAAATTTGCAAATAAGGAAAAGAGGCAAAATATGCTTCCACCTCTATATTTTATGATATCTCGCTCCGTTTTACTTTGGTTATTGGTTTTTCTATTAACTATACCTTGTACGTTAGACGCTCAACCAAGGGCACGGCAGCTTACCCCAGGCAACCGGCAATTTACCTACCGCAACTACCAGCTTCCAGGCCCGCGTAGTGAATTAGGTCTTACGGCAGGATATGTATTTCCGTTTACCGATGTAGCTCCTCGCATACACGATACCCAACCTGCTTTGACCGACATAAGACTTAAGTCCACCGACTTCAATGGCAGCTTGTTTTACAGGTATCGCCACAACGGCATGATGGCTTTTAAAACTACTGCAAGCTATATAAAACTGAAGGGTGACGACCTCTGGTCTAACAACGACACAGTTAGGGCGAGAAACAGGAGTTTCTCAAACAATATTTTTGAATTGGCTTTGATTGGCGAATTTTATATACCTCAACAAAGGGGTAATATAGTAAAAAATTCATGGGTAGATTTTGTACTTTTCGCAGGGGTGGCAGGGGTTTATCATACCCCCCGGGTTTATGGGCCAACCCTTGATTTGTATGACTACAACCAGCAAAGAGACCCCAAGACTTACCGGAATTTTATAATGACTTTTCCAACGGGTATAATTGCGCAGTATAACTACCTGAACAAGTGGACTATAGGACTTGAAATGAATTTCAGGCTCACTTTTACTGATTTTCTTGATGGGTTTAACCGGCCAACCCGCCAACGGCACGACAATTTTTTTACTACAAACCTTTCGTTCAGCTACGTGCTGAATTACAGTCCACGAAAGGCCAATACTACCCTATTTCGAAAAATTTTCAAACCAAAACGCGAAAGAGACAACTTTATGGGGTTTTAAGTAATCGGTAATCACGAAGTTTTGGGGGTGATCGGTGGTTGAAAGTCGTGCACTAACTCTACCCTGTACCTATTGTTGTTACTTATTTGGGTTCCACACTTGATCGGGTACACCGAGGTCGAATGCAATTTTACGGGCAAGCACAAAAAAATAATCCGAAAGGCGATTAAAATACCTGATTATGATTTCATCTACCTTATGATCGAGAGCCAGTCTGATTATGAGCCTTTCGGCCCTGCGGGTAATGGTTCGGCATACATGGGCATAAGAAACCGCCTGATGACCACCCGGAAGAATAAAGTTTGAAAGGGGTGGCAATACTTCATTCATTTTATCCATTTCATTTTCGAGCAGGCTTATGTCGTTTTCCGAAATTTTGGGAAGGCGTAAATTTTCGCTTCCCTGGTCGGCCGCAATTAATGATTCGGCAACAAAAAGCTTGTCTTGTATTTCGAGTAGGGTGTTTTTGTAATGCAATTCTAATTGCTGGTCGCCCAGCAAACCCACAAAAGAGTTTAATTCGTCGATGGAGCCATAAGCCTCAATGCGCAAATGATATTTGGGCACACGCTTGCCACCAAGCAGCGATGTTTGCCCTTTATCGCCTGTTTTTGTGTAAATTTTCCACTCTTTCATTGCCTTTGAAATATTAATTAAGCTTGAGTACCGGCATTTACCAAAATCCTGGCAATTTGCGGATTAATAGAATCGCTTTCGATGTGCCCGTCGCGCAAACGAATAATACGGTGAGCATGCTGTGCAATGCTTTCTTCGTGAGTAACCAGAATTATAGTATTTCCGGCTTCATGAATAACCTGCAAAAGGCCCATAATTTCTTTTGATGTACTTGAGTCGAGGTTACCGGTTGGCTCGTCGGCCAGTATAATGCTTGGTTTGTTTACCAGGGCCCTTGCTACAGCCACACGTTGCCGCTGTCCGCCCGAGAGTTCGTTTGGTTTGTGATGCGTACGGCCGGCCAGCCCAACTTCTTCGAGCATTTTAAGAGCCGTTTCGCGCCTTAAGGTTTTGCTTTGGCCGGCATAAATGAGCGGTAGCGCCACATTGTCTAATGCGGTGCTGCGCGCCAACAGGTTAAAGGTTTGAAAAACAAAGCCTATTTCGCGGTTGCGAATGCCAGACAACTCATTATCGGCAAGTTCGCTCACATTTTTACCGTTAAGAATATAATTTCCGAAAGTTGGAGTGTCGAGGCAACCCAAAATATTCATCAGCGTCGATTTTCCTGAACCTGAAGGCCCCATGAGTGCTACATACTCATTGCGTTGAATTGCCAGGCTAATGCCACGAAGGGCTCTTACTGTTTCAGACCCAACCGTGTAGTCTTTTCGCAGCTCCTCAAGCCGTATAAGTTCCAGGTTCTCCATATTGAAAAACTACATAATTACCAAAGTTAACAAAAATCAAAAGGCCACTGGCACTATTTGTTTGCTGAAACCCGGATTGAAAAACACCAGGCCAAGCCGGTACATATCAACAGCCAGGGTAGCTTTGGAGTTGGTTGCAATTTCGAGCCAGGCTTTTCGCATTCCTTTCGACCATCTAATATCGTCAAGAACCAACACACTTTGGGAATGAATATGCTTTTCAATGGCCACAAAATTATTCATAACGCCCTGATAAGAGTGGTCGCCGTCGATATATACCATGTCAACCTTTTCCAGGTCGTTCAAGGCTTTTGAGAGCATTTGGCTAAACGGGCCGGTACGCAAATCAATGTTTTTTATTCCGCTTTCGCGGAAAAGGATTGCTGCCCTGGCGGCGGTTTGGGGGCACCCTTCGAGCGATATAACCCTTGCCCGGGGGGCTGCCAGGGCCAGACAAGCAGTAGAAACGCCCAATGAGGTACCTAGTTCGAGTATGGTTTCAGGAGCCAAAAACCTGGCCGTGCGAAACAAAAACCGGCACATAGACGGACTTTGCAGCGAATGTTTTGCAATGCTGGACACGCTACGCTTGTATTGAAGGGGAAGGTTCGTTTCATTTTTCTTCCCGATCTTTCTTCCCTTTCCAAAATCGGTTATCAAAAGCTCAGTTGTATCGCAAAGCAACTTTTTCCTTGCCATTTCAAGGCCTTCGGTTTCATAAACCTTTGCCCTGCTTAGTATGCAGTTTTCCGCGAAAGCATAAAGAAAAGGAGAGTGAATACCAAAAGGTTTGCGGGAAATAAACTGCATAAAAACGTGAGGGGTGAGGTACATAAAAAATCGGTTGCGAATGCCTGCAAAATTATAAGATTTTGAAGTTCTAAATAAGGTAATAGTATAGGCTTACAAGCAAAATTTCATTAACTTGCCGTGTCAAAACAAACTACATATATGGAGAAATTAATTCTAATAATAACTGCATTATTGCTGATTGCCCGTTTTGAGGCCACAGGTGCTTTGGCCGATACTATCAGAATTGGCGACCAAAGGAGTTTTGAGTCAGGGCGCTTTTTAAATGAGGGTATTAAGTTTTTAAAACTTAACCAATCAACAGAGGCCATTAAGCAATTTGACCTGGCACTTGATGTTTTTTCGGAAAATGCCCTTGCCCTTTACAACCGCGGTGTAGCAAAGCTAAACCAAAAAGATTTGGAAGGTGCCATAGCCGATTTTGACAAAGCCATTAAATATTATGCAGAAATGCCTCTTTGGTATTTAGCCAGAGGGAAAGCATTGAGTGAACTTTTTGATTTTGAAGGTGCCCAAAAGGATTTTGAAAAGGCCATTGAACTCCAACCGGCAAATTATCTTGGGTGGTATCACCGGGGCGAAATGTGGTTTTTGAGGGGCGAATTTGACAGGGCCGTGCAAGATTTTTCGAGGGCCATAGAGTTGCAGCCCGATTTTGCCCCTGCCTGGAACGATCGTGGCAGTGCGCGCCAAATGACAGGAAACCTCACGGGAGCAGCCACCGATTTTCAGAGAGCCTTGGTGCTTGACCCCAGTATGTATTTTACTTTTAACAATATGGGTAGCCTTCGCAACCAGCAAAGACAATATACTGAGGCCATAGAGTTTTTTACAACTGCCATATGGCTAAACTCCAACTATGAAACGGCTTACTCAAACCGGGGTGTAGCCCGTTTTAACCTTGAGCTTTATCAGGAAGCCATAGCCGACTACACCAGTGCCATTGCGCTGAATCCGGCATTTGCCCTGGCATTTAACAACCGTGCAAATGCCCGTTACAAGCTCGGCGATTTTGAAGGTGCACTGGCTGATTTTGACCAGGCCATTGCCCTGAATCCGGCGTTTGCCGAAGCTTACCTAAACCGGGGAATTGTGCGCGAAATGCTGCGCGATAATGAAGGAGCCACAAACGATTGGGAAAAAGCCCTGGAGCTGGGCCTGACAGTTGCTGAAGGTTATTTAAAAAATTAAGGAAACCCTGATTGACATGAGAACTTACAAAAAATTTCAGTTACATTTAATTTGGTTAATGATTTTTTTAACGCTTTCGCCAATAGCCTTTGCCCAAAATGTTGAGTTTAGCCGTAGCGCCTTCCCCAACCAGTCAGCTGGTTTTCGCCAGGCCACCCGAAACCTCAAAACTGGCGAAAAACTATTTTTGCAGGGAGGAGGCCGCAACATTGAGTCGCTCACATATTTATTGAAGGCCCATGAATTTAACCCAAACAACGCCAGGCTAAATTACCTGATAGGTCAGGCTTTGCTTAGCACTGTACAATACCCGCAAGCCATTGAACACCTGCTCAGGGCACATAATCTGGGTCTTACCGATAACGAATTGTATTTTTTTCTGGCCGGGGCCTATCATTTAAATAAAGATTTTAACAAAGCAATAGAATATTATGCCCTTTACAGGCAACAACTCAGCCCCCAGGAACTTTCCCAACGCCGCTCACTGATTGACCGCAAGATGGCACAATGCAAAAGCGGCCTTTTGCTGTTGGCCAGGCCTGAGCGCGTTTTCATTGACAATATTGGCAGCAACCTCAACTCTGCCTTCGACGACTACAACCCCAGGATTTTTCCCTCCGGAGCGCAAATGTTTTTTACTTCGCGCCGGCCTTTACAGGAAAAGGCCAGGACCGACCGCACCGATTTTAAGTATTTCGAAAATATTCTTATTGCCGAATTAGCAGAAGGTGGCTGGCAACTTAGTGGGCATGCCGGGCCCACCTTGAACCGGCACAACCACAGCTCGGTTGCTGGCATGGCTCCCGATGGTTATACTTTAATAATTTACAATGGTTCAAAGGGCGGCGATCTTTTTATTTCTGACTTTTCAAAGGGCAAATGGACCAAGCCTATAAGGTTTCGCAATGGCATTAACTCGCGACACAAAGAAACCAATGCAGCCCTGAAAGCCGGACGGGACTCACTGTATTTTATAAGCGACCGTCCGGGCGGATACGGTGGAAAAGACATTTGGTTTACCAACAAAGATCATCGCGGGGGTTGGCGAGAACCAATAAACCTTGGACATGCTTTAAATACCGAGCTCGATGAAGAAGCTTTATACCTTTCGCCCGACGGTAAAACATTGTACTTCAGCTCGCAAGGACATAATTCAATGGGGGGGGGCGATATTTTCAGAAGCACCTTTGAAGCAGGCCGTTGGACCGAGCCTCACAACCTGGGATACCCGATAAACAGCCCCTCCGATGACCTTTTTTATATGCCGCATCCTGACGGCCGAAGTGCATATTTTTCGACTTTCAGAGCCGGGGGGAACGGCGCAAGCGATATTTACAGGGTTACTTTTATGGGGCCCGAAAAGCCAGTAATTAACCAAATGCATTCTGAGCCAATAGTCAGCCGGGCCAGGCCAGATATGCTCAGATTTATTGACCCGTCAACACAATTGCCCTCATCCCTGGTCATTTTGCGCGGAAAAGTTTTTGACAATACCACCGGACAGCCCCTGAAAGCAAATATTGAAATATTTGACAAAAAAAAGGATGAATTGCTGGCTGCTTTTTCCACCAGCGCCGAAACGGGTGCATACCTTATTACTATGCCCTCCGGTAAGAGCCTTCAAATTGCAGTACAGGCCGAAGGGTATATGTTTCTAACAGAAAACATAAGCATTGATACTACCAATACGGCAACTGAAATTGTAAACGATTTTCGGCTCAGGCCTTTAGAGGTGGGCACCACCATAGTGTTGCGCAATATTTTCTTCGACACCGGAAGTGCCAACCTAAGGCCAGAATCTTATGCTGAACTGGGCGTTTTGTATAAATTGCTTATCGAAAACCCACGCCTGAAAATTGAGATTTCGGGACATACCGACAATGTGGGTTCTGCAGCGCTCAATCAACGATTGTCGCACGACCGGGCCCGTGCCGTAGTAACCTTCCTTGCCGGCCGGGGTATTTCGGCCGACCGGCTCAGCTACAAAGGGTATGGATTTTCGAAGCCCGTAGCTACAAACAACACCCCCGAAGGCAGGCAGCTAAACCGACGAACCGAATTTGAAATAATGGATTACTAAATAAAAAAACCGGGTTTTGATCCCGGTTTTTTGCCGTTATGATATGGCAATTTGTTTGGGCGGCCTTTGCTTGGCTTCATCCTTTTTGGGAATATAAAGGCTAAGGATGCCATCTTTGTGATTTGCACTGATTTTTTCAGCATCGACACTTGAAGGCAAACTAAACGAACGCCTGAAACTTGAATAACTAAACTCACGGCGCATATACCTACCCTCTTTGTTTTCATTGCTCTCTTCTCTTTCAGAACTAATGGTAAGCACATGGTTTTCTAAATCAATCCTGAAATCCTTTTTTTCAAGACCAGGAGCAGCTACCTCAATGCGGAAACTATCGTTGTCTTCAACCACATTTACGGCTGGCATGCTGATACCGGTCTGATCCTCAAAAAAGTTCTGCATTAGATCCCTGCCAAAAAAATCATCCACCAGGCTGGGAAAACTCGTTCTGCTTCGCCTCAAAATAGGTAACATAGCTTGGACCTCCTTAATTAATGGTTAAACATTGGTTTTATTTTTAAACATTCAAAAATTTTCAAACGATATGCCAAGACTAACATGCTGCAATTAAGACAGTTGTGTAGGACAAATTGACATTAAATCCGCCCCGGTAAACGACAAAATGACTGTTTCCAAGCTCATTTTCCAGCCAATTAATCAAAGGTTACGATTTAAGGTTTATTTTTGATAACTTAGTAAACAAATCAAGATAAATTACTGTTAGCAATGCATTATCAACTCAAAGCAAGCTTTTGTTGGTTGGGATGGCGGTTCCGGAGAAATAAAATTATTGCATGCCGATGACGATTGGAATTTTACTCGTTGCCCTTTTGTTATTATCAGGTATTGCCCCTTTTATAAGAAAGTATTTAGGGGGAGCAGCCGGTTGGGTTTATGCTACTTTGCCATTTGCAGGATTTTTATGGTTTTTTAGTCTTTTGCCAGCAATAAACAGCGGCACCATACTCAGCGAAAGTTATTCGTGGCTTCCGGTTTACGGCATCGATTTCTCTTTTTACATTGACGGCCTCAGTGTATTGTTCAGCCTTATGGTACTTGGCATTGGTGCTTTTATACTAATATACGCCGGGTACTACATGAAATCGTACCCTATGAAGGGGCGTTTCATGGGCTACCTCCTATTATTTATGGCGTCGATGCTTGGAATTGTGGTTTCGGGCAACCTGATTACCATTTTTGTATTTTGGGAATTGACCAGCATAAGCTCATACCTTTTGATTGGCTACAACCACGAAAAACCCGAGGCCCGCGCTGCGGCCCTACAGGCATTACTAATAACCGGTTTTGGCGGTTTGGCGCTGCTTGGGGGCTTTGTGCTTATGGGTATCCCTTACGGCAGTTACGAGTTGAGCAATTTGTTTTCAGATCCCGACCTGATGCGCAACAACGCGTATTATTTGCCAGCCCTTCTTTTGGTATTAACCGGAGCATTTACCAAGTCGGCCCAGTTTCCTTTTCATTTCTGGCTTCCGGGGGCAATGGCGGCTCCATCGCCCGTAAGTGCATACTTACACTCGGCCACTATGGTAAAAGCGGGCGTCTTTCTGCTTGCCCGCCTTAACCCAGTGCTGGGAGGTACGGAAGTTTGGCATTACCTGCTAAGTATTTTTGGCGTTACCACCATGTTTGCAGGGGCGTGGCTAAGTATTACCCAAACCGATCTGAAGCGAATACTGGCATACACCACCGTAAGCGCATTGGGCACCTTGGTTTTGCTTATAGGTACTGGCACCGAATATGCCATAAACGCGGCAATAATATTTCTTTTGGTGCATGCACTTTATAAGGGCACCCTCTTTATGATGGCCGGAATTATTGAGAAAAAAACCGGCACCCGCGATATTACAAAACTTGGAGGGCTTTTCAAATACATGCCATTTGCTGCCATTGTAATGGCTTTTGCACTTGTTTCGATGGCCGGAATACCACCCATGCTGGGCTTTATTGGCAAGGAACTTGTTTACGAGGCCAAAGTGAATGCCCCCCACGCACACTGGTTTATACTAATTGCCGGCTTTTTAACCAATGTGATTTTGGTTTTCCTTTCGCTTCGCCTGGCCCTCGACATATTTTGGGGCAAAGAACCCGGGTATGAGAAAACCCCTGCTGAACCATCATTGCCCCTTATTATCGGGCCATTTTTTCTTGTTCTGATTAGTTTTTTGCTGGGTTTATTTCCTGCCACAATGGCCAATCCGCTTACATCGCAGGCCATTATGGCCATAAACCCTGCCATGGCCGCAATAAAACTAAAACTCTGGCATGGTTTAAACCTGGTGCTTGGGCTAAGCGCACTCACTGTGGCTCTTGGGGTATTGGTTTTCAAATACCGCCATAGCGTTATCTTATTCGCTGAAAAAATAAACCTTCGATTTTTCGGGCGCGAGTTTTCCAACATATTTTTCAAGCTCATCGACCTGTTCCTTTTATTAACAAAAGAACAAACAAAAGCCATACAGCACGGATATCACAGGTACTACCTTATGACGGTTTTTGTGGTGGCATCGGTACTGGTGTGGATTCAGATATGGAATGCCGATCCGGTAATACTTGAACTGAATTTCAGAGAAATGCCCCTTAACCTGGTGGCCGTGGTTGCACTGATCATTGCAGCTACTTTTTCGGCAGTGGTGTCGCATTCTAGGGTGGTTGCACTCATAGCCATGGGTGTAATAGGTTTTGGCATTACCATAATATTTATTGCTTACAGCGGGGTTGATCTGGCCATTACCATGATTTTGGTTGAAACGCTAATGATTATTTTGGCATTGGCAGTGCTTTACCACCTTCCGAAATATGTTAAATACAGCGACACCGGCGCCCGAATGCGCGATGCACTTGTGGCAGCAATGGTTGGTGGCTTTATGATGGTGCTTGTGTTGCAGGCCGGAACCACCCTGGTTGAAGCACCAATTTCGGATTATTTTAAGCAAACAAGCTATAGCGAAGCATTTGGGCGCAATATTGTAAACGTAATACTGGTCGATTTCCGCGCACTGGATACGCTTGGCGAAATTACGGTGCTTGCAGTAGCAGCTCTCGGAATTTATTCAATGATTAAGCTTACGCAAAGAAACAAAAAATAACATGGAATCAGTGATATTGCAAATAGCAGCCCGCCACATGAGGCCCTTGCTGGTAATTCTATCGCTGGTAGTGCTTTACAGAGGGCACAACGAACCCGGGGGAGGTTTCATAGGCGGTTTGATGCTTGGCGCAGCATATATTCTGTATGCAATGGGGTTTGGAGTGCCCAAAACCCAAAAGGCAATTCCCTTTAGCCCAATGGTACTAACTGCCACTGGCCTATTGCTGGCTCTGGTGTCGGGCTTGCCGGCATTGTTCAATGATTTTGTTTTTATGACCGGCCAATGGATTATCATGTTTGAAGGCACCGGCCTCGAACTAAAATTAGGAACCCCCTTACTTTTTGATTTTGGCGTATATTTAACAGTTGCCGGAATGCTTACCCTGGTAGTATTTTCAATAATGGAGGAATAATTATGCTTTTTCTTTTGGCTATTTTGGTTGGGGTTTTATATGGGGCTGCGGTTTATATGTTGCTAAGGCGCAATATATTTAAACTGGTGCTTGGCTTAATTTTTTTGGGGCACGCCACCAACTTGTTGCTCTTTGTGGCAGGTGGCCTTACAAGCGGTTTTCCGGCTTTTGTTCGAAATGTGCCCGGCGAAGCCGCCCGTATGGCCGACCCACTGCCGCAGGCATTGATTCTTACCGCAATTGTAATTGGGCTTGGTGTTACTGCTTTTGCTCTGGTGCTGGTTTACAGGCTTTACAGCGTTACCAAAACCACCGATTTTGACGAACTATCAGAAAACGAATAAGCCATGATGTTGGTATTACCCATATTTCTCCCATTGTTTTTTATGGTGGTGCTTATTTTTACCAGGAAATGGCTGGCGTTTCAACAAAATTTCAGCTTGCTGGCAACGCTTGCTCTTACTTTCTTTTCGGTGAATTTGCTAATAGATGTACATCAAAATGGCATTGCTGTAATACAAGTAGGATCATGGATGGTACCCTACGGAATAACACTTGTGGCCGACCTGCTCTCGGCCATAATGCTGGTTACGGTGGCCTTTGTTTCTGTGATAATTATGATATACTCGCCGGGTTTTATAGAAAAAAACCAGCAAAGCGCCGGATATTATCCCTTGGTTTTTGGCCTGCTAATGGGTGTTAACGGGGCTTTTATCACAGGCGACATCTTCAACCTTTATGTGTGGTACGAAGTAATGCTCACATCGAGCTTTGTTCTGATAGCCCTTGGAGGATCGGCCGGGCAGCTAAGGGGAAGCATAAAATACGTTACCATAAATTTTGTGGCTTCCATCTTTTTTGTTGCGGCAATTGGCATACTTTACGGCCTTACCGGAACCCTCAATATGGCTGACCTGGCTCATAAACTACGCGCTGGTGCCGAAATACCATACCTTAATGGCGCGTTGATGCTTTTTTTTATTGCATTCAGTATAAAATCCGCTCTTTTCCCATTCTTTTTCTGGTTGCCCGCCTCATACCACACCCCTCCGGTAGCCATTACGGCCCTTTTTGCTGGCACACTTACCAAAGTAGGTATTTATACAATGTTCAGGTTTTACAGTTTGTTTATTGTTAACGATCTGGAGTTCTGGAAAATCTTTATTTTTATTTTAGCAGGGCTAACTATGACGATTGGGGTACTCATGGCAGCCTCGCAATTCGACATACGAAAAATCCTGTCATTTCATATCATAAGTCAGGTAGGCTATATGGCAATGGGTTTGGCTATTTTTACCATTGGCGGCATTGCCGGGGCCATTTACTTTACGGTACACAACATGCTCTCAAAAACCAATGCATTTTTGGCCGGAGGGCTGGTTTATCAGCGCATGGGCAGCTACGACCTAAAGAATCTTGGCGGCCTTTACAAGGCAAGCCCATTGCTGGCTCTGTTGTTTTTTATACCTGCCATGTCGTTGGCCGGAATTCCGCCCCTGCCAGGCTTTTTCGGCAAATTTTTCCTGATAAAGGGTGGTTTTGAAAGTGGCGATTATTTTATAACTTCTGTTGCCATTCTGGTAGGGCTGTTTACCTTGTTCTCGATGATTAAAATATGGAATGAGGCATATTGGAAAAAGGAACCCCAAGAAGCCGTTCAAGGCAAAGTTAGCCGAAGGGCTATTGCTGCTACATCCTTGCTGGCCTTTGCTGTTATAATGCTGGGCGTATTTGCAGGGCCGGTTTCTGAAATTACTGTTGAAGCTGCCAAACAAGTGGTTTTTCCTGAGTTTTACATCAATGCTGTTTTGGGCAAATAATACATTGAAATGAAAAAAATATTGAGTGTTTTTATACGATTGGGGAGGCTGCTGGTTTTTGTAGTTTATTACCTCAAAGAATTGGTATTATCGAGCCTTTTTGTAGCTTGGGATATTATTACACCAAAAAACTATACCCGCCCTGGAATTGTTGAAGTACCCATCGACCTCAAGACAGATACAGCCATAATAGCACTGGCCAACCTGATTTCGATGACACCCGGAAGCCTGACCCTCGACATGACACCAGACAAGAAAAAGATTTACGTGCATGTAATGTACCTTTACGACCGCGAGGATTTTATTAGAAAAACCAAATCGCAGCTGGAGAGGCGCATTCAACTCATTTTTGAATAAATACTCAAAGCCATGAGCCCCGACAATTTCCCGGTTTTAACAGTAGCCATACAAATAAGCTTTGCCTGCCTTACCATTTCATTGTTTGCAGGTCTTTACCGTCTGCTTACCGGTCCCTCATTGCCCGATCGTATGGCGGTAATGGATTTGATAGCTTCGCTGGTTATAGGCCTGATTCTGGTTTATATAATGCAAACCGGACAAACAGTTTACCTGAATGTGGCGGTGGTGATTGCTCTTTTGGTATTTATGGGCAATATTGCCTTTGCCAAATACCTAAAAAGGAGGATTGAAAAATGATGGAGTGGATTGTTTCGATTTTATTGGTTTCGGGTGCGCTTTTTATGCTGGTGGCTGCCATTGGGGTGGTCAAGCTGCCCGATGTATATATGCGTATGCACGCCATTACCAAAGCGGCCTCGCTAGGGGCCTTGCTTATGCTGGCTGCGGTGCTTCTTTGGCACCCACAATGGATTGTAGGTATTGAAGCCCTTATGGTAGTAATTTTTGTCATTTTTACGGCTCCGATAGCCACCCACATGATTGCACGTGTAGCCCACAGCATGAAGGTAGAAAAAGGCAAAGGCTATATAATGGATGAATTGCAAGACGAACTTGACCGCCAGCAAAAAGAGGACGAATAAAACTTATGCACTATTGCATTAGCTTGAGCCACGACACCTGCCTGTCGAACGAAAAACCAAGCTTTTTAATCAGGCTGATAGATTGAATATTATGAGGTTCGATATTTACAAAAACCGGCAGCCCCAATTCCCTTTTCTTTAAAATAAGTGCTTTAAGAATGCTTTCGCCAAGTCCTTTTGCCTGCCACTGCGGAAGCACATTGAGAAAACCAAGCGAGGAATCGTCGTGGGTAAGGCCCCAGCCAACCAATTGTCCATCCAGCCAAATTCCAGTTGAAATGTCCTTTTCGAGCCGATCGCGAATATATCCTTCTGAGGTAAAGTCTTTGTATGCCGAAACCTCAAAAATATACCCTGCCATAGAAGGATCAAGCTGTTTGAAATTTTGGGTTGGAGGAGCAATAGGTTTTTCTTCGGAAAGGTAGTAGCGGTGGGTGGTCAGTTTCCAGTCAATCCTGTTAAGTTGGGTTATGGCGGGTATCATCCAATCTTCAACATTTGCAAAATAAGGGGTGTAAAAGTCAAACTCATCGAGCACTTTAAGTAACTCTTCAGGATTGTCGCCGCAAAGGTATGCCCACTTGTAATCGCTGGCACCACACAATAACAAAAAATCGCCCGAACGGTACAGTTTTTCCAGAGCATAATTGGTAAAAAAACCAACAACCGGCAGGCTTTGCAATGGCATGGTCTGGAGCAGGGCAAGCAAGTTTGAATCCATGACAAATCGTTTGGTTAACAAACCATCTCTCTGGCTTTAAAGTTATGCAGAAATAAATGTAATTCAAAGAAATTTACTCAATTGACCCAAGAATAACCTTGCATGCAAAAGCAATCTGGTCGTTTGTAATTATTAGCGGAGGTGCTATTCGCAGACAGTTTTCGGCAAACAGGAACCAGTCGGTTAGCACGCCCATTTCAAGGCAGCGGTCAATTATACGTTTATTTTGTTCAAAGCTATCAAACTCAAGAGCCAGCATTAGGCCTATGCCTCGTATGTTTTTTATTGAGGGGTGTTTTAGTTTTTCACGAAAGATATTTTCCTTTTCAGGAACAGCCTCCCAGAGTTTGCTTTGGACAATTACCTGAAGGTTTGCCAGGGCGGCCGCAGCACACACGGCATTGCCGCCAAAGGTCGTAATATGCCCAAGCACCGGCGAGTGCATAAGGCTTCGCATAATTTTTTCAGAAGCTATAAACGCCCCGACCGGCATTCCGCCACCCATTGCTTTTGCCAGCAGCAATATGTCGGGCACAACATTATAGTGTTCGAATGCCCAAAGTTTACCGGTTCGGCCAAATCCGGCCTGTATCTCGTCAAAGATTAACAGTGCTCCGGATTCGTTGCAGCGCTGCCGAAGGGCCTGCAAAAAGCCGCTTTGTGGTACAATGGCACCAGCTTCGCCTTGTATAGTTTCGGCAATTACGCAGGCCGTCCTTTCAGTAATCTGATCAAGTTGCCCAGAAACATTGTAATCGAGGATTTTTACATCGGGAAGCAATGGCCTGAATGCATTTTTGAGTGGCTCATGGCCCATTACGCTGAGCGAACCTTGGGTGCTGCCATGATAAGCCTTTCGAAAACAAACAATTTCGCTACGGCCGGTGTAGCGCTTGCTTAGCTTTAAGGCTCCTTCGGTGGCTTCACTACCCGAATTGACAAAAAAAACCTGGTTTAGCTGTTCAGGCAGATGCCTGACAAGCAGTTCGGCCAGCCTGACCTGTGGCGACTGCACCGTTTCGCCATACACCATTAGGTGCATATACTTTTCTGCCTGCTCCTTTACAGCACTCACAACAGCCTGATGCCGGTGCCCAATGCTGCTTACCCCAATTCCACTAATCAGATCAAGGTACCTTTTCCCATCGGGTGAAAACATATACACGCCTTCGGCACGGTCAATTTCAATTCCCAGCGGGTAGGCAGATGTCTGCCCAAGGTATCTGAAAAACAATTCACGGTTTGTGGGCATGGTACAAACTTTTTAGCATTAACAAAAAAAATGCAGCTTTTTATTAAATCAGGAAAACAAAGGTTAATTCACAACTTTTATTGGACATTATTCAAAAATAACTAATTACTAACACTATTGTCCGATAAAGTAAAAAAGGATAGAATTTTATGCATGAGAT